>NZ_JANZYP010000042.1 GCF_025506355.1 Sphaerisporangium corydalis
CCGCACCCCCCGTTCCTTCAGCTCCGGTGGATAGCGACGCTGGGCAGGGTGAGGGGAACTGGATCGACCTGACATGGACTCCATCCTTTCCAACCGATGAAGTCTCCATCAATCCCGGCGCGGTTCACCCAGCAGGACACGAGACCAATCGACACCACCAAAGTGCCCCGCAGAAAGGGCGACACACAGACCCACCCCGTGCCGGCGGGAGCAGGCAACGTCCCCGCCGGACGCTGGTGACCCGCCCCAGCAGGTCACGGGTTCGGGTGGGCAACAAGCGCAGGCCCACCCAACCCGGCGCCGGGTGGGAGGCACCGACAAGCCCACCGACCCAACCAAAACAAACCCGCACACCCAGCAGGACACGAGACCAATCGCCGAAGCCCACCGACCCAGCCAAAGCAGGCCCGCACACCCAGCAGGACATAAGGCCAATAGGTAAGGGGCGTTCCGTTCGTCTCGCCCAGGTCGGTCAGGTGGACCATGGCGGCGCTGTGGGTATGCCGAATCGGGGCCGTCTGCCGGGGCGTGGGGTATCGGGTGCGGCGCAAAATCGGTTGATCGGGGAGCGACGGCCTTGGAGCGTATGGGCAACGCCCGCGGTTGTCGCTTCTCGCGTGTCACCGTTCCGCGCGACCCGTCAGCGCGATCGCCCCGCCCACCGCGCCGACCCGCGCCGTCTCGTAAGGAGTGCCCTGTTCCATGCCTTCCGACGGAAAAGATGCCGATCATGCCCCTGGTTCCCTAGAAACGCCCCGTAGCGGGAGAGCCCGGTCACTGCGCCGGCTCACGCCCTACCTCCGTCCCTACATCCTGCGCCTGGTCCTCATCTGGCTCGCCACCATGACGGGCCTCGCCACCAGCGTCGCCATCCCGCTGGTGGGCAAGGAGATCATCGATGGCCCGGTCGGCCAGGGGCACGGCGACGCCCTCCTCCCCCTCGGACTGCTCGCGCTGGCCCTCGGCGCCGTCGAGGCGTTCCTGACGTTCGTACGCCGGTGGACGCAGACCAAGGCGGTGCTCGGGCTGGAGACGGCGATCCGCGATGACCTGTACCGGCACCTGCAGCGGCTGCCGATGAGCTTCCACGGCGACTGGCAGTCGGGCCAGCTGCTGTCCCGCGCGACGACCGACCTGTCCACCATCCGGCGGTTCTCGGGCTTCGGCCTGCTGTTCCTCGTCATGAACCTGGTGCAGCTGGTCGCGGTGACCGTGCTTCTGCTGCGGATGTACTGGCCGCTCGGTCTGCTCATCGTGGCGGCCGCGGTGCCCATTTTCGCCGTGTCGCTGCGGTTCGAGAAGAGGTACCGCCGCGTCTCCCGCCAGGTGCAGGACATGCAGGGCGACATCGCCACCTACGTCGAGGAGGCGGCGCTCGGGATCCGCACGGTCAAGGCGTTCGGGCGCAGGCCGCACGTGTTCGCCGAGTTCGACACCGCCGCGCGTGACATCCACCGGGTCTCGATGGACAAGGTGCGGCTGGCGTCCCGTTTCTTCACCTTCCTGGAGGTGATCCCGAACGTCACCCTGGCCATGGTGCTGCTGCTCGGCGCGCTGGCGGTCGGCGCGGGGACGCTGACGCTCGGCACCCTGGTGGCGTTCATCACGCTGATGCTCCAGCTCGTGTGGCCGATCGCGTCGCTCGGGTACATCCTGGCGATGGCGCAGGAGGCGATGACCTCCGCCGACCGGGTCATGGAGGTGCTCGACACCGAGCCGGACATCGTCGGCGGCACCGAGGTGATCGACCGGCCGCGCGGGCACCTGCGGTTCGAGGGTGTCGGTTTCCGGTTCCCCGGCGCCGACCGGCCGGTGCTGCGGGACGTCTGGCTGGACGTGCGGCCGGGCGAGACGGTCGCGATCGTCGGGGCCACCGGTTCGGGCAAGACGACGCTGACCGCGCTGGTGCCGAGGCTGCTCGACGTGACCTCGGGCCGGGTCACGATCGACGGGCGGGACATCCGCGACCTTTCGCTGCCGGCGTTGCGGTCCATGGTCGCGACCGCCTTCGAGGAGCCGACGCTGTTCTCGATGAGCGTGCGGGAGAACCTCACGCTGGGGCGGGACACGGTGACCGAGGAGGAACTACGCGAGGCGTTAGAGACCGTGCAGGCCACCTTCGCCTACGACCTTCCGTGGGGGCTCGACACGCGTATCGGCGAGCAGGGCATGTCGCTGTCCGGCGGCCAGCGGCAGCGGCTCGCCCTGGCCCGCGCGGTGCTCGTCAAGCCCAGGATCCTCGTGCTGGACGACACCCTCTCGGCGCTCGACGTGGAGACCGAGGCCCTGGTCGAGCAGGCGTTGCGCGGGGTGCTCGCCGACGCGACCGGCCTGGTCGTGGCGCATCGCGCGTCCACGGTGCTGCTCGCCGACAAGGTCGCGCTGCTCCGCGACGGCACCATCACCCACCTCGGCCTGCATCAGGAGCTGCTGTCCCAGGTCCCCGAGTACCGGGAGCTCCTGGCCCAGGACGCCGACTTCGACCACGAGGAGGCGCTGCGATGAGCGGCACGGCCACCGAAGCGAAAGACGGCGCGCGGGCGGGCGCGGCCACCGAACCGGGGCGCTGGCGCGGCGTCGCCGCCGAGAAGCAAGACGAGCTGCCGGACAAGGTGTCACTGCTGCTGCGGGCCCGGTCCCGCAGGCTGCTCGGCGACCTGCTGCGCCCGCACCGCCGGGCCATCACCCTGCTGATCGCGGTCATCGTGGTCTCGAACGCGGCCGCGCTCGCGATCCCGTACCTGGTGAAGGTCGGCATCGACTCCGGCATCCCGCCGATGCTGCGGCACGAGGGCACCGGGACGCTGCTCGCGACCGTCGCGGCGATCCTGGTCGCCGCGCTGACCCAGGCGTTCACCCGGCAGGCGTTCCTCCAGATCTCCGGGCGGATCGGGCAGGACGTCCTGCTGGAGCTGCGCCGCCGCGTCTTCGACCACTTCCAGCGGCTGTCGCTGGCGTTCCACGAGCGGTACACCTCGGGGCGGGTCATCGCCCGGCTCACCTCCGACATCGACGCGATCGCCGAGATGCTGCAGTCGGGCTTCGACAGCATCGTGACCGCCGTCCTGACCATGTTCGGCACCGCGGTCCTGCTCCTGGTGCTCGACCTTCCGCTCGGCGCGGTCGCGCTGGTACCGCTGCCGATCCTGTTGCTGTTCACCCGGTGGTTCCGGCGCGAGTCGAGCGTGGTGTACCGCCGGACTCGTGAGGCGGTGGCGCTGGTCATCGTCCACTTCGTGGAGTCGATGACCGGCATCCGGGCGGTCCAGGCGTTCCGCAGGGAGCCGCGCAACCAGGAGATCTTCCAGGAGCTCAACACCGGCTACCGTGACGCCAGCGCGCGCGGCATGCACCTGGTCGCGGTGTTCATGCCGGGCATCAAGCTGATCGGCAACCTCACCGTCGCGGTCGTCCTGCTGTACGGCGGCCTGCTCGCACTCCACCACGCGGTCACGGTGGGGGTGCTCGCCGCGTTCCTGCTGTACCTGCGGCAGTTCTACGAGCCGATGCAGGAGATCTCCCAGTTCTACAACACGCTCCAGTCGGCCGGGGCGGCGCTCTCGAACCTCTCCGGGGTGCTGGAGGAGCGACCCGAGGTGGCCGAGCCCGACCATCCGGTGCCGCTGCCCCGCCCGCGCGGCGCGGTGCGGTTCGAGGGGGCCGAGTTCTCCTACATCGACGGTGTGCCGATCCTGCCCCGGCTGCATCTGGAGATCCCCTCCGGGCAGATCGTGGCGCTGGTCGGCGCGACCGGCGCGGGCAAGACGACGGTGGCGAAGCTGATCGCCCGTTTCTACGACCCGACGGCGGGCCGCGTCCTGCTCGACGGCGTCGACCTGCGCGACCTCGACGAGGCCACGCTGCGCCGGGCCGTGGTGACGGTGACGCAGGAGAACTTCCTGTTCACCGGCACCGTGGCGGACAACATCAGGTTCGGCCGCCCGGACGCCACCCCGGCCGAGATCGAGGAGGCGGCCCGGGCGATCGGCGCCCACGACTTCGTCGCGGGACTGCCGGACGGGTACCAGACCGAGGTCGGCAAGCGCGGCGGCCGCATGTCGGCCGGTCAGCGGCAGCTCGTGGCGTTCGCGCGGGTCTTCCTCGCCGACCCGGCGCTGGTGATCCTGGACGAGGCGACGTCCAGCCTCGACGTGCCCAGCGAACGGCTCGTCCAGCGGGCCCTGCGCACCGTGCTCACCGGCCGGACCGCCCTGATCATCGCCCACCGCCTGTCCACGGTCGAGATCGCCGAACGGGTGCTGGTCATGGACGCCGGCCGCGTCGTCGAGGACGGCCCCCCGGACCGGCTCATCACCGAGGCCGGCCACTACGCCGGGCTGCACCGCGCGTGGCTGGACAGCCTGTCATAGCCGGGGCCCGATCTCCTCGTCCTCGGGGTCGTAGGGCAGGAAGGAGGCCCCGAGCCGCGCCTGCCATCCGACGGTCAGCAGCCGGCCGTCCCCCTCGTCCGGAGCCGGTGGGAGCAGGCCGATGTCGATCGGGGTGCCGTAGGCGACGGTGAGGAACCGCGCAGGGGTGCCGAGGCTCATCGCAGTGCCGCCCTTACCTCGGCCTCGCCGATGAGGGGGTCGTTGCTCGGGCCGTCGTCGGGGAAGGACGGCAGGGCCCGCGCGGTCGCCGGTGGGGCGGGATCCGGCGGCACCGCGTTGTGGTACTCGGGGAAGGCGGCCTGGTAGTCGATCATCGCCTGGGTGATGTCGGCCTCGGCGAAGCGGGGACCCCAGAACTGGGCCGACACCGCGAGCCCCTGCGCGTACCCGATCGGGAAGCTGACCATCGGCCAGCCGAGCGCGTTCGGCACCTGGTAGTAGGCGCGGAAGACCGGGAAGCCCGCCCCGCCGGACCGCTGGCCGATGACGTCGCCGATCGACATGACGAGCATGAAGTCCACCCCGTGGTCGCGCAGCGCCGTGGCGTAGTTGCCGATCAGCCGCCGGCGCCGCTGCTCGCCCTCGTACCGCACGGCGCCGGAGATGCCGCCGTTGAACCGGTCGGCGGCGGCGAAGCTCGCGGCCGCCTCGCCGGGGGCCCGGCGGCCGTACTGGCCGGTCAGCGTGGCCACCGCGGCGGCCGACGGGATGCCGCCCGCGCAGAAGTCGGCGACGGCCGAGGCGAAGCGCACCTCGTACCGGTTGGAGTTGACGACCGCGGCGGACGGCGACACCGGCGAGCCGTCCACGGTGGCCAGCACGTCGGCGGAGGCGAAGTACGGGTTCTGGGACGGGTCGGTCATGTCCAGGCCGGGGAACTGGACGACCCGGGCACCGAGGCTCTGCAGCTGTCCGGTCAGCCGGTTGAAAGCGGCGAGGTGGGCCGCGCCGTAGGTGGACTGCGGGCTGACGCCGACCTTGATCGACCCGCCGGCGTTCATCCAGTCGGTCTGCGGGATGCCGATGGTCATGCCCTGGAGCGGCCTGCGCCCCCGGCGCGGGGTGAGGGGGATCGCGGGGAAGGGGTCCGGCGCCGAGAGCGTCTGCGGGTCGTTGACCGGGTCGGGGCCGAGGATGGTGGCGAGGATCAGCGCCGAGTCGCGGGCGCTGCGGCTCAGCGGCCCGAGCACGTCGTAGCCGGGGGACAGCGGCATGACGCCGGCGATCGAGACGGTGCCGAGGGAGGGCTTGATGCCGGTGGCACCGTTGGCGGCCGAGGGCATGATGATGCTGCCGCCGGTCTCCTCGCCGATGCAGGCCGCCGCCAGCCGGGCCACCGGCGCGACACCGGAACCCTGGCTGGACCCGCCGGGGACGTACGCGGTGTTCCAGGCGTTGCCGGCGAAGGTGCCGGTGATGGAGCCGGAGAAGGCCGAGCAGATCGTGCTGCCGAGCAGGACCACGCCCGCCGCCCGCAGCCGGGCGACCACGACGGCGTCCTGGAGCGCGAGGTTCCCGGCGAACGCGGCCGAGCCGTTCTGCGCGGTGAGCCCCTTGATCCCGACGGAGTCCTTGATCCCCATGGGGATGCCGCACAGCAGCGGCACCGGTCCGCCGCCGCGCCGGCACGCCGAGATGCGCTTGTCGGCGGCCTTGGCGGCGGCGAGCGCGCCGGCCTCGTCCAGGCGGACGAACGCGTTGTAGAGCCCGTTGTTCCCGTAGGTCTCGAAGGGGCCGTTGAACGCGGCGATGCGGTCCAGATAGGCCCGGGTCAGCTCGACGCTCGACACCCTGCCCGCCCGCAGCAGCGCCGCCAGCTCCAGGATCTCGTGGTCGACCAGCCGCGACCGGCGCGGGATGTCCCGCACCGAGGGCAGCGACGTGGCGTCCGAGATGTCCCTGCCCTGACCGGGCCCCTTGGCCTCCGGCCCCTTCGTCGTGACCCGCGCCGACGCGACCCCGCCGCCCAGGGTCACGCCCAGTGCCGTGCCCGCGGCCGCCGCGCCGGCGCCGCCGATCAGGAACCGGCGGCTCAGCGTGGGCCGGCCGCCGTCCTCGACGGTCTGCCCGGTCTCGCCCGCGTCCTCGTGTCGTCCCACGTACGTACCTCGTCTCTGCCGTGGTTGTCGCACGCGAACCGGGCACCGAGGGCCACGGCCCGGCGGCACCCGGAACGCCAGGCGAGACGATAAGCAGAGATCGTTTCAGCCGCGTACTCAGATCATCACGCCGACATTTCGGGATTATTCGCCCTTATCCCGTTAAATCTGACCAGCGCTATGAGCAGGTGCCGGTCTCCGGGGCGCAGAACGTGACCTCGGGGTAACGCGCCGACGGTCCCTCCAGCAGGGGTTGCGGCTTCTCGCGCAGGTGCAGGTCGAAGAAGGCGCGGACATACCTGCGGGTGATCTCCACGGAACGGGTGCCCGGGAGCTCGCCACCGAGGTCGACGCCGATCTGCCGGCCGAGCATGTCGTAGTCGGTGAAGGACGCGTGCACCGACCCGGTCACCACGAGCCAGCGCTTCCACCCGGTCAGCAGGTTCCAGTCGCGGTCCCACGTGGGGTCGTCGCCTCCGGTACGGTGCGCCGGCTGGCCCATGAACATGAACGGCCGCGACAGGCCTCCCGGCGGGATCGTGGCGAACATGGTGCCGTCCAGGTTGACCCCGGCGCGCACCCGGGGGTTCGTCAGCAGGACCTCGACGGTGCTCGCGCCACCGAGTGAGCTGCCCGCCATCGCGATCTGGGCCGGATCGATGAGCGAGCCGAACCGCCACTTCGGGTGCGGCCCGGTCAGCTCGTCCAGGACGAAGGACACGTCGGCCGCGCGGCTCTTCACCACCTGCTCGCCGAAGTCCCCGCCGGACTCGATCTCGCACGCGGCGCAGGTGGTGACCCGCCCGTCGGGGAAGGTCGTGGCGAAGCTCTCGTACGTGTGGTCGATCCCGGCCACCGCGTACCCTCTGCTGGCCAGTTCCTCGGCCACGGACGTGAGCGACCCGGCAGGCCAGGTGAAACCGGGAGAGAGCACCACGAGCGGCAGGGTGTGCCGCCGCCCGTCCGGTCTGGCGCCGACGGTGGCGTTGGTCCGCGTCCTGCTCAGGATGTCGACCGGCACGCCGGTCACCCCCGTGCCCTTCAGGAGGAGCTCCGACTCCTTCGGCGTCATGTACCGCGCCCGCCGACCGCCCGGTGACGTCGCCGGGTACCACAGGGTGACCATGAGCTCCCGCGCCTTCACCTCGGGGACCCAGGGGTCGGGCCGTGAGGTGTCCTTGAGGTACAGGGACGTGGTCCCCACCGGATGGGGCCCGGTCGGCGCGGGCAGCCTCGGCGTGGCGACGCGACCGGCGGGCGTGGTCGCGAGCCCGGCAGGCGTGGCCGCGAGCCCGGCGGGGGTGGCCGGGGGCGGTGGGCCCGCGGCGGCGGACGAGGGGAGGGCGGCGGCGACGAGGGCGAGCAGCCCGGCGACCGCGGTCAGGCCGCCGCGCAGGACCGGGTTCCGCCGCCCCCGGCCGAAGGAGGTCCGGCCCTGGTTTTCCGGCATCGGATGTGATCGTGACATGCGCACATCCTCCGGGCCCGGCCCGGCGCCCCACATCGGACGAAGGCAGGAGCCGTGATCATACTTTCGGCCGGTACGACCGGCGCGAGGTCAGCCGCGCAGCGCCGCGAAGAAGCCGCGGATGTCACCCACCAGCAGGTCGGGCGCCTGGTGCGCGGCGTAGTGGCCGCCCCGGTCGTAGGTGTTCCAGGACACGATGTTGGCGTGGTCGCGCTCGGCGTCCGCCCGGATCGGCCGCGTGTCGAACGGGAACTGCGCGAGGCCGAGCGGGACCGTGGTGGGACCTTCGGGGGGTTCCTGCCGCTCCTGCTCGGCGTAGATCCGCGGCGCCGACCCGGCCGTGCCCGTCAGCCAGTGGATCGAGACATGGGTGAGCAGGACGTCGGGATCGAGGCCGCGCATCACCTGGCTGTTCCAGGCGAGCAGGCCGGCGGGCGAGTCGCACAGCGCGTGCGCGAGGGTCTGCGGCTGCTGCGCGTGGACGTGGTGGTAGGCGCCCATGTTCCGCTGGAAGTGGCGCAGTCCCTCGATGAGGGCGCGGTCGCCGGGCGTCAGCTCGGCCCGGTCCAGAGGGCTCGCGGTCGGCGGGAAGTACGCCGACTCCCCGTCCGGGAGCGAGAAGAGCTGCGTCACGTGCACGCCGACGACCTCGTCCGGTGCGATCCGCCCGAGTTCGGGGGAGATGTAGGAGCCCCAGTCGTTGCCGGCCGCGCCGTAGCGCCGGTAGCCCAGGCGCCGCATCAGGCTCGCCCACGCACGGGCGATCCGGCGCGGGCCCCAGCCGGTGTCGGGGGTCGGCCCCGACCAGCCGAACCCCGGCAGCGAGGGCACCACCAGGTCGAAGGCGATCGCGGGGTCCAGTCCGTGCCGGCGCGGGTCGCTCAACGGCCCGATCACGTCGAGGAACTCGGCGACCGAGCCCGGCCAGCCGTGGCTGAGCACCAGCGGAAGCGCGCCCGGCTCGGGGGAGCGCACGTGCAGGAAGTGCACGTTGGTGCCGTCGACCGTGGTCGTGAACTGCGGGTGTTCGTTGAGCCTGGCCTCCCACGCGCGCCAGTCGTACCGGTCCCGCCAGTGCTCGACCAGCGCACGCACCTCGGCGCCGGAGACGCCGTACCCGCCCGCGCCGTCCGCCGGCTCCGGCGCCCAGCGGACCCGGGCCAGCCGGTCGCGCAGCTCGGCCAGCTCGCCGTCGGCCACCTCGACACGGAACGGCCGCACGTCCCCGCCGACGGCGGTGGCGGTGGCGGTGCTCATCGGGCGTGGTCCGCGCGGGACGTACCCATGACCGGGCGCACTTCCACGGCCGCGAACCGGGCGTCGGGGAAGCGCGCCGCGATCTCCATGGCGCGCTCGGGGCTCGCGCAGTCGAGCAGGAAGTACCCGGCGAACTGCTCCTTGGCCTCGACGTAAGGCCCGTCGGTGGCCACCGTCCCGCCGTCGCGCACCCGGACGGTCGTGGCGCTCGCCGGGTCGGCCAGGGGCGCGCCCCCGATCAGCTCGCCGGACTCGGAGATCTCCTTCATCAGCGCCTCGAACCCCGCGCTCATGTCGTCGCGCTCGTCCTGCGACATCGCCAGCGCCTGGGGCGTGCGCAGGAAGGTGGGATGCCCCCAGTTCTGAAGATTCGCGTAGATCAACACCATGTATTCCACGGCAGTTCCTCACATCGGTGGCGGCCCCGATCGGGCCCCTCTGAGCACAGGTCGGAACACCGTCCCCGCTCTCGACACCTCACCCCCACCAATTCCGGCAAACCCCTATCTTCGATTCTCCGCGACCGTTCCGCCCCCGGCGAGGACGGCACCGTCACGCGGCTCCCCGTGGTACCGGTCCCGGCTTGACGGTGACGGCGCGGGCGCGGGTACCGTGGGCGGCATCCGATGATCACCTGGAGGACCGTTGGCAACGCCAGAGCCGGACGAGATCGTGGACAGTCCCACGGAGTGGGTGGCCAAGCATGTCAGGCGCTATGTCGAGTCCGACGGGCGGGACGGCGCCCGCAACAACGGGTACGACACGCTGCTGATCACCACCCGGGGGCGGAAGTCGGGAAAGCTGCGCCGCACCGCGTTGATCTACGGGCGGCACGGCGACGACCACGTGGTCGTGGCCTCGAACGGTGGCTCCGACCAGCACCCCGCCTGGTACCTCAACCTGCTGGCGAACCCCGAGGTCGACGTCCAGGTCGGCGCGGACAAGTTCACCGCCCAGGCCCGCGCGACCGACGGCGAGGAGAGGGCCGAACTGTGGACGATGATGGTTTCGGTCTTCCCCGTCTACACCGGATACCAGGAGAAGGCCCACCGGACGATCCCCGTGGTCGTCCTCCGGCGAACGGCCGACGTCCATGACGGATGACCCTGGAAGACCCGTCGTCATCCTGAAGCCCGCCCCCCACGGGTCCCGCCGGATCTTCACCGAGGCGGCGTTCAGGGCCCTGCACGAGCGGTTCACCGTGGTGGACCTCGAAGCGGACGACTCCCCGGAGGCGTTCGACCGGGCGCTGCCCGACGCCTTCGCGATCGTCGGGCAGCCCGACCTGCCCCGCGAACGGCTCGCCCGCGCCCCCCGGCTGCGCGCGCTGCTCAACGTGGAGGGGAACTTCTACCCCAACGTCGACTACGAGACCTGTTACGAGCAGGGCGTCCACGTCCTCGGCTGCGGCCCGGCGTACGCCCAGGCGGTCGCCGAGTACTCCCTCGGCCTGGCCCTGGACCTGGCACGCGGGATCAGCAGGGAGGACCGGGCCTTCCGCGCCGGGCGGGAACGGTACGTCGCCGACGGCAACGGCGACGCCATCCTGCTGCGGAACGCCGACGTCGGCCTCGTCGGCTTCGGCAACCTCGGCCGCGCGCTGCGCACCGTGCTGACCGGGTTCGCGCCGGTCATCCGGGTCTACGACCCGTGGCTGCCGGACGGCGCGCTGCGCGAGCACGGCGTAGTGCCCGCGGGCCTCGGGGAGGTCCTCGCCAGGAGCACCTTCCTGTTCGTCCTGGCGACGGTGACCGACGAGAGCCGCCACCTGCTCGACGCCGAGCACCTGGCGATGGTGCCGCCGGGCGCCAGGATCATCCTGGTCAGCCGGGCGCCGGTCGTCGACCACGACGCGCTGGTGGCCGGGGTCGCCGAGGGGCGGTTCCTGGCCGCCGTCGACGTGTGGCCGGACGAGCCGGTGCCGGCGGGCCACCCGGCGCGCGGGCTGGAGGGCATGGTGCTGTCCGCGCACCGGGCCGGGGGCATCCCGGCGGCGTTCCTCGAGATCGGCGAGATGGTCCTGGACGACCTCACCCTGATGGCCCGCGGCCTGCCGCCGGCCAGGATGCAGGTCGCGGCCCGTGAACTGGTCGGCCGCTACCGCAACCGCCCGGTCGACGGGCCCGGATGACGGCTCCCGGCGGCGTGCCACCGATCCCGCACGGCCGCCCGGCGCCGGTTGCGGTTTCCGCCCGGAACGCGACGCGGCCCCCCACCGCCGGTGGGGGGCCGCTACGGCCGTCGGCCGCGTGGTCGCGCGGGGTCAGCCGGTCGCCGGGGGTCAGTCGGTCGCCGGGGGGATGTTCTGGTTGAGGCGGAACAGGTTGGCCGGGTCGTACTGGGCCTTGATCTTCCGCAGCCGGTTCCACGTCGCGTCCGGGTAGGCGCTGCGGACCCGGGAGCTGTCCTCGTCGGCCAGGAAGCCGACGTAGGCGCCCTTGTCGGTCTGCTCGAGGGCGTCGGTGAAGCCGTCGACCCAGGCCTCGCGGATCGGCCGCTCCTCGGCGCTCTCGTAGAACGCCGCGACGTTCGCCAGGATGTGGCTGTCGCGGTGGGCGAACGCGGTCGCGTCGTTCGACACGCGGGCCATCTGGCCGCCCAGCACCCGGAGCTGCACCGCGCGCATCACGGCGTCGGAGGCTTCGAGGTACTCGGCGATCATCTGGGCCACGCTCAGGTCGACGGTGTCGAGGAACATGGTGCGCGCCACCGCCGTCGACTGGTCGGGGCCCTCCTCAGGGGGGAACATGCCCGAGTACGGCATGGTCTGGACCATGTCGAACAGGGGGGTGGCCAGCGCGCGGAACGGCGCGATGACGGCGTCCCCGTTCTCGGCGTCACCCGAGTAGGCCATGAAGGCCAGCAGGATCAGCTTGCCGTGCATCTCCTCGGGCAGGAACGGCATCGGCGGGGCGGGCATGACGTTGACGATGGTGGACAGTTCCTCGGGCGCGGCCCCGGCCTCGGCGACGAACCCGGCGATGATCTCCGGCGTGGCCGGGAGGATCAGCATGCCGCCGACGATGGGGCCCTGCTGGTGCAGGTCGTAGCGCAGGCGGGTGACGACGCCGAAGTTGCCGCCGCCGCCCCGGATCGCCCAGAACAGGTCGGGGTGGTTGTCGGCGTCGACCTGGAGGATCTGGCCGTCGGCGGTCACGATCTCGGCGGCCAGCAGGTGGTCGATGGCCATGCCGCGCTTGCGGACGAGGAACCCGATCCCCCCTCCGAGGGTGATGCCGCCGATGGCGACGGACCCGGTGTCGCCGAAACCGGTGGCCAGGCCGTGGGCCTCGGCCGCGAGGGTGTACGCGCCCGCGGTCACCCCGGACTGGGCCCAGGCGGTGCGTCCTTCGACGTCGATGTCGATCGCGTTCAGGTCGCGCAGGTCGAGCACGATGCCGCCCTCGGTCACGCTGTGGCCGGCGTTGCTGTGGCCGCCGTTGCGGACGGCCAGCTCCACGCCGGTCTCGCGGGCGTAGGCGATGACGGCGGCGACGTCCTCGGCGTCGGCGACCCGGGCTATGGCCGCCGGCCGGCGGTCGAAGCCGCCGTAGTGGACGGCGCGCAACTGGTCGTAATCGGTGTCATCCGGCTCGATCACCCGGCCCTTGAGGGCAGCCTGGAGGCGCGAGATCGTGACGGGCGAGACATGCATAAGGGAACTCCTTCGCGGCGCCTTCTTGCCTGCCGCACGTCGCTGACAGAAAATGCCGTGCTCATGTTCCCACGATGACGGAGCCATCGATGAGGGATTCTCCTTTATAAATCATCTCTGCCGGAGAATCGACTTTCAACCCGAATAGGGGTGGGGTACCCGTGGCCATCGAATGGCCTTTCACCTGCGGAAACTCTCGTGACGGCCGCTCGTACCCCTAGAGAAATAGGGGTACCCCCAGATCGCCGGGCGGCGGCGTACCCCCGGGGGGCCTGATGGGCCGCGGGAGCCCCCGTCCGCCACTGAATTCGATTCCGGCCGGGCCTTGTACGGCGCATACCCGCGGACCATTCACCGCCCGGCGGGCCGGCGCCGGGTGGCGGCCCCGGACGCCCGCCGCCCCGAATACGGAATAATGCGGCCATAACGCACATATCCGGTGTCATCGGGCGGCACGGCAAGGGACAGGCAGATGAAACTCACGGTTCTCGGCGGCAGCGGGGCATGGCCCACGGCGGAGGAGGCGTGCAGCGGGTTCCTCGTCGAGCATGACGGGTTCCGGCTGCTGATGGACGTGGGGTACGCGACCCTGCCCCGGCTGCTGGGGTTGCCGGCGGCGGATCGTACGCCGGCCGGACTCGGGACGACGGGCTCGCGCGACACCACGCATGGGCAGGGGAGCACCGGAGGCGGGATGACGGCCGGGCAGGTCGACGCGGTCCTGATCAGCCATGGGCACCCCGACCACTGCGCCGACCTCAACCCCCTGCTGCGGGCGAGGACGTACTGCGCGGAGCCCGCGCCGCCCCTGCCGGTGTACACGCTGCCCGGGGCCCTCGACGCGGTCCTCGCCCTGGACCGGCCGGGCATGCTCGACGACGCCTACGTGCTGCACGACTTCCAGGCCGGCGACCGGTTCGAGGTGGGGCCGTTCACGGTCGGCACGCGGCTGCTGCCCCACTCGGTGCCCAACGCGGGCCTGCGCCTCACCGCCGGGGGCAGGACGCTGACCTACACCGGGGACAGCGGCCCGAGCCCGGAGGTGGTCACGCTGGCCCGGGACGCCGATCTCCTGGTGGCCGAGGCGACCTTCCTTGACCCGCCCCCCGGCGACGCCGCCCGGTACCTCGGCAACGCCCGCCAGGCAGGATCGCAGGCCGCCCAGGCCGGGGCCGCGCGGCTCCTGCTGACCCACCTGCAGCCAGGGACGGATCCGGACCGCGCCCGCGAGACGGCCGCGGGCACGTTCCCCGGCCGGGTGGGCGTGGCCTCGGGCGGGCTGACCGTGGACCTCGGCTGACGCTCGG
The DNA here is from genome assembly GCF_025506355.1 of Sphaerisporangium corydalis. Taxonomy (GTDB): domain Bacteria; phylum Actinomycetota; class Actinomycetes; order Streptosporangiales; family Streptosporangiaceae; genus Sphaerisporangium; species Sphaerisporangium corydalis. The sequence goes on from NZ_JANZYP010000042.1 coordinate 14,178, forward strand.
GACGGCCGGTACGGTGGCCTAATTTCTGGCTATGTGGCGGTAATCGTCGGCTGATGTGCAGAGTGTCCAAGGTAGGGCGGCACGTCGGGATTGATACGTTGCAGACCGTAGTCGATCGAGGGCCATAGGTGCGCGATGGCAGATCCGAGGTTCCCTTCCCCGGCGCGGGAGCCCGCCTCGTCCGCGACGGTCACGGCCGGGGGCCGCCGTACCGCCGCGATCGTGGCCCTGCCCGCCCTGATCGCCGCCGGTGTGATCCTGGTCGTCGTCGGCGGCACCCGCAGGGCCGAGCCGCCCCCCGCCCCCCTTCCCGACCCGGCACCGGGCGCGGCGGCGAAGGCGGCGGCGCCACGGTCGCACGGGGAGCGCCCGGCGGTCCGCCACCAGCCGGGCCTGCGGGCGTCGAGCATCCGCGTCCCGGCCCTCGGGGTGACCGCGAGGATCGGCAGGGCCGAGGTCGAGGACGGCGTCCTGGTCCCGCCCCGGGTGCCCGGCGAGGTCGGCATGTGGGCCGGGTCCGCTCCCCTGGAGGCGGCCACGGGCGAGGTGACCATAGCGGGGCACGTGAGCTGGGGCGGGATGGCCCCCTTCGCGTTCAGGCGCCTCGCGCGCCTGCGCCCCGGCCAGCTGATCTACACCGCGGACGCCCACGGGCGGCAGAGCGCGTGGCGGGTCACCGAGGTCACCGCGCTGTCGAAACGGGCGGGAACCGATCCCACCGCGTTCGCGGGTCCCGCCGGCCCGCGGCGGCTGGTGCTGATCACCTGCGGCGGCGCCTTCGACGCGTCCGCCCGCTCCTATGACGACAACGTCTATGTGTTCGCCGTTCCAGCCTGACCGGACATCGGAACCAGGGCGATACCGTCGAACGACCTCGGGATCACGACGGCGATCGGGAACCCGGGGCGGGGCAGGTGCGGCCGGTCTCCGGAGGGGCCGTCCGGGCGCTCGTATCGCAAGTGCGATGAGAAATCCCTTGGTAACGATGCGATTGCCATGGCAGGGAGATATCAAGGTCCGAATATGCGAAGGTAGGGTGATTGTTCGTGACGACGTTTCGGATCAGCGAGGCGGCGGTGCTGCTCGGGGTCAGCCCCGACACCGTCCGGCGGTGGGTCGACGCCGGACGGCTGACGGCCCGCCGCGACGAGCACGGCCACCGGCTGGTCGACGGCACCGATCTGGCCGCGTTCGCGCGCGCCCAGATCGAGGCCGAGGACGGCTCGGGATACTCCTCGGCGCGTAACCGCTTCCGCGGCATCGTGACCGAGGTGATCAAGGACGCGGTGATGGCCCAGGTGGAGATCGCCGCCGGCCCGTACCGGGTCGTCTCGCTGATGAGCCGCCAGGCCGTGGACGAACTCGGCCTCGCGGTGGGGGTGGTGGCGGTCGCTGTGATCAAGTCCACCAACGTCGTCGTGGAGATCCCCGACCACGCTCGCTTAGCGAGTCAGTAAGGAGCCCTTGTTGTTCAGGCGTGTTTCCCGGTGGGCCGCCGCCCTGCCCCTCGCCCTGGTGCTGACCGCCGGCCTCGCCGGTTGCGGCTCCAGCGACCCGGCCACCCCCTCGGCCTCCTCTTCCGCTTCCTCCTCCGCCGCCGGTGGGGCCACGACGCTGACGGTGTTCGCCGCCGCCTCGCTGACCGAGACCTTCACCGAGCTGGGCAAGACCTTCGAGGCCGCCCACCCCGGGACCTCGGTGAAGTTCAACTTCGGCTCCAGCGCCACCCTGGCCCAGCAGATCACCCAGGGCGCGCCGGCCGACGTCTTCGCCGCCGCCAGCCCGGCCACGATGAAGACCGTCACCGACGCCTCCCTCGCGTCCGCGCCCACCACCTTCGTCCGCAACAAGCTGCAGATCGCCGTCCCGGCCGACAACCCGGCCAAGGTGGACGACCTGAAGGACCTGGCCGACTCCAAGGTCAAGGTCGCCCTGTGCGCCGAGCAGGTCCCGTGCGGCGCCGCCGCGATCAAGGCACTGGACGCGGCCGGGCTGAAGGTCACGCCCGTCTCCTACGAGCAGGACGTCAAGGCCACCCTCACCAAGGTCGAGCTCGGTGAGGTCGACGCCGCCCTCGTCTACACCACGGACGTGCTGGCCGCTGGGGACAAGGTCAAGGGGATCGCGTTCCCCGAGGCCGACAAGGCGATCAACGACTACCCCGTCGCCGCCCTGACCAAGGCCCCCGCGGCCGACCTGGCCAAGCAGTTCGTCGACCTCGTCCTGTCCCCCCAGGGCAAGGACGTCTTCACCAAGGCGGGCTTCGAGGGCGCCTGACCCTCATCCCGCCCTTCATTCCCAGGGGCGGCGATGGGAGGGGGTACGGCGGCGCGGCTAGTTGAGCCGGCCGCCGCCCCTCCCGTCGAACCACCCGGCGTCGTCCGCGGCGGTGCGTACCGTGACGACACGGATCTGGGTGAATTCGTGGAACGACTCCCAGCCGCCCTCGCGGCCGGCGCCGCTCTCGCCCACCCCGCCCCACGGCGAGGCCGGGTCGAGCCGGTGGTGGTCGTTGACCCACGTCATGCCCACTTCGAGCCGCTCGGCCACCCGGTGGGCCCGGGCCACGTCACGCGTCCAGACCGCCGACCCCAGCCCGTACGGCGAGTCGTTCGCCACCGACACGGCCTCCTCCTCGTCGTCGAAGGGGATGACCACTACCACAGGCCCGAAGATCTCCTCGCGGGCCACCCGCATGTCGTTGCGCACGTCGGCGAGGACGGTGGGCTCGACGAAGTACCCGCCCGGCAGCCCCGGGACGCGGGCCTCCCGCCCGCCGGTCACCAGCCTCGCGCCCTCGTCCAGCCCGAGCCGCACGTACCCGAGGACGCGCTCCCGGGCGGCGGCCGAGATCACCGGGCCGAGCTGGGTGCCCGCCAGGGACGGGTCGCCGATGCGGATCGAGCGGGCGATCTTCACCAGCGCCTCGATGACGTCGTCGTACACGGCACGCTGGACGAGCAGCCGGCTGCCGGCGACGCACGTCTGCCCCGCCCCGGCGAAGGCGGCGAAGGCCGCGCCCTGGGCGGCGGCCTCCACCGGGACGTCGTCGAACACGATGACGGGCGCCTTCCCGCCGAGCTCCAGGGTCGCCTTGGCGAAGCGCTCCGCGGCGGCCATGGCGATCGCCCGGCCCGGCTCGGTGCCGCCGGTGAACACGACCTTCTTCACCAAAGGGTGCCCGGCCAGCGCTGAGCCCGCCTCGGGCCCGAGGCCCGGGATCACGTTCAGCACCCCGTCCGGGACGCCGGCGCGCGCGGCGATGTCGGCGAGCAGCAGCGTGGTGAGCGGCGTGCGTTCCGACGGCTTGAGCACCACGGTGTTCCCGGTGGCCAGCGCCGGGGCCAGGCTCTTGGACGCGATCATCAGCGGGTGGTTGAAGGACGACAGGATCCCGACCACGCCGAGCGGGAACCTGCTGGTGTAGGCGTGGTAGCCATCGCCCATCGGCACCACCGCGCCACGGTCGGCCAGCAGGAGGGAGGCGTTGTAGCGGTACCACTCGGGAAGCCGGGCGATCTGCGCCTTGGTCTCGGCGATGGGGCGGCCGTTGTTCGTCGTCTCCAGGTGGAACAGATCGTCCATCCTGGCCTCGATGCCGTCCGCGAAACGGTTGACCAGGCGGGCCCGGTCGTGCGGGGTCAGGTCACGCCACCCGGGGAGGCGGAACGCCTCGTCGGCGACCCGGACCGCCCGGTCGACGTCCTGCTCGCCCGCACCGGCCACCTGGGTGAAGATCTCCCCCGTGGCCGGGTTCACCAGGTCGATGGGCGCGGCGTGGCCGTCCACCACGCGGCCGCCGACGCGCAGGCCGGTCGCCGTCCCCTGGAACACGTTCTGCTCACCCCTGACGATCATCGCTGCAGCGCCCCCGTATACCGTCTTCGCATCCTGTATACGACCCACCTTATGTCATGATATGTCTGGTTTCATACGATTCAATGGGGGCCATGCCCACCGAGGACGCCCGCGGCGCGCGGGCCGGGCGAGGAGAGAGGGGCCGGCGGTGGAGTCAGCGGCGGCGAGGATCACCGGCTCGCTGCGCCGGCGCATGCTGACCGGCGAGCTCAAGCCCGGCCACCCCCTGTCGCAGTCGCGGGTGGCCGCCGAGTACGGGGTCAGCCGCATCCCGGTGCGCGACGCGCTTCAGACCCTGGCCGCTGAAGGCCTGATCGACCTGGGCGCCTTCACCGCCGTCGTCCGGGGCCTGTCGATCGACGAGCTGCAGGAGCTGTACGAACTCCGCGAGATCATCGAGCCGGTCCTGACCCGCCTCGCCGTGCCGAACGTCGGCCGGGCCGAGATCGCCATGATGACGGCGCTGCACCAGGAGATGCTGGCCGACATCCCGGCGACCGAGTGGCTCGCCGCGAACGCCAGGTTCCACGCGCTGGTCTACAGGTGCGCCGACCGGACCCGCATGATCGAACTCACCGAGCAGCTCAGACGGCTGACCGACCGCTACCTGTTCCTCCAGGTCGGCGTGGTGGGCGACACCGAGAACCTGCGGGCAGAGCACGCCGCGATCCTCGCCGCCGTCCGGGACCACGACGCCGCCGGGGCCGCCGAACTGACCCGCCTGCACATCGTGCGGTCCCACGAGCACCTGCTGGGGTACATGCTCGGCCGGTGACCGGCGGCGGCCCGATCAGACGAACCCCTCGGCCACCTGCGCGGCCGGGGGGTCGCGAAGGTAGACCTCGGCGATGAAGTCCGGTTCGCGGTGGTCGACGAGGCGGGACAGCCCCGCACGGCCGGCGAGGGCGTCGTGCACCTCCTCGCCGCCCCTCGGGCAGCCGGCGGCGGGACGCCTCCAGTGGACGGCCAGCAGGGTGCCGCCGGGGGTCAGGGCGCCGATCGCGAGGTCGAGCATCCGGTCCAGGTCCGCGCCGCCGAAGTGGTACAGCACCTCGGACAGCACGATGAGGTCGAACCCCCGGTCGCGCACCGGCCAGCCGCCGGGCATCGAGCGCTGTTCCACCCGCGTGTGCGGGTGGTAGCGGGCGGTGCGCTCGGTGGCCGCAGCGACCGCGACCGGGGACGCGTCACAGGCCAGCAGGCGGTCGCAGCGGGAGGCGAGCACGACGGTGAACACCCCGATGGAGCAGCCGACCTCGAAGGCGTCGTGGTAACGCCGGCGCGGCAGCATCGCGGCGCCGACGGCGTGCTTCCGCTCCTCGTACCACCGGGAGGTGAACCCCCACGGGCCGGGCGAGGCCGCGTACATCCGCTCGACGTACTCCGCCCCGAGCGTTCCCTCCTCTGGCCGCCCTTCACTCACAATCCGCCCATACCCGGACAAATGCCCTGTATCACCACACACGTCCTCGCTTATGGACCTCCGTTCGCCGCCCAGGCGTCCCGTACGGGCCGTCATATGGGATTTCTTCGGATAATCCACCACAAAACCAGTTGTTAGGCTAGAGGGATGACCGCCATGGCGCCCGCTCGCACCGAGCCCGACCTGTCGTTCCTCCTGGACCACGCCGGCCACGTCCTGAGAACCCGGATGGCGGCGGAGCTGGCCGAGATCGGCCTGACCGCGCGCATGCACTGCGTGCTGGTCCACGCCCTGGAGGAGGAGCGCACCCAGATCCAGCTCGCCGAGCTCGGCGACATGGACAAGACCACGATGGTGGTCACGGTCGACGCCCTGGAGAAGGCGGGGCTCGCGGAGCGCCGCCCGTCCAGCACGGACCGCCGGGCCCGGATCATCGCGGTCACCGACAAGGGCGCGGAGATCGCGCGCCGGAGCCAGCAGATCGTCGACGGCGGGCACCGGGCGGTCCTGGACGCGCTGGCGGGAGACGAGCGCGAGGTGCTGGTGCGGGCCCTGAACCGCCTGGTCACCGGCTATCTGGCCACCCCCGCGGAGGCGCCGCAGGCCGTGCGGCGCGCCCGGCAGCGCAGCAAATAGATCCACAGGGGATCGTCTACAACAAAACCATCTGCTACGGTCGCTACTGTTCCCTATGAACAGGAGACGACCCATGTCACCCACCACGACCCCTCTTGGACCGGACGCCGGCACGGCATCCCGATCGCGCTGGCTGGCGCTCGGCGTCCTGTCCGCCGCGATGCTGATGACGATCCTGGACGGCAGCATCGTGACCGTCGCGATGCCGGCGATCCAGACCGACCTGGGCTTCTCGCCCACCGGGCTGAGCTGGATGGTCAACGCCTACCTGATCGCCTTCGGCGGGCTGCTCCTGCTGGCCGGCCGGCTCGGCGACCTCATCGGACGCAAGACCATGTTCCTGGCGGGGAACGCGGTCTTCACCGCCGCGTCGCTGCTGGCCGGGGCCTCCACCGGGCCCGGCATGGTGATCGCCGCCCGCTTCGCGCAGGGCGTCGGCAGCGCCATGGCCTCCTCGGTCGTGCTGGGCATCCTGGTCACCCTGTTCACCGAGCCAGGGGAACGCGCGAAGGCGATCGGGATCTTCAGCTTCACCGGCGCCGCCGGAGCCTCGATCGGCCAGGTGCTCGGCGGGGTGCTCACCGACGCGCTGAGCTGGCACTGGATCTTCTTCATCAACGTGCCGATCGGGCTGGCCACGATCGCGCTGGCGATCCGGGCACTCCCCGGCGGGCGCGGGGACGGGCTCGCCCGGGGGGCGGACGTCATCGGCGCCGTCCTGGTCACCGGCGGGCTGATGCTGGGCATCTACACCGTGGTGAAGATCGAGGAGTACGGCTGGCTCGCCGCGCACACCCTCGGCCTCGGCGCCATCTCGCTCGCGCTGCTGGCCGCGTTCTTCGTCCGCCAGGCCACCGCAAGGACTCCGCTGATGCCGCTGCGGATCCTGCGCTCGCGCAACGTCTCCGGCGCCAACGTGGTCCAGATGCTCGCGCTCTCGGCCATGTTCGCCTTCCAGATCCTCGTCGCGCTCTACATGCAGAAGGTCCTCGGCTACGGCGCGCTGGACACCGGCCTCGCCATGCTCCCCGCCGCGGTGACCATCGGCGGCGTCTCCCTGTTCGTCTCCGCCCGGCTCAGCACCCGGTTCGGCGCGCGCGCCGTCCTGCTCGCGGGACTCGCGCTCCTGCTCGGCGCGATGGGCTGGCTCACCCGCGTCCCGGTGGACGCGCACTACGTCACCGACCTGCTCCCGGTGATGCTGCTCATCGCGGGCGGCGGGCTGGTGCTCCCCGCGCTGACCGCGCTCGGCATGTCCGGCGCCAGGGCCGACGACGCGGGCCTCGCGTCCGGGCTGTTCAGCACCACCCAGCAGATCGGCATGGCCGTCGGCGTCGCGGTGCTGTCCACGCTCGCCGCCTCGCGCACCGGCACGCTGCTCGCCTCGGGCGTGGACCAGGCGTCCGCGCTGACCGGCGGCTACCGCCTGGCCTTCGGAACGGCCGCCGGTCTGCTCGTGGCCGCGTTCGCCGTCGCGGCGATCGTGCTGCGCCGGCCCACCCCCGATGTCGCCTCCGAGGACGCCCCGCCCGCCGAGGTGTCCGTCCAGAACGCCTGATCGCCCCCCGGCGGCCGGATACCCTGACGGCATGGCTGGGGAGGGTACGCGGAGGTCCCGGTGGCGGTGATGCTCCCTCCCGCCCTGGAGACCGCTTTCGGCATGCTGGGCGTGCCCTGGCCCACCGAGGACGAGGACGGGCTGCGCGAGTGCGCGGCCGCGTACCGCGCCTGCGCCACGACGCTCACCGGCCACACCATCCCCCTGGCGCACGGCGCCGTCCAATACGCGGTGGCCGGCAACAGCGGCGACGGCGTCGACGCGCTCGGCACCCTCTGGGCCGGCTACTACCAGGACGGCGACGAGACCGCCCACCTCCCCAGCCTCGCGACCACCCTGCACGGCCTCGCCGATGCCCACGACCTCGCCGCCGACCTCGTCCAGGCGCTCAAGGCCTTCCTCATCGGCGCGGCCGTCTACGTCACCGCCGTCCTGCTCTGGGCCGCGGCCTCGGCCGCCTTCACCGCCGGGATGGGCGCCGTCCAGGCGCGGACGCTGATCGCCGGCCTGCGCGGCGCCGCCCAGCGTTCGGTGGCCGTCTTCCGCCGCGAACTCGAACGGTTCTTCGGCAGGAGCCTGGTCCGCGGCGTCGAGACGCGGCTGCGGCGCATCCTCGGCGCCCGAGGGCCCGTGCACAACGCCATGGTCGGCGACGGCGTCCCCGGCGCCCGGCGGTTCACCCCCGACGAGCTCCGGCTGCTCACCGAGGCCGAGGCGAACGGGCAGCGGGCGCTGATCGACCGGCTCGGGCCGTTCGCCCCGAGGCTCGACCTCACCTCCAGCCCTCTGCACCCCGGCATCGCCCGCGAGTTCACCACCGCGCTCGACCGGCTCGCCGAACGGTTCCCCCGGGTGACGGCCACGCTGAAGGAGGTCGGCGTGCGCGACCCGAGGAACAGGTTCGACTCCGTCGAAGGGCTCGGCGCGTACTCGGTGCTGGCCGGCGACGGCCGGGGCATCTACATCGACGCCCGCCGGCTGGGCGACCCCGACCTCGTCAGGGCCAGGTTCACGGCGAACGTGGACTCGGGCTGGCTGGCGAACGGCTGGCAGTCGCCGCAGGCGCTCGTCTACCACGAGTTCGGCCACCACCTCCTGGCCAACCTGCCGGCCAGCGCGGAACGCGAGCTGAACCAGGCGTTCCGTGACGTGGTCGGCCGCAGGGTCGACGTGCAGAGCGGCATGTTCCACCCCGCGACCGCCGCCAGGGTCAGCGACGAACTGGGCGCCTACGCGGCCACCGAACCCCACGAGATGATCGCCGAGGCGTTCGCCGAGTACATGTCGTCGAGCTCGCCCCGGCCGCTCGCCGCCGCGATCGGGGAAAGCCTGGAGCGGATCTTCCGATGAGACCGGGCACGAGGTCCGCGCCCGGCGACGCGCTCCGCCGGGCCCGGAAGCCGGCTCAGGAGGCGCCGATCCGCTTCTCGTAGAGCCGTAGCGCCGTCTCGCCGTGCTCCTTGAGCAGGAACCGGACGCCCTGGTCACCGGGGTAGGGGGTCCGGTGGTCGAAACCACCGAAGTAGATCTCGTCGGGTACGCGGCCGGGGAAGGCGTCGCAGTGCGGCGTCCACATGTCGGCCGAGGTCTCCGCTTCGGGGTCGCGCCGCCGCCGCAGGCGAGCGCACGCGTCACAGATGCTCGGATCCCGTACCATGAGCCCCCTCCCGGACGCCACGAGCCTACCGCCATCACGTCCGCCGCCCCCGGAACACACCTGATCCCGAACGCGCTCCGACCGTCGTACCCACGCGTTCCCGGCACGGCGGGCGATACCCTGTGGCACCGGGTCAGGGTGACCGGCCGAGGGGCGGAGGACCGTTGGGGCAGGAGCTGAACGCCGATCACGTGTCGATGGCCGGCGCCGCGGGGAGCATGCGCGACTCCGCCGACCTGTTCGGGCAGCATACCGAGGCGCTGCTCACCGCCATCTCCGGCGACGGGCGGTCGCCGTGGGGGGTCGGCGTCATCGGCATGGCGATGGACCACGTCAACGAGATGCTCGGGCAGGCGTGCCGCCACCTCCAGACCAACCTCGGCGCGACCGGCGCGGGGATCCAGACCATGGCCGATCGCCTGACCACCACCGAGCACGCCGTCGCCACCGCCGCCGAGGACCTGGAAACGTCGATCTGACGGACGCCGCGCGGTCGACCTCGGCCCAGGGCGCGCGCTGGCCCGGCGTACCCATCGGCCCAGGGCGGGCGCCGGCCCGGCGTGCCCCATCAACCGTTCGGTGGATTCGGTGGCGGTGCCCAGCGGCGATTCTCAGAACATGAAAGTCATCGAGATCGACGGCCTGAGCAAGAGCTACAAGAACCGCAAGGCGGTGGACGGCATCTCCCTGACCGTGGCGAAAGGCGAGATCTTCGGAATCGCCGGGCCCAACGGGGCGGGGAAGACCACGATCGTGGAGTGCGCCTCGGGGTTGCGGCGGCGGGACGGCGGCACCCTGCGGGTGCTGGGCCTGGACCCGTGGAACGACCGCCGCGCGCTGCTGCAGCGCATAGGTGTCCAGCTGCAGGAGGCGGCCCTGCCCGACGCGATCAAGGTCGGCGAGGCGTTACGGATGTACGCCTCCTTCTACGACAGGCCCGCCGACTGGCGGAAACTCATGGACGAGTGGGGGCTGGCGGACAAGGAACGCGCCGGCTTCGCCGGGCTGTCCGGCGGCTGGAAGCAGCGGCTGTTCATCGCGCTGGCCCTGGTCGGCGACCCCGAAGTCGTCTTCCTCGACGAGCTCACCACGGGCCTCGACCCCTCCGCCCGCCGGATGACGTGGGGCCTGATCCGCGACATGCGCGATCGCGGGATCTCCGTGGTCCTGGTCACCCACTTCATGGACGAGGCCGAGGCGCTGTGCGACCGCATCGCGATCGTCGGCGAGGGCCGTGTCATCGCCGAGGGCAGCCCCCGCGAACTGACAGCGGCGGGAAAGTCCGCCTCGCTGGAGGACGCCTACTTCGCGCTGACCGGAGGTGGAACGGAATGAAAGGCATCACGAACGTCATCGCGGTCGAACTGAAGCTCATCATGCGTGACCCGATGTCGGCGTTCTTCGCCCTCGCCTTCCCGGCGATCATGCTGTGGGTGAAGATGCGCAGCGGCAAACCCCTGCCGGGCGGGCTGCCGGCCATCGACGCCACGGTGCCGATGCTGAGCGTATTCGTCATCGGCCTGGCCGCCCTGGTCGTCCTCCCGGCGACGCTGGCCCAGTACAGGGAACGGCGGGTGCTGAAGCGGCTGCGCGCCACTCCCGCCTCGGCCGCCACGCTCTTCGGCGCGCAGTGGGCCGCCCACATGCTGCTGGCCGCGCTCGGGACGGCGCTGCTGATCGTCATCGGCCTGGCCGCCTACGGGCTGACCGCACCGGCGAACACGGCGGGCGTCATCCTGGCGTGGACGCTCAGCGCACTGAGCCTCAGCGCCATCGGCCTCCTCGTCGGCGCGCTCGTCCCCAGCGGCCGCGGCGCGACCGTGATCGGGCTGGGCCTCTTCTTCCCGATGGTCTTCATCTCCGGCGTCGTGATCCCCCGCGAGACCCTGTCCGGGTCGATGCGCGCCATCGGCGACCTCACCCCCATGGCCCCCGCGGTCGAGGCGGTCCGCGACGGCTGGGCCGGGACCGCGATGTCCCCGGTCGCCCTGGTTGTCATGTTCGCGATATTCATCGCCGCCGGTGGCGTCGCCGTCAGGGCGTTCCGATGGTGACCCCCGACGTCTCCCGGTGGGATCGCGCGTGGCCGGTCCTGCCGTACCTGTTCATCCTGCTTCCTGCGGTCTTCGCCCTGGCGCGGGACTGGAGGCTGGACGTGCTGGCCCTGGCGTCGCTCGCCGGGGCGTGGCACTGGTTCATGGTCACGTCCCACCCCCGCTGGATCGAGCGGCCGATGGCGGTGGTCGTCTACTTCCTGGTGATGCTCACCGTCATCGGGGCCCTGATCAGGATCGACACGCTGTTCACGGTGACGGCCCTGGCGATGTTCGTCCAGTCCTTCACGCTGATCCCCGGTTGGTGGGCGTACGGCGGGGTGGCCGCGACCGCCGGCCTGCTGATCGCCGCCCGCCCTTCGTCCGGGCGGACACCGGGCGAGATGGTCTACTCCTTCCTCGTCGCGGTGCTGGTCGCCTCCGCGGTCGGCCTGGCCACCCAGACCGTCCGCGACCAGAACCACAACCGCAAGGTGATGATCGCGCAGTTACGGGAGACAGGGGCCAAGCTGGCCGCGCTCGCGGAGGAGAACGCCGACCTCCAGGCCCGGCTGCTGACCAGCGCCCGCGAGGCCGGCGTGCTCGGGGAGCGGCAGCGGATGGCCAGGGAGATCCACGACACCGTCGCGCAGGGACTGATCGCCATCCTCACCCAGCTCGAAGCCGCCGACGACGTGATCGGTGACGTGCCCGCCGCCCGCTCGCGCCTGAGCACGGTACGCGTCCTGGCCAAGGAAAGCCTGAACGAGGCCAGGCGATCGGTCCAGGCGTTGCGTCCGGCGCCGCTGGACGACGCCCAGCTCGCCACCGCGCTCCACGACATCGCCGCGAAATGGTCGCGGGCCACCGGCGTGCCCGCCTCGGTGTCCGTCACCGGCGACCCCCGGCCGTTGCACACCGAGGTGGAGATCACGTTGCTGCGGGTGGCGCAGGAGGCGCTGGCCAACGTCGGCAAGCACGCCGAGGCCACCAGGGCCGGGCTCACCCTGTCGTACATGGAGGACGTCGTGGCGCTGGACGTACGCGACGACGGCTCCGGCTTCGCGCAGGAGGCGGCGGGCTCCCCGGACGGGGGCGGCTTCGGGCTCATCGCGATGCGCCAGCGAGTCATCCGGCTGGCCGGTGACTTCACGATCGAGTCGGCCCCCGGCCAGGGAACGGGCATCTCCGCCACCATTCCGGCCATCCCGGCCGCGTTGTCTCCGGAACCGGTCTCGTCTCCGGAACCGGTCTCCTCTCCGGACGCGGCCTCGTCTCCGGACGCGGCCTCGTCTTCGGAACCGGTCTTGGACTCGGAAGCGGCCGGCCGCTCCAGAAACGCGTTGTGAGACATGCCGATTCGTATGATCATCGTGGACGACCATCCGGTCGTGCGTGATGGGTTACGCGGGATCTTCGCCGACGACGACGCCTTCGAGGTCGTCGGCGAGGCGGCCGACGGACCGGAAGCGCTCGTCGTCGCCCTGCGGACCAAGCCCGATATCGTGCTCATGGACCTGCGGATGCCGAAGATGAGCGGGGCGGAGGTCATCCGCCGGCTGCGCGAGCAGACGCCCGGCGTCCACGTGCTGGTCCTGACCACCTTCGACAACGACGCCGACGTCCTGCCCGCGATCCAGCAGGGCGCCACCGGCTACCTGCTCAAGGACACCCCGCGCGCCGACCTGCGTCGCGCCGTACAGGCAGCGGCCCGTGGTGAGACGGTGCTGTCCCCCTCCGTGGCCGGCGTGCTGACGCACAAAACGCGGACGCCGGAACACCAGAAGCCGAGCCGCCGCGAGCTGGAGGTGCTCGCACTGATCGCCCGTGGCGCGACCAACCGTGAGGTCGCCGCGAAACTGTTCATCACCGAGGCGACGGTGAAGACGCACCTGCTGCACATCTTCGCCAAACTCGAGGTGAACGACCGCGCGGCGGCGGTCGCGGCGGCCTACGAGACCGGCCTGCTCAAGCCGGCCACCTGACAAGAGCGCGACGCCCGCATGCTCCCCGAGAGGCCGCCGGTTGACACCTCCCTTGCTGTAATAGAGGCTGTTACAGCAGAAAGGGTGATGATGGCAGCGAACAGCCGGCTCACGATCGCCGTGCACATTCTGACGTGGCTGGCCCTCGCGCACCGGCGCGGAACCGAGCTGCTGACCTCTGACCAGGTCGCCGCCAGCGTCAACACCAATCCGGTGATAATCCGGCGCAGTCTCGGGGACCTGCGCCGGGCGGGCCTGGTGACCGTACGCCACGGCGCGGGGGCGGGGTGGAGCCTGGCCCGCGCGCCGGAGGAGATCGTGCTGCTCGACGTGTACGACGCCGTCGAGAGGGAGCCGCTGTTCGGCATGCACCACACCGAGCCCAACCTCGAATGCCCGGTCGGCAAGGGGATCAGGCCCGCGCTGGGCGATGTGTACGGCAGGGCCGAGCTGGCCCTGCGCACGGAGCTGGGGCGCACGTCGGTGGCCGACGTGCTCAGCGAGACCCTGCTGGTGAACTAGGCATCCCTTTGGCCCGGCGGCTTTCCGTGCGCCCGTTGTTGTAACAAGAGTTGTTCCAACTATTGAAGGAGTTCCTCGTGTCCGACGTACGATGCCCGGTCGTCGAGCTGCGGCAGTACACGCTGCACCCCGGTCGGCGCGACGTGCTGATCGACCTTTTCGACCGGGAGTTCGCCGACCCGCTGGAGGCGGCGGGCATGACGGTCCTGGGCCAGTTCCGTGACCTGGACGACCCGGACCGGTTCGTCTGGCTGCGGGGATTCGACGACATGCCGCGGCGCGCCGAAGCGCTCGGCCGCTTCTACGGCGGGCCGGTCTGGAAGGCACACCGCGACCAGGCCAACGCCACGATGATCGACTCGGACGACGTCCTGCTGCTGCGTCCCGTCACGCCACGGACCGGTTTCCCGGCCCCCACCACCCCCCGCCCGCCCGCCACCGCCGCCGCCGGCGCCGGCGAGACGGTCGCACGGCCGCATGAGACCGCCGCGCGACCGCGTGAGACCGCCGCACGGCCGCATGGGACCGCCGCGCCCGAGCCGGTCGTTCTCGCGACGATCTACTACGGCGACGGCCCCTTCGACGCGACGTTCGCGCAGTTCTTCGAGCGGCGGATCCGCCCCGCCGTAACGGAGGCGGGCGCCGTTCCGCTGGCCTGCCTGTGGTCGGAACACGCGCCCAACACCTTCCCGGCCCTGCCGGTACGGACGGGTGAGGAGGTCTTCGTGTGGTTCGCCCGGTTCCCTGATGAACGGCACCTCGCCGAGCACCTGGACCGCCTGGAGCACTCGCCGGATTGGCGCGCCACGGTCCAGCCCGCCTTGTCGGGAATGCTGGCCAGAACCCCCCAACGGCTGCGCCTGTCCCCCACCGCGAGATCCCTGCTGCGCTGACCGCCGACGGGCCCGGCCGGCCGGGTCCTGGGCCTTCCGTTCAGACGAGGAGTCCCCAGTAGACCGCCCAGGGCAGGAAGACCAGGCCGGCGCCGATGAGCAGGCCGACCCGGGCCTTGTCCCCCCGTGTCATGTCGCGGCGGTGACGCCGCCACGACAGCGCGCACGCGGCGGTGGTCACGACGGTGGCGACGGCGAGCAGCCGCAGGACGAGCCAGGGGATGGGGTGGCCGGCCACCACGGGTCCGATCACGTTCGCCGCGGTGGCCAGCATGAAGAGGACGTACGCGAGCCCGCCCAGCGTGGTCGCCAGGCCGAGGGCGGCCAGCCAGCGTGCGGGACGCCGGGCCGGCGGTGCGCTCCGGCGGCCACGGACGCGGCGTACGACAGCCGTCACCGGATAACCGGCGAAACCCACGAGGAACACCAGAAACGCGACGAGCTCCCACCAGGGCGACTCGTACCAGGCAGGCGGCGTGAACGTGGGCACGGGCAGGTCATCGGCCGGAGCCGGGCCCGCGCTCGTCCCGGGCCGTGCGGATGCCGAGCGCTCGATCCAGGACGCCTCGTAGGCACCGTAGTCCGGCGGCAGGCTGACGATCCGGTCGAAGCCACCATCGGCGGTGAGCTGCAGATTGTGCCGGAGTCCTGGCACGATCCGGATCGTGTGCCGGGTGTTGCCGCCGCGTTCCAGCGCCTGCCGGATGATCCTGCCGCTTTCCTGGGGAATGGCCTGGCGGTCGAGCGCCCCCCACTGGGCGAGCACCGGCTGGCGTACGCGTTCCCAGGCGGGCGCCGGGTCGAAGTTCGCCTCCGGGAAGATGCCCGCGCTCATCGTCATCCGGATCGCGGTCGACTGCAACGTGTGCGGCAGCGACCCGGACACTCCGGCGTGCCTCAGGTACTCGCCGTACTGCCATGCCGTCTGGGCCGCCGGGGCGATGCCGACCGCGCCCACGGTGATCAGGAACTTCACGTCGGCCGAGCGGCTCGCGGCCAGCGGTGCGGCGAACGCGCCCTCGGACAGCGCCCACAGCCCGAGCCGCCCCGGGTCGACGTCGGCGCGGGAGCGCAGCAGCCGCAGGCCGGCGAGCGCGTCGTCGGCCAGTACCGAATAGTCGCGGTGTACCAGGGAGTAGCCCACGGTCCGCTTGTCGTAGATGAGCGTCACGATGCCGCGCCGGGCGAACGCCTCGGCCTCGGGGAGCAGGTTTCCCCGGCCACGGTTCCCCGCGCCCTCCATCATCACCAGCGCCGCCCGACGCCGCGTCCCGGACCCCGGCGCGGGCGCGGGTGCGATGACGGTGCCGTGCAGCACCACGCCGTCCTTGGCGGTGAAGGACACCTCGGCGGCGGCCAGCCCGGCGGGCGCGCTCAGGGCGGCCGGCCCGGCGTACGCGGGAGTGGCCGGCCCGGCGTACGCGGGGGTGGCCGCCAGGGCGAACGCCGATGAGGCGAGTACCATCAGGGCTGCCAAGACGCGCGGTGACCGTCTACCCCGGAATGGGGCGCTTGCGGTGGATCCGCTGATTCGCCCCGTCGCCCGCGCATGAACCCCTGTGTGCCGCATGACGATCCGTCCCTCTACAGCTCGGTGGACGCGTCCGGTGACGTGCCGTCCGCGACACACAGCCTCGCTGGATCATGGAAAACGGACCATGGCCACCGCACCTGAGGTCATGGGGGTGCAGGCACCTGGATCGGTCGGGGTCTCCGCGCCGTCGATCACCGGCAGGCCCGCGCCTAGCGTTGGTCGCGTCGGCCGGAGAGGTCCGTCGGAGACTGGGAGGATCGTCATCATGCGATCGACGATCGTGCGCATGGCGCGCGAGCAAGGATGGCTGCTGGCCGGCGCGGCCATCGGTTTCGGCGCACCGCCCTTGCTGGTGCTGACGCTGATCTCGGTGCCGGCGAGCCTGGCCGCGGGTCTCGGCGTCCTGATCTTCGCGGCGACCGTCTGGGTGACCCGCAAGCTGGCCGACCTGCAGCGCCGCCGGGCCGCCACGGTGCTGGGCGGACCGGTGACCTCCCCGTACGCGCCGTTGCCCGCGGGCGTTCTGCCGAGGATCCGGGTCCTGCTCGGCGACCCGGCCACCTGGCGGGACCTCGCGTGGTTGCCGTGCCAGTTCGTCCTGGGCACGCTCAGCGTGACGGTGGGCCTCGGGCTGTGGCTCGCGGTCGTGCAATGCGTGTCGGCGCCGTTGCTGCGGGCGCTGCTGCCGGCCGCCACGAGCTTCGATCCCGTGGTGCTGGAGATCACCGGCCGGTCCGGCCCGCTGACCTGGCTGCTGGTCCCGGTCGGCGCGGGTCTGATCCTGCCGGCTTACCGCCTGCCCCGGCATCTCATCGCCGCCCAGGCCCTGCTGTCGCGTGCGCTGCTGCGCCCCACGAGCACCGCCCGGCTGGCCGCGCGAGTCGATCGGCTGACCGCCAGCAGGGCCGCCGCCGTCGACGCCTCCGCGGTGGAGTTGCGCCGCGTGGAACGTGATCTGCACGATGGCGCCCAGGTACGCCTTGTCGCGGCGACCATGAACCTCGGCATCGCCGAGGACGTCATCGACACCGATCCGGCCGGCGCCAAGGCGCTGCTGGCCGAGGCGAAGGCCGGTGTCGGCGTGGCACTGACGGAGCTGCGCGACCTCGTGCGCGGCATCCATCCGCCGGTGCTGGCCGACCGGGGCCTGGCCGGTGCGGTGCGGGCCCTCGCCCTGTCCTGCGGCCCCGTCGAACTGGATCTCCGCCTCGACCGGCGCCTCGCCGCCCCGGTGGAGTCGGCGGCGTACTTCGTCATCGCCGAGTCGCTGGCCAACGCGGTCCGGTACAGCGGCGCCCGGCACATCCAGGTGGCGGTCACCGACGCGGGCGACGTACTGCGCATCACCGTCAGCGACGACGGCCGAGGCGGCGCCGACCCGTCACTCGGCACCGGCTTGCGCGGCATCCAGCGTCGCCTGTCCGCCTTCGACGGAACCCTCCAGATCACCAGCCCCCCGGACGGCCCCACCGTACTGCGCATGGACCTGCCATGCGCGCCCTGACCGCCCTGGACACGCTCCGCACGATCGGGCATGCCCGTTGAACCCCGGACACGGAACCCCGATGCGCGTTCTGATCGCCGAAGACCAGCTCCTGCTGCGCGACGGGCTGAGCCGGATGCTGACCGCGTACGGCTTCGACGTGGTGGCCGCCGTCGACGAGGGGTCTTGGCTGACCGAGACGCTCGTCTCACTCCGGCCGGACGTCGCCGTGATCGACGTGCGCCTGCCTCCCACCTTCACCGACGAGGGACTGCGCGCCGCAATCGCCGCCCGCGCCGAGGTCCCCGGCCTGCCGGTCCTGATCCTTTCCCAGTACGTCGAGCGGCTCTACGCCCGCGAACTGCTCTCCGACCGTACGGGCGCGGTCGGATACCTGCTCAAGGACCGCGTCGGCGACGTACGCCGGTTCGTCGACACGATCCGCCAGATCGCCGCCGGCGCCACGGTCATGGACCCGGAGGTCGTCGCGCAGCTTCTCCACCAGCGCGACACCCTGGCCGTCCTGACCCCGCGCGAGCGGGACGTGCTCCGCCTGATGGCCGAGGGCCGCTCCAACGCCGCGATCGCCGCTCAGATGGTCATCACCGAGAAGTCCGTCAGCAACCACATCAACACCCTCTTCGCCAAACTCGGCCTCCCCCCGTCCGGCAACGACCACCGCCGCGTCCTCGCCGTCCTGGCCTACCTCGACCAGTAGACCTCGCGACACGTGCCCTTCACGCCTCCACGGCGTGGACCAGAAGGCTGTGACCACCATGTGACCGGGTCACCCGTACGCTGGCGTCCGGTTCGAAGGTGAAGGGTGGTCGGGGGAGGCGGATGAGGGTCCTGGTGGTCGAGGATCAGGCGCGGCTCGCCGATTCGGTGGCGCGGGTCCTGCGGCGCGAGGGCATGGCGGTCGACGTGGCGTATGACGGGACGGCGGCCCTCGAACGCGCCGCCGAGGTCGACTACGACGTGGTGGTCCTCGACCGTGATCTGCCGGGGGTCTCCGGCGACGAGGTGTGCCACCGGCTGACGCGGGAGCCGATGCGCACCCGGGTGCTCATGCTGACCGCTGCCGCCACCATCGCCGACCGGGTGCGCGGCCTCACCATCGGCGCCGACGACTACCTGCCGAAGCCGTTCGCCTATCCCGAACTGGTGGCCCGCGTACGGGCGCTCGGCCGGCGTTCCCAGCCCGCCGTGCCGCCCGTGCTGGTGCGCGGTGACCTCGCGCTCGACCCGGCGCGGCGGGTCGCCACCCGGGCCGGGACACGGCTGGCGCTCAATCCCAAGGAAATGGCCGTCCTCGAATACCTGCTCACCGCGGGGGGCCGGGTCGTCTCCGCAGAGGAACTCCTCGAACGGGTGTGGGACGAGGCCACCGACCCGTTCACGACGACGGTGAAGGCGACCATGAACCGCCTCAGGTCGAAGCTCGGTGAGCCGCCCGTCATCGAGACCGTTCCCCGGGCCGGCTATCGAATCTGAACGGGACGGGATCCTCATGGGCCTGAAGTCCACGATCTCCGGTATGCGGGTCCGGCTGCGGCTCACCCTCCTGTACGGCGCGCTCTTCCTGATCTCCGGCGCCGTACTGCTGGCCATCACCTATCTCCTGGTCGCGCACAGCGGGTCGAACATCGCGATGTCCACGACCAGCACGACGCCCTCCGGCGGGCGGAGCGTCAGCGTCTACCTGGGGGAGGTCCTGCCGAGGGGAGCCCCGCTGTCCGAGGCGGATCGGCGCGTCGCCGAGGCGGTCCAGGGGCAGGCCCGCCGGCAGCAGGCGGAGATCATGCATCAGCTGCTCGTGCAGTCGGGCGTGGCGCTCGCCATCATGTCGGTGCTCGCGGCCGTGCTCGGCTGGCTGGTGGCCGGGCGGGTGCTGCGGCCGCTGCGGACGATGACGGACAGCATCCAGCGCATCTCGGCGCGGAACGTGGACGAGCGGCTGGCCGTCACCGGGCCGCGCGACGAGCTCAAGAATCTCGCGGACACCGTCGACGGGCTGCTCGGCCGGTTGGAGGCGGCGCTCGACTCGCACAAGCGGTTCGTCGCCAACGCCGCGCACGAGTTGCGTACACCGCTGACGCTGGAGCACGCGCTGCTGGAGGAGGCCGTCATCGACCCGGACGCGACGGCGGACTCCTTCCGGGGGCAGTTCGAGCAGTTGATGGCCGTCAGCGAGCAACAGGCCAGGCTCCTCGAATCGCTGCTCGTCCTGGCGACCAGCGAACGCGGCCTGGACCGCCTGGAGAGCGTTGATCTGTCGGGGTTGACCGGCGACGTGCTGCGGGCCGCCGGCCCGCAGGCGCGACGGCAGGGCCTGGCCGTCGCGGCGGAGGTCCGGCCCGCCCGGGTCACCGGCGACCCGGCCCTCGTCGAGCGGCTGGTGGCCAACCTGGTCGACAACGCGATGAGCCACAACGTCCCGGACGGGCGGGTGGAGGTGGCGACGGGCACGGAGGGCGGGCGACCCTTCCTGTCGGTGACCAACACGGGGCCGCGCGTCCCGCCGGAGATGGTTCTTCGGCTTCTCGACCCGTTCCAGCGGCTCGACCGGACGGCCGACGACGGTCACCACGGCCTCGGGCTGTCCATCGTCCAGTCGATCGCCGTCGCCCACGCGGCGGACCTGACCGTGCGGGCCCGGCCGGCGGGCGGCCTCGCGATCAGGGTGCTCTTCCCGGCTCGGGAAAGCGCCTGAGGGCGATTTCTGTGCCCGTCGTGTGACCGGTCGAAGCGTAGAACATGACGCATGTCCACGAATACGAAAAAGCCTCGGGCGAAGAAGACGACAATGCGACGAACTCTCGCCTCGGTCACTTTGCTGCTTGTCGCGGGAACGGCGGGTTGCGCCCGTCAAAATGACCCGACGGTGGCGACCGCCACGTCCGGCGCGCCCAAAGCCGCCGCGACGGCGGGAAACGACCAGGTCTCGACGCTGAAATTCTCGCAGTGCATGCGCGATCAGGGCCTCACGTGGTTCCCCGACCCGAACGCCCAGGGCAATCTGGGAGTGCACGCCCCCGAAGGCGCCGACCAGGGCAAAATCGATAAGGCGGAGGAGGCGTGCAAGGCGTACTCCCCCTGGGAAAGCCGGCAGGGCCGGCCGATCAGCGCGGAGGATCTCGACAAGCTGCGGAAGGTGTCGCAGTGCGTACGGGACCACGGATTCGCGAAATACCCCGACCCCGACGCGAACGGCTCCATCAAGATCGACTCCGGTGCCGCCGGTTTCGAGCCCGACGACCCGGCCTTTCAGAAGGCGCGCCAGGAATGCGACAAGTACCTGCCGGCGCCGCGTAACAAGGAAAACTCTTGATGGATGCGCGACGCGCCGCGGGTGTGATCGCCGGCGTGCTCGCGGCCGGTGCCGTGGCCGCCGCGATCACGGTCTTCAACCTGCCGATGTCGGAGGCCATCCCCAGCTCCGCCAGTAGCGCGCCGGCGGCCACCGCCGAGATCACCAAGCTGACGCTGGTCGACCGGGAGGACCACGACGGCACGCTCGGCCACGGCGACACCACGTCGATCTCGTCGCGCGGTACCGGCACCGTGACCGGGCTGCCCGCGGAGGGCGCGACGGTCACCCGCGGCAAGGCGATCTTCCACCTCGACAACAGGCCGGTCACCCTGCTCTACGGCGCGCTCCCCGCCTTTCGCACGCTCTCGGCGGGCGTGAAGGGCGCCGACGTCAAGCAGTTCGAGCGGAACCTCCGGGCGCTCGGCTACCGAGGCTTCACCGTCGACAGGACCTACAACTGGGCGACCGCCTCCGCGGTCGAGGACTGGCAGGACGACCTCGGTCTCACCAAGGCCGGCACGGTGGGTCCCGGCCAGATCGTCTACGCCGCCGGCGCGGTGCGGGTGGACTCGCTGAGCACGCAGGTGGGGACCGTGATCGGGCCCGGCACCACCGTGGAGAAGATCACCGGCACCACACCGCTGGCCACGGTCACGCTGGACACGAGCTCGGGGCGGCTCGCCAGGAAGGGCGCCAGGGTGCGGGTCACCCTTCCCGGCAAGAAGGTCGTCCGAGGCAAGATCATCAAAGTGGCCACGGTCGTGAGCCAGGGCGAGAACGGCGAAGCGGACAGCACCCGGATCCAGGTGACGATCCGCTTCACCTCGGCGGTAAGGAGCATGGGCGCGGCCGCCGTCTCCGTCGCCTTCACCGCCGGCAGTCGGCCGGACGTGCTGGCCGTCCCGGTGGCCGCGCTGCTCGCGCTCGCCGAGGGCGGGTACGGGGTGCGGGTCGTAGAAGGGAGCACGACGCGGATCGTGGCGGTGAAGAGCGGGCTGTTCGCCGACGGCAAGGTGGAGATCACCGGGACCGGGCTGCGGGCCGGCCTGAAGGTGGCGATGCCGTCATGAACCCCCTCAAAACCATCATGACGGCTCCTCTCGCTGGCCACCCGGTGATCGAGCTCGCGGGCGTCACCAAGACCTACCCCGGCGGCGTCACCGCGCTGCGCTCGGTCGACCTGGTCGTCGGCTACGGCGAACTGCTGGCGATCGTCGGGCCGTCGGGCTCGGGCAAGTCCACGATGCTGAACCTGGTCGGCACGCTCGACCGGCCGTCGCAGGGCACCGTCCGGATCGACGGGCACGACGTGGCGTCGCTGTCCGACCGGCGGCTCTCCGCGCTGCGCGCCCGGCGCATCGGCTTCGTCTTCCAGCAGTTCCACCTCGCGCCGGGGCGGGACGCGCTGGGCAACGTCGCCGACGGCCTGCTCTACACCGGCCTCGTCAGGCGGGAACGCGAGCGGCGCGCCGAGGCCGCGCTGGTGCGGGTCGGTCTGGGCGAGCGGCTCACCCACCGCCCCTACCAGCTCTCCGGCGGCGAACGCCAGCGGGTGGCCATCGCCCGCGCGGTCGCGGGCGACCCGCCGCTGCTGCTCGCGGACGAGCCGACCGGGAACCTCGACTCGGTCTCCGGAGCCGGGGTGATGGGACTGCTGCGCGAGCTGAACGAGGCGGGCACGACGATCCTGGTCATCACGCACGACCGCGAGATCGCCTCCGCCCTGCCCCGGCAGGTGCCGATGCGCGACGGGCAGGTGGTCTGAGATGTCGCTGCGTCCCGCCCGCCTGCGCCTGTCGGATCTGGCCCGGCTCGGCGGATACGGCCTGCGCTCGCGCCCGCTGCGCGCCGTGCTGTCGGCGCTGGGCATCGCGATCGGCATCGCGGCGATGACCGCCGTGGTCGGCATCTCCGCCTCCAGCCGCGCCGACCTCGACCAGGAACTCGCCAAACTCGGCACCAACATGCTGACCGTGTCACCCGGCACGACGATGTTCGGCAAGCAGGCCACGCTGCCCGACGAGTCGATCGCCATGATCAAGTGGATCGGCCCGGTACGGTCGGTCACCGCGACCGGCACGCTCAGCGCCACCTACGCCTATCGCAACGACCGGATCCCGGCGGCGCAGTCCGGCGGCCTGTCCGTGCTCGCCGCCAAGCTCGACCTGCTCGAAACGGTCGGCGGCACGCTCGAACACGGCGCCTGGCTCAACGCGGCCACCGACAGGTACCCGGCGGTGGTGCTCGGCACGACGGCGGCCGAGCGGCTCGGGAACGTGCCCGCCGTCTACATCGGCGGCCGATGGTGGGTCGTGGTCGGCGTGCTGCGGAAGGTGCTGCTCGCGCCGGAGCTCGACTCGGCGGTGCTCATGGGGTGGCCGGCGGCCACGACGTACCTGGGCTTCGACGGGCATCCGACGACCGTCTACACGCGGTCGGTGGAGTCGCAGGTGGAGGCGGTGCGCGCGGTGCTCGCGCCCACGGCCAACCCGTCGGCGCCGGGCTCGGTGCAGGTCTCGAAGCCGTCCGACGCGCTGGCCGCGCGCCGGGCCACCAACGCGACCTTCGACGCGCTGCTCCTCGGGTTGGGCGCGGTCGCGTTGCTCGTGGGCGGCATCGGCGTCGCCAACACGATGGTGATCTCGGTGCTGGAAAGGCGCTCGGAGATCGGCCTGCGCAGATCGCAGGGCGCCACGAAAGGCCAGGTCCGTACGCAGTTCGTCATGGAATCGCTGCTGCTTTCACTGCTCGGCGGCGCGTTCGGCGCGCTGCTCGGCTACCTGGTGACCGGAATGTATGCCACGACACAGAAATGGCCCACGGTCGTCCCGCTGTGGGTCCTCGCGAGCGCCGTCGGCGCGACGGTGCTGATCGGCGCCCTCGCGGGCCTGTACCCGGCGATCCGCGCCGCCCGCCTGTCCCCCACGGAGGCCCTGGCGACAACCTGACGAACACCGCTCCGGGGAGGCGCCTTCCGGCTCGTGAACAGTGGGTCTCGCGTGGGGACCTGGGCGGACCGGGATCTCCAAGATCCGCGTACCGTAGCCTGGGCACCACGATATGGGATGATCGTCGGCCTCGTCCGGCACCGATCGTCCGCCCGGCGCCCGCTTCCCCTGGAGGAACGATGTGGGAGGAATCCTTCTACCAGCTCGCGACAGCGGCCGCGCGCCAGCAAGGGATGATCACCGCTGCCCAGGCGGCCAGGCTGGGCGTCGACGGCGCGGCGCTCACCGGCCTCTCCCAGGCGCGCCTGATCATGCAGCTCGACTGGGGGGTCTACGAGCTCGCGGGCGCCTCGCTCGGCCCGATGTACGGCTACCCGTACGCGGCCTGGCTGGCCCTGTCGCCCGAGCTGTTCCGCTGGGAGCGCCCCGAACGGCCGGAACGTGACGCGGTGCTGTCGCACGAGTCGGCCTGCCGCCTGCATGGCCTCGGCTCGGTGCCGGCCCCGCTGATGGTCTTCACCGCCCCGGACGAGCTGCGGTCGCCCCGCGCCGTCAAGGTCCACGTGGCGAGCCTGGCGGCCGGCGAGATCGAGGTCGTCAAGGGCACGCCCGTCACCACGCCGCACCGGACGATCCTCGACCTGGTCCGCGACTGGACCAACCCCAACGACGTCCGGAGTGCCGTGACCGAGGCGGTCCGGGGAGACCTGGTCGACCTGCGGGCCCTGCACGCGGACCTGGCCCCGCTGGCGGACCGGCACGAGTTCCCTGCGGACGGGCTGGGGTTCGTCCGGTACTTCCTGCCCGACCTGCCACCGGGCCACCTGTCGACCCGCAACCTGCGCGCGCTCGCCGACCTGGTCTCGGGCGACACCGTCGCGGAGGCACGGCGCCTGCTCGAACCCGTGGTGGCGGCGATGCGGGCCGCCATCCCCACCACGAACGGAGGGGGGGACGGGGAGGACGAGCTGGCCCGCGACCTCGCCGAGGAGCTCGTCGCGCGGATCGAGCTGACCGGCCGGCGTCCGCGCACGACGACCACAGGTCAATCGCCGCGCCCGGGAAGCGACCGTCCGGGAGGCGGCTGACCGGGAAGCGACTGACCGGGAAGCGATCGCCCGGGAGGCGGCTGACCGGGGGGTGCCTCGCCGGGGTAGAGGTCGTGCCAGAGGCGCCGCAGAAAACGCGGCGCGTTCCTGTCGAAGTACCTCACCCGGCGGCGCAGCTCCTCCTCGGGCACCCGCTCGGGGTGCGCCAAGGCGAGACGCAGGTCCTGCTTGAACAGGGCCATCTCGTGGTCGTGCTCGCGCCGCGCGCGCCGCACGAGCCCGCCGTACGCCTCCTCGTCGGCCTCCGGATGGCAGTAGGTGCCCGCCACCCGCAGCAGCGTGGCGAAAGAAGCGCCGGGCGGGCGGAACGGCTCATCCATCGGTTCTCCCCTCCTTGGCGAACGGCGGCTCCATGAACATCGTGATGACCTCGTAGCCGTCGCCGACGGAGTTCGGCGTGAACAGGAAGTCGATGGTGCCGCCCTCGAAGGTGTCGATCCTGGTCGCGGTGGGCTCGGGCACGTCCGGCTCGCGTCCCGCCCGCCTGGCCTCCACCCACGTCTCGCGCGCCTCCTGCGCCACCCCCACGCTGCCGGCCAGGGGATCGAGCAGGTAGCCGACGCAGTACCGATGCCCGTCCGGCCCGAGCAGGTCGGCGATCGGCAGCGACACCCGGTCGGGACGAATGTCGGGGTCGACGTACATGTGGAGGGACTTCTGCACCTCCGGGTGCTCAAGCCCCCGGGCGAGCGCCGTGGCGAACGCGGTGAGGTCCGGGATGGACGTGGCCACGTCGGGGCAGCGGTGCCAGCGGTCGCCCCCGCGATACGCGTCGACCCCCCAGGCGCGCAGGACCGGGTCGGTCTGCGCGGGATCCTCCAGCCGGGTGGCGCGGCGATGAAGCGCGGCCTCGTCGACGTGCCCGGCGTGCCGCTCCAAGACGTGCGACCTGCCGAGGTCGAGGGCCGCGACGACGCGCTGGACGTCCGGGTGGAGGTTGCGCGCCGGGGCGAGCCACGGCCGCCTCTCGGCGTTGGCGGCGATGTACGCGACCGCGTCCCGCCTGGTCATCTCGGGGAGCCCGGCCTGGGTGGCGTCGAACCTCTCCAGCACCTCCCGGGGCGTGGGCCGCCCCTCACCGAGAGGAACGTCGAGCCGTTCGGCGAACCGCGGGGGCGGCGCGTCGCCGCCGAGGTCGAACGGCGCGATGCGGCGGGCCGCGTTGACCTGGACCGCCTCGTCGATCGCCTCCCGCAGGTGGTGGATCTCTCCCTCGTCGAGGCGGAAGATCCGGAGGTCGTCGACCGCCTGGCGGCGGAAGTCCGGGCTATCCAGAAGGTCCTTGATTATCCCGGCGACGGCCTGGCCGCGCCGCTCGGGCGGGGCGTCGAAGGCGTCGCCGATCCGCGCCGTCTCGGCGGGGGGAAGCTCGTGCTCGGAGACGAGCATCCTGTACGGGTGCACGATCGAGGCGCCCTCGTAGCTGGAGTCGGTGTCGAAGCGCGGTTCGATCACGCCCTTGAGCGTGAGCCGGATGGCGTCCCACTTGCGGCCGGCCTCCTGCGGGATGGCGACCTCGGTGCGCAGCCATCGGTGGAGCTCCTCGGTGTAGAACCGGCTCCGCCTCCAGTCCGCGTCGTCCCAGGAGTACCACTCCTCGGCCTTGAGCAGCACCCCGCGGCCGAGCCGCCGCGGCCACTCGGCGAGCTCCCCGCTCTCGACCAGCCGGTTGATCCGGTCGGCGGTCACCGCCACCTTCGCGGGGAGGTAGACGGCCACCGGCGCGCCCCTGCGGTTGGCCGGGTCGGGCAGGTCGGGGCCGTACAGCACGCGCCGCATCGCGTCCAGCGGCGGGGGAAGCCGGTCACGGGTCCCGCGGAACGCGGTCACCGGACGGGCCGAGGTGTCGAAGTACGGATTGCCCTGCTCGTCGTGCACCGCTTCTGTGCGGCCGTACTGCCAGTCCGCCCAGTAGAGCTGCCAGCGGTTTCCCTTGTTGCCGTCGTGCTCACGGGCCTCGAAGTACACCGTCGGCACCCCGAGGACGGCAGGCATCTCCAGCACGCCGCTCTCCACGCCGATCTGCACGATGTCCCGCTCGGTGTTGAGCCGGTGGAAGAACAGCGCCTGCTCGGCGTGGTTCAGGCGCACGCCGTCGTTGCGCGCCGCGTCCCAGAACTTCACCAGGGTCGAGGAGTCGACGCCGTCCAGAACGCCTTCGCGATCCCACGCCTCGCGCAGCTCGGGGCGCCTGGCGAACAGGTCGTCCCCCACCAGGAGGATGTGCCGGTCGGGCTGTGACTCGCGCAGCGTCTCGATGGTCTGGCGGAGGATCTCCGGCCGGGTGTCCAGGTGCGGGCCGTGCCGGCCCCCCACCGGCTGTGCGCGGGTCTCCCTGACCCACAGCAGCGCGTACTTCTCCCGGCCCGTGCCCGTGCTCCGGGGCCGCTGCCTCTCGTTCGCCGCGTACACGCGCTCGGCCACCGCCTGGGCCCGCGCGTCGCGCGACCTCGCGGTCTCCCGGGTGCCGCGCATGCCGTCGACCATGGCCTGGCGCGCCTCGACCGGCGTCTCACGGACCCTGTCCAGCGCGAACATGTGCGACCTGACCCAACGGGTCTCGCTGTAGTGCGACTCCTGCGCCGAGTCGGCGTGCGCCAGCCGGACGCGGTGCGGCTCGATGCCGTACTCGTCGATGAAGCGCCGCCGCATCGCGAGCGCGTCGCCGAGCGGCTGGGCGTGCAGGTCGACGAGGTCTCCGCTCAGCACGGTGGGGTCGACGCCGTGGATGGGCAGGCCCCGCAGCGCCCGCCGCACCGCCACGGCGTTGGCCTCGTCGGCGGTCATGCCCTCGGGGACGGCGTCCAGATGGGAGAAGTGCGTCTCGTTGGCCTCCCACTGGAAGGTGCCGAAGGTCCGATCCGGCATGTACGCGATCTCGACCGTGGTCTTCGGGTCGGCCATCAGCGCCGCGGCGTGGATGTAGACCTCGCCGCTCTGGTGGGTGTACAGGCGGAGGCTCTTGTTGTCCAGGTCGGAGATCCGGGTCGGTTCGTACCCGGAGGGGGCCATCAGCTCCTTGCGGACATAAGTGATCTTCTCCCCGGTCGTCAGGTCGGTCCGTGCCTTGAGCGCGTCGAGCCGCGCTTCGAGGCCGCGCGGGTCATCCGGTCCCGACGAAAGCTCGTTCCACCGTGCGATCATGTCCCGCTCGGCGACCGCCTTGGACGGCGGCGCGTGCCCGGTGGCCTCGATCGGCCGCACCGGCCCCTCGGGCGCGACGTCGGCGGCGCGCGCCTGGTACGGGTGCGCCGTACCGGACACGCCGTCGGTGGACGCGGCAGGTGTGATTCCGGCCTCCGTGACCGTGAACTCCGGGCCGGGGAGCCGTTCCGGCGTCCGTTCGACCCATTGCCGGGTGGCGGGGTTCCAGTCCGCGTTCGGCGGGTCGTGCGCCAGGAGCGGGTCGAGGAAGGCCGAGGCCAGCGGTGTGGCCTCCAGCAGCGACAGGTACGGCATCCCGGGGGTGGTCGCGAGGTACTTCGCGATGGCCTTGCCCCAGTTAGGGTTGGGCAGCTCGAACCGGTCGGGCACCTGCAGGTTCTCGCCCCATTCGATCCTCATCGCGAACTCGCCGCGCAGCATGGCGTGCGTGGCGGGCCCGTCCCAGGGGTGGTTCAGGGCGAGGAACAGCGTGTCGACCAGGTCCTGTGAGCGGTAGGGCAGATCACCGGACTTGCAACTGAACAGTCCCCCGCCCCTGGACACGCAGTCGAGGCACTTGGTGTCCAACGTCCTGATGCCGTGGGTGAACATACCCGAGATCTTGTGGGCGAGAGTGTCCTCCCTGGAGATGACGCGCAGGTCAGGTCGCTCGTGCGGGGAGCCGGTGCTCATGATGTGCTCGGGGAACGGGATGATCTCCGGCGTCTTCCAGAGCGGCCGGGCCGGCGGGACCAGGTCGACGCTCAGCTCCATGAGCGGCATGTCGCCGAGGAGTACGGTGTGCGCGATCCGCACCGCCTCGCCGTGCATCAGCGGGACCTCGGACTTCGGCTCGAACCTCAGATGGTCCCCAAGGTCGAGCCGCAGCGCCTCGGAGTACTCGGCGGCCATGCGTACGGGGTCGGTGTCGCCCTGCCGTACGAGGTCGATGTCGGTACTCGCCCGGCTGTCCGGGTGCCGGGCGAGCAGAGACTGCCCGCCCTTGAGCATCCAGCCGTCCGGGCTGGCGGAGAAGATCCGCGCGAGCGCGCGCTGGAGGGCGAACTGCTGCATGGCGTCCAGAGGCGTGGTGCCCTGGCGTTCAGCCTCGGCCCGCACCCGCCCACCAAGATCGCGCCAGAACTCGGAGAACGGAACACCCGCGGGACCGCCCCCGACCTGATGCCCGCCCGCGGGACCGAATCCGACCCCCGGCGAGCCGGCCCCGTCGTCCCCATCAGACCGCCCCTGACCGTCCCCATCGGATCCCGCCCGACCGTCGCCATCCCTGTCGGACCCCGGCTGACCATCACCATCCCTGTCGGACCTCGGCTGACGGTCGCCGTCCTCAGGGGCGCGCCGCCCGGGATCACGATCTCCGGAGAGCCCTTCGGGACGCCCACCGCCCACCGCCCGATCCTCGGGAACGCGCCGCCCGGGAACATCGTCACCGGAGTGACCTCCGGAAAGGGCGTCCGGACGCGCCCCGCCCGCCGCCCGGTCCGTCCAGTGCGCCGCCGCCCGATCCCCACCGTCCGCGGACGGGTGGGCGCGCGCGGGCAAGGACCCCTCGGAATGCGCCGTCTTGACCGCTTCCGGGTGCGTGGCCAACGCCGTCGCCACCCCGTCCGGCGAGGTGGTCGCCGGGTGACCCGCCTGCTCGGCCCTCGGCCCGGGATGCGCGTCCTGGACGTCCGGATCGCCCAACGCCTGCGCCACCTTGTTGTACGAGGGCTCTCCGGTCGCGGGCTCCCGCGACGAAGGCACGCGATCCGCGGACATGTTCCGGGCCACCGCACCGGGCCCGGCGAGTTCGGTCCTCACCTCGTCACGCGCGACCGCGGGCGCGCCGTCAGCGGCCAGGTCGACGCGCGCGCCGGCCGGACGCCCCCCGCCGGGCGGCAGGTCGTCCCTCGGCTCCGCCGGGCGTGCCTCCGCCTCCGGCGGCCCCGGCTTCCGTGTCCGGTCGGCGGCGGCCGGGTCGAGCGAGCCGGCCGGGTCGAGCGAGCCGGCCTGGCGGATCCGGTCGGCCGGCGCGAGGTCGCCGGTGAGGGGCTGCCGCGCGCCGCCCGAGCCCTGCTCGGGACGACCCGCCACCTGGCCGTCCCCCGCGTCGGTGCGAACGGGTCCCCGCGGGTCGTGACCGGTGACCATCGTCCCGGCGCCGGGATCGTGGTCGCCGGCCGGCCGTACATGAGTGCCGGGCGGGACGGGCTCCCCGAGGGCGGGGCCGTGCGCACCGGCCGGGGAAGCCTGGGCGTCCAGGCCGGACAGCTCGGTATGGACGGGGATCGACGCCCCCGGAGAGGCCTGGGCGTGACCGGCGGCAGGGTGGACGTGGCCTGCCATGGTCTGCCCCGAGGACACCTCCCCCCGCGTCCCGGGGACGGCGAACCCTTCGGCGGTGCTGGAGCCGTGGAGGGCGTTCGTGGCCTCGGCGTGGACGCCCATGCCGACGGCCATCAGCAGGTTCTCACCCCACCTGATCTCGTGCCAGTTGACGTTCCCGTGGTTCTGCAGCGCGTTCCCGCCGACGTCGGTGCTGATGTTGACGGTGGCGTTCACACCCGTGTGCAGGGCCAGACGACCCGGGGTGGAGTCGGTGAACACCGCCGCGAGGGAGCTGCCGTTCGTGGCGGCGTCACCCATCACGCGGTACATCGCGCCGGTCATCCCGCCGCCGGCCGCACCGAGCGCCACCGATTCGTTGAACGCGCGGGCGTCGAAACCCTCCTGCAGGCCGTACCAGTGGCGGCTGCCCTGGACGACGAGGTTCAGACCGCCGACGTAGACGGCGCCGGCCGCGGCGGCGCGGGCCTCGGCCGTGCGCAGCATCGCCGACAGGTTCAGCCCGGCGACGCGGGTCTCGGTCAACGCGGTGAGCTGCGCGGCGGGTCCGGCGGGGGTCGGGGCGAAGATGCGCGCGACCGCCCACAGGCCGAACAGATAAACCGTCGACAGGTAGAACTGCGCCTTGGCCGACTTGATCTCGTTCGCCAGGGAGCGGCAGAAGGCGGCGAGGCCCTTGCACGCGGCCAGGGCGTCGGCGAGATACCCGCCACCGGCGTTGGCCAGCGCGGCGAACGAGTTGCCGAACGCCTCGATGTCGGCCCCGGCGTTCTCGGTGGAGATCCGCGAGGCGTGCCCCGCGGCGCTGTCGGTCACCTCTTCGATGACCTGGGCCATCCGGTCGAAGGCCGCCGCCACGCGCTCCATGCCCATCGAGTCACCGTCGGGCATCCTGCAGTTGACGGTTATCAGCTGCAGGAACGGCTCGACCTCGTGGTACCAGGCCGGCGGCGGGTCGTCGCGCACCAGGTGATCGGCCTCGGGCCCGGCCACCCGCCGGATCGTGGACGCCTCGCCGGAGGCCACCCTGTCCCCGTCGAGATCGAAGCGGGGGTTGTCGCCGGACTCGACCTGCGCCCAGCGCTGTGCCATGCGGACCGCTCCGACCGCGTGCCCCCGCAGGGCCAGCGCGAGCTGTGCGATGCCGTCGAGCAGCTCGTCGCGCGCCTCCCGGAACCCGATGCCCTCGGCCGATCCGTCGAAGAAGGCCCGCCCGAGCTCGTCGTTACCCCAGGGCGACCCCTCCGCGTTCAGCGCACTGACCAGCCCGACCAGGCCGGCCGTCAGCACCAGTCCCGCGTCGGCGATCACCTCGGCGGCCGCCGTGATCTTGTTCGGATAGACCTCTACGTACCCCACGCGCCGGCCGTAGCCGTCAACCCCCCGAATAGCCAACTTTCCCCCTGTTGATCGTCAATATTACGATCAACGAACCGTGCCCCCGCACAGCCCCTCGCCCCCACACGCCTCGCTAATCGCTCAGTAGCCCCTCTCGCCTTGCCAGCAGCCGCGCACGCTCGGCGGACAGCGCGGTGTGGCGGTCCCGCACACACGCGTTCATGTTCCGGACCCATCCGGCCGTCTTCACGACCTCAGCCCGGCTGCGCTCAATCCGGTCATGCCTGATCACATCGGTGATGATGTTGTCGAAGAAGACGTCGGCGAACCACCGCGTGTCGATCTGGGGCAGGCGAGCACGTGCCGAGATGCCGACGTCCGCCAGTTCACGGGAGAAGACGTCCAGGGCCCGCTGGGCCCCCCAGGCCGCCTGGTCGGCGCTGCCCAGCCGGTCGTGCTCGATCGAATCGGCGATCAGGCCGCCGCCGAAGACATCCCAGGTGGACGCGCCCAGGGCCGAGTCCAAATAGTGCAGCACGCCACCGATGGCGTTATGAGCGACCTGCCCGGCGTGGTGGGCCTGCCTGTGCTCAAGCTCTCCCGCCGTCACGCGGTCAAGGGCGGCGCCGATGTCGGCCAGCTCTCTGGAACGGGGATCACCGTCGCCGATGAGTCGCCGTTCCTTCTCGGCCAGCAGCCCGGCGTATTCAGCCGGAGCCGTCGCGAGCCCGGCCAGCTCCGCCTCGGCCGCCCGCGCGTCCGCCTCGAGCCGGGCCAGCCTGGCCCGATGGCCGTCGACACGCTGCCGGGCGACGGCCACCTCGACGCGCTCACGAGCCAGATGCTCCTCGCGAACGCCCAGCAGGCGAGCCAGCATGGCGGACACCCCGCTCTCCAAACGGGCGACGTCCTTTTTCTCCTTGGTCAACTCCAGCTCCAGGCCCGCCAGAGCGTGCTGGGCTCCCCTGATCTGCTCATCGGTGACTTTCCGCAGCCGCCGCAGATGGTCGGCCCGGTGTGTCCTGGCGGCCGCGTCACGCAACCGCCCGTCAAGTTCTGATGAACTGGTCACATTTCAAATGACGAACAAGACACTCCCGACGTTCCACCCGACCCCCATGGACAAAAGCGCCCCGGCCATGATCGGCCCTGGCCGTGGAAACGAGCCACGTGCGCCGTACGACCATATTTCGGCATTAGGTCGACAACGATCTACGAAGGATCTCCCCAGGGCACACGGCAGTCTCTCGCGAGGTACATACCCTTAGAGGATTGTTCCCCGTTTGGGCGGGCTGGACAGGTGGGGGGTAAGGGGGGCCGCCGTGACAGACAGCGATGGCCTGGATTACTGGGCGAGGTACGGGTTCAGCGAGGAACTCGTCAGAGCTCTGTTCCATGGTCTGCGCGTGGGTCTGTACGTGGTCGGCCCTACGGGGAAGGTCCTCCTGGTCAATCCGTATGCCGAGAGGCTGCTTGATCGTCCCGCACGGCAGTTGATCGGGGCCGACCCCCACGACCTGCTGCACCGCAACCCCGACGGCAGCCCGATCCCCCGGGGGGATTGCCAGATTCTGGCCGCGTTCGCCGAGGGGGTGTACGTCCGCAGCGATGAGGCGTGGTTCACCCGCGGATCCGGAGGCCTGCTCCCAGTGGGCGTGATGGCGGCCCCGCTCCCGTTGGGCGGGGAGGAAACGGGCTCGGTGGTCCTGTTCTACGACCTGTCGCGGCACAAGGCCGTGGAACACGAGCAGGCGGCCGCCCTCGCGGCACTGGAGAAGCTGACCGACCGGTTGTCGCTGATGGCCGAGACCAGTACCGTGCTGGCCTCCACCCTGAAGGTGGACGAGGCGCTGCGGCGGCTGTCTCGCCTGGTGGTGCCCCGACTGGCCGACTGGGCGATGATCGACCTGCTCGGCCCCAGCGGCGACGGGGTGGACCGGGTGGCGGTCGTGGTAAGACAGGACCGGGACGGTGTCGAGTGCGAGCAGTGGGAGGGGCCGCTTCCGGCCTTTCCTGAGACCTCCCAGGAGCCGATGGCGCGGGTGCTGCGCGGCGGCCCCGCGGTGCTGTTCGGCCCTGAGGAACTGGCCGAGCGAATGGAACAGGAGGAGTGCGGCATCCAGCGGCGGCGGCCTTATCAGGAGTTGGGTGCCCATTCGGTCATCGTCGCGCCGCTGCGTACGCCGCGCCGGGTGCTGGGTGCGCTCACCCTGGCCCGTTATGAGACCTCCCTGTCGTACGACTCCGCCGACCTGTCCCTTGTCGGCGACATCGCCAGCCGGGCCGGGCTCGCGGTGGACAACGCCAACATGTTCGAGGAGCAACGCCGGTTCGCCTCCTCCGCCTCTCACGAACTCAGAACGCCGCTCGCCGGCCTCCGCGCCCGGCTCGAGGAGGCGGTGCTCTACCCCACCGACATCGATCCGCAGGAGACCATCAGGGAGGCGCTGGCGGTCACCGATCGCCTGGAGACGATCGTCGACGACCTGCTGGTGCTGGCTCGGCTCCACGCCGGGGAGCCGACCGCGTACGAGCCGATCGACGTCGGCGCGCTGGTGGTACGAGAGGTGGCGGCCACGGCGGGTCGCGTGCCGCTCCACGTCGACGCGGGCCGGGACGTGAACGTCCTCGGCAACCGGATCCAGCTCATCCGTGTCATCGACAACCTCCTGGTCAACGCCCGGCGGCACGCGGACACAAAGGTCGAGGTGACCGTGGCACGAGCGAAGGGCTCGGCCGCCATCACCGTGTGCGACGACGGCGCCGGAATCGCGCCGCAGGACCGGGAGTACGTCTTCGAGCGCTTCGTCCGCCTGGACGAGGGCCGACGCAGGGAACCGGGCGGCAGCGGCCTCGGCCTGGCCATCTCCCGCGACATAGCCCACGCCCACAACGGCACCCTCACCATCGAAGACTCCCTCCACGGCGCCCGCTTCGTCCTCCGCCTCCCCCTAACAAACAAACGCCCATAGCCCTCCCACCTCGTAGCCGGCCCACTGATTGATCCGGTTGGGCCTGGCCATACGCCAGCGCCCCCAGACATGCCGTCAACGCGAGGAAAGGACGTGATCCCCACGGCGGGCGACCAGGTCCACCCGTTCACGTCTTCGTGCGGGCCATGTGATGTGGTCAGGGCAAAGCCCACGTTCCGGATCATCACGAGATAGTTGAGATGGTCCGACAAAACGAGGAGCACTTCCTATCACGATCATCCGGTTCGTGGTCCACAGCCTGCATACCAGACAGAGGTAGTTGCTAGCTTTGTCGAGTCGTTTCCAAAGTGACCTGGCAGGGATGGGCCAGGGGTGCCGGACCCCCCGTTCCGACACCGCCCTTGCCCCCAAGCCCATCCCCACCAGTACAAGACCGGCAACCGGCCGCTGGAACTCGTGTCGAGGCGGGGACCTAACCTCCCGCCCGGGCGACTCAGCAGTCGAGCCTGATGGTCGAGTGGAAGGTGTCGGGCATCTTGTACCAGGCCCCTCCGGAGAGGTCCGGGGCCCAGCTGCGGACTCCCTTACATCCGGTGGGGATGTAGAAGCCGTCGGTGTCCTTGAAGTACTTGGTCGAGGTCTCCCCCGGGCTCAAGAAGGCTCCGGACGCGGTGTCCGGCGGCCAGTTGTTGATGATCCACAGATCGTCGTCGGATCCGCCGGCGTTCTGGACGGTCCCGCAGATGACCCCGGCAGTGCAGGTTCCGAGCGGCACCGGGTCGCCGCCCGGCCCCGAGGCGGTCGATCCGGCGGCCGCCGCCGGCAGGGTGACGGCGCACGCCATCACGACGCCGACGGCCAGCGAGGCTAGGCCCAGCATTCTCCTGTCAGACAACTCAAGCTCC
This sequence comes from Sphaerisporangium corydalis, assembly GCF_025506355.1. Classification (GTDB taxonomy): domain Bacteria; phylum Actinomycetota; class Actinomycetes; order Streptosporangiales; family Streptosporangiaceae; genus Sphaerisporangium; species Sphaerisporangium corydalis. The sequence continues at coordinate 49,799 of NZ_JANZYP010000042.1, forward strand.
AATTCCCCGTGGTGAAACTGATCGATCGGATGGGCACCAGACTGGCTCACACGGAAACGGCCGGGCAACGCGTTTACTCCCCAAGTCAATGGTCCTGGTCAGAGCGTTCGACCACTGTGAACGGGAGTAACCCCTCACGCCGGACAACACCCGGCGGATGAACTCCGCCCACGCATCAGAGCCCGCCCTGAGAAATATCAACGGTCACCCATCTGAAGATCGACCAGGCCGTGAACTGGGATAACGCACCATGAACATTGATCAAAGCGGAGCGGACCAGCGGCGGGTGCACGCTTTTCGGATCCACCACTATTCAGCCTTTACCGCCCTGACCGGCGACTAATCGAATGGTGTTGTAGCCTCGAAGCCGATGCACAGGGGGCGTCACGGCAGCGGTTTCCCGGGGGGCAGAATGGGGATCTTGCGAATTCATTTCACCGCCGATGATCTCACCCGCGTGAGCCTCGCGGGTGAACCCGATCCATTGTGGGAGGTGCTGCTCAGCCGTTTCCGGCTACGTGACCGGGTGCGCCCGGCGGCCTTCACGCCCTGGCTCGCCGAACTCCGCGCCCACCCGGAACGGAACGCGCGGATCAAGGCCGGGGCCCGCTTTCTCGACGTACTCGCCCCGCCGGCGCCGTACTTCCCCGACTTCCTCACCCCGCGTGAGGCGGGTGGCGGCCTCGCGGACGGCCTGGAGGCGATCCTCCGGACCCCGAAGGGCCGACTCGCCGACGAGCTGTGCCTGCTGGCCGCGCGGCACCCCCTGCCGGGGTGGGTTCGCCCTCTGGCCGAGGGGGACGTCACCACGCTCACCGCGCTCTGCGACGGGCTGCGCACCTACTACGAGGCCGCCATCGCCCCGTGTGAGTCGCTCGTCCGCTCCTCGCTCGCCGCCGAGCGCGCGTGCCGGTCCGCGAGCCTGCTCGACGCGGGGGTCGAAGGACTGCTCACCGGGATGTCCCCGCTCATGAGCTGGAAGCCACCAGTGCTGGAGGTCGCCTACGTCGTCGACAAGGAACTGCGACTCGACGGACGCGGCCTGCGGCTCGTGCCGTCCTACTTCTGCCAGCGCGTGCCGGTGTCCTTGGCGGATCCCCGGCTGGAGCCGGTGCTGATCTACCCGATCGAGCATCGGCACCGCTGGAGCTCCGCGACGGCCGGCTGCCGCGACCTGGCAGCCCTTATGGGCAGGAACCGTTCGGCTGTGCTGTCGGCCCTCGACCACTGCACGACCACCACCCAGCTCGCCCGCAGGCTTCAGATCTCGCCCGCCGCGGCGAGCCGCCACACCATGGTGCTCCGCGAGGCCGGGCTGATCGACACCCGCCGCGCCGGTCCCGCCGTCCTGCACTCACTCACGCCGCTCGGAACCGCCCTGCTGGAGGGACGGACGGCCGGGACATAACGGCAACGCCGACGGCCACGTCCGAGGCCTTCTAGATCGCTCCTGGCCGTTTGTATCCCCGCAATCAGCAGAGGCAGGGCCATAATCGTCGACAGCACGCTGACCGATGTTGCTGTCAGAGTTGCTGTCATTCGAATCAAAAACGCCCCGCAGCCGGATGGCTCGGGGCGTTTATGCTGGTCATATGATGTGGTCAGGGGCGGGGTCGAACCGCCGACCTTCCGCTTTTCAGGCGGAGCGATCACCCTGCTCCTCTCGACAGACCCGAGGTCAGAAGGCTGTGGAAGGCTGCTGACGTGTGCTCGCGGTGGCCGATGTTGTCGTCACTGTTGTCGTCAGGTCTACGCATGACACTCGATGATCTCGATGGCTTGGAGTACGTCGGTGGCGACATGATCGGCGCTGTGATCGTGGCCGACCCAAACGCCTCGGTCGATCCAAATCGTACGTAGCCCGGCCTCCTGTCCCCCGCCGATGTCGGCGAGAAGGTTGTCACCGACCATCCATCCCCCGCCTTCGAGGGGCAAACCGCAGCGCTGGGCCGCGACCTTGAACAGCCTGATGTCGGGCTTACGGACTCCTTCGACCCCTGTGTCGACGACGCGCGAATGTTGGTTCTGGATCACTTTTGGTGCCAGGGCCACGGAGGGTCACCGACTCCACGATCATGAGCGGTCGTGACTGACGATCTCCTCCAAGACCTCTGGCTCGGCCATATCCCTGACGTCGCGGTCAACACCCTCACCATCAGCGCCAACCGCGTGACCGTCCACGCCACGACAACCACGGACGGGGCGGCGTGTCCGTCGTGCGGGACGGCCTCGGCCCGGGTGCACAGCAGCTATGTGCGCCGCCTCGATGACAGCGCCGCAGCTCAGCGTCGAGTGGTGATCGAGTTACGGGTCCGCCGGTTCCGCTGTCGGGAACGAGCCTGTGCGCGAACCACCTTCGTTGAGCAGGTGGCCGGTCTGACCTTCCGGCACGGGCGGCGCAGTCAGGGACTGCAGAGCGCGCTGCAGCGACTGGCTCTGATGCTGGCCGGCCGGGCCGGCTCCCGCCTTGCCGATGCCTTCGCCGTCCCGGTGAGCCGCTCCACCCTCCTGAGGCTGATACGCGCGCTGCCCGAGGCTGCCCCCCAAGTCCCACGCGTCCTGGGGATCGACGAGTTCGCCCTGCGCAAAGGCCATGTCTATGCCACGGTCCTAGTCGACATCGAGACCCGCCGTCCGGTCGACCTGCTGCCCGACCGCACCGTCGAGACCGTCCGGTCCTGGCTGGCCCAGCACCCCGGCGTGAAGGTCATCTGCCGCGACCGCTCAGCTTCCTACGCCGAGGCCGCACGACTGGGCGCCCCGGACGCCATCCACGTCGCCGACCGGTTCCACCTGTGGAAAAACCTGGCCGAAGCCGTCGAGAAGACCGTGTTGCACTACCGCGCGCTCCTGCCCGAGCCTGCACCGCCAACCGGTCGGGCCCAGCCTGTGACCCTGCCGCCCGTCACCGTCGAACCACGACGCTCCGGCCGTCTGTCGGACCGCGTCCGTGAACAGCACGCCATCGTCCATGGAATGCTGAAAGACGGCGTCGGCCTACGCACCATCGCCCGCCGGCTCGGGCTGGCCCGTAACACCGTCCGCCGGCTGGCAGGCGCCAAGGACCCCGACGAGCTGCTGGTCGGCCGCTGGACCGGCCGCACCAGCATCCTCGACCCCTTCAAGCCCTACCTCGACCAACGGTTCGCCGAGGGATGCACTGTCGCCCGCCGTCTGTTCGCGGAGATCCAACAGCGTGGATACCCCGGGCAGGAACAGATCGTCCGGCAGTACGTCCACCGGCTCCGCGAAGCGTTTCCGCACCAGGCTCCGCGTCGCCGAACGCCTTCCGTCAGGGATGTCACCAGTTGGATCACTCGCCATCCCGACCGGCTCAAAGCCGACGATGCCCAGCAACTCAAGCAGATCCTCGCCCGCGTCCCGGAACTCGCCCGCACCGCCGAGCATGTCAGAGCCTTCGCCGAGCTGATGAACAACCGCCGCGGCCACAAGCTCAAGGACTGGATCGCACGCGTCCAGCAGGACCAGGTCCCGGCCCTGCGAACCTTCGCCGACGGCCTCGTCCAGGACCTCGACGCGGTCGTCGCCGGGCTCAGCCTGCGCTACAGCTCCGGCGCCGTCGAGGGCCAGAACAACAAGATGCTCAAGCGGCAGATGTTCGGTCGCGCCGGCTTCGAACTCCTGCGCAAGCGCGTCCTGCACTCGGCATGAGGTCCGTGGTTGTCGTGGCGTGGACGGTCACGCGGTTGGCGCTGATGGTGAGGGTGTTGACCGCGACGTCAGGGATATGGCCGAGCCAGAGGTCTTGGAGGAGATCGTCAGTCACGACCGCTCATGATCGTGGAGTCGGTGACCCTCCGTGGCCCTGGCACCAAAAGTGATCCAGAACCAGGATTCAGCCGTCGTCGAGACCCTGAGAGCGCGTAAGCATCAATGACCTCAGCCAGTCCTGTCTGCTGGATCTTGCCGAGCTGGTTGTCCGCAGTGCCATTGGTGATGATCGCCATTTTCCAGCCCGACGCGCGGAGTCGAGACAGCCCGTTCATCACCTCGGGCCCACAGCGGACGAGGTACGGCATGCGCTGGCGGTAGCAGCTCCACAGCTCATCAACCTGCTCCGACAAGGCGAAACGGTCCCGGACTTTGCTGAAGAAAACTTCACGGTGCGGATAGCTGGCCCGATTGAGGGAGATCAACCAGTCAGCCGCTTCGCGCTTCAACCCATGTTCCTTTACGAACTCTCCGACCCACACCTGGAACGCCTCATCCAGGTTGACGAGTGTGTTGTCCAGGTCGAAGAGCGCGAGCCTCTGCACGGCGGCCACCATACCCGCGGGCGTTCCTCTGTTCGCATGTACGTAAATGGCGAAATCACAAGGTCATCCGGTGACAAGGAGACCCGTACAGCAGGGCCGTCAGGCCCGAGGACACACCGGAAGCCCCCGCGGAAGCACAAAGAGCACCGCTTAGGAGAGCGGTGACGGGTCTGGCGGGCTTATCTGGCCCGAGGTGCGTGAACGCGGGGCGCATTCCGCAGTGCTCGCAAGATCATCCCGCACATGTCCCGTGGGAAGGCCAGCGCCGCGGCGTCTACGGAAAAGACGTCACTGGCTATTCAAGATCGTCCCATGTCCAGGCAGCGGCGGCGGTCATGTCCGGCTCCAGCCCGAACCGGAACCGCTCCCTATGATCACCAATGTTCATGAAATGATCGAATTGGCCTGCACCGGCGGCCCGCTCGGCCAATGCAACGGCTTGGTCGTGAGCTCCAATCCCCCGCAACCTGCTCAGTAGTTCGCCTACCTCGTCTACATCATCGAGCGCGACATGGGCAGCGACCCGCTCGGCTAACACGGTGACCTGCTCGTCTGCCCCCACTTTCCGCAGTCCATCAAGCAGTCCGCCTACCTCGTCTACATAATCGAGCGCGACATGGGCAGCGACCCGCTCGGCCAACACTGCAACCTGCTCATACACCCCGACCTCCCACAGTTCGTTCAGCAGGCCGCTCAACCCGTACGGGTTATCGAGGTCAACATGGGCCGCGGCCCGTTCGGCTAGCACGATGACCTGCTCGTCTGTCCCCACCCTCCACAGACTGTCCAGCAGGCCGCCCAGGCCGTACGGGTCATCTAGGTCAACATGGGACGCAGCCCGCTCGGCTAACACGGTGACCTGCTCGTACGCCCCAATTTCCCACAGCCTGTACAGCAGCCACCCCACCTCGTCAGGGCCATCAAGGGTGACATGGGTAGCGGGGTTACGGGCCAGCAGTGCAGTGACCTGATCATGTGCCTCAACCTGGCGCAGCCCATCCAGCAACACGCCCAAGCCATCTGGGTCATCAAGGGCGACGTGGGTAGCGGGGTTACGGGCCAGCAGTGCAGTGATTTGATCATGTGCCTCAACCTGGCGCAGCCCAGCCAGTACCCGGTTTACGTCATCCGGATCATCGAGGTCAACATGGGCGACGGCTCGCTCGGCCAACATGCTGACCTGCTCGTATGCTCCAACCTGGCGCAACTCATCCAGCAACACGCCCACGCCATCTGTGTCATCGAAGGTGGCATGGGCGACGGCCCGCTCCGCCAATACGCTGACCTGCTCATGCGCCCCGACCTTCTGCAGGCTGCTCAGCAACACGCCCACGCCATCTGTGTCATCGAAGGTGGCATGGGCGACGGCCCGCTCGGCCAACACGGTGACCTGCTCATGTGCCCCCACCTTCTGCAGGCTGTCCAACAATTCGCCCACGCTGTACGGGCTGTCCAGAGCGACATGGATGGCGGGATCACAAGCCAGCAGTGTGGTGATCTGCTCATGTGCCCCGACTTTCTGCAGGCTGTCCAGCAACACGCCCACGCCATCTGTGTCATCGAAGGTGGCATGGGCGACGGCCCGCTCGGCCAACACGGTGACCTGCTCATGTGCCCCCACCTTCTGCAGGCTGTCCAACAATTCGCCCACGCTGTACGGGCTGTCCAGAGCGACATGGATGGCGGGATCACAAGCCAGCAGTGTGGTGATCTGCTCATGTGCCCCGACTTTCTGCAGGCTGTCCAGCAACACGCCCACGCCATCTGTGTCATCGAAGGTGGCATGGGCGACGGCCCGCTCGGCCAACACGGTGACCTGCTCATGTGCCCCGACCTTCTGCAGGCTGTCCAGCACGCGCACCACGCCATGGGGGTTGTCGAGGGCGACATGCGCAGCGGCCCGCTCGGCCAACACGGTGACCTGCTCATGTGCCCCTATCTGGTGCAGCCCATCCAGCAGTTCGCCCACGCCAGCTGGGTCGTCGAGGCCAACATGGGCGGCGGGGCCACGGGCCAGCAGTGCGGTGACCTGCTCATGTGCCCCAACCTGGCGCAGCCCATCCAGCAGCTCGCCCACGCCAGCTGGGTCGTCGAGGATGACGTGAGCAGTGGCCCAGTTTGCGGCCCGGGGGTCGGCTGGGTGCAGCGCGTGCAGATGGTCGACCAGAGCAGCGGCGGCATAGGGCTCACCGTGGGCGGTGGCGTATTTATGGAGCTGAGCGGAGTCCACGGTACAGACCACGATTCCAGGCGGCGTCTCCCAGGGCTCTCAGGTCGCTAGGATGTGCATGAGCTGCGGCAGCAGTCCAGAAATCGATCGGCGGAATCTGTTCGGCGCGGTGGGTGTGGCCGTACTGGTCTATGTAGTCGGCTAGCCGATATACCGGTCCGCGCTTGGTTGCGGGCTGAAGTCCAGGGGCCCCTCGGCGGCGATTACGGAGGGCCGCGGCCTTGGCCGGGGTAAGGATTCCGGGGATGCCGTTGCAGGGGGTCGCGGTGTAGTTCAACGCCTGTTCGAACCAATCCTCGCTGGTCTGCTCCCACTCACGGTTGGTCAGATACCCCGGGGCGGCGCCGACCAGCAGCGCCAGCGGAAGGCGCGGCCCGCACCCCAACCGGCGGGCATCCATCGCCGCGTGAATCAGCGCCCGGGTGGCTGGCGGAGCGCCTCGATAGCGATCCACCAGCACCGGGACCCCGGCCAGGTACTGGGTGATCTGACCGTTGCCCGCGTACTTGGCGGCTTGTCGCAGTCGCGGATCATATGCGGAGTGAATGGCCAAGGCATCGAGGTCAGTGCCGGCGAAAGTCTCCGGCACCCAGATGTTGTGCCCGGTTAGGAGCGCCCGTGCCTGGGAGTGCACATCGGGATGGCTGATTGTGGTCAAGGTTCCCCAGTGGTCGGGCCACACGGTGGCCAGCACCAGCACCGGCCTCCGGCTGGCATCGCGCAGGAGTTCCCGAAGACCGGCGGCCACACGTTCACCCAGGGCGGGGTCGGCCAGGTAGAACTGGGCCTCGTTCAACCACACGACCGTGTAAGGCTCGATCCGCCCTAGATCGGCCAGTGCCGCATCTGGACGAGTTGGGTCGATCGGGTGCCATAGCCACCACCCGCCGGTCTTGCGCAGCGGCTGCAAAGCCTCCCAACAGGCGCGGGTCTTACCGGTTGAGGACCTACCGACCAGCACCGCGATCGCGCTGTGCCCGTCCAGGGCGGCCTGCACGGCCCGCGCCAGCTCGTGGTCGTGTTCGCGCGGCACGTACGCTGGAAGCTGCGGCAGACTGGCCGTAGCCGACTCGATGGCGTGGTGCACCTCCAATGCGAACGGATCGGTTACCTGGGTCAGGGGCCTGCCCGGACGCACACGTCCCGGTGTCGTCCCCCTCATCGTCTCGGTTCCCGCCGCCACCGCACTGCCCATCGGCGGGTAGTGATGATGAATGTGCTGGTCTCCGCCGACCTGGTTGACATAGCTCCGACCGAAGGCTTTGGCGTCCTGTGACACCATGCCCGGGTTCTGTGCATGGCCGGTCATGGCTGGGTTGAAGGGTCCGGGTTCTGGTCGCCGCCGATCTGGGTGACCGACCCACCCTCAGACGCCGTGCCGTGCTGCGCCATGCGGTCCGGGGCAGCGCCAACTGTTGGACCGTTGGCAGGTACTTGGTGCCCACCGATCTGGGTCACCCGGCCGTAGCCTGACGCCGTGGCTCGCTGCGACACCTGTCTACTCACAGCGGATGGTGCGGCCAGTCCGTACACCGCCACTGCCAGTCCGGCCACGGCTACCAGCGCCCCGACCACGCTGGCGAGCTTGTCGGCGTTTTCCAGCCCCACGGTCGCGAAGTAGACGCTTAAACCGGTAACTGCCAGGACCGTCACCCCGGCCCCTGCCCAGACCTGCACACGTCCCGCCATAACCGCCATCATCGGCCATTACCGTGACTACGCACAGCCAATCCCATAAAGGGAGCGAAGCACGTAGCCGCGATCGGGATCCCTGACTTCCTGCTGCAAACGGGAGCCAGTCACGACGTAGATGGCTCCTGGCGCTGCTCAATCGGCAGATGACGAGCGGTGCAGTGTGCTCGCGTAAGGCAGTGTTGCTGTACGGATTGCTGTACAGCAGTTTGCCCGGACCGACGAGTGCCGGCGCTCCGTATTTATCACGGGGTCGGATGCGCGACGGGGTATGCGTCCGAAAACGGCCCCACCTGGGCGAGGAGACTCCGCGAGTACCACCTGTTGGCGGCGCGACGATCACTGCAGTGGCGCGCAAGACCAACGGTTGGTAGGAGGCCCGTCCAGCGACACCCCCGTTCGCCGCCTCCTCTTCCGTCTGACCCTCCCACCGACGCGCTATAGGGCCTGGCCAGACTTTTTCGGCAGTCACTTAATCCAGTATTCGGACGGGTTTTGAGACATGTCTCGGTCACCTCAACGGCATCGGTGTGTTGCGCGCTGGCATGTTGCGTAGAGTTAAGCGGACTATCCCGGCGTCAGCGGAGAGCACCATGGCGGAGAACGGTCCAGTCGTGAGCAAGTCGAAAGACTTCTTCATAACCTTCAACGGGAAGGATGAGGGCTGGGCGACGTGGATCGCCGCAGCGCTAGAGACCGCTGGATACACAACCACCATTCAAATATGGGATTTCCGTCCTGGGGACAATTTTATGGCGGAGATGGACCACGCGTTGGCGACCTGCCAGCGTACTCTAGGCGTGCTCTCGCCTAACTATCTCGCTTCTCTCTTCACCCGAGCGGAGTGGACAGCGGCCTATCGCCAGACGTTACTCGGGGGAAAGCGACGGTTCATTCCGGTGAGGGTTGCTGCATGTGACGTGGCCCCGCTGCTCGGGCCGTTGGTCTACGTCGACCTGGTAGGCGTAGAGGAGAACGAGGCTCGCGATCGACTGCTGGCCGGCGTCGCCGACTCGGTGAGTCGATCCCCACGTGACCCCCGATTCCCAGGCGCTTCGGACCGTTGACTCCTGAAGAGAAGCAGGCCACGCGGCGGAGCCCAGGAGATTCTGTGTCGGATACCGAATACACCGCAGAATTTTTCGTCAGTCATGCGGACACTGACGTGCAGTGGGCGGAGTGGATCGCGTTCGAACTGGAAAGCGCCGGATATGGAGTGATCCTCAAGGCGTGGGATATCCGGCCTGGGGACAATCGTCTCGACAAGATTGATGAGGCGCTGTCCACCTGCCGCCACACCCTCTACGTTCTGTCTGCCGAGCATGATGCAGAAGTGGCGGCTCGTACCGCCGCTCAGTACCTAGGACTTCAGGGCAGGGAACGAGCCCTGATTCCCGTCCGCGTGGACGACGGCGGTGGCGACGTTTCGCCGTCGATAGGGGCACTCGTGCCGATCGACCTCCGGGATGTGGACGACGAGGATGAGGCCCGGCGCCGACTGCTGGCCGGGGTGGCCGAGCGCGCGGAGCGGGTCGCACGAGCCGGCTTCCCCAACAGGTCTGGGAAGCGGGTCCGGTTTCCCGGTGCCGAGCAGGAGGTGTGCGAACTTCGCGGGCACCGCCCAGACCCGCGTTTTACCGGACGCGATGACATGATGGCGGATTTGTATCGCGCCCTGCGGGCGAACCGCTCGACCTCCACCGTCCAGGCGATCACTGGCCTGGGTGGGCTGGGTAAGACCCAGGTTGCCGTCGAATACGCTTTTCGACACGGTATTGCCTACGACTTGGTGTGGTGGGTGCGGGCCGAGGATCCGTCCACGTTGCGGGGAGACTACGCCGAGCTCGCCACGGAGTTGGGTCTGCCGTTCGAGCAGGATGACCAGGCGATAGCGGCGCTTCGCCAGGCACTGCGCCGCCGTAATAACTGGCTGCTGATCTTCGACAACGCCGAGGACCCCGACGAGCTCTTACCGCTGCTTCCTGAGCGGCACACGGGGCATGTGCTCATCACCTCCCGGCGGCCGGAATGGCCCCATGCGGAACTCCGGCACCTCGACGTTCTCCCCGTCCCCGCCGCGGTGGAATATCTGCGGCATTGGGGAAGGGTATCCAGCGCTGACACGGCAAAGGACCTCGCGGACGCCCTGGGATGTCTGCCTCTGGCGCTGGAACAGGCGGCGAGCGTCATCGCGGACGGAATGGCCGCCACCGACTACCTCGACCAACTCCACAAGCAGTCGCCGGAACTCTTCATGCAGGGACGAACCGGAAACCACCAGGCGACGATCGCGTCCACGTGGCGGGTGTCCTTCGACCGCCTGGCCGACCGGTCCCCGGCCGCCGTGGCCCTGTTCCGCCTCGCTGCTTTCCTCGGGGCCGAGGCGATCCCTCTGGACCGGCTCGTTCCGGTACCAGGCATGCCTGCCGAGTTGGCCGAGGCGCTGACGGACCCATTCCGCCGTACCGAGGCCACGAAGGCCCTCCGGGAGTACTCCCTGGCCAAGACCGGTGACGGCCTCATGTCGATCCATCGAATGGTGCAAGCCGTCACTCGCACCGAACTCGCTGCGGACGAGTCCCGCTGGGCAGCGTTTGCGCTCGCGACAATGAGCACCGCGTTTCCCAATGAGGTAGGCGATCCCGCATCTTGGCCGACCTGCGAAACGATGCTCGCCCACGCTCTCTCAAGCGCACAGCACGCCCGGCGGCTCGGCGTCGACATCGCCGGAACGATCGACCTGCTGGACCGGGTCGGGCGATATCTCCTGGCCCGGGGAAGGTCGGACCGGGCGGCTGCGGTCGTCGAGGACGCGCTGAAGTCGGCCAAGCAGCTTCCCACCGACGCCCTGGAGTATCTCCGCTGCCGCAACACCCAGGGGCTGATTCTGCTGAGTCAAGGCGACCATCACAGGGCGCGGCAAGCGCAGGAGGAGGTCTATCAGGCCAGAATCCGGAAGCTCGGGGAGGACAATGTAGAAACCCTGCGCGCTGGCCGAGATTTAGTTGAAGCGCTCTATAGACAAGGTCAATGGGCACAGGCCACTCAATTGCAGAATCGGCTCGTCGAGACATTCACCGCAGCCCTTGGCGCGGACAACCTCGAAACCGTCACCGCCTCGGCTTACCAGGCAACTCTCCTCCGTAGCGCCGGACAGTACCAACGGACTCGCAACCTGGAGGAGCGGGTACTGGAGGCACGTCGCAGACTCCTCGGCGAGGAACACCCCGACACCCTCAACGCGATCGCCAACCTCGCCACCACCCTGCACTCACAAGGCGAGTACGACCGCGCCCACACCCTCGAAGAACAGGTCCTTGACGCCCGCCGCCGTCTCCTCGGCGAGGAACACCCCCACACCCTCAACGCGATCGCCAACCTCGCCATCACCCTGCACTCACAAGGCGAGTACGACCGCGCCCACACCATGGCAGAACAGGTCCTTGACGCCCACCGCCGTCTCCTCGGCGAGGAACACCCCCACACCCTCGACGCGATCGCCGGCCTCGCCACCATCCTTTACTCACAAGGCGAGTACGACCGCGCCCGCACCCTCGAAGAACAGGTCCTTGACGCCCGCCGCCGTCTCCTCGGCGAGGAACACCCCGACACCCTCAACGCGATCGCCAACCTCGCCACCATCCTTTACTCACAAGGCGAGTACGACCGCGCCCACACCATGGCAGAACAGGTCCTTGACGCCCACCGCCGTCTCCTCGGCGAGGAACACCCCCACACCCTCAACGCGATCGCCGGCCTCGCCACCACCCTGCACTCACAAGGCGAGTACGACCGCGCCCGCACCATGGCAGAACAGGTCCTTGACGCCCGCCGCCGTCTCCTCGGCGAGGAACACCCCCAAACCCTCAACGCGATCGCCAACCTCGCCACCACCCTCCACTCACAAGGCGAAACGGCGAAAGCGCACTCCTTACTCTTCGACGCGCTCACTGCCAGTCAGCGGGCCTACGGCAAGAAGAACACGATCACGTCCCATATTGCTTGGAAACTGGTGGGCCTCCTTGGCGCGCCTCATGAAGCGAACAGAAAGAGATCGATCGTCATTGAGAACCTCTCGTGGCTATCGAAGGAACCGCTTAACCGGCTGAGCGGAGAGCAGAAAAGCATCAGGGAGCGCATAAAGCGATTCTTGTTTGGCGGACGCAAGCTGGCCAATCGCCGCCCGTCAAAACGCAAGAAATAGTCTGCCCGTATGGGTCCATCACGCCGTCTCGTCCAAAAGCGTCCGCCTGCTCATGAGCTGAGTCCGCCGGAGTGGCGGGCTGGCAAGCGTGTGGTCGGCATCCCGGCGGCCATCATTCCTGCGCTGACCGATCACCTGCGGGACTTCGTCGCGGACGGTTAGGACGCCTACGTGTTCCTCGGCGTCCGTGGCGGGTGACTACGGGGCGGCAAGTCCGGCGTGAGGCCAAGTGGGCGGACGCGTTGAAAGAGATGGGGCCCAAGTGTCTGCACTTCCACGATCCTCGGCACACGGGCAACACCTCGCCGCGCAGTCGGGGGGCAAATCCGCACAGTGGCACAGCGTATGGGGCTGGTCGCTGGCGACAGCAGTATGCAGACGCGCACCTTGGTGGCTCGGCGGGCCAGGGCGAAGCCCCGGCCCTTCGATCGCCCTTAACTCTGTGAGGTGACCAGCCACAGCGCGATCGCAATCTGTATCAGTGTGACGGCCCACCACTAGCTGAGCCACGACGACCGGAACTCATTGGAACCATCCGAGCGCGAGGAAGTTCTCAACGGCCGTAGTCAGGCGATCTCCGTGACGGGGCTGGCGGGACAGGTAGCAAGTAGCCAACGCCCAGCCGACATGACGAGGAGCGAAGAGAGTGACTCTGACCCTCTTACTGGTGGCCTCTGCCGACCCTCGGGCGCGCGGGGCGGTGCGTGCCCGGACCGGCCGAAGAGCCGCAGCCGGGCACGCTTGCCGACCGGCGCGCCCGGCGGGCCGCGCAGCGGGCCGCCTTTAAAGACATAGAGAAAGTTCTCATCCGCAAGAACGCGGACTCCTGTCCTACCTCGGTTGATGCTTGACGCGGCCGATTCGGTTGATGCTTTACACCTGTCTGGCTGACCTGCCTTGCTGTGTGATCGGTGACGATCATGTGGGAGGTCGGGTTGGCGCTGGTGGAGTTGAGCGTCATGGAGCAGCGGTATCGCGCTGTGCTGGAGGTTCAGGCCGGTTGTCCGGTGACCGAGGTCGCCGAACGGCATGGGGTGTCGCGGCAGTCGGTGCACGCGTGGGTGCGCCGGTATCGCGATGGGGGTCTTGCCGCGTTGGCGGATCGTTCGCATCGTCCCCAGCAGTGCCCGCATCAGACGGCGGGGGCGGTGGAGGCGCTGGTGTGTGAGCTGCGGCGGGCGCATCCGCGGTGGGGGCCGCAGCGGCTGGCGCATGAGCTGGCGGTGCGCGGTGTGGAACCGGTGCCGTCGCTGGCGACGTTGTATCGGATTTTGGTGCGCAACACGTTGATCGTCCCGGGGCGGCGTCGCCGGCCGCGGTCGTCGTATAAGCGCTGGGAGCGCCAGACGGCGATGGAGCTGTGGCAGATGGATGTGATGGGCGGGGTGATGCTGGCCGACGGGCGGGAGCTGAAGCTGGTCACCGGGATCGACGACCATTCCCGGTTCATCGTGATCGCCGAGTTGGTGGTCCGCGCGTCCGGGCGTGCGGTGTGCCGGGCGTTCGCCGCGGCGATGCGAACCTACGGGGTGCCGGAGGAGGTGCTCACCGACAACGGCAAGCAGTTCACCGGCCGGTTCACCAAGCCCCGTGCGACCGAGGTGCTGTTCGAGCGGATCTGCCGGGAGAACGGTGTGACGGTGCGCAACACCAAGCCGCGCTCACCCACCACGACGGGGAAGATCGAGCGCTGGCACAAGACGGTGCGCCAGGAGTTCCTGGCCGCCCACGCGCCGTTTGAGGATCTTGAGCATGCTCAGGCGGCGTTGGATGTCTGGGTGGCCGACTACAACACGGCGCGTCCTCATCAGGCCTTGGACATGGCGACCCCGGCCTCGCGGTTCACCCGGCGCGCTCGCCCGGTGGCGCACCAAGCCGAAGACGAGGCTGCGGACCTGCCGTTGCGCCTTCCTGCCGAATTGGCAGCAGTGCCGCTCGCCGTATCTGGTCGGTCGGTGCCCGAGCCGTCTGCCGAGTCCGTCGTTGTCTGCGCTGCCGGGTCTCCGGTCGCGGTGGAGTTCGACCGCATCGTGCCCGGCAGCGGGAACATGACCGCGGGCAAACGGCAGATCTGGCTGGGCCGGGAGATGGCCGGGCGGCAGGTGACGGTCTGGGTCAACGCGACCACGATGCATCTGTTTCACGCGGGCAAGCTGCTCAAGACCCACCCGGTGATGCTCAGCGACTCCGATTTGGCGCGTTTGCTCGCTCGGGATGGACGACCGGCTCGCCCGGCCCCCGCGGATGCCGTCCCGGTCGGCGAGTTGGCCGCGGACGCGGTCGTGCAGGTCGAGCGGCTGGTCAACGGCGCCGGCTGTGTTGGCTTGGCGGGCAGATTGATCAGTGTCGGTCTGCCGCTGGCCGGCAAGCGGGTCACCTTGCGCATCGACGCCCGGCTGATCCAGGTCCTCGACGAGGGAGTGCTGGTGAAAACCCGGCCCAGTCCTCTCACCCCCGCGCAGCGGGGCCGACTGCACGGTGCCCGCCTGGCCGGGGACCCGCCCGCTGCTCCAGCCGGTCCGCTCCAGGTGCAGCGGGTGGTGTCCAACAGCGGCGGGCTGAAAGTCGCCGGCTGCAAGCTACAGGTCGGCACGATCCACCGCGGCAAAGTCCTCACCGTCATCGTCGACAGCACCCAATTCCACGTCCTGGACCAGGGACAACTGCTGTCGACACACCCCCGGACCGTCATCAAGGAGGTGACCCGGCTCCGCGCGAGCGGCAATATCAACTACAGGAACTAGGCCCAGTGGAAAGCATCAGCCGAAAACGATCAGTCAAGCATCACCTGAGCATTCACAAAGAACGCGGACTCCGATGATCTTGATGCTGTCACGCTTTCGGTGCCTCTGGACTGGTACTTCGCCGGTTGCCCCTGGGTGCTATTCAGCGTCGTGGTTGGGGTCTGGTCAGGCGTTGGTGGACTTGGTGGCGGACGATGCGTTCGGCGAGTTCCTGCGGGGTGTCGGCGGTGAGGGTGGTGGTGCGACCGTGGAGGGCGTGCCAGCGGTAGGTGAAGGGGTTGTAGAGGATGGCCCAGTGGGGGAAGCGGTGGCGGAGGCCTTGTAAGGCTGGTTCTGGGGTGGTCATGGGGTGGGTGGGGGTAGGCGGACCCAGACGATTCGGCCGGCGGCGTCGCCGTTGACTCCCCATGCGGTGGTGAGGGCGGTGATGAGGTGGAGTCCTCGTCCGCCTTCGCGGGTGGGGGTGCGGATGCCGAAGGTGATGGGGCCGCCTTGGTCGGCGATCTCGATGAAGGCGGTGCCGTCGGGGTGATGTTTGACGGTGGTGGTGAAGATTCCGCCGGGTTGTCCGGTGCGGGTGTGCTCGACGGCGTTGGTGGCGAGTTCGCTGGCGATGAGGTCGGCGTCGGGGTGGTCGGGGAGGTGGGTCTTGACGAAGCGGCGGACCGCGCGTACTTGTTCCACTCTTCCGAGGAAGGTCTGGTGCCATTCTTCGGTGCCTTTATGGCTGTTGGTGGGTGCGGTCACGTGGGCTCACCTCGCGATCTAGCAGGTCAGGGCACTGTATCTATGCCTGATACTTAAAGTACGAGTACAGTACTTAGAGTGCAAGCCACTTGCGGTACTTGCCACGCACAATAAGTACTGCTCTGGTAGAGGCTGCGACGAAGGAGGAGTTCATGTTCGGTCTGGTGGTCCGGTTCACCTGTAAGGACGAGGCGAGCGCCGCGGCGTTCGACCAACTGGTCGGCGAGACCATCGAGAAGATCCGCGAGGGTGAGCCGGGGACGCTGGTGTACGCATCGCACCTGGTCGAGGGGCAGCCGCTCCTGCGGATCTTCTACGAGCTGTACCGGGACCGGGCGGCGTTCGACACCCACGAGGAGCAGGAGCACACCCGGCGGTTCCTCGCGGCGCGGGATGAGCTGCTGGCCTCGGTCGAGGTCGACTGGCTGTCGCTCCAGTCCGGTAAGGGAACGGCCGGGTGAGCACCGAATATCAGCGAGCACTGGGCCGGCGCATCGCCCAGGAGCGTAAGCGGCGGGGGCTGTCGCAACCGGAGCTGGCGCGGTTGGTCGACCGGTCGGTGGCGTGGATCTCCCAGGTAGAGCGCGGTGTGCGCAAGGTCGACCGGATGTCGGTCCTGGAGAAGGTCGCCGAGGCTCTGGACATCCCGTTGTCGGAGCTGGCGGCGGAGGCGCCGGTGGTCGCGGCCTCCGTTGAGGAGATCCCGGGAACGGCAAGTCTGCGCCTGGTGCTGTCGGGGGCGCATTCGCTGCGGGCCATGCTGCACTCGGCTCCCGTCCCGGACACCTCCGAGATCAAGCCGCGGGTCGATCGGGCGTGGGAGCTGACGCACGAGAGCCGGTATGTAGAGCTGGCCGACCTTTTGCGCGGGTTGGTGCCTGCGCTGGAGACCGCTGCCCGCTCGGCTCCCGAGGAGCGGCGGGCGGAGCTGTTCCAACTGCTGGCGGCGACCTATCAGGCGTGCTCGGCGGCGCTGGCCAAGCTGGGTGAGCCTGAGGCCGCGTGGATCGCGGCCGACCGGGCGATCGTGGCGGCGGAGCGGGCGGGTAGCCCGTTGCTGATGGCGGCCGGTGCTTTCCGGCTCGGCTTCGTCTTCTTGGGGGCGCGGCACTTCGACCAGGTGGAGGAGACGGCGCGGACGGCTGCTGAGGCGCTGTGGTTCATGGTCGACGAGGGCAAGCCCGAGGCCATGTCGCTGTGGGGTGGCCTGACCTTGCAACGGGCCGTGGCCGCGTCCCGATTGAACGAGGCCGATACCGCCTACCAGCATCTGGCGCGGGCTCGTGAGGTCGCGGAGCGGCTGGGGGAAGGGCGCAACGACTACAACACCGAGTTCGGGCCAGCCAATGTCACGCTTCATGAGGTGGCTGTGGGGGTCGAGCTGGGCGACGCGGGTCACGCGCTTCGGGTCGGGACGGCGGTGGACACCTCGGTGTTGTCTCCCGAGCGGCGTGCCCGGCTTCATGTCGACCTGGCTCGCGCTCACGCGCAGCGTCGTCAGGTCGAAGAGGCGGTGTCCGCGCTGCTGGAGGCTGAGACGATCACGCCTGAGCAGATTAGGAACCACCGAATCACCTACCAGTTGGTGTCCGATTTGCTGACCATGCAAGACCCACCATCCCCTGAGCTGCGGGAACTCGCTGACCGGATCGGAGTGTAGAAAAAGTACGTGCACTAATACTAAAAGTACTAGCAGATACTCGCGGTGCGAGGTAGCGTTTGTGTTGTCGCTGAAGCTTTCCTGGACAGGAGGTAACAGCCCAACGCAAACGCTCTTCTGCGTTTCAGGGCCGAAAACAGAAAGACCGCTCACCCCGGAGCGGAACGGGCCACACATAAAGGTGGCCTGAGCGGGAGACCCCGCCCAGGCCGGATGCGGTCAGCACCCTAGTTGGCGCTTCGATGCTATCGCCTCCGGATTCTGACGGCGCGTGATCTCCCTCGTCCCCCATGCCTGCTCAGCAGGCCGACGAGAGGTGTATTCAGCATGCGCAACATCCCCATCCCGGTCGACGTCTCCCGGCTCCAGTTCATCTGTGTGAAGGCTCCGTGCCCGCGCATCATGAACAAGGAGACCGGCGAGCTCAAGACCGACAAGGCCACCGGCCAGACCGTCTACGAGGTGCTGTTCTCCGTGGAGGACGCCTTCGGAAAGATCGAGCTGGTCAAGATCGGTGTCGTCGGGGAGCCCTCGGTGTTCCCCGGCAACGAGGTCAAGCCTGTCGGCCTGATCGGATATGTGTGGGAACTGTCGGGACGCTGGGGCATCGCCTACCGCGCCTCGACGCTCCTGGCCGCCGTCACCGCGGAGGCTCGCGGTGTCTGACCATCTTCTCCTCACCCTCGGAGTCCTGGCCGCCTCGGCGGCCGGGCTCTGGGCCTGGCGCCGCTGGCACTACCGCTCTTTCTGGCTCTGCCTGGGCTACCCGCTGACCGCCATCACGGTCCGCCTCACCTGGCGCAAGGTGGCCCTCGGCTGCGGCCTGACCAAGAAGCGGCAGCGCTTCTAGTTCACCACCGTCCCCGGACTAATCTCCTCAACCGGCCTGGTCCGCGTCAAACGGCGCCTGCAACGGGTCGCGGTCGACACCAAACCGTGGATGTGGCTGCCCATGCCGACCCGCCACGGCTGGCGCGTCACCATCCGCCTCCTGGAAGGGCAGATCCCCGAGGACTACACCAAGGTCTCCGAACGGCTCGCGCACTCCTGGCGCGTCCACGCCGTACGCGTCTCCTCCACCAAACGCGGGCGCGTCACCCTGGCCGCGACCATCCGCGACCCGCTGGTCCGAATCGACCAACTCCCCATCTCGACCGAACTGCTCAAGGTCACCGTCGGCCGGCTGGAAACCGGTTCCCCCTGGGTCATCGACTTCCGCACCGTCCCGCACTGGCTCAACGCCGGCGCCACCCAATCGGGCAAATCCAACCTCGCCAACGCCCTGATCATCGGACTGTCCCCGCAACCGGTGGCAATGGTCGGCTTCGACCTCAAAGGCGGCGTGGAGTTCACGCCGTACGAACCCCGCCTGTCGGCCCTGGCCACCTCCCGCACCGAATGCGTGAGCCTCCTCGACGACCTGGTCTCGCTGATGGTGGACCGGATGGCCGCCTGCCGCACGGCCGGAGCACGCAACATCTGGCAACTGTCCGGCGCCCAGCGGCCGGTCCCGGTGGTGGTGCTGGTCGACGAGCTGGCAGAGCTGTACCTGATGGCCGACAAATCCGAGAAAGACGAAATCGCCAAGACCTCCACAGCACTCCTACGGGTCGCCCAGCTCGGCCGGGCGTTCGGGATCTACCTGTTCTGCTGCGGCCAAAGGATCGGCTCCGACCTCGGCCCCGGCGTGACCGCGCTGCGCGCACAGTGCTCGGGACGGATCTGCCACCGCGTCAACGATCCCGAAACCGCGACCATGACCCTCGGCGACCTCGACCCCGCGGCCCTGGTCTCCGCACGGGCCATCGCCTCCGAGACCCCCGGCGTCGCGATCGTGGCCGGCCAAGACGGCCAGTGGTACCGGGCGCGCTCCTTCTACGTCTCCGAGCAAGCCGCCGAAGTCGCCACCCGCACCTACGCCGGTCTGACTCCGTCCTGGGCCGAAGTCATGGCCGGTGCCTACTGCGCCGAGTTGAGCGACGCCGACCTCGCCGAGTTCCTCGCCCCTGAAACGGCCGTCCTGGAGGGCTGAGCGGCATGCGACGCCTGGCCTCCTGGCTGCTGGACTCTGGTCCCGTCATCGTCTTGGCGCTGATCGCCGGTGCCGGCTCCTTCTCCCACGTACGACAGACCGCTGTAGAGCACGGGCAGACAGGCGCGATGGCCTGGGCGGTGGCCGTGTGCGTCGACCTGACCTGCGTCATGGCCGCCCGCGAACGGCAACGCGACAAGAAGACCGGCCGCCACCGGGCCGGCCCGCTGTCCTGGCCCACCTGCGTCCTGGTCGCCGGAATCGTCCTGTCCCTGGCCGCCAACCTCCACCAGGCCGAACCCTCGGTCTGGGGCTGGCTCACCGCCGCAACCCCCGCAGCGGCATTCCTCGTCGCCGTCTCGATGCTCGAACGACGCGCGACCGGCCCCCACCCCGAACCCTCCCCAACTCCAACCGTCGCTGCGCAGACCACCTCGGTACCAGTGCTCCCGCCGGCCGCCGATAGCGGCCAGGGCGACAGCGCCCAACCCTCTCCCGCGCTCCTGGACTACGCCCGGCGCGTGGTTACCGAGCACAACGCCAAACACGGCAAGCCCATCACCCTCGACCTGCTGCGCGCCCGGCTCGGCGTGTCCACCCAACTCGCCACCGACCTCCTGCACCACCTGCGCACCGCACCGGAAACCTCATGAAGGGAGCACCACCCATGTCCCTCGACCCCGACCACCGCACGGCCTTCATCACCGGACTCCGACACCTGGCCACCTTCCTGGAGACCAACCCCGACGTCCCCGTACCCCGGTTCTCCACCACCATCGGCTACTTCCCCGAGCGCAGCGCCGATGCGGAGATGTGCGCCGAGATCGACCGGATCGCCGCATTGTGCGGCACGAAGATCGACTCCGGCGCCCTGGCTCACGACCACTACTCGACCGCCCTGCACTTCGGACCGGTCCGCTACGAGGCGTTCGCCATCCTCGCCGACGCCCGCGCCAGGCACGACGCCTTCAGCAGCTACCACGGCTGCGTCACCCCAGACCACACGGCCGTCCCCACCACCTGACCAAGGGACCACCACCATGGGCGCCCACCTCCACCCACAGCACACGCCAGCCCAGCAGACCCCACAACAGGCGATGACCGAACCGCTTCCGGTGGTCCACTACCGCTGCGCGACCTGCGGCGGAACCGGCGTCGACAGCATGGCCGACACCTGCCGCGACTGCGACGGCTTCGGAATCGACAACCACGGCGCATAGCCGTAAGCGCCCCCCGCGTGGCCACACAACCGCCAAGTTCCGCGCCACGCCGGGGGCCATCCCTCACAGATCACTCTGCACAGGACGGAACCCATCTTGCCCAACCCGACCGATCCACGTGTGGTTGCCGGGATGATCGCCCGGCTCCATGACCCCGACTACTCCCGATGGGCCGCACAGATCCGCGCAACCGGCGGATGCCGACAGCCCATCCACCTGCGCGGCCACGTCCTGCACCTCGACCAGGCGACCGGCACCCTGCTGCACCGCTACTCAACCACCACCGAACCCGGCGGCGTGCTCCGCGTCCCGTGCAAGACCCGGCGCGCCTCCCGCTGCCCCTCCTGCGCCGAGACCTACCGGGCCGATACCTACCACCTGATCCGCGCCGGCTTGGCCGGCGGCAAAGGCGTGCCCACCACCGTCAGCACGCACCCGTGCCTGTTCGTCACCCTCACCGCACCATCATTCGGCACCGTCCACACCCGGCGGGAGAAGAACGGCAAAGTGCTGCCCTGCCACCCCCGGCGCGACGCACCCACCTGCCCGCACGGTCGGGTGATGTCCTGCACCGCGCGGCACGGCGCCGACGAGGAACGCCTGGGCGAACCGCTGTGTCCCGACTGCTACAGCTACACCGGGTCGGCCTTCTTTAACGCCCTGGCCCCGGAACTGTGGCGCCGCTTCACCCTCGCGTTGCGCCGTCACGTCGCCAAGATCACCGGCCACAGCGTCAAGGGGCTGCGCGAAGAACTGAGCATCTCCTTCGCCAAAGTCGCCGAATACCAACGCCGCGGGGTCGTCCACTTCCACGCCGTGATCCGCCTCGACGGACCCGACGGCCCCACCTCCCCGCCACCCGACTGGGCAACCACCGACGTCCTGGCCCAAGCCGTCCACCACGCACACCACGCCGTCACCGTGAAGGCCCCCGCCGTCGACGGCAACCCGTCCGCCGTCCTGCGCTGGGGCGGACAACTCGACGTCCGGCCCATCACCCTGGACGGCGACCTCACCGACCAGGCCGTCGCCGGCTACATCGCCAAGTACGCCACCAAAGCCGCCGAATGCGTCGGCACCCTCGACCGGCGCATCAACCCCACCGAAGACCTCACCACCCTGCCCATCCGCGACCACGCCCGTCGCTTCATCACCGAATGCCTCCGCCTCGGCACCCTCGAGGGCCTGGCAGACCTCCGGCTCGCCGAATGGGCGCACATGCTCGGCTTCCGCGGCCACTTTTCCACCAAATCCCGCCAGTACTCCACCACCCTCGGCCAACTCCGCGCCGAACGTGTCGACCATCGCCGCGACGATGCGATCACCACCGGACGCCTACCCCTCTTCGACGAAGACGCGGTTCTCGTGATCGCCCACTGGGCCTACGTCGGTAAGGGCCTGTCCGCCGGTGACGCCGTCCTAGCCGCTGCCCTCGTCAGATCGCCTACGTCCGACCATTCGCCCCATCTGGAGGCCTCGCATGGATGACCTCGTGCTCACCCTCGACGAGGCCGCTCTACGGCTCCGCATCAGTCGGTGGACCCTCTACACCCTGATCCACTCCAACCAGCTCAAGACCATCAAGATCGGACGCCGTCGCCTCGTCCCTGTCGACTCGCTGGCCGAATGCATCGACTCCCTCAAGGCGGTGGCGTGATGTCAAAGAGCGCAATCAGCAACCCCGAGGAAGAGCTTAAGAACACGAAGACCCGCACCTCCCGGAAACGGTCCAACGGTGAGGGAACAATTGTCCAGCGTAAGGACGGTCGATACGAGGCTAAGGTCTTCCTCCCCACCACAGCGGGCACGGTCAAGCGGATCAGCGTGTACGGAAGGACCCGCGAGGAATGCCACACCAAGTTCATTAAACTCAAGGCACAGGGTGACCGGGGCATCCCCGTGGCGGCGGAGAGTTGGACAGTCGGCGATTACCTGACGTACTGGCTGGAGCACGTCGTTCGAGCCGAACGGCGTCCCAAGACGGTGCAAGGGTATGAGGGTGTGATTCGGCGCTACCTCGTCCCCGCTCTTGGCAGGAAGCGGCTCGACAAGCTTAACGCGGCCGAAGTCCGCCAGTTCGTCACGTCGCTGCGGAACGGTTGCCAGTGCTGCCAGCGCGGATGGGACAAGGCTCGTAAGCCATCCGAGTGCTGCGCCAAGAAGGGCGGCGCCTGCTGTGAGCACAAGATCCAGGCTCGCATGGTGCAATCGATTCACGCGGTTCTCCGGAACGCCTTGGAGAACGCTGTCCGTGAAGAGGTCATCCATCGGAACGTCGCGAAGCTCGTCAAGATCTCGCCCCCGAAGTACAAGGTCAACCGGGGGCTCACGGTCGCTCAAGCTAAAGCGATTCTTAACGCGGCGCAGGCTCATCGCCTTGGTGCGCTGTACGTGCTTGCGGTCTGCCTTGGCCTGCGGCGAGGGGAGCTCCTCGGGCTCCGCTGGAAGGACATCGACCTAGAAGCCGGCAGTTTGGAAGTGATCCAGGCTCTCCAGCGAGTCGCCGGTCAACTCCGGTTCGTGAAGCCCAAGTCGGAAGACTCCGAGCGCACAATCCCTCTGCCGCCGCTCTGCCTCGACGTACTCAGGGAGCACCATAAGAGGCAGATCGCGGAGCGCTCGGACCGCTGGCCAGACTGGGAAGATCACGGGCTGGTCTTCCCTTCGCGCCGTGGTACGCCTATGGAGCCGGACAACCTGCGACGGAGCTGGGCAGAGATTCGCGCCACGGCCGGCCTCGGAGCCGTACGGCTTCACGACCTCCGGCACACCTGCGTCAGCTTGCTCCTCGACCTCGGAGTACCCCCGCACACCGTCAAGGAGATCGTCGGGCACTCTGACATCGAGGTGACCATGACCATCTACGCCCACTCGTCGCTCAGCGATAAGCGCGCGGCCCTCGGCAAGCTTGGAGACGTCCTGGCCTGATCTTTTCATGTCCTATGAGGGCCCGGTGACTTAACCGGGCCTTCATTCTTGGCTAAGGCCATGGTGGGAGTTGTCCACGGTCCGGCTCTCGCCGATGAAGCTCACGCATATTCGACACTCTGCTGAAAGCCTCCTCCAGAGCCTGCTGGGGGTGATAGATGCGGAAGCCGAACTCGGCAGCAATCAAGTGCTCAGAGCGCAAGATGCCCGTGTCCTTTGTTACGAAGCCGTCGCCCCCGTAGCGGATGGCAGTCGAGACATGCATGGCGTCCCGAATGTGGTTTTCACGAACCTTCTCCCAAGATGCCCCTGGACGCATGATCGAGAAGATCTTTTGAAGTCGCCGAGTGTCCTCTTCGTCACCAAGTACTGACGTATCCGTTCGAGAGTGATCAAGTACTAGAGGACCATAAGACTCTGGATACTGAGCACTCTCCTCAGTGAGTTTCGCCCGAATCTCCCTCCTCGCCTTGGCAAGCTCCGTATCCACGGTGTCTGTGCGCTGGAGGTTGATCCAACCCTCGGTGCGGAGACGCACTAGAGTCACCACCGGCTCATCGCGATCACCGATGATGTTGGTGTCGATGAAGAAGGTGAGGTGGGTCCGGTTCAGATAGGGAGTGACGTCCATAGCCACACCTCCGATCTTGAAGGTTGTCGTCAGCGTTGTCGTCAAGCACAACAAAAAACGCCCCGGCCGTGATCGGCTCGGGGCGTTTGTGCTGTTCAGCTGATGTGGTCAGGGGCGGGGTCGAACCGCCGACCTTCCGCTTTTCAGGCGGACGCTCGTACCGACTGAGCTACCTGACCCGGTGGTGATACGACACCTACCACAGCGGTCCTGACGGGACTTGAACCCGCGACCTCCACCTTGACAGGGTGGCGAGCACTCCAAACTGCTCTACAGGACCTTGCTTGTCGTCGAGGGCTTGTGGCCCTCGACCGTTTGCGCTCGCTTAGCCTACCAGCTCTTCGGAGATCTTCGACCTCCGGTCTCACTGGTGAGCGTCGGCTCACGCGTGCCCCCAACGGGATTCGAACCCGTGCCGCCGCCTTGAAAGGGCGGTGTCCTAGGCCGCTAGACGATGGGGGCTCAGGACTCTCGTCCTGGATCCGTGACGCCTTCCGTCGGAGACCCCTGAAGCATAGGGGACTCAGGCCCCCGATGCCAAAGCGGTTTAGCGATTGAACGGCGTCTCGGAGCTGGACTCCTCTCCCGTTGGCGACGGGGCCGGAACCTGCTCCGGAGAAATTGTACGACCCGGCTCAGGCTCTATGTGACGCTGGATCTGTACCCACTGCTCACCGAGCCCTCCCAGCGTGACGTCGTCCCAGGCCTGGAGCCGGTGGGAGGTCCTGTCGAAGTAGAGCACGGAGGCCTGGATCGGCGTGGGTTCGTCGTGTTCGAGGCCGCGCAGTCCGGCCCCGCCGGTGGAACCCTGGATCATCAGCCGGGTGCCCGACTGGAGCAGGGTCGTCGAGCGCTCGTGGACGTGGCCGGCGAGGACGAGGGGTACGGCGCCGTCGAACGCCCGTCCGACCGTCGGGTCGTGTACCGCGACGACGTCCACGGGGATCTTCTTGGCGAGGGGCCCGGCCGCGGGGGCCGTGGATCTGGTCAGCTTCGAGGTCGGCGAATCGGACGGAGGGACTGCGGACGGAGAAGCTTGGGCCTTGGATGAGGGCTTTGAGTGGGTGGAGGAGGACTTGGAGGAGTTCTTGGCCTTGGACGGCTTTCCGTCGTCCGGTGTCAGGCGGGCGGCGTGCGCCTTTCCGAGGTCCTCCAGCATCTTGGCGTCGGACTTGACGTCGACGGTCTTGTCGGGCGTGAACCTCGGGTCGCCTATCCCGTAGATCCGCAGGCCCTCGACGGTCTTCGCGTTGCCGTCCAGCACGATGGCGTTCTTCTGGCGGGCGACCGCGCGCTCGGTGGCGATGGAGTCGTGGTTTCCCCGGACGTACACGTACGGGAGCCCCAGCTTGCCGATCTCCTCGACGAACTTGTTCTCGGCCACGGTCCCGTGGTCGGCGATGTCCCCTGTGTCCAGGACCATGTTGATCTGGAACTGGTCCTTGAGCGAGCGGATCATGTTCCAGGCGACCAGGTTGAGATGGATGTCCGACACGTGCAGTACGCGCAGGGTGTTCGGATCGGGGGAGTACACCGGCAGGGTCGTGCCCGCGTGGTAGAGCTGGGAGACGTTGGTGACCAGCTTGGCGAGCTGGCCCCGGTACTCCGAGAAGCGCGAGACGATCGATTCCGCGCTGCCGATCAGGGACGGTACGCCGGTCAGCAGGCCGGTGTACCGGGGCTCGGCGATGGAACGTGGGTTGAAGGTCATCACCGACATGAGCGCCACCAGCGCGACCGCTACAAAGCTCCCCAGACCCGCCCAGAGCGCCCGTCTCCATCGCCGGAAGACGATCAGGCCGACCACCGAACCGCCGGCCACCGCCCACAGGACGGCCCTGATGACGAGATCGCGTACTCCCGCCTGGAGGTCGGCCTCGATCACGTCCGGCAGCGTCTCGGCCCACCTGGGGCTCTCCAGGAGCTGCTGCGCGATGTCCGCGTGGATCCCGTCGAGGCTGAGGCTGAGCTGTATGGGCCCGTGGTGGGAGTCGAACCGGAGCGTGCCGAGAGGGCGGATGTCGACGACGGTCTGGCCGCCCCAGGACGGTTGAAGGCTCATCCCGATCTGGGCGGGTCCTACGGCGGTGCTCACATGGGCACCTATGGCCATACCGAGCCAGGCCCCGGCTAAGGAGACGACGGCGATCAAGAAAATGTTCAGGGTGTGGCGTACGGAGCGTCGCCCGTTCAGCCGCTGAGCGGCTGCCCTCCAGCTTGTGAAAGTCATCGTCGTCTTGCCTACCCGAAATCCCGTCCCGACTCATAGCAGCCACGAGTCAGCATTGGTGCTGGACACGGTCAAGAACGGCCCGCCGTGGTTTCCGGGGGCTCCAGCGGCGGGCGCTATCGCACCGTCCCTGCGGCGATGACACGATTGGGAGGTGATCGAGGTTTCGCGGGAGAAGTTCGAGGAGCTCGTGGCCGAGGCGCTGGACACGATCCCGCCCGAGCTCGTCCAGGTGATGGAGAACGTGGTGATGGTCGTCGTGGACGATCCCCCCGAACCGAGGCTTCTCGGGCTCTATACCGGCATACCACTGACCGAACGGGGTGAGTGGTACTCGGGCGTGCTCCCGGACCGGATCGAGATCTACCGCAACTCGATCTGCGGGGTCTGCGAGTCGGAGGACGAGGTCATTGAAGAGGTGCAGATCACCGTGGTCCACGAAATAGCTCATCATTTCGGGATCAATGATGACCGACTCCACGAACTCGGCTGGTAGTCCCCGACCAGCGCGCGACCTGGGCATATGCACGGAGGCCGGCCGGCCGCCGTACGGGAAGCCCCTGACAGACCACCCGAAACCGACCGCTTGTAGAGACCTGTGCGGCCATCAGAGTTGTGCAACCGCGAGCGGACCGGGCACCGTAGGTGACATACTGAACACGGTCTGTCAGGAACAGCTCAGCGAGCCCAGCGGAGACATATGGCGGCCACAAGGCCAGGTCGGCTGCCTGGGCGGCACCGCCGCTCGGCCGAACGCCAAGCGACGTACAGCGAGGTCTTCGCCATCGGCGAGTTCCGCGCGCTGTGGGTCGGCCAATGCCTTTCCCTGCTCGGCGACCAGCTCGCCCAGGTGGCGCTCGCCCTGCTCGTCTTCGAAAGGACCCGCTCCCCTTTCGCCACCGCGGCGGTCTACGCACTGACCTACCTGCCGCCGATCCTCGGCGGCCCGCTGCTCGCCGGCCTGGCCGACCGGTACGCGCGCCGCCAGGTCATGATCGTGTGCGATGTCGTGCGGGCGCTCCTCGTGGGGCTGATGGCCGTGCCCAGCATGCCGTTCCCCGTGCTGTGCGCCCTGGTCTTCTGCGTGGTGCTGCTCAGCTCGCCGTTCACCGCCGCCCGCGCGGCGCTGCTGCCCGAGATCCTGGAGGGCGACCGGTACGTGGCGGGCTCCGCCCTGCAGAACATGACCAACCAGGCCGTTCAGATGCTGGGCTTCGCGGCGGGAGCCGGGGTGATCGCCACCATCGGGGCCCATCACGGGCTCGCCCTGGACGCGGTGACCTTCCTCGCGTCGGCGCTGATCCTCACGATCGGCGTACTCCGCCGCCCCGCGCCGTACCCGGAGAACGGCATCCACGCGTCCATCTGGTCCATGACCAAGTCGGGGGCCCGGCTCGTCTTCGGCGACAAGCGGCTGCGCACGCTCGTCATGTTCGCCTGGCTCTGCGGCTTCTACGTGCTTCCCGAGGGCATCGCCGTGCCGTACGCCGCGACGCTGAGCGACGATCCGCGGACGATCACGCTGATCACGGGCCTTCTCATGGCCGCCATGCCGACCGGGACGGTGCTCGGGGCCTTCGCCTTCAGCCGTTTCGTGACGCCGTCCGGGCGACTGCGGACGATGGGCTGGATGGCGATGCTGAGCTGCGCCCCGCTCATGGGGTGCGTCCTGCGGCCACCGCTCGCCATCGTGCTGGCCTTGTGGATCCTCGCCGGGATGGGCGGGGCCTACCAGCTCGCGGCCAATGCCGCGTTCGTGCAATGTGTTCCGGCCAGCCGCCGGGGGCAGGCCTTCGGGCTCGTACAGTCAGGGTTGCTCGCCGTCCAGGGCATCGGGATCCTCGTCGGCGGTGCCGCCGCGCAAGCCCTCGGTCCAGAGCCGGTGGTCGCCCTCGCCGGAGCGGCGGGGCTGTCCGTGGCCGTGATGCTGGCCATGCTCTGGACCGGGTCTCGCACCGAGATCATCACCAGGGTCCGCACCCCGGTGGCCTAGACGTTCGTGGGAGGCTCGTCCACCGGCGACTGCGGCCGGCTCGTCGGCGACTGAGGGGCGGGCTGGGGAGCGTCGACCGGGGACTGGTCGCTACGGGCGGGCCGGGCCGCGTACGGGGACTGGTCGCTGCTCGAAGGCCGGTCGGCGTACGGGGACTGGTCACTGCTCGCGGGCCGGTCGGCGTAGGGGGACTGACCCTGGTACGACGACTGGTCACCGAAATACGAGTTCTTGTGCGACGGCTGCTCGTCGTACGGCGCGTGGCCGTCCCGCTGGGACTGCGGCTGCCAGTAGGACGAGAACTGCTGCCAGGTCGTCCCCGAGCCGTCCTTCTGCTTGGTGATCAGATCCTGGACGATCGAGGTCCGCTTGCCCTCGTCGGGGATGAGCAGCCACGCGACGGCGTAGATGCCGATGCCGAGACCACCGAAGAGGGTGGCGACGGCGAGCCCGAGGCGGATGATGTTGGCGTCGATGCCGACGAACTCCCCGGCACCGGAGCACACACCGGCGACGATCCTGCCCTCACGGGTGCGGCGGAGCTCTTTGCTGGTCGGCTGGCCCTGAATGTTCATCTCGTTCATGTCCTCAAGACTGCCCTGAGGGACCTCGTTCGCACATCGGGATTCCCCCTGGCGCGACCCTGGTGGTGCCCTGAACCCTGATAATGTTCATGGACCCATCGGGGCCTCACCCTGACAGGGAACCGCGCCGCCCTGATGCTCGCCAGCGCCCGACCCGATCCCGCCTCCGGCGGACGAGAGGAAAGACGGTCGCGCGAGGGGCGGTACGCTCAGTACCCTGCAAACTAGCCGGGCCGCTAGCTCAATGGCAGAGCTGCGGACTTTTAATCCGTAGGTTCAGGGTTCGAGTCCCTGGCGGCCCACCAGCGAAAACACCCCCGGCACGATGATCGTCCGAGGGTGTTTGCTAGTGCAGGTGAGCGCCTCCCGGGCAGGGTCGACAGATCCCGTGGAGGACCCGCGGCCAGTCAGGCGTTGGGTCAGACCCACCGGGATGTGCTCACCTACATCCTCACTGTCAGTCGTCCAGCAGGGCGGGGATCTCGGGGTTGGTCACCTCCCCGCGGTATTCGGGAGCGGTGAGCCTGCTCCATGGGCCTCTGCGGGATGGCGCGGGCCGAGACCAGCGCGGCGGGGTCGAGATCGCCGAGGATCGCGGTCGGGATCGTTGACGTCTGGTTATGACGGGCGGACACCGGCAGGGGATACCCGGCAGAAAATGGGAGCACTGCCGGCTCTGGCGCCGGGAACACCGCGAATGACGCCCCTACCGCCAATTCTGCACTGATTCTCCCCGGAGGCCATCACGCCTCAGAGCATGCCAGCCACCCGAACACAGCCCATGGCGGTCGTCCGAAGCGAGATCTCAGGCGCGGCGACGCGATCCCGGCCCTACTTCTGAAGCTGTTCCAGCACTACCATGAGCGCGCCCACCCGGCGGCCCGCCCGGTCGCCCAGGCGAAGCATGCCGATCTGCCAGATCGCATCCCTGGCCGCGGCCAGGGCGTCCTCACCGACCGCGGCCTCGAGGACGCTCAACGCCTGGTACCGCGCGCGCCAGCGTTCCACGGTCTCAACGGGACCATCGGCCGGCGGGCTCTGGGCCAGCAGTTCCTGGCTGAGGAGACGTACTTCGGCGCGGAGCTCGGCGAGATCGGCCGGGCTCGGCGCCCCCGCCAGAGCGGCCAGAACACGGTCGGCCACCGGCACGTGCATGCCGCTCAGCTCGCACGCGGTTTCCGCCACCAGCGCGGCGATCTCACGCGCGCTGCCGGGGCCGGGGGCGGCGATGAGGTCGGCCACGCGTGGGTCGTCGGCGAGATAAGCGAGATGGTCGCGCTCGTCCTGGCCGGACAGGACCGCTCCGGCCGGTTCCGCGTACGCGTCCAGAACGGCGCTCTGGTGCTCCGCGGTCAGCCACTTAGCGTCCAGACGCTCGCCGGCGAGCATCTCGCCCAAGGTCAGGGCCGCGCTGCGGAGATCGTCCTGTTCCGCCAGCTCGGGCCAGGTCGACAGCGCGTCGGGCAGGTCTTCGAGGTCCTCCAGCTCTTCGGGGTCGAACAGATCCGCCGTGACGAGGACGCAGCCGTGCTCGGCATAGGCGAGTTGCCCGTCCCCGTTGACGTTCCAGAACACGCTGAGCGCCCGTCCTTGCCGCGCCAACCGGGCCAGAACCTCTGGACGCGTCCCTTGAAAGCCATTGGGCTCGACTAGGACGGTCCAGGACCCCAGGCTTCCGGCCATCGCCGCGCCGGCCCGAGCGGGAAGCGCGTCGTAGGCCGCCTGTACGGTCTGCGCGAAAGTGCGCCTGCCCGAGCCGTCCTCCTGCCCTCCCGCCGCGACGAGCGCCTCGGTGGCCGGCATGGACTCGATCCACGTGACGCACAACGGCACGTCTAGGTTCTCCTCCAGCAGCTTGCGATAGTGCGTCAGCGCATCGGAGTTCAAAGTCGTCTCCTGGCAAAGAGAAAGGGCCCGGCCCACCGGAAAGCCGGAGGCCGGGCCACACCTTATGCGAAGTACGGGCGGCTAGGAAGCCTCGGCGTCAGGAACAATCTGCTCGTCGGCCAGGGTATCTGTGCCCGGCGGCGGCGGATAGTAGCCGATTGATCCAGGTTCCTGGCTGTCCGAGATCCGTACTGTGAACTTCTGTTTCTCCAGAACACGGTTACGCTCGAACCACCAGCCCATCCAGGATCCCGCGGTGGAGTTGTCGGTCGCCAAAATCGGGCGAGCCGAATAGTTGGTGCCCGCCAGGGACGCTCCTTGGTGAGTGGCGGCGAAGGGGAACTCATCGCACGATCGTATGATCGTGTTCCCCTGGGGGTCCTTGAGGTTCCGGGTGTATCGCTTGCCGGGCGGGCGCGGGCGCGGATCGCTGAAGGAAGTGTCGCACTGTTTGATGGCCACCTTTCTGTTCTGCCCGCCCAGTCCCTTCTTGCTGGTGTCGGTGTTCCGCTGCAAGGGTGTGCTCCAGGAAAATCCTGGGATCTTCTTGCCGGGGTCGAAGGGCACGGTGCTCGCGGGCTTGTTCCAGGCGTCCCAGATGTGCTGCGCCGACTGTTCGACCGGGTTGGTCATGAGCTGATTCCCGGGCCCCTTCACCTGGGCCGCTTTGCTCAGCTCGAAGACGGGGCGGCCGTCCTTGAAGACCACGCAACCACCCTTCGCCGTCTTGATGGCAGGCGAGCTGTCGCAGCGGAAGACCGGGTTCTCCTGCATCAGGTATGCGTACGGGTCCGACGCCTGCTCGATCATGTGAACCTGCGGCTGCAACTTGCAACGAGCGCTGCGATCCGGCGCCGCGAAGTCCGCGGGATCCGAGGTAAAGGTGAAATTGCCGCCTTCCTGCTCCCATGCCTCGGGGGTCTTGTATATGAACTTATTCAATCCGATCGGTGACACGGAACACTTGTTCGTCGGATTGAACGCGAGCCCGAGGCTGAAGGGGAACGTCTCCGCCCCGGCTTCGACCGTCGGGAGCAGGGCCGGGATGTTCGTCTTCCCGCTTCTATCGAGTTTGTCCAGGTGGAAGTACACCTTGAACTGCCGGCTGTCGTACTGGTTCGCCAGCCGGGCCGCGGTGCTCTTGGCCTCTCCCGTGAAGGAATGAGCGGTAAGCGTTACGCGAGCGTCGTATCTGACGGAGCCTATGCGCCTCCTGTTCACGTAGAAACTGACTTGCGAGCCGATCTCACCCCACATGCACCAGTTGAAGGAATTCTTCACCGTGTAGGCCTTCGGGCCCGTCAGCGCGCGGCATTGCGCGTCGTTCTCGATGCGGTCATAGGTGAAGGTCGGCTCGGCCGCCACCGCCTTCACGGAGGCCAGCGGTGCCGCGCGAGACGTGTCCACCGTGACCGCCTGCCAACCGGACCATGCCCCCGTCACGCCGCCGCTGAGGGCACGGGCCCGCCAGCGCACGTCCCAGCCGTCGCTGATCTTCCCGGCCGGCATGCGGACGATGCCCATAAATCCGGGGCCGGACTTCGCGATCCCCGACCAGATGAGCCCCTTGCCCTGTGCCGGAACCTTCGGGCCGTGCTCGACCTGCACCTCCACGACGGCGTGCCGCTTCCCGGGGTCGGCTACCTTGATCATGAATTCCGGTGTGGTGGTCACGAGCTTCGCGACGCCGTCGCCGGCCTTCCGCGTACGCGTCCACGCCCTGCTCACGGACGGACCGCCCGCTGTGGTGGCGGACGCCCGAGTCTTCTTCGGCGCCATCGTCAGGAGCGGCCCTACGCCGAACCACCACTCGTAGGGTGCGGCCATGGCGTTGCCCGCATCGTCCGTGACCCCACTGACGGTGGACCAGTACCAGGAGTCGAGGGGCCACCGCGGCGTGAACGTCAGCACCCTTCGGTCGGGGCTCATGGTCGTGTCCCCGGGTAGGCCCTCCTCCATGAAGATGTCTTCGAGTGCCAAGGAGGCCGCTGCCACCGGCTCGCTGAAGGTCACCTTGATGTGCGCGTCGGGCGCCACGTCGTCCGCCCCGTCAGCCGGTTCCACGGCGACGACGGTGGGCGGGACGGTGTCCGGTCCCGCAGTGGGGCTCGGGCTGGGGCCGGCGCCGCCGTCAATGAAGGTGACCTTCAACACCGGCGGGTGCGGGACCTCCGCTTCGGTCTCCGCTGCGTGGAATCCACGGTCGTACTGGGGGGCGTCCGAGGATTCGTCAACGCCGCGCAGCATGAAACCGTAGTCGTCCTGACCCGATGCCCACGCCTGAACGATGTCCTTCACCTGCCAGGTCCAGGCGACATCGGTCGCCGGGGAGTCGTCGGTGCATCCGCCCGGATCGCGAGCGATCGACTCACCCTCGCCGCTGGTCGCCGGTTGGTCGTCCCACGTGAGGAGGTCGGCGTTCCAGGGCTGCGTGAGCCGCTGTGCCTTGATGCCGGACTGGCTGGTGCCGCAGCCGTATGCGGAGTCGTTCCACAGTTCCAACTCGGCGCCGACGATCGTCTTACCTGCGATGGGTGAGGTGTCGAAGCTCAAGAAGCTTCGCTCGATCGCCTTAAACTGTTCATAGTCGTATGCGCCGGACCAGAGCGTCGGCCCTTGCGGTCCGACTGATCCATGGTCGTCCACCCATGTGTCGGCTTGCACTGGCAGCGAGATCGTCCGCTGCTCGCCTGGCGGGTCGGTGGGCGTCGGCGTGGGGGTGGAGGTCGACAACGTGATGGTGAACGGCCAGTTGTACGGCGCCACCATCGGATGCCCGTCGGCGTCCTGGGCCCCGCTGACCTCCGCGGTGTACTGCATGCCGAGCGCTAGGGGCGCGTCAGGGACGAATGCCGCGCCGTCTCCTGAAGCGTTGGCGCCTGATGTGCCGGGCACCGTCTGACCTGTGCGGTCCTTGAGAGTGATGTGCGCCCCTGTCACGGGCTCACTGAAGCGTGCCTCGACGTGCACGTCAGGTTGGGCGTTCGTTGCGCCGAGGTCCGGCATCGTCCTGATCACAGACGGCTGGTCGGGATCGGGTTGAGGATTGTTGGGGTTGAGTGAGTTCCACTCCTCCTGGCTCACGTCGGCAGGGCGTCCGAAGGTGACGGCCGGATTCTCCACGAACTCCGGCGCCTGTCCCTGCATCGCCTCCGCCTCCGCGTCGGAGACCTCGCCCGCCTCTATCGGCTGGCTCGACCGGTAGGTGGCCGCCCGGATCTGGTCCGCGGTCGCGCTGTCGGGGAAGCCTTCGCCGGCCTTGAACCATCCAACGTCGTCACCGGGCGGATACTCCGGGGCCGGCGTGTATTCGACCATGAGGGTGGGTGGGTGGCGGTAGCCCGGGTAGGGGTCGCCGCTGTATTCGCTAGCGTAGTACTGACGCCAGTTGATTGCCGGGCTCTCGGTGACGGCGCGCAGTACCAGCCCATGGTTGGCGACGCCCTGTTCGATCCAGGCGCGGGCCATGCCGGTGACCCGGTGCACTAGCGCCGCTTCCCCGGCGCACCAGGTGCCGCTAGCGTCAATGTTGTAGCCGGCCTTATTGCCTGAGCCCCCCAAGATGCCGGCGCTGGAAGGCTGGTTGGACCACCTCAAGCCGGTGGGAGTCCAGGCGGAAGTGATGAGAGAGGCGGCGATGCCTGACCCGATCTCGTTGCCGCATAGCTGGCCGTTGGGGCCGCCGGACTTGTAGTTCCAGACATACAGGTCCGCATCAACCACCGTGGCGCCTACGAGCTCCGGTGCCGTGGTGTTGAACTTCAGGTAGGTGCGGGCGATGTCGGCGCTGGTTTGGGTGGTGCCGGCGCGCAGCCATCCGGCCGCAGCGTTATTGCTGCTTGGGCTGTTCTTGCTGACCCAGGCGTCGTCGGGGGTGCCGCCGCCGAACCATTGGGAGGCGGCGGCGATCGTCACCGGGTAGGTGAGCGCCGGGTCGGCCAGGAACGCCGCATCCGGGGTGAACACCAGTTGTGAGATCTTGCCGGAGGTCTCCACCCGGGCGGTGACCGGGGAGCTCTTGCCCTGCTCGGGGGAGGCCTCCACCTTGGCGTCCATCGCGGTCAGCACGACCGGCGCCGCCTTGGCCTCGCCCTTGGCGTCTTTCAGCTGCGGCAGCCCCTCGGGGCCTTTGCCGAACGAGGTGCCCTTGGGCAGGGTGAGCGGCAGCCGTACCGTCACTGGGCCGTCCGGCTTGCGGCGGAAGACCACCTGGGAGACGAACCCGTCGGCCAGGGCCAGCACCACCAGGTCGGCGCCCGGCGCGACGGCGTCGGGGTAGGTGACCGTGCTGCCGGAGATCTTCGGCTCCGGTAGTGCCCGGGTCACCTCCAAGGCGATCTTGCCTTCTTCCTCGGCGGCCGACACCAGGTGCTTGGTGCCACGCCCGCCAAAGGTCAGCGGGGTTTTGACCCGTGCGGCCTGCAGCGTGCCGTCGCGGTTCACGATGCGGGTGTCGACGGGCTCCCAGGCGCCGCTGGCCTTGTTCTTGAGCTGGACGGGCCAGGTGTGCAGCTCGGCGCGCAGGTTCTTACCGTCGGGCTGTGCCCAGACCTTCATGGTCTCGGTGAACCGGGAAGGCACCTCAACGGGTTTGCCGGACGTGGCCGCCTTGTCCCAGGCGGTCTTGAGCTTTGGATCGAGGGTGGCGCTCGGCTGGGTTAGCGATGCGGGGGTCGGGGTGGGGGATGGTGGGGGGGCCTGGGCGGCCGCGGGCACGCTCAGCAGTGAGAGCGGCAGCGCTACAACCCCGATCAGGGCAGCGCGACGGCGCGTCCGGCTGGATAAGCCTGACGCTGTGGGTGATGAGTTCACTCCAGCCTTTCACGTAGATGCGGCTGAATGTCGCAAAACGGAGTGATTATCACATAAAGCGCAATTAAAAGTACAGATCGTTTCTAGTGACGGGGACGGTGTGCTCTGTAAGGGAAACGGCCCGCACTATGAGGTGTTTTTGCCGGGCGGCGCAATCCATGGCCAGAAGGCGCGGCCGCGTGCCACGGTCTCTTTTGTTCGGGACTACCTGTGAATCCAGGCCGTTCAGCATGAACCGCGTATGCCTGCTGAACGGCCTGGATTGAACTGTCTAGTACTCCAGCCGTAGATCGGAATGTGGGCTGGGCTTCAGGTTCTGTGATGCCGCTTCACGGTTGTCCATGGGTAACCATGGTTAGGCGTGTATAAGCGCGAGACGGCCACCGCTGCGATCATTCAGGTGTGTTGGGACTGAAGATCATGCGGTGGCCGCGTTGGCTAGATTAGAACAGCTGGGAGCCTCCCGTCTGCGGTCGGGACTGGATGAGGCGTTTGCGCAGGTGGCAGGCCGGTTCGGTCGGCGAGAGGTGCGGCTTCGCGCCCGGCTGTGCGTCGAAGGGCTGCTCTCGGGCCTGGAGCGCAAGAATGGCTGGTCGTTGGCCGAGTACGCCGGTGAGGCAACGCCCGATGGGATGCAACGGTTGTTCACGACGGCCAAGTGGGATGCCGACGAGGTGCGCGATGATGTCCGCGATTATATGATCGGCCGCCTGGGCGACCCCGATGGCGTTCTGGTGGGTGACGACACCGGCTTTGAGAAAAAGGGCACCTGCTCTGCCGGGGTGCAACGGCAGTACACCGGCACCACTGGGAAGATCACCAACTGTCAGATCGGGGTGTTCCTCGGCTATACCACCGGCCGGGGCCGCGCCCTGGTGGATCGGGAACTGTATGTGCCCCGCGCATCGTGGATCGCCGATCCCGGCCGGTGTGCGCGGGCCAAGATCCCTGACCAGGTGGGGTTCGCCACCAAGCCGCAGTTGCTCCAGGCGATGATCGAACGCGCGATCACCGCGGAGGTGCCGTTCGGCTGGGTAACCGCCGATGAGGCCTACGGTGACAACGGGCCGCTACGCCGCTTCCTGGAAGACCACCGGCTCGCCTACGTGCTGGCCGTCTCCTGCGACCACCACATCACCACCCCGGCGGGCAGGATCCGGGCCGATTCCATGGTCAGGCAGATCCCCCGAACAGGGTGGCAGCGCCTGTCATGCGGGAACGGCGCCAAAGGCGAGCGGGACTACGACTGGGCGCTGGTCGCCACTACCGGCCCGGCACACCACCTGCTGATCCGCCGCTCGATCCGCACACCGTCCCAACTGGCCTTCTACCTGTGCCACACCCCGGCCCCCGCACCCCTGCACCGCCTAGGAGCTGTTTATGGTTCGGATCATGTGGTTGAGGTGAGGAGTTTCAGCCACATGATCGAGCCCCGGAGGTGGAGTCCGGCCTCGTAGCTTTCGGGAGTTTTGTCGTAGCGGGTGGCCAAGCCGC
>NZ_JANZYP010000043.1 GCF_025506355.1 Sphaerisporangium corydalis
CGCCGACGAGGTCACCCGCGTGGCCCGCGAGGTCGGCACCGAGGGCCGCCTCGGCGGCCAGGCGGACGTGAAGGGCGTCTCGGGCACCTGGAAGGCGCTCACCGAGTCGGTGAACGTCATGGCCGACAACCTGACGGCCCAGGTGCGCAGCATCGCCGAGGTGACCACGGCGGTGGCCAAGGGCGACCTGTCGCAGAAGATCCGGGTGGACGCCCGCGGCGAGATCCTGGAGCTGAAGGAGACCATCAACACGATGGTCGACCAGCTCTCGGCGTTCGCCGACGAGGTCACCCGCGTGGCCCGCGAGGTCGGCACCGAAGGCAACCTGGGCGGTCAGGCGACCGTGCGGGGCGTGTCGGGCACCTGGAAGGACCTCACCGACAACGTCAACGTCATGGGCTCCAACCTGACCAGCCAGGTGCGGTCGATCGCCCAGGTGGCGACCGCCGTGGCCAGGGGCGACCTCTCCCAGAAGATCACGGTCGAGGCCAAGGGCGAGGTGGCCGCGCTGGCGCAGACGATCAACACGATGGTGGAGACGCTGAGCGCCTTCGCCGACGAGGTCACCCGCGTGGCCCGCGAGGTCGGCACCGAGGGCGAGCTGGGCGGCCAGGCCCGCGTGCCGAACGTCGCCGGCACCTGGAAGGACCTGACCGACAACGTCAACTCCATGGCCAACAACCTGACCAGCCAGGTCCGCAACATCGCCCAGGTCACCACGGCGGTGGCCCAGGGCGACCTCACCAAGAAGATCGACGTCGACGCGCGCGGCGAGATCCTGGAGCTGAAGACGACCATCAACACGATGGTCGACCAGCTCTCCTCGTTCGCGGCCGAGGTCACCCGCGTGGCCCGCGAGGTCGGCAGCGAGGGCAGGCTCGGCGGCCAGGCCGAGGTCGAGGGCGTGTCGGGCACCTGGAAGCGGCTCACCGAGAACGTCAACGAGCTGGCGGGCAACCTCACCCGGCAGGTCCGTGCCATCGCCGAGGTGACCAGCGCGGTGACCTCAGGCGACCTCACGCGCTCGATCAACGTCGACGCCTCCGGCGAGGTGGCCGAGCTCAAGGACAACATCAACTCCATGGTGAAGTCCCTGCGGGAGACCACCCGCGCCAACCAGGAGCAGGACTGGCTGAAGACCAACCTGGCCCGGGTCTCGGGGCTCATGCAGGGCCACCGCGACCTCGCGGTCGTCGCCGAGCTGGTCATGAACGAGCTGGCGCCCCTGGTCTCCGCCCAGCACGGCACCTTCCTGCTCGCCGAGGAGACCCCGAGCGCCACCGAACTGCGCGTGGTCGGCAGTTACGGCCACCAGGAGGTGACCCGCCGCCACGCGCTCGGCGACTCCCTGGTCGGCCAGGCCGCGCTCGCCCGGCGCACCATCCTGGTGCAGGACGTGCCCCCCGGCTACCTGACGATCTCCTCCAGCCTGGGCCAGGCCGGGCCGGTCAACCTGATCGTGCTGCCCATCGTGGTGGAGGACCAGGTCCTCGGCGTCATCGAGCTGGCCAGCCTCAACAGGTTCACGCAGGTCCACCGCGACTTCCTCGAACAGCTCGTGGAGACCATCGGCGTCAACGTCAACACGATCGTCGCCAACGCCCGCACCGACGCCCTGCTGACCGAGTCGCAGCGCCTCGCGACCGAGCTCCAGGTCGGCCAGGAGGAACTCCAGCGCTCCAACGCCGAGCTGGAGGAGAAGGCCGAGCTGCTGGCCCAGCAGAACCGCGACATCGAGACCAAGAACATCGAGATCGAGCAGGCCCGCCAGGAGCTGGAGGACCGCGCCCAGCAGCTCGCGCTGGCCTCCAAGTACAAGAGCGAGTTCCTGGCCAACATGAGCCACGAGCTGCGCACCCCGTTGAACTCGCTGCTCATCCTCGCCCAGCTCCTGGCGCAGAACCCGGCGCGCAACCTCACCGCCAAGCAGGTGGAGTACGCCAACGTCATCCACTCGGCGGGCACCGACCTGCTCCAGCTCATCAACGACATCCTCGACCTGTCCAAGATCGAGGCCGGGAAGATGGACCTCACCCTGGAGCCGTTCCACATGCGGCAGCTCCTGGACTACGTCGAGGCGACGTTCCGCCCGCTGACCACCGAGAAGGGGCTGACGTTCGAGGTGAGCGTGGCGCCCGACGTGCCCACGCAGCTCATGATGGACGAGCAGCGGCTGCGGCAGGTCCTGCGCAACCTGCTGTCCAACGCGGTGAAGTTCACCGAGGCGGGGTCGGTGCGGCTCCGGGTCGAGCGGGCCGGCCAGATGGACCTGCCGGCCGGGCGCCGGCAGGAGGCCCTGGCCTTCCACGTGGTGGACACCGGCATCGGCATCGCCGAGGAGAACCTCTCCCAGATCTTCGACGCCTTCCAGCAGGCCGACGGCACCACCAGCCGCAAGTACGGCGGCACCGGCCTCGGCCTGTCCATCAGCAGGGAGATCGCCACCCTGTTCAACGGCGGGATCCGCGCGGTGAGCACCTTCGGCGAGGGCAGCACGTTCACCCTCTACCTGCCGATGACGCACTTCTCGGAGTACCCGATGGGCGCGAACCCCCCGGCGGCGCCGGCCCTGCCGCAGGCCGCCGAGCCCGCGGCGCCCGAGCCGGAGCCCGCGCCCGCCGCGCCGGGCGGCGAGGGCGAGGGCGGGCGGCGCCTGCTGGTGGTGGAGGCCCGGCCGAACGGGCTGCTGTCGCTGCTGGCGCAGAGCGTGGTCGCCGACCTGTCGGAGACCCACGGCCTGGTGCGGGTCACCACCGCCAGCGACCCCGAGAGCGCCCTGGCCGCCCTGGTCCGCCACGGCTTCCACTGCATCGTCCTGGACCTCGGCATGCCGCACGACGCGGCGGCGGAGTTCCTGCGCCGGCTGGACGAGGACCCCGCCCTGCGCTCGCTGCCGGTGCTGGCCCACCACACCCGCAAGCTCAGCCGCCCGCAGGAGAAGCTGCTCCAGGGCCGGTCGCGCACCCAGCCGCTGGAGCGGCTGCCCAGCCTGGACGAGCTGCGCGAGCGCATCACCCTGCACCTGACGGCCGAGGGCCCGGGCGACGTGCTGCCCCTGGTGCAGGCGAGCCCGGACGAGGCGGCGCCACGCGAGGTGGAGCAGGTCGACAGCGGCCTGCTCGGGCGCAAGGTGCTGGTGATCGACGACGACGTCCGCAACGTCTTCGCGCTGACCAACATCCTGGAGCTGCACGGCATGCAGGTGCTCTACGCCGAGAACGGGCGCAGGGGCATCGAGGTGCTCATGCGCAACGATGACGTGGACCTGGTCCTGATGGACATCATGATGCCCGAGATGGATGGGTACGCGGCGACGGCCGCCATCCGTGAGATGCCGCGCTTCGCCAACCTGCCGATCATCGCGGTGACGGCCAAGGCGATGCACGGCGACCGGGAGAAGACCCTGTCCTCGGGCGCCAGCGACTACGTCACCAAGCCGGTCGACTCCGAGGAGCTCATCGACCGCATGCAACGCTGGCTGGAGCTCTGACCCCGCGCCCGGCGTTCAGCGCAGGTCCTCCTCGGCGCCGGGCCCGGTGCGGTCCACGCCGGTGAGCACGGCGTCGAACCGGCCGGCCACCCCGTCCCAGCCCCATTCCCGCTCGATCCAGGCCCGGCCCCGCTCCCCCATCGCGCGGGCGCGGGCCGGGTCGGCGAGCAGCCCGGTCACGGCCGCCGCGACCGCGAGCGGGCTTCCGCCGTCCACGACCAGCCCCGTCTCGCCCTCGCGGACCGCGTCCGGCGCGCCGCCCGAGGCGCCGGCGACGACCGGCAGCCCGGTCGCGGACGCCTCCAGGTAGACGATGCCGAGCCCCTCCACGTCCAGGCCGCCGAGCCGGGTGCGGCACGGCATGGCGAAGACGTCACCGGCGTCGTAGTAGGCGGGCAGCCGGCTCCACGGGACCGGGCCGGTCACGATGACCGAGTCCGCCAGGCCGCGCCGTCCCGCGGCCTGGGACAGGGCGCGGCGGGACGGGCCGCCGCCGACCAGCAGCAGCACCGCGTCCGGCACGTCCCGCAGGACCAGGGGCCAGCAGCGCAGCAGGGTGTCCTGGCCCTTCCTCGGGACCAGCCGGGAGACGCACACCACCACGGGCCGGTCGCCGATGCCGAGCGCCATCCGCACCTCGGCGCCGCCCGCGCCGGGGCGGAAGACCTCGGTGTCCACGCCCGGCGCCAGGCGGACCAGGCGCGCGGGGGGCATCACCCGCGCCAGCCGTTCCCGGGTGTAGTCGCCGAGGTAGGTGATCGCGTCCGCGTGGGCGCCGATCCTGGCCAGCAGGCCGCGGGCCAGGGGGACACCGGACCAGGCCGCCTCGTGGCCGTGGGTCAGCATGACGACCCGCCGGGCGCCGGCGGCGCGCAGCGCGGGCGCGAGCAGACCGAGCGGGGCCGCCGCGCCGAACACGACCGTGTCGCACCCCTCCTCGCGCAGCAGCGCGGCGGCCCGCCGCGCCACGCCGGGCACGGGCAGCATCACCGAGGTGGGGTGCCGGACCACGCGGTACGGCTGGCGCGCGTCGAACTCCTCCCACCCGGCCCACCGGGAGGTGTGCACGACCACCGAGCCCGGCGGGCGGCGTACGGCGAGCGCGTGCACGAACGCCTGGATGCCCCCGGGGCGGGGCGGGAAGTCGTTGGTCACGATGAGCGTCTTCGGGTGCCCGGGGTCGCGCGCCGGCGGGGTCACGGCTCCGGCAGGCCGTTCAGCCGGGCCCAGGAGCGTGCCAGGGCGATCCGCTGCGGGGTCGTCGGGTGGGAGGAGTACATGAGGTACTCGAAGGCGGCGGGCGTCAGGTCGGAGACGTTGGTCACGGCCAGGCGCCTCTGCATCGCGGCGAACGTCGCCGGGTCGCGGGTCAGGTCGAGCGCGTGAACGTCGGCCCTGGCCTCCACGCGTCGGCTCACGACGTTCTCCGCGGGCCCGGAGAGGACGGTGGCCAGGGTCATCAGGCCCAGCAGGAGCCCGGCGGCCCGGGGGTCGCCGATCGCCGGGACGCCGGCGCGGCGCCTGAGCGCGCGCGTGGAGACGGCGAGGAAGAGCAGGCACGCGCCCGCGGCGGCGCCGAGCGCGCCGATCAGGGTGCCGGAGAGCACGTCGCCGTTCTTGGCGTGCCCGAGCTCGTGGGCGACCACCAGCCGCACCTCGCCCGCGGGGGCGCCCAGCAGCGTGTCGTACACGACGATGCGCCGCGTGGCGCCGAACCCCGACACGTAGGCGTTCAGCGCCGTGGTCCTGCGGGAGGCGTCGGCGACGAGCACGTCCTTCACCGGGACGCCGTCGCGGGCGGCCATGGCGACCAGGTCCGAGCGCAGCCCGCCGGCCTTGAGGGGGGTGAAGTCGTTGAACAGCGGCTCGACCACGACGGGGTAGGCGAACGAGGCCACGACGGTGAGCGCGAACGCGCCGGCCGCCGCGGGGATCCACCACCGCTCCGGCAGGCGGCGGGCCAGCCAGACGACCGCCAGCACCATGATCGCGACGATCACGGTCTGGACGGCGAAGTTCTTGAGCCGGTCGGCCGACCAGGCCGGCCAGTGCTGGGTGGACAGGCCGTAGTCCCGCAGCCGGGTCTCGTACCACATGCCGAGCGGCCACTTGATCAGCAGGGACGCGGCGGAGAACGCCAGGACGCCGATCAGGGCGCGCAGCCACCAGGGGCCCCTGAGGCGGGCGGCGAGCCACGCCCCGCAGGGCGTCAGGACCAGCACGCCCGCCACGGCCACCGTGACCGCCAGCGAGAGGTACGCGGGGGCGGTGACGGCCGCGTCGAAGGCGTCCGCGCGGGCGATCTGGGCGGCGGTGAAGTCGCGCGCCGGATCGGGCGCCACCGCGGGGGCCGCGCCGGGCAGGGCGCGCCACGGCGTGGTGACCGCGACCGCGACGGCGGCGGCCACGCCCAGCACCAGCAGCCCGATGCCCGCCGCGCGGCGTCCGCCGCCCGCGCGCGCGGACCGGCGCGTCTCCTCGATCAGTCCTGTCACCAGGGCTCCCTCCAGGCGATCGGCGCGCCGATCCCTCACGAGAGCTCCGTGCGGACGTACGCGCGCCAGGCGGCGGTGAACTGCGCGGTGCCCATCCCGGTCGCCCTGGTGAGGGCGGCGCCGGCGTCACCTCGCATGGACTCACGGTAGAGGGTCACCAGGGCGCGCTCGCCGAACCGCCCCGCGACATACCGGCAGGCGAGCCAGGCCTCCTCGTAGGCCTGGGCCGCCCTCGGGGCGCCCGCGGCGAAGTCCTCCCGGCCGGGCAGGGCCGCGGGGACGCGGCCGGCGCGCACCTCGGCGGCCAGCTCCGCCGCGGCGGCGGGCACGGGGACGCCGGCGCCGAGGTACCCGGCGTAGTCGGCGAAACCCTCGACCAGCCACGTGGGCGTCCGCCCGTCGGCCGACGCGCCGGTGGCGACGTGGGTGAGCTCGTGGGCCAGGACGACGTCGCGGCCCACGGGGCTGAGCCGGGCGAAGGAGACGGGTTCGACGATCACGCGGCCGGCGCCGGCCACCGCCGCCAGCCCGGTCAGGTCGGCGGGCGCGGCCAGCACGGCGGCCTGGGCGGTGGTGGCGGGGGCCAGGACCAGCGGCCGCACCGGCCCGGCGAGGCGGGCGACGACGGCGCTCGCCCGGTCGGCCCTGCGGGCGAGGTCGGCCGGGTCGGCGCCGCCGGGCAGGGCGACCACCAGGGCGCGCCCGCTGCCGACCACCTCGGCCCCGGTCCAGATCTCCGGGTGCTCCCGGATCACGGCGTCCGCGCGGCGGCGGTCGGCGGCCGGGTCCTGGGGGCCGGTCATGCGTCCCGGCCCGCCGGGGTCCATCACCTGCCCCGGCGAGGCCGCAGGGCCTCCTGGGACGTCCGCGGGGCCCGTCAGGGCGGCCAGCAGGGCCGCCAGTACGGCCCAGAGCCCGACGACGCGCATGCGGGCAATCTACCCGCCGGTCCGCCGGGGGCCGGCGGGCGGACGCGCGAAGGCCCCGTCCGCCCCGGAGGAACCGAGGGGGACGGGGCCTTCGTGATCACACGCCTGGGC
This sequence comes from Sphaerisporangium corydalis, assembly GCF_025506355.1. GTDB lineage: Bacteria > Actinomycetota > Actinomycetes > Streptosporangiales > Streptosporangiaceae > Sphaerisporangium > Sphaerisporangium corydalis. Next base: position 7,026 of record NZ_JANZYP010000043.1, read on the forward strand.
GGACGGCTCCGACGAACCCGGCCCGGCGGTAGCCGCTGAGCCGGTCGATCCGCACCCGCGCACCGGAGTGCGGGGAGTGGATCATCTTGCCGTGGCCGACGTACATGCCGACGTGTCCGAGCCCGCGGAAGAACATCAGGTCGCCTGGCTTGAGGTTCTTCCAGGAGACCTTCTTCCGCACGGAGCGGAACTGGCTGGCCGCTATGCGGGGAAGCCGCACACCGGCCTTCCGCCACGCGTACAGGACCAGGCCGGAGCAGTCGAACGCTCCGGGGCCCGTGGCGCCCCAGCGGTAGGGGTCGCCGACCTGCTTCTTGGCCGTGGACACGGCGGTGCGCGCCTTGATCCGCTGTTTGGCGACCTTGCTCAGTTTGGCCGTGCTCTTGGCCTTGGCCTGCTCGGCCGAACCTTGGGCGCTGGTCACCGTGGCGGCGTCAGCCGCCGTCGCCTGTGTCGCGACCGCCCCGACGGATGCCGTCATGGTGAGGGCGACACCGCCGAGAGACAGGCGGGCGAAGCGGGACAGGCGAGGGTTGCGGGTGGTGCTGGACAGGATCGCTCCTAGAATCTTCCACTTACGCCTACCGGGTTAGCTGACGGATTCGGGCTGGGAAGTCGCCCTACGGCGCCAAATGGCGCCGATTCACCCCCTGACCCCACATTTGAGGTCAAATTGGGTCCCCGGCTCCGTGCTCCTTGCCGCACGGATTCGGCAGGTCACCGCCGTATGCGGTCCTGCTTTTCGCGCCTTGGATCGACGACGGTGACCACTGGATTCTCTATGCGTGCACCGGGTCGATACCGACCGGCTTGCTTCGCGACGGCATGGCGTGCTCGCCGCGGCCCAGAAACTACACAGGTCCCCAATTCACGGCAAAGCGCAGCGACGGTTTCCGTTGATCGAATACGCGTTCCCACTTTCAGGGACCGGCATTATCCTGCGCCTTTGTTATCTGAATGTGATTCATCTCACATATCCCGAAACGTGACCATCGGGAGACCTCATTCGCCACTTCCGCCCCACCAGTAAAACGATCATCTTGGCCCGGAGGGCCCGAAAGGAGCCCATCCGGCCATGTGGGGTGATCACTATGAGTGCCCGATATAGACCGCCATTGTCACCCTCAGATACGCAAGAACTGTTGCGCAATGAGTGTTGCGCATGCCAGTCTGGGTTCCATGGATCAGCAGGACATCCGCACGATCACCGACTCCCGGGTGCTGGCCACCCTCGCCCACCCCCTGCGGCGGCGCCTCATGGACGTGCTGAAGGTCGACGGCCCCTCGACGGCCAGCATGCTCGCCGAGCGCACCGGCCAGGCGGTCGCCAACGTCAGCCACCACCTGCGCGTCCTCGGCGGGGCCGAGCTCATCGAGGAGGCCCCCGAGCTGGCGCGCGACCGCCGCGAGCGGTGGTGGCGCCTGGTGTCGGCCGGCCTGCGCTGGTCCACCGCCGACTTCGGCGGCGACCCCGCCTCGGCCGCCGTCGCCGGCGCCGCCGAGTCGCTCAACCTCGACCACCACGCCGGCCTGGTCCGCGCCTGGTTCGCGGCCGGGGACGACGAGCGGGCCGCCTGGCGGGACGGCCCGTTCTCCACCGACAAGTGGATGCGCCTGTCCCCCGAAGAGCTGCGTGAGCTGTCCCAGGAGGTCATCGCCCTGCTGGACCGGTGGGCCTCCCGTGAGGCGCCCGACGACGGCGAGCGGCGCGAGCCGGTGTTCGTGTTCGCGTTCGGCGTCCCGGGGCGCCCGTGAGCGCCACGACGGCCGCCCCGGGCACCGCGCGCCGCCGGGGCGGCCTGCTGCGCGACCGCGACTTCCGGCTGCTGTGGATCGGCGAGACCGCCAGCTCCTTCGGCAGCTCGCTCACCGGCGTGGCACTCCCCCTGGTCGCGGTCACCACCCTGCACGCGAGCACGTTCGTCGTGGCGATGCTGACGGCGGCGACGTGGCTGCCGTGGCTGGTCATCGGGCTCCCGGCCGGCGCCTGGGTCGACCGGCTGCGCCGGCGGCCGGTGATGCTGGTCTGTGACGCCGCCTCGCTGCTGCTGTTCCTCAGCGTGCCCGCCGCGGCCTGGTGGGGGCGGCTGACCATCGGCCACCTCCTGGCCGTCGCACTGCTCGCCGGCACCGCGAAGGTGTTCTTCCAGACCGCCTACCAGGCCTACCTTCCCGCCGTGGTCGGCGACGCCGACCTGCACGAGGGCAACGCCAAGCTGCAGGGCAGCGAGTCGGCGGCCCAGGTCGCGGGCCCCGGCGCCGGCGGCCTGATCGCGCAGGTCTTCGGCGCCGTCACCGGCCTGATCGCCGACGCGGTGAGCTTCCTGGTCTCGGCGGCCTGCCTGCTCGCGATGCGCACCCGCGAGGCGCCCCCCGGCCGCAGGCACCGGCGGACCACGCTGTGGCGGGAGATCGGCGAGGGCGCGCGCTTCGTCGCCCGGGACCGGTACCTGCGGGTGCTGACCGTCTTCGGGGCCGTCAGCAACCTCGCCCTGGTCGGCTACCAGTCCATCCTGGTGGTCTTCCTGGTGCGCGAGGTCGGGGTCGGCTCGGGCACGGTCGGCGCGCTGATCGCCGCGACCAGCGTCGGCGGGGTCGCCGCCGCCGCGGGCGCCGCCCGCCTGGTGCGGCGCGTCGGGTCCGCCAGGGCGCTGATGGTGTGCGAGATGGCCTGCGCCCCGTTCGGGCTGCTCATCCCCCTGGCGAGCCCGGGGGCGGGCCTGGCGTTCATGGTCGTGGGAGGCTTCGTCGTGGTCGCGGGGGTGGTGACCGGGAACGTGATCAAGTCGAGCTTCCGCCAGGCCTACTGCCCGCGCCACCTCATGGGCCGGGTGTCGGTCAGCATGCAGTTCGTCAACTACGGCACCATCCCGCTGGGCGCCGTACTCGGCGGCGTCCTCGGCACCTCCATCGGCGTCCGCCCGGCCATGTGGATCACGACGGGGGCGCTGGCCCTGTCCGGGCTCGTCCTGCTCGCCGGGCCCATCCGCGGGGACAGGGACTTCCCCGCCGCGCCGGCCCCCGAGGCGCACGGCCGCCCTTGACCCCGTTTTGTCAGGACGCGACCGCCGCCTTGAGGCCTCAGGGCAGGGCGGCCCTGACGGCACGCCATGCCGGGGCGCTGAGCAGGTCCCGCCAGGACGTGAACAGTTCCAGCAGCTCGGCGCCGTGGCGGGCGCGGATCTCGGGGTTGGCCTGGACCACGTCCAGCTCGTTGGCCACGGTGATCTCGGCGAAGTCCCGCCGGAGCGCGGCCGGCGGGTCGAGGACGACGCCGGTGAACCGGTCCCTGAACGGGCCGCCGTCCTCGGCCAGCCGCGCGTGGGAGAACCGCCGATCACAACTGGCGTAGAAGTAGACGATCCGCTCGGTCTCCTCGCCGGCGACCGCCGCCAGCTCGTCCCTGCGGGTCACCTCGCCGAGCGCGGCAGGGAAGCCGTCGGTGCCGTAGAAGGCGTGGCCCAGCCCGGCCAGCCGCAACGCGGGCCGGGCCTCCCACCGCCCGAGCAGGTCGTGCACCCGCTCCAGGTGGGCCAGCAGGGTGCCGCCCGGGTGGGCGATCTCGCCCGCGCCGCGCGCGGCCAGCAGATCCCGAAGGTCGTTCACGGCTCGCTCCCTTCCCGCCGGCGGCCGGCTCAGGGACGTACGGCGCCGATGATGCCCCGGTACGACGAGAGCGGGACGACCTTGACGACGTCCCCCGTCTGGGGGGCGTGGACCATCTTGCCGCCGCCCGCGTACATGCCGACGTGCCCGAGGCCCGCGGCGAACAGCAGGTCGCCCGGCTGCAGCGCGTTCAGCGAGACCCTGCGCGAGGCGCCCCAGTTGTACTGCTCGGCGGCCGTGCGGGGGATGCCGACCCCGGCGGCGCGCCAGGAGGCCTGGGTCAGCCCCGAGCAGTCGTAGGCGCCTGGACCGGTCCCGCCGTAACGGTAGGGCTTGCCCACCTGGGCGAAGGCGAACTGCAGCGCGGTGCGCGCGTTGCCGGAGGCGCTGCCGGTGTACTTGATGCCGGAGCTGTTGGGGTTGCCGGCGTTGAAGGAGTTGAGGCTGCGCAGGAGCCGCTCCTGCTGGCCGACCAGCTTCTCGACGTCCTTCTTCTGCTTGCGCAGGTCGTCGAACAGGTCGATGGCCTTGTCGTAGGCGCCCTTGGCCTTGTCGCGCTGGCCCTTGAGCGAACGCGTGGCGTTCTCGAACTCGGTCAGCGTGCGCGACTGGCCCTCGGACATCTGGTCGACCGACGCCAGCCCGCTCAGCAGCGACTCGGGGTCGCTCTGGGTCACCAGGTTCGGCCACGCCATCAGGTCGCCGGTCTGGTAGTTGCTGACCGCCACCGACACCAGGCCCTGGCGCAGCGCGTCGATCTCGGTGAGCCGGTCCTTGAGCCGGCCGTTGAGGAGGTTGTACTCCTTGCGGGCCTTCTTCCAATGCTCGCCGGCGAGGTTGTAGCGGTCGACGACCTTGTCGGCCTGGTCGTTCAGTTTGGCGAGCCGCGCCTTGGTCTGGGCGACCGTGGGCTTGGGCTTCGCCTCCGCCCCGCTCGCCTGGATCAACAAGACGGCGATGGCGAGACCGGCGGCCACCGGTACCCGCCCTGCTCCCCGGATGCCACGCACGGCCACTGGGACGTCAGCCCCCTCAAGTGAGACAAGTGAGACAACCTGGGGCGTGATCCTACAGAAGGTGCATAGGCACCTGCACCTTTTCCCCAGGAATTGGTCTCGACGCGACGTTCAGCCGCGGCCGAGGCGGCGGAGCAGGAGGGTGGCGGGCACCGGACGTGCCCCCATGCGGCGGACGGACTCGGCCACCTCGCGGTCGGAGGACACCACGGCCACCGCGCGGCCGGGCGGCTCGGCGCGGACGAGTTGCCTGATCAGGTCGTCGGCGATCTCCCCGGGCGCGCTGAACAGCACGCGCACGCCGCGGGGCGCGGAGACGTGGACCGGGCCGTTCAGCTCGGCGCCGTCGAACGCGCAGGTGACCTCGACCCTGGTCTGCACGGCCAGCCCGCCGAGCCCGGTGAGCAGCCGCGAGCGCTGGTCGATCAGGGTCAGCGTCGGATAGCCCGACTTGGTGACGTTGTAGCCGTCCACGACGAGGTGGAGGTGCGGGATGGCGAGGAGCTGGTCGAGCAGCGCGGGGTCGTCGTCGGCCAGGGCGCGCGCGGGCACGGCGCGCACCGACGGCCGGCCGGGGCTCACCGCGGTCACCGAGTCGGCCGGCCTGCTGATCGCGACGGGCAGCGCGAGCTCGCCGCGCAGCCCGGCGGCGGCGTCCTGGAGGCTGTCCAGCAGCACGCGGACGCGGGCGTCCTCGATGCTGCGCCCCTCGCGCGCGGCCCGGCGGCCGGCCTCGACCTGCCGCTCGGCGTCGGCCAGGCGCTCACGCAGCTTGCGCAGCTCGCTCTCGGCCGCGCTGGTGGCCGAGGTCACGGCGGCCCGCGCCTCCTGCTCCCTGGCCCGCAGCTCGGCGGCGCTCTCCTCGGCCACCCGGGTGCGCTCCCGGGCGTCGTGCAGCCGGCGCCGCAGGTCGGCGATCTCCGCCTTGGAGGTCTTGAGCTGCTCGCGCAGCCGGTCGGACTCGTCCTTGGCGGCGGCCTTCTGGGCGGCGATCTGCTCGCGCAGCCGGACGACGGTCTGCTCCTGGGCGTTGCCCTCGGCCGTGGCGGCGGCCTGCTCCAGGTCCGAGCGCGCCGTCTCCACCAGCTCGGGCCAGCCGGGAGGCCGCGTGAGATAGGCGGCCGCCGCCACCAGGACCGGCTCGGCGGCGGGCGGGACGTTGCCCTCCTCCAGGCTGGCGACCAGCTCGGGCCAGGCCTCCTGGAGGGTCTCGGCGACGATCTCGCGGAACTCCTTGTCGGTCTCCAGTTGCGCGGCGATCGGCGCGCTGCCCAGCCGGGCGCGCTTGCGCGGGTCGAACCGCGCGATGCCCTTCAGCGGGGGCGGGATCGCGGCGGGCTGCATGGAGCCGAGCACCTGGGCGGCGAGCTCGACGACATGTAAGCGGACCTGCTCGGGCAGCGGGCGAGACAGGCCTTCTCCGGCTGAACTCATCCGTCTTCCCCTAGCTGACTGGCCATTCAAAAACTGTCTATCCGACAAGGGTACGGCTGGCGGCTTCGTGGTCAGCGCGCTTCGCACCGGGGTCCTCACGCACACAGGCCCCTCAAGCCTCCTCCGTGACCCCCTGAAGGCCGGTTAACGCCATGTGAACGCCGTATGGACAAGCGCTTGGTAGCGGTATACGACTGTGCCACGCCGGATGAGGGAGACAACGATGTCGAGGCTGGAAGACCAGCACGCCGTACCCGCGGAAATGCGCACGTCAACCCGTGACCTGGGGGAACTCCGCGAGCGCCTGCGGGCCTGGCTGCCCGGGCGGCTCGACGGCGCGTCCGCGGTGACGGTGTCGGAGCTGTCGCGCCCCTCGGGGAACGGCCTTTCCAGCGAGACGGTGTTCTTCACCGCGACCTGGGCCGGCGCCTCCGGGGAGCAGGAGCTGGAGTGCGTCGCGAGGCTCGCCCCGGCCGCCGACGCGGTGCCGGTCTTCCCCGAGTACGACCTCGGCAGGCAGTTCGAGGTCATGCGGCTGGCCAGGCAGCGGGCCGGCATCCCCGCGCCCCTGGCGCTGTGGTTCGAGCCCGACCCGGGCCCGCTCGGCTCCCCGTTCTTCGTGATGGAGCGGGAGCGGGGCGACGTCCCGCCCGACCTCGTCCCGTACACCTTCCAGGGCTGGCTGCTCGACGCCTCCCCCGCCGACCGGGCGCGCCTGCAGGCCGGGACGGTGGACGTGCTCGCGCGGCTGCACAACGCGAGCGTGCGGCCGGGCGAGCTCGACTTCCTGCGGTCGCACCACCCGGGCGACTCCGCCCTGCGCCGCCACGTCACCGAGCAGCGGGCGTACTACGAGTGGGCCCACTCCTCCATGCGCGTCCCCATCCTGGAGGACGCGTTCCTGTGGCTGGAGGACCACTGGCCGGCCGGCACCGGCCCTGACGTGATCAACTGGGGCGACGCGCGCATCGGCAACGTGATGTACCGCGACTTCACGCCGGTGGCGGTGCTCGACTGGGAGATGGCCGGGGTCGGGCCGCGCGAGATCGACCTCGCCTGGATGTTCTTCCTGCACCGGTTCTTCCAGGACGTGGCCACGTTCATGGAGTTACCCGGCCTGCCCGGCTTCATGACCAGGGACGACGTCTGCGCCCAGTACCACTCCATGTCCGGGTACGAGCCCAGGGACATGGAGTTCTACGAGATGTACGCGGCCCTGCGGTACGGGATCATCATGGCCCGCGTCTGCCACCGGCAGATCCACTTCGGCGAGCGTGCGATGCCCGACGACCCGAACGACCTGGTCATGCACCGCGCCACCATCGAGAGCATGCTCGAGGGGGACTACTGGGACTGAGCTCCCGGCCGGGGGGCCGGGCCCGGCGGGCGGCACGTCCGGAGCCGCCCGCCGGACGGCCCGTCCCGGTCCTGTGGCGTGCGCCGCGGACCGGGCGGGCCTCCGCGTCAGCTCCGGGAGATGATCGTCCTGGACCTGTTGATGCGGTCCTTGCGGGAGATCTGGCGCACGTAGTCGCGCACGCTCAGCCCGCTCTCCAGGCCGACGGCCCGCGCGTAGTGGTCGACGGAGTAGCTGCCCGCGTACTTGTACTTGACCCAGATCTGGAAGCGGACCGAGACGGTGTTCGCGTTGCCGTGCTTGATCAGGCAGTAGGCCCGGGAGTTGAAGAAGCCGCACGAGGCATGGGCCGGCTTGTTGAGGAAGCGGACCTTGGAGACGGTGCCCCTCGGCACGAAGGCCGCCAGCACGATGGCGTCGGCCTCGATCCGGCGCAGGCGCGTCGCGCGGTAGCTGAACGTCGCGAAGCCGCCCCGCCGCATTCCGGTGGGGTAGAGGACGCGGACATAGGCCTTGGGCGCCTGGACGGCGGCCGCGGCCGGGACGACCTTGACGGTGGCGGCCCGGGCGGGAACCGCTCCGGCGGCCTGTGCGGGAGCGGACGCCAGGAGAATTGACCCGGCGCCCACAGCCAAAGAAGTGATCAATGCGGATAACCTGCGCATACGCGCCTCCCCGTAAATGGACCTTGCGCACTCTTGCCGAGAGTGAACGGACGATCTACTCGGTAGGTCAATATTTCACAAAAAATCCCTATGCCAATGGCAAATGACCAAGCTCCCGGGGAGTTCCGGCGCGTCCGAAAAAATCTTTCGTCGACGAGAAAGGATCTCCGAACGGGCGCGGACCTGCGGCGCCGGACGATCGTGGAACGCGCCGATCCGCCGTGACGGCCGGAACTGTCGGTCGGCGATCGTATGGTCATGCTCGTGGAGATCGGGGTTCAAGGAACGCTTGACGAGCTGGGCACGCCCCTCGACCAGGTGACCTTCGTCGTCTTCGACCTGGAGACGACGGGCGGGTCACCGGCGGAGCACGCCATCACCGAGATCGGCGCCGTCAAGGTGCGCGGCGGCGAGGTGCTCGGCGAGTTCGCCACCCTGGTCGACCCCGGGCGCCCCATCCCGCCCTTCATCACCGTCCTGACCGGCATCACCGACGTCATGGTGGTGGCCGCGCCCAGGATCGAGCGGGTGCTGCCCGCCTTCCTGGAGTTCATCCGCGGCGCCACCCTGGTCGCGCACAACGCCCCGTTCGACGTCGGCTTCATCAAGGCCGACTGCCAGGCCCACGGCTATCCCCCGCCCGCCAACCCCGTCGTGGACACCGCCGACCTCGCCCGGCGCGTCCTGACCCGCGACGAGGTGCCCAACTGCAAGCTCTCCACCCTGGCGCGGGTCTTCCGCAGCACCACCGAGCCGTGCCACCGCGCGCTGGCCGACGCCAAGGCGACCGTCGACGTGCTTCACGCGCTGATCGAGCGGGTCGGCGCCTTCGGCGTGCAGACCCTGGAGGAGCTCAAGGGCTTCGTCCGGGCGCCCACCCCCGAGCAGAAGCGCAAACGCCACCTCGCCGCCGCCGTCCCGAGCGAGCCGGGGGTGTACGTCTTCGAGGACGACCGGGGCGAGGCGCTCTACGTCGGCAAGAGCGGCGACCTGCGCCGGCGGGTGCGGTCCTACTTCACCGCGGGAGAGACCCGGCCGCGCATCCGCGAGATGATCGGCATCGCCGAGCGGGTACGCACGATCGTGTGCGCCACGGGCCTTGAGGCCGAGGTCAGGGAGCTGCGCCTCATCGGCGCCACCAAACCGCGCTACAACCGCCGCTCGCGCTTCCCCGAGAAGGTCGTGTGGCTCAAGCTGACCGACGAGCCCTTCCCCCGGCTGTCCATCGTCCGCGAGGTCAAGCACGACCAGGCGGCCTACCTCGGGCCGTTCACCTCCGCGCGCGGCGCCGCCGACGCCAGGTCCGCCCTGCACGAGGCGCTGCCGCTGCGCCAGTGCACCGAGCGCATGACCGCGCGCACCCGGCGGTCCGCCTGCGCCCTGGCCGAGATGGGCCGCTGCGGGGCGCCGTGCGAGGGCCGGCAGACCGTCGAGGAGTACCGCAGGCACGCCGAGGAGGCCCGCGCGGCCATGGAGGACGACCCAGGGCAGGTGTTCTCGGCCCTGGAGGCCCGCATGGAGCGCCTGGCGGCCGAGCAGCGCTATGAGGAGGCCGCCGTCGACCGCGACCGGCTCGCGGTCTACGTGCGCACGGCCGCGCGCATGCAGCGGCTCCGCTCCCTCACCGTCATCCCGCAGATGATCGCCGCGAGCCCGGCGTTCGGCGGCGGCTGGGAGATCCACGTCGTGCGCCACGGCCGGCTGGTCGCGGCCGGCGTGATGCCGAGGGGCGCCCATCCGACCCCCTACGTCGACGCCCTGGAGGCGACCGCCGAGACCGTGGTCCCCGGCCCGGGGCCGCTGCCCGCCGCCGGGGCCGAGGAGACCGAATGCGTCCTGCGCTGGCTCGACTCCCCGGGCGTGCGGCTGGTCCGGGTCGACGGCACCTGGAGCCTGCCGGCCCGGGGCGCCGGCCGCCTCAAGGAGCGCATCGACCTCGCCTACCAGGGCGTCCAGCCCCACCGCCCGCGCGAGGGCCGGCCGCTGCGCTGACCACCAGGCACGATGACGCGTCGAGCCGGTGGTGTCGGGCAGGGATCACGGCGCTAGAGTCAGCCGAAACCGTCTCGAAGGAGAGCCCCTATGATCACCGCGATCGTGCACATCAAGGCGGAGGTCCACCGGATCCCCGAAGTCGCCGAGACGATCGCCGCGCTCGACGGGGTGAGCGAGGTCTATTCGATCACCGGTGACTACGACCTGATCGCCATGGTGCGCGTCGCCGCGTACGACGAGATCGCCGAGGTGATCCCCGGGCGCGTCAACAAGGTCCCCGGCGTCCTCGCGACCGAGACCCACCTGGCCTTCCGCACCTACTCCAAACACGACCTCGACGCCGCCTTCTCCATCGGCTTCGCCGAATCCGACTGACCCCACCCGAACGGCATCCACCCCGGCCGCCCGACGGCTCCCGGCCGTCGAAAGGTCCTTCGGGCGATCTCCCCCCGAGAGCCACCCCGGCCGCCGTCCCCGCCTGCTCCAAGGCCGTTCTCCGGGGGGTCGCGGCCGGGGTCAGGAGTTGGCGTGGGAGCGGCTGATGGTGATCCAGTTGGTGAGGGTCTCGGCGGCGCGGCCGGAGTCGACGGCTTCGGCGGCGCGGGTGTAGGCCGAGCGCATGGCGGTTACCAGGGTCTCGCCCGGGGTCGCGTCCGCGGGGGGTGGGGTGGTGAGGCCGAGGCTGACCAGGGCGGCGGCGGCGTTGAGCAGGACGGCGTCGCGCACCGGGCCGGTCGTGCCGGCGACCAGGTCGTGGACGGCCTGGGCGTTGAACGCGACGTCGCCGCCGCGCAGCGCGTCGGGCGCCGAGCGCGGGACGCCGACGTCCAGCGGGTCGAAGGTCGTCTCGACGGCGGTGCCGTCGCGGACGATCCAGACCGTGGAGGTGGTGGCGGTGGACAGCTCGTCGAGCCCGTCGTCGCCCCGGAAGACCAGCGCCGACACGCCCCGCTCGGCGAAGACCCCGGCGACGACCGGCAGGATGCGCGCGTCGTAGACGCCGATCGCCTGGGCGGACGGGCGGGCGGGGTTGGTCAGCGGGCCGAGGAAGTTGAAGAACGTGGGGATGCCGATCTCCCCGCGCACCGGCCCGGCGAACCGCAGGGCCGGGTGGTAGACGGGCGCGAAGCAGAAGGCGATGCCCGCCTCGACGGCGGTGCGCGCGGTCTGCGCGGGGGTCAGGTCGAGGACGATGCCGAGGTGCTGGAGCACGTCGGCCGCCCCGCACGAGGAGGACGCGGCCCGGTTGCCGTGCTTGACGACCCTGGCCCCCGCCGCCGCCGCGACGATCGCGGCCATCGTGGAGATGTTGACGGTGTGGGCGCGGTCGCCGCCGGTGCCCACCACGTCGACCGTCGGGCCCTCCACCGTCAGGGGGGTGGCGCGGTCGAGCATGGTGCGCGCCAGACCGGTCACCTCGGCGACGGTCTCGCCCTTGGCCCGCAGGGCGACGGCGAAGGCGGCGATCTGGGCGGAGGTGGCGTTCCCGGACATGATCTCGCCCATGGCCCAGGCGGTCTCGTCCGCGGTGAGGTGCTCGCGGGCGAGCAGGGCCGTGAGCAGCGCGGGCCAGGTGGTGCGCGAGTCCATGGAGGGCTCCGGTGTCGGTTGGGAGGTGGTGCGGAGGACCGGGGGCGGCGCCGGGCGCCGCCGGGGCGGGCGAGGAGCCGGACGCCGGCGGCGCCGGGCCGGCCGTGAAGGACCGGTGCGGGCGGCGCCGGGCCGGTCACCAGGACCGGTGCGGCGCCGGGGCCCGCGCGGGCGGGGTCAGCGTGCGGCGATGCGGGAGGCCGAGCGGGCCCGCATGAGGCCGGCCACCGCCTCGGCCAGCGCCATCGGGTCCAGCGGCTGGGCCACGACGGCGTCGGCGCGGGACCAGTCGGCGAGCCATCGGTCGTCGCGCCGCCCGATGATCAGGCAGATCGGCGGGCAGTCGTGGACCTCGTCCTTGGCCTGGCGGCTGATGCCCATGCCCCCGGCGGGCGCGGCCTCGCCGTCGAGCACGGCGACATCGATGTCCCCGGAGTCGAGCCGCTTGACGACGGCCGGCTGGGTGGCGCACTCCACGATCTCCACGAGGGGCACATCGGCGGCCGGACGCCGCCCGATCGCCAGCCGCACCTTCTCGCGGGTGCTTGCGTCGTCGCTGTAGACGAGAACCCTCATGCTCACGGTCGCGCTCACTATCGATTGACGAGGTATGGTCACCACGGATGCTACCTGTCCCCGCCGACGGAATCCCAGATCAGTCAGACTTGGCGTAGTTCTAGGCTTATGTCTCGTTTATAGGACTGATCCGAGCGCAACCGGGGGGTCGTGCGGCGACCCGACCAGGAGAGCCGCAATAATGCTGGGCGTGGCGACAGCATCCGCAATTACGACGACGACAGCACACTCGTCCCGCCGGCCCAACCTGGTCAGCGTCGGGACGATCGTGTGGCTGTCCTCTGAGCTCATGTTCTTCGCGGCGCTGTTCGCGATGTACTTCACGATCCGGTCGGTGAGCCTCGGCCAGGGCAAGGCCTGGCCCACGCTCCCCGAGGGCGTCCACCTCGACGTCCCCTACGCGCTGGTCAACACGATCGTCCTGGTCCTGTCCAGCGTGACGTGCCAGCTCGGCGTATGGGCGGCGGAGAAGGGCCAGGTCAGGAAGCTCCGGTTCTGGTACGTCATCAGCTTCCTCATGGGCGCCTGGTTCGTCGGAGGCCAGCTTTACGAGTACCACAACCTGTTCGAGGAGGGCGTGACCCTGTCTTCGAACGCCTACGGGTCGGTCTTCTTCCTGACCACGGGCTTCCACGGCCTGCACGTCACCGGTGGCCTGATCGCGTTCCTGTTCATGCTGGGACGCACGTACTCCGCGAAGCGCTTCACCCATGAGCAGGCCACCAGCGCGATCGTCGTGTCCTACTACTGGCACTTCGTCGACGTCGTCTGGATCGGCCTCTTCGCGACCATCTACATCATCAAATGATCGGAACGAGGATATCGGTGAACTCGATCACCGCACGGAGGCGGCATCCACTCGCGCGATACGCCGTCCTCCTCCTGGCCCTGAGCCTCCTCGGAGGGGTGTACGCCCTGCTCGCGCCCGGAGGCGACCGGGCCGACGCGGCGATCGCCTCCGGCAGGGCCGACGACGTGGCCGCGGGCAAGGAGCTGTTCGCCGCGCACTGCGCGAGCTGCCACGGCCTGAACGCCGAGGGCTCCTACGCGCCCGGCGGGGCGTCGGGCCCGAGCCTCGTGGGCGTCGGCGCGGCGGCCGTGGACTTCCAGGTGTCCAGCGGCCGCATGCCGTTCGCCAACCCCGGCCCGCAGGCGCCGCGCAAGCGCCCGGCCGAGTGGGTGAACGAGGACACCATCCGGCAGCTCGCCGCATACGTGCAGTCGCTGGGCGGCGGCCCGACCAAGCCCTCCCTTGAGTCGGTCGACCCCGCGAAGGGCGACCCGGCCAAGGGTGGCGAGCTGTTCCGGGCGAACTGCATCCAGTGCCACAACTTCGTCGGATCCGGCGGCGGGCTGACCTACGGCAAGTACGCGCCCCCGCTGAACCCCGCCACGCCCAGCCAGATCTACGAGGCCATGGCCACGGGCCCGCAGGCCATGCCGGTGTTCAACGACAGCACGATCACCCCCGAGCAGAAGCGCGACATGATCGCCTACATCGTGGGCGCCCGCGACCAGGTCGACCCTGGTGGCAGCGGCCTCGGCAGGATCGGCCCGGTCACCGAGGGTCTGGTGGCCTGGATCGTGGGCATCAGCCTTCTCGTCCTCGCCGCCATCTGGATCACCGCGAAGAAGCGTCAGGCCAATGACTGAGAATCCGAACGACCTCGACCAGCCCGAAGAGCGCCTGCCGAGGCGCGTCATCGGCACCCCTCCCCCGCGGGGGGAGATGTCCGTGCTGGGCGCGCCGGCCCAGCGCGGCGAGCGCCCGGCGCCCGAAGGCGTGAAGTACCCCGACCCGGCCACCGCCCGGCGGGGGGAGCGCATCGCCTCCCTGCTGTTCCTGGTCGCCTTCCTGGCCGGCGTCGGCTTCGTGGTCTCCTACGTCGTCTTCCAGGTCGGCACGATCGACAAGACCGCGACCTCCAACTTCGCGCTCGGCGGCACGCTGACCGTCGCCCTGCTGTCGCTGGCGGCCGGCATCGTGGTCTGGGTCCGGCTGATCATGCCGAAGTACAGCCTGGTGCAGGAGCGCCACACCATGGCCGCCCCGCCGTCGGTGCGCGACGAGGTCTCGGCGACCTTCGTCCAGGGCGCCAACGAGAGCGGCTTCGTCAAGCACAAGCTGCTCCGCCGCACCCTGCTGCTGGCCTCGGCCCCGCTCGGCCTGCTGCCGCTGGTGCTGCTGAAGGACCTCGGCCCGCTGCCGGGGACGACCCTGCGGCACACGGTCTGGAAGAAGGGCCGCCGGCTGATCGTCGAGGGCACCGCCGAGCCGATCCGCGCGGCGGACTTCAACTCCCCCGGCGGCATCCTGTCGGTGGTCCCCCAGGGCTACGAGAACGATCTGAACGCGCTGGCCAAGGCCACGCTGATCCTCATCAAGTTCCGCCCCGAGGACATCAAATCGGGCACCAAGCTCAATTGGACCTACGACAGCATCGTTGCGTACTCTAAAATCTGCACGCACGTGGGCTGTCCGGCAGCGCTCTATGAGCAGACGACGCATCACATCCTCTGCCCCTGTCACCAGTCCACGTTCGACGCGGCCGACGGGGCGAAGGTCATCTTCGGTCCCGCGGCCCGTCCCCTGCCCCAGCTGCCGATCGGTGTCGACGGCGAGGGGTACTTGATCGCACAGAGCGACTTCGACGTCCCGGTCGGACCCAGCTTCTGGGAGCGCGGGGACGCCGAAGCCGAAGCTAGGGGGCACGCATGAGCCTCGACGGCCCTCCCAAGGCCATCGCGGGACCGGCGACTTTCATCGACGACCGCCTCGGCGCCGGGACGTTCCTGAAGCGGAACCTGCGCAAGGTCTTCCCCGACCACTGGTCGTTCCTGCTGGGGGAGATCGCGCTCTATTCGTTCGTCATCCTCCTGCTGACCGGCACCTTCCTGACGTTCTGGTTCAAGCCGAGCATGGGCGAGGTCGCCTACAACGGCTCGTACGGGCCGCTGGTCGGCGTCCACATGTCCGAGGCCTACGCCTCCACGCTGAACATCAGCTTCGACGTGCGCGGCGGCCTGCTGATCCGGCAGATCCACCACTGGGCGGCCCTGCTGTTCGTGGCGGGCATGATGGTGCACATGCTCCGCGTGTTCTTCACCGGGGCGTACCGCAAGCCGCGCGAGCTCAACTGGATCATCGGCGTGCTGCTGCTCACGCTGGCCCTGGCGGAGGGCCTGACCGGCTACTCCCTGCCGGACGACCTGCTGTCGGGCGCCGGGCTGCGGATCACCGAGGGTGTGGCGATCTCGCTCCCGCTGGTCGGCACGTACATCACGTACTTCCTGTTCGGCGGCGAGTATCCGGGTCATGACGTGATCTCGCGGTTCTACAGCATCCACATCCTGCTCATCCCGGGCATCCTGCTGGCGCTGATCTCGGCCCACCTGATCCTCATGTGGGTCCAGAAGCACACCCAGATGCCGGGCAAGGGCCGCACCAACAGGAACGTCGTGGGCGCGCCGTTCTACCCGTCCTTCATGGCCAAGTCGGGCGCCTACTTCCTGTTCACCTTCGGGGTGATCGCGCTGCTCGGCACGTTCGCCCAGATCAACCCGATCTGGTTGTTCGGGCCGTACACGCCGGCGGACATCTCGGCGGGGTCCCAGCCCGACTTCTACATGGGCTTCCTGGAGGGCTCCCTGCGCATCATGCCCGCCTGGGAGATCAACCTCTTCGGGTACACGCTGCCCATGAGCGTGCTGATACCGGCCCTGCTGCCGATGGGCATCATCATGACCGGCCTGGCGCTCTATCCGTTCGCCGAACAGTGGATCACCGGCGACCGGAGCGAGCACCACCTGGCCGACCGGCCGCGCAACAACCCGCACCGCACCTCGATCGGCATGTCGGCCATCGCCTTCTACGGCATCCTGTGGCTGCTGGGCGCGAACGACTGGATCTCCTCGAAGTTCCACATCTCGCTCTACACCACGACCGAGGTCGGGCGGGTGGCGATCTTCCTGGGCCCGGCGCTCGCGTACTGGATCACGTACCGCATGTGCATCGGCCTGCAGCGCAGGGACCAGGAGCTGGTGCTGCACGGCGTGGAGTCGGGCGTCATCAAGCGCCTGCCGCACGGCGAGTACATCGAGATCCACGTGCTGCCGGCCGAGGACCTGGTGGCGCTGGTCAAGGCGAAGCCGTCCATCCCCGCCATCGAGTCCGCCTCCGACGGCGAGGGCGTCCCCCCCAAGGGGATGCGGAACCCGCTCGGCAGGCTGCGGGCCAAGCTCAGCGAGACCTACTCGGCCGACTCCGAGGCCATCTCGCTGGACGGGTCCCACGACGGCCACCACAACGGCCATGGCAACGGCGCCGCGCCCGCCGCGGTGGGCTCGGGCGAGCCCGAGCAGAAGTCCATCGGCCACTGAGCCGGTCCGCCGGCCCTGACCCGGGCCGGCGGGAACGCGGAGCGAAGTGAAGGGACCGGGCGCCTCAGGCACCCGGTCCCTTCCGCGTCCGGCCTCAGGAGGTTCAGGAGGTTCAGGAGGTGACCTTCTTCTTCTTGGCCTCGTCCTTGGTGGTGGTGTGGTCGGCGGGCGTGACCACCGACAGCGCCTCGGTGGTGAACCCCGACCGCAGCCCGCTCCACCGCAGCCACTCCGGCCAGCTCTCCTGCCAGTGGCCCCACCCGTTGGTCGGGTCCAGGTGCCGCGGGGTGCCGCTCACGATGATCGGGTCGCCGATCAGCGTGACCTCCTTGAACCAGCGGGCGTTCTCGGGGCTGACGTTCACGCAGCCGTGGCTGACGTTGGAGTTGCCCTGGGAGCCGACCGACCAGGGGGCGCCGTGGATGTACTCGCCGCTGTCGGAGATCCGGACGGTGTCGTACACCGTGAGGCTGTAGTAGCCGGCGCTGCCGGGCCCGGCGTCGGGCGAGGTCATGGTGGTGACGTCCTCGCGGGACATGGCCAGGTGGATGCCGTTGGTCGTGTAGTGCCGCCAGTCGCCGCCCTGCCCGGCGCTGAGCGGGACGGTGCGCACGGTCTCGCCGTCGCGCTTGACCGTCATCTGGTGCGACACGGTGTCGGCGTGGCTGATCTGCGACCGGCCGATCTCGAAGTCGCGCACGTAGTCCTTGCCGCCGTACATGCCGGGGCCGCCGCGCACGCCGGCGAGCTGGGCGACGAGTTTGACCTTGGTGTGGGCCGGCCACCACTTCTTGGGCCGGAAGGACACCGACTTGTCGTCGAACCAGTGCCAGGCGCCCTCGACCGGTTTGGAGCTCTCGACCATGAGGTTGCGCTCCACCGACACGCGGTCGGTGACCGGGTGGTCGAAGGTCAGCATGATCGGCATGCCGACGCCGACGGTGAGCCCGGTGTCCTCCTTGTTGGGCAGGATCTTGTCGATCGCGAAGAGCTGGGCGGCCTTGACGGTGGAGAACTCGCTGGTGGCGCTGGCCGTCCGGCCGGAGGGGTCCACGGCGACGACGTCGACCTGGTAGGTCTCCCCCGGGGCCATCGCCCGCTTGCTGCGCCATTGGGTGCGGTCCGCGCTGAGCACGCCCGCGACCGGCGTGTCCTTGGACCTGGCGCGCACCGTGACGCTCCTGAGAGCGCCGTTGACGGCTCCGACCATGACGGGCAGCTCAGGTGCCACCTGGGTCGCTCCGTTGGCCGGAGAGACGTTCACGGCCACTCCGGACCGTGAACCAGAGGTTCCTTCTCCTTGCTCGGTGCTGGAGCCCGCACAACCGCTTGCGAGCAGCAGGGCCACTGCCCCCGCCCCAAGGGCGACCACCCGGATCTCGACGTGTCTCACGTTACGTCTCCCCCGCTCCGACGGATCACTCCTTGTGAGTTATTACCCGGTTACTGCGTGTCGTGTACCTCTGCCGAAGGAGAAAGGACGAAACGACCAGCAAAAAAGCCACGCGAGTGACCGACGGTCCCTTGACGGAACACGCGGGTCCCCCGGGTGGCCAGGGCATCCGGGAACGCGAAAGGGGCCGGCCGCCCTTCGGCGACCGGCCCCTCGCGTGCCGTCAGTGGGAGAAGTGTCCCCGGTAGTACTGGAAGACGAACCCGATGGCGCCCATGACCACGCCGAACACGCCGATCAGGAACATCCACCAGCCGATGATGAACCCGACGGTCATGAAGGCGACCGCGAGGCACACGAACAGCGGCCACCAGCTCGACGGGCTGAAGAAGCCCAGCTCGCCGGCGCCGTCGCTGATCTCGGCGTCCTTCCTGTCCTCGGGCTGCTCGCCGATGCGGCGGGCGGTGAAGAGCAGGTAGTAGCCGATCATCAGGGCCAGGCCGACGGAGATCGCCAGCGCGGTGGTGCCGGTCGGCTCCTTGGACCAGAACCAGTAGACGAGGTCGACCGCGGCGAAGAAGACGCCGCAGAGCAGGAACATCCAGCCCTGTACCTTCATCGGTCCGCCTCCAGCGCCTTGACCGGCTCGGCGAGCCGGTGCGGGTTGTGCAGGTCGAAGGCGGGTCGCTCCGACCGGATCCGCGGCAGCTTGGTGAAGTTGTGCCGGGGCGGCGGGCACGAGGTGGCCCATTCGAGGGAGTTGCCGAAGCCCCACGGGTCGTCCACGGTGACCTTCGGCGCGCTCCGCGCCGTACGCCACACGTTGTACAGGAACGGCAGCGTCGAGGCGCCCAGGATGAAGGCCCCGACCGAGGAGACCACGTTCAGGTTGGTGAAGCCGTCGGCCGCCGAGTAGTCGGCGTAGCGGCGGGGGAAGCCCTCGGCGCCGAGCCAGTGCTGGACCAGGAACGTGGTGTGGAAGCCGATGAACAGCGTCCAGAAGTGCCACTTGCCGAGCGTGTCGTTCAGCATCTTCCCGGTGAACTTCGGCCACCAGAAGTAGAACCCGGCGAACATCGCGAACACGACGGTGCCGAAGACCACGTAGTGGAAGTGGGCCACGACGAAGTAGGAGTCGCTGACCTGGAAGTCCAGCGGCGGCGAGGCCAGGATGATGCCGGTCAGGCCGCCGAACAGGAAGGTGACCAGGAAGCCGACCGCGAAGAGCATCGGCGCCTCGAACGACAGGTGGCCCCGCCACATCGTGCCGATCCAGTTGAAGAACTTCACCCCGGTCGGCACGGCGATGAGGAAGGTCATGAACGAGAAGAACGGCAGCAGGACCTGGCCGGTCACGAACATGTGGTGCGCCCACACCGCCGCCGACAGGCCCGCGATCGCGATCGTCGCGCCGACGAGGCTGATGTAGCCGAAGATCGGCTTACGGCTGAAGACCGGCAGGACCTCGGTGATGATGCCGAAGAACGGCAACGCGATGATGTAGACCTCGGGATGGCCGAAGAACCAGAACAGGTGCTGCCACAACATCGCCCCGCCGGTCGAGGAGTCGAAGATGTGCGCCCCGAGATGGCGGTCGGCCTCCAGCGCGAGCAGCGCGGCGGCCAGCACCGGGAAGGCCAGCAGCACCAGGATGCTGGTGAGCAGGATGTTCCAGGTGAAGATCGGCATGCGGAACATCGTCATGCCGGGGGCGCGCATCGTGATGATCGTGGTGATGAAGTTGACCGCGCCGAGGATCGTGCCGATGCCGGACATCGACAGGCCCATGATCCACAGGTCGCCGCCGAGACCCGGGGACGACACCGCGTCCGACAGGGGCGTGTAGGCGGTCCAGCCGAAAGCGGCGGCGCCGTCGGGGGTGAAGAACCCGGAGACGGCGATCATGCTGCCGAACAGGTAGAGCCAGTAGCTCACCATGTTCAGCCGGGGGAAGGCGACGTCGGGGGCGCCGATCTGCAGCGGCATCAGCTCGTTGGCGAAGCCCGCGAACAGCGGGGTCGCGAACATCAGCAGCATGATCGTGCCGTGCATGGTGAACAGCTGGTTGAACTGCTCGTTGCTGACGAACTCCAGCCCCGGCTGGGCCAGCTCGGCCCGCATGATCAGCGCCATGACGCCGCCGATCAGGAAGAACACGAACGAGGTGATCAGGTACAGGTGCCCGATCACCTTGTGGTCGGTCGACGAGGCCCACTTGGCGATGATCGTGCCCTTGCGGGCGCGCCGCGCGAGAGCCGCCGGCTGGTTGGTGGGTTCCGCGACGGCGGTCATTTGGCACTCCCCGCCTGGCTGGCGATGTACTGGTCGTACTCGGCCTGGGGCACGAGCTTCACCGTGAAGAGCATGCGGCTGTGGTCCACGCCGCACAGCTCCGCGCAGCGCCCGGCGAAGACACCGGCCTTGTCGATCGTGTTGATCTCGAAGACGTTCTTCACGCCGGGGATGACGTCACGCTTGAACAGGAACGCGGGCACCCAGAAGGAGTGGTTGACGTCCTGCGAGACCAGGTCGAACTGCACCTTCTTGTTGAGCGGCAGCACGAGCTGCGGCTTCTGCGCGGGCGTGCCCACCACGCTGACGGTCTTGCCGCCGACCTGGCTGGTGAAGCGCCAGCTCCACTGGAAGCCCTCGACCTTGACCTTCACGTCGGGATTCGCCGACACCGCGGTGATGGCGTTCTCGTCACGCGCGGTGAAGTAGAAGAACACCGCGACCATGATGATCGGCACCGTGGTGTAGAGGATCTCGATCGGCAGGTTGTACCGCACCTGGGGCGGCAGCGCCTCGGTGGTGTTCTTGCGCCGGCGGTGGAACGCGCAGGCCCACAGGATCAGGCCCCAGACGACGACACCGACGGCAAGGGAGGCGATCCAGGCACCGTTCCAGAGATTCTGGACGATGCCGGCCTCCTTGGTGACGCCGTCGGGCATTCCGGCACGAGACCACGTGCCAACGCCTTCACACGCCGTCAGGGACACCACCAGCGCCGCCAAGGCGGCGGCGCGTGGCGCCTTGCGGCGGGCCAACGGTCGCCGTGTAGAACGGCGGGTCGGACTCACGGATCGCCTACCCCACAGTTGAAGCCCAAGAGTCCCCCTCCTGGGCGGTCGTTTCCAGATTCACGATATTCGCGCTCTTGGTTGTCTCACGTCACGCTGGGGGACACATTAGCGCGCACTGGGGCCGCCCTCCTTCCCGGCCCCTTCCCGGTGGCGCGCGGATGCCGCCGGTCGCGGGGTTCCGGTGCCCGGCCGCCCCGCCGGGGCGCGCCGGGGCGCGGGTGCGACCATGAACGCGTGGCGTACTTCGACGCGGCATCGACCGAACCCCTGCACCCCGCCGCCCGCGAGGCGCTGATCACGGCGCTGGACGCGGGGGCCGCCGACCCGGCCCGGCTGTACGGCGCGGCGCGGCGCTCCCGCCTGCTGCTGGAGCGGGCGCGGGCCGAGGCGGCCGAGGCGATCGGGGCCCGGCCGGACGAGGTGTCGTTCACCTCCTCGGGCACCCAGGCCGTCCACCTGGGGGTGCTCGGGACGCTGCTGGGCCGCCGGCGCGCCGGGCGCCGGATGGTGACCGGGGCCGTCGAGCACTCCAGCGTCCTGGCGGCCGGGGCCGCGCACGAGCGGGAGGGCGGCACCGTCGAGGTCGTCGGCGTCGGGCTCACCGGGCGGGTCGACCCCGCCGAGTACGCGGCGGCCGTGGCCGTGGAGGGCACGGCGCTGGCGTGCCTGCAGACGGCCAACCACGAGGTCGGCACCCTGCAGCCCGTCGCGGAGGCCGCCGAGGCGTGCCGGGCCGCCGGGGTCCCCCTGCTGGTCGACGCCGCGCAGACGCTGGGGCGGCTGCCGGTGCCGCCGGGGTGGTCGGTGCTGGCGGGCAGCGCCCACAAGTGGGGCGGCCCGGCCGGGGTGGGGCTGCTCGTCGTGCGCAAGGGCACCCGGTGGCGGTCCCCGCTGCCGGAGGACGAGCGGGAACGGCGCCGGGTGCCCGGTTTCGAGAACGTCCCCGCCGCCGTGGCGGCCGTGGCGGCGCTGCGGGCCCGGATCGTGGAGGCGGCGGAGGAGAACGCGCGGCTGTCGGCGCTCGTGGACCGCATCCGCGCCGAGGTGCCCCGGCTGGTGCCGGACGTGGAGGTGGTCGGCGAGCCGGTGGACCGCGCGCCCCACATAGTCACGTTCTCCTGCCTTTACGTGGCAGGTGAGGCAATATTGACCGAGTTGGATAGAGTCGGCTTTGCCGTGTCCTCCGGCAGTTCGTGCTCGGCCAGTACGCTGCGCCCCTCACACGTGCTGGAGGCGATGGGAGTGCTCACGCATGGGAACGTCAGGGTGTCGCTGCCCAGGGGCGCTTCCGGGGCGGACGTCGACCGGTTCCTGTCCGTCCTCCCTGGCATCGTCCGGCGCATCCGCGAGAGCGTGGGGGTCCGGTCGTCGTGAGGGACGCCGGTTCAGGGCGCGCCGGATGAGGCCGCGCGCCGAGGTCGCTGGAGCGAGGGTGGGATCGTGATGGCAGGCATGCGCAGGCCCGAGGCCGGGGAGGCGCCGCCGCCCGCACCCGCGCTGACGATCGACGCGCTCGGGCGCAAGTGCCCGATCCCGATCATCATGCTGGCCGAGCAGATCAACTCGGTGCCGCTCAACGCCGTCGTGTCGGTGCTGGCCGACGACCCGGCCGCGTTCACCGACGTGCCCGCGTGGTGCCGGCTGAAGTCCCACCACCACGTGGGGACCCACGAGCTGCCCCAGGGCGGCTGGGCGATCCACGTCAGGCGCAACTACTGACCGGCGTCCACGGGTGTGGTCCACGGGCGTACCGGGCCTCCCTGGCGCGATTCACGGCCGGGAGGCCGCCCGTGGGGTACGGGCGGCTCCGGCGCGGATCAGCGGATCAGGGGTAGCGGCACTCGACGCGCGCCTCGATCTCCGCGGCGGCGGAGGCGCCGTAGGCGGAGGCGAACCGCTCGAGGAAGGCCTGCCGGCCGAGCTCGTACTCCTGGCCGCCGACGTGCTCGAGGACGTAGGTCGCGGTGAGGTTGCCGAGCTGCCCGCAGCGCTCCAGGGACAGGCCCCAGGCGAGCCCCGACAGGAAGCCGGCGCGGAAGGCGTCGCCGACGCCGGTCGGGTCCACCTTGGCCAGCTCGGGCGTCGGGGGGATGTGCAGGGACGGCTCGCCCTGGCGGTCGATGCGCGCGCCCTTGGGGCCGAGGGTGGTCACCCGCACGCCGACCCGGGACAGCACCTCCTCGTCGGACCAGCCGGTCTTCTGCTCGACGAGCGCCTTCTCGTAGTCGTTGGTGAACAGGTAGGCGGCGCCGTCGACGAGCTTGCGGATCTCCTCGCCGTCCATGCGGGCGAGCTGCTGGGAGCAGTCGGCCCCGAACGGGATGCCGCGCTCGCGGCACTCCTCGGTGTGGCGGATCATGGCGTCGGGGTCGTTCGGGCTGATCAGGACCAGGTCGAGGCCGCCGACGCGGTCGGCGACCGGCTGGAGCTCGATCTCCCGGGCCTCCGACATCGCCCCGGTGTAGAAGGAGGCGATCTGGTTGTGGTGCTCGTCGGTGGTGCACAGGAACCGGGCGGTGTGCCGCAGTTCGGAGATCCGGACCGACTCGCAGTCGACGCCGTGGCGCTCCAGCCACGAGCGGTAGTCGGCGAAGTCGGTGCCGACCGAGCCCACCAGGACGGGGGTCAGGCCGAGGCATCCCATGCCGAAGCTGATGTTGGCCGCGACGCCGCCCCGCCGGATCTGCAGGTCGTCGACCAGGAAGGACAGTGACACGCGATCGAGCTGCTCGGCGATGAGCTGGTCCCCGAAACTGCCCGGGAAGGTCATCAGGTGGTCGGTCGCGATGGAGCCGGTGACGGCGATGCGCACTGTCGCTCTCCTCGTTGTCAGCCATCGATGGCTCGCCAACAATACGCCACCGGAGGCGGGCCGGAGGAGCCGTGCGGCCCGTTCGTGATCTCCATGTGTCCGGGGCGGCTCCGGGGGCGGCGGAGGGTGATTCTTCTCACCTGCGCCGACGCCGGGCGCGCGGGGCGGACCCCTAGGACTCCCTGGCGGGCGGCCCGATCACCCGTGCCGGGCGGACCATGGCCGGGCATGCCGACACCCCGCCTCGCGGATGGTCCGCGAGCGGGGCCGGACGGGCACGCCTAGTTGAACGAGTCGCCGCAGGCGCAGGACCCCGTGGCGTTCGGGTTGTCGATCGTGAAGCCCTGCTTCTCGATGGTGTCCACGAAGTCCACCGTGGCGCCCGTGAGGTAGGGGGCGCTCATCCGGTCGGTGACCACGCTGACGCCGCCGAAGTCGGAGACGACGTCCCCGTCCATCGACCGGTCGTCGAAGAAGAGCTGGTAGCGCAGGCCGGAACATCCGCCGGGCTGTACGGCCACGCGGAGCTGGAGGCCCTCCTCGCCCTGCTGCTCCAGCAGGCTGCGCACCTTGCCGGCCGCCGCGTCGGTCAGGAGCAGGCCCTGCTGCTGCTGCGTGGTCTCGCTGCTCTCAACGGTCATTTGTTGACTCCCCGTCTGCCCCAACGCCCCTCGGGGACGAAGGCCTTGGTGTGAGGTCTCACTTAGACGCTACCAACAGCTTGGCCCCGTCACACATTCCTGTCTCACGGAGCGGTCCTGCCCGACCCCCCGGGAATACCATCCGGCCCCCGTGTGTAATGATTAGTCGTCAACTAGACGATAAGTCCCCTAAGAGGTGTTGCAGCCGTGACCACCACAGAGACCGGCCTCCCGCTCTTCGTCCTCGGCCAGGGCGTCGACACGCACAGCGAGCGCGGCGTCGACTGCCCCGGTGAGCTGCCCTCCGCGTCCGACCCTGAGCTGGTCGCCCGGGCCGTACGGGCCAAGGCGGCCCTCGGCGAGAGGGTGTTCGTCCTCGGCCACCACTACCAGCGCGACGAGGTCATCCAGTTCGCCGACGTGACCGGAGACTCCTTCAAGCTCGCCCGCGAGGCGGCGGCGCGCCCCGAGGCGGAGTACATCGTCTTCTGCGGGGTCCACTTCATGGCCGAGTCGGCCGACATCCTGACCGGCGACGACCAGCGGGTGGTGCTCCCCGACCTCGCGGCCGGCTGTTCCATGGCCGACATGGCGACCTTCGACCAGGTCGAGGAGGCCTGGGAGGTCCTGACCGACCTCGGCCTGGCCGACATCACCGTCCCGGTCACCTACATGAACTCCTCGGCCGACATCAAGGCGTTCTGCGGGCGCAACGGCGGCGCGGTGTGCACGTCCTCCAACGCCCGCAGGGCCCTCACCTGGGCGTTCGACCAGGGCCCCGAGGGGCCGGAGAAGGCGGCCGGTGACCGCAAGGTGCTGTTCCTGCCCGACCAGCACCTCGGCCGCAACACCGCGGTCCTGGAGATGGGCTTCTCCCTGGACGACTGCGTGGTCTACAACCCGCACCGCCCGAACGGCGGCCTCACCGACCGGCAGCTCAAGGACGCCAAGGTGATCCTGTGGCGCGGGCACTGCTCGGTGCACGGCCGGTTCAGCCCCGAGTGCGTGGACGAGGTCCGCGACCGGGTCCCCGGCGTCAAGGTGCTGGTGCACCCCGAGTGCAAGCACGAGGTGGTCACCAAGGCCGACCACGTCGGGTCCACCGAGTACATCATCAAGATGCTGGACGAGGCCCCGGCCGGGTCGGCGTGGGCCGTCGGGACCGAGCTCAACCTGGTCAAGCGGCTGGCCGCCCGGCACCCCGACAAGACCGTGACCTTCCTGGACCGGACGGTCTGCTACTGCTCCACGATGAACCGCATCGACCTGCCGCACCTGGTGTGGGCCCTTGAGTCGCTGGCCGCCGGCGAGGTGGTCAACCAGATCACCGTGGACCCGGAGACCACCCGCTGGGCCAAGATCGCCCTGGACCGCATGCTCGCCCTGCCCTAGGACCCACCCGGCCCGGTCGCGCCGCCGGGGCCTCAGACCATTTCGTACACGACGCGGACGGCCACGGTGACCGACCCGTGGCCGGGGCTGATGCCCGCCTTCTCGCCGAAGGCGGCCAGGCGCGAGGGCGAGGAGTCGCTCTCCTCCTCCAGCTTCGTCACCCTGCCCAGGGTGCGGCCCACGAGCGCGGCGTACTGCTCGGCCTTGGCGCGCGCGTCCTTGTAGGCCACCGCGCGGGCCCGCTTGACCAGGGCCTCCTCCCGGGAGATCTCGAACGAGATCCCGTTCAGCCGCGCCTCGTCCCCCACCGCGGCCACCGCGTCCACGACCGCGTCCGCCTTGGACAGGTCGCGGACCTGGGCCTCCAGGCCCTGCGAGGCGCGGTACCCGACGACCTTGGGGTACTTGTCGTACTCGGCCACGAGCGACAGGTCGTTGGTCTTCAGGTCCCACCGCGCCACCCCCGCGGTCACCAGGGCGTCGGTCAGCTTGGCCGCGGCCTCCTTGACGGCCGCGAACGCCTCTCCCGCACGGGCCCGCCGCGTCTCCACGCCCACGTTGAGGCGCATCACGTCGGGTGTGGTCTGGACGCTGCCGCGCCCGACGACGACGAGCTCCGCCGTGTCGCCGGGCGTCAGCCACGCGGGCCCCGCGGTGTGGCCGGACGCCTTAGGGGGAGGTCCGGACGCCGCGAGCGCGGGCCCGGCCTGCGCTGCCACGAGGACGATGGCGATGGCCGCCGGCACCAGGCTCTTCTTGGTCATGGGGACATGCCACCACCACGCGGGCACCGCGTCCGCGACCCCTGCCCGCAGGCGGCCGGAACTTGACCAATTGCTCAGGTTCCCCGGGTGTAGCGCAGGTACCCCTTCTTGTACTCCGCCGCCTTGGCCGTGGCGAGCACGCGTGAGGCGTTGCCCTGGAAGTCGACGACCACGGCCTCGTAGTCCTCGCCCTTCCTGCGCCACCCCGCGATGTGCTGGTCGTCGTACCAGCCGATGAGCCGGTCGGTCGGGAAGGCGATCCTGGCCGTCTCGCGGCCCTCGGTCGTCCACACGCAGATCCGGCCGTGCACGCCGGAGCAGGTGGTGATGAAGTGCGTCCCCGACGGGGAGACGTCGTCGCCCTCGACGGTGAGCGGGTCGCCCACCTTGAGCAGGGTCTGCAGCACCGTCCCCCCCAGGTCGTAGAACCGGATGCGTTGCGTGCCGCCCTTGAGCGCCCAGGTGCCGACGGCCCGGCCGTCGCCGCGCCAGAAGTAGCTCCAGCGCCCGACGTCCTTCTCCTTGACGTGGACGACCTTGCCCTTCCTCCTGGCCACGTCGATGATCGCGTAGCCGTACCCCTTGGTGGTGTCGCCGACGGCCTCGTTGATGGTGACCAGCACCCGGGTGCCGTCCGGCGACCACTGGGGGAACGTCGGGAACAGCGGCGCCTCGGCCATCCTGATCAGCGTGGACGTGCCGGTGACCCGGTCGACGAGCGACACCGTGGAGAAGCTGTCGGTGGTGTAGACGGTGTCGGTGCCGAGCGCCCGCCTGCCGTCGGCGCTGACGGTGTACTCGAAGTACTTCTTGGT
This sequence comes from Sphaerisporangium corydalis, assembly GCF_025506355.1. Lineage (GTDB taxonomy): Bacteria > Actinomycetota > Actinomycetes > Streptosporangiales > Streptosporangiaceae > Sphaerisporangium > Sphaerisporangium corydalis. The sequence goes on from NZ_JANZYP010000043.1 coordinate 34,545, forward strand.
CGGGGCGAAGGAGTTCTTCCCGTCGCCCCGCAGGTAGACGCGCTTGCCGTAGTCGAGGCTGTAGAAGGTGAGCTTGATCGGGTCCAGGTCGTTCTCCTGGATCGTGATCGAGCTCCCCGGCAGGTCGATGCTCCTGGTGGCCTCGGGCGGCGGTGTGCCGGTGCGGCCGGCGTCCGGGGTCGATCCCGGCCCTGAGGGCGTCGCGCCCGGTGCCGGGGTCCCGGGGCCGCCGCTGGGCCCGGCCACCAGCCGCCCGTCGTTCCCCGACTGCACGTACACGTAGGTGCCGCCGCCGATGAGCAGCGCCACCACGGCCACCGCGGCGACGACCAGCGGGACGCGGCTGCGGCGGCCGGGCCCGCCGAGCGTGGGCACGGTCCCGCCCGTGCCGGCGCCCTGGTCGCCGCCGGCCCACGGCGGCCGCCCCTGCCACCCTTGGGACGGTGCCCGCTGCCACCCCGGGTCCGGCTGCCCGGCGTAGGCCTGGGGCAGTGGCTGGGCGTTCGCCGCGTACGGCGCGGGGGGCGGGGGCGGCGGGGCGGCCCGCCGGGCGGGATCCTGCCGCCACCGGAGCGTCGGGTCCTCGGCCGGCGGGGCCGGGCCGCGCGACGGCGGGGGCGCCGTGGAGTGCGCCGCGGAGGGCCTCGCCCGCTCGGGGGCGGGCGGGACGGCGCCGGGGGCGGCCTGCGCCACGGCCGAGCCCTCGGCCATGATCGCGGCGGGCGGGGCGGTGGCGGTGCCGTGCCCCAGGAGGCGCATGAGCACCTCTCCGGCCGCGGGCCGCGCGGAGGGGTCCTTGGCCAGGCAGGCGCCCACGATGCCCCGCAGGGGCTCCTCAAGGGCGCTGAGGTCGGGTTCCACGCTCATGATGCGGTGGAAGACGGCGGGCAGGCTGTCGGTGCCGAAGGGGGCGTCGCCGGTGGCCGCGAAGATCATCGTGCCGGCCCAGGCGAACATGTCGGCGGCCGGGCCCGCCTGCTCGCCGCCGAGCTGCTCGGGGGTCATGTAAGCGGGGGTGCCGACGACGACCGAGGTCAGGGTGGAGGACCGGTCGAGCGCCTTGGCGATGCCGAAGTCGATGACGCGCGGCCCGTCGTTGCCCAGCAGCACGTTGGAGGGCTTGAAGTCGCGGTGCACGATGCCGGCCTGGTGGATCGCGACCAGCGCGGTCACGGTGCCGATCGCCAGCCGGTGCAGGGCGGCGCCGCGCCTCGGCCCCTCGCTCTCGACGACCGCGTCGAGGGTCGGGCCGTCGATGTACTCGCTGACGATGAAGGGCCGGTGGTCGGCCACCCCGGTCTCGATCACCTGCGCGGTGCAGAAGGTCGCGACGCGCTCGGCCGTCGAGACCTCGCGCACGAACCGGGAGAGCGCCTCCTCGTTCTGGGTGAGGTCGGAGCGGAGCAGTTTCACCGCCACGGTGACGCCGGCCGGCGAACGGCCCAGGTAGACGACCCCCTGACCGCCCTCCCCGAGCCGCGCGGTGAGCTCGTAGCCCCCCACACGCACCGGGTCGCCCGGCCGCAGCGGCACCGGGTTCGACATGGCTCCCCCTCCGTCACCCCACTTAAGGCCAAATTTCAACCCATTGTGGCGTGCTCTGGAGGAAGTCTTCACCTTCGGCCCCAAGCCGTATTCGTAGCGTGACCCGCGCCGCCACCGGCCGATCGGGCCTCGTCAGGAAGGGACCCGCCCGGCCGCGCGCGGGCCGGCGCCGCGCCGCCCCCGGCGCACCAGGGACCGCAGGGCGGGCGCGGTCAGGAACCCCTCGGCGACCACCGAGGCGAGGCCCACCTTGGGCAGGTCACGGGTGTCGTCGAAGGCGAGGAAGCGCGGCACCCAGCGCGGGTGGTACTTGGCGTTGGCCCGGTACAGCGACTCAAGCTGCCACCACCGCGACAGGAACACCAGCGTCCGGCGCCACAGGCGCAGCACCGGGCCCGCGCCGAGCCGCGCGCCGCCCTCGAACACCGAGCGGAACATGGCGAAGTTGAGCGAGATCTGCTTCACGCCGAAGTCGCCCGCCTCGGCGGCCATCCCGGCGACCATGAACTCCATCAGGCCGTTGTCGGAGTCGCGATCGCGCCGCATCAGGTCCAGCGAGAGGCCGTCCTCGCCCCAGGGCACGAACGACAGCAGCGCCGTCAGCCGCCCGGTGGCGTCCAGGGCCTCCACCAGCACGCAGGAACCGTCCGCCGGGTCGCCGAGCCGTCCGAGCGCCATAGAGAAGCCCCGTTCGGCCCGCGTGCCGCGCCAGGCGGCGGCGCGCTCGGTGACGTGCCGCATCTCCTCGGGCGACAGGTCGGCGTGCCGCCGGATCCGCAGGGTGAACCCGGCGCGCGTCACCCGGTTGACCGCCTGCCGCACCCCGCGCATCTCCCTGCCCGACAGGCCGAACGCGCCGGCGTCGATCACGGCCTCGTCGCCGAGCTCCAGCACGCGCAGCCCGGCCCGCGCGTAGGCGTGGGCCGCCGCCTCGCTCGGGCCGAGCGCCGCGGGCGCCCAGCCGTAGCGGCGGGCCTCCGCGAGCCAGGCCCGGATGGCAGGCCCCCACGCCTCGACGTCCCCGACGGGGTCTCCCCCGGCCAGGCACACCCCCGCCACCACCCGGTAGGAGACCGCCGCCTTGCCGCTGGGCGAGAAGACCACGGAGCGGTCGCGCCGGGTGGCGAAGTAGGCCAGCGAGTCGCGCGCGCCGTAGGCCTCCGCCAGCGCCCTGACGCGCGCCTCGCTCTCGGCGGGCAGCTCGGCCCCGGCCCGCTGGGAGCGGAACAGCACGGCGAAGGCGACGAGCACCGCGACGGCGCTGAGCAGCCCGATGGCGAAGTTCACCCACGACGGCGGGCGTCCGGAGCGGTAGAAGTCGAGGGTCGCCACCCCGCCGAGCGCGCGCTCCAGCGCCCAGGGCACGTGGTCGGGCGTCCGCAGCGTCCCGGGGAACAGCGTCACCAGCGCGCAGCCGGCCCCGAAGGACACCGCGAGCAGCCCGCCGAGGGTGAGCAGGGCCTTGCGGAACGACGCGCGCCGGGTCGGCGCGAGGAACTCGTCGTGCGCGGCGGACAGGACGCCGAGGACGACGGCCGTCACCACCAGGTCGACCTCGGAGGCGACCACCTCGCCGGTCAGGGCGAACTCCTCGACCAGGTCGGGCCAGACCGAGGCGGACAGGACCACGGCGAGGTTCCCGAGCACCAGCAGCGCGAAGATGACCAGCAGCACCCAGTACGCGGCGCGCTTGCGGCGGGCCAGGGCGCCCGCGAGGATCCCGAGGAACACCGCGTAGCCGAGGTTCGGCTCGACGGGGAAGACCGTCAGCTCGACGAACCGGGTGACCGGCCCGAGCAGGTGCCGCACGGGCGGGAGCACGGCGATCACCGCCGAGTACAGGGCGGCCACCGCCATGCACACCGACGCCACGCGCGGCACCAGGGCACGGAACCGGCCCCCGTCCCGCGCTTCCCCGGCCGTCACGACGCGGCCGGGCTCGGTCATCGCCACCTGGTCTCCCCCCGGAGATGATCTCGCGGGGGGTATACCCGGTCGTTCGCCTGACTAAGGGTGGGAAAAGACCTGAGTGATCGCCTTCGTGCAGGTCACAGGCCGGGGGCGCCCCAGACGGGGAACCACCGCGACAGGTCGGGCTCGATCGGCAGTTCGCCGCCGATGGCGCCGCGCACCTGCAGTTCCAGGGCGTTGTCGCGGTGCTGGCCGGGCAGGGGGACGAACGGGAAGAACGTGCCCTGCTTGTACAGGTAGACCACCGCCAGGCGGCGGCCCGAGGGGTCGGCGAAGGTGACCAGCGAGCACAGCAGGGACGGGCCGAACCCGGCGGCCTCCAGCGAGGAGTTGACGCCGTGCAGGTCGGTGACCAGGTCGCTGACGTCGTCGGGCGGGCGGTGGACCACCAGCCAGGTGTAGCCGAAGGAGTCGGAGGACTGCTCGACCTCGGCGTCCCCGAGCAGGGCGGTGATGTCGCGCTCCAGGAGGGCGAACGCGCCGCCCTCGGCGGCGCGGAAGCAGACCGAGCCGAGGCCCGTCGGGACGAACCCGGTCGCGGCCTCCAGCGTCACCGCGGCCGACGGCAGCGCGAACAGGGTGTCGAGGTTGGGCTTGACGGGCTTGGTGCGGCCGAGGAGGGAGTCCAGCCACCCCATCGGGCTCAGGCCCCCCGGCCGAGCTGGGCCGAGATCACGTTGAGCTGCTCCAGCCGCCGCTCCAGCGGCGGGTGGGTGGCGAACAGGGCGGAGATGCTCGCCCCGGCACGCCCGCCCGACAGGGCGGGGGCGAAGAAGAAGGCGTTGAACGGCTGGGCCTCGCGCAGGTCGCGGGTGGGGATGCGGGACATCTCCCCCGTCACCTTGACCAGGGCGCTCGCCAGGGCCGAGGGCCGCCCGGTGAGCAGGGCGCCGGCCCGGTCGGCCGACAGCTCGCGGTAGCGCGACAGCGCGCGGGTGAGCAGGAAGCTGATCGCGTACACCACGATCGAGACCAGCATGATGATGAGCCCGATCGGGGGGCCGTTGTTGTTGCCCCGGTCGCGGCCGAGCCCGGAGTACAGGGCGAAGCGGGTCATCAGGCCGGCGACGATGCCGAGGAAGGAGGCGATGGTCATCACCGCGACGTCGCGGTGGGCGACGTGGGACATCTCGTGGGCGATGACGCCCTCCAGCTCCAGCGGGTCGAGCCGCCGCAGCAGGCCGGTGGTCACGCAGACCACGGAGTTCTTCTGGTTGCGCCCGGTGGCGAAGGCGTTGGGGACGTCGCTGTCGGCGATGGCCACCCGGGGCTTCGGCGAGTCGGCCAGGGCGCTCAGCCGGTCCACCAGTCCGTGCAGCTCCGGCGCCTCCTGCGGGGAGACCTCCCGACCGTGCATCGCGAACAACGCGATCTTGTCGGAGAAGAAGTACTGCACCAGCAGGAGGCCCCCGGCGAGGACGAGCACGACGACCGCCTGGACCCCCACCGCGATCAGGATGCCCACGAACACGACGTACAGCAGGCCCAAGAGGAACATGGTCACGACCATGCGCACGGTCAGACCCCGGTCGGGGGCATACCGGGTTTGTGTCATATATCCAAACTAGCCTGGTATCAGGCCTGAATCGCCAAGCATGCCCCTCACTTCGTCGATCGAAGCGTCGGCCGGCGGCAAAATGAGCTCGGAGGGCTCCAGCGCGTCGTCGGGCAGCGGTTTGCCGATCTGGCGCACCTTGTCGAGCAGCGCGTGCAGCTTCGAGCGGAACTGGGCCTCGTCATCGGTCTCGATGGCGGCCTCCAGCTCGGAGTCGAGGGAGTTGAGCACGTCGATGTCGCCCTCGGCGATCTCGACCTGGCCCTCTCCCATGATCCGGACGATCACAGGCCCTCCCCCGGACGGCGGTACTGCTGGGTCGGCTGGCCCGGCTGCTGAGGAGCGGGCTGCTGCTGACCGGGCTGGCCCGCCTCGATCGCGTCACGCGGCGCCGGTCCCTGGCCCAGCTCGGCCTTCATGCGGGCGAGCTCCAGCTCGACGTCGCTGCCGCCGCCCATGCGGTCGAGCTCGGCCTGGATGTCGTCGGGACGCGAGCCGCTGAAGTCGTCGAGCGCGCCGCTGGCGAGCAGCTCGTCGATGGCGCCGGCACGTGCCTGCATCTGCGCGGTCTTGTCCTCGGCCCGCTGGATCGCCAGGCCCACGTCGCCCATCTCCTCGGAGATGCCGGAGAAGGCCTCGTTGATGCGGGTCTGCGCCTCGGCGGCGGTGTAGGTGGCCTTGATGGTCTCCTTCTTGTGGCGGAAGGAGTCGACCTTGGCCTGGAGACGCTGGCTGGCGAGGGTCAGCTTCTCCTCCTCGCCCTGGAGGTTGTTGTGCTGGGTGCGCAGGTCGGCGATCTGGGTCTGCAGCGAGGACCGCCGGCTGAGCGCCTCGCGGGCCAGGTCCTCACGCCCCACGCCGAGTGCCTTGCGGCCCTGGTCCTCAAGCCGGGACGACTGCTGCTCGATCTGGTTGATCTGCAGCTCCACCCGCTTGCGCGAGGTGGCGACGTCGGCCACGCCCCGGCGTACCTTCTGCAGAAGCTCGAGCTGCCGCTGATAGGAGTAGTCGAGGGTCTCGCGCGGATCTTCCATCTTGTCCAAGGCCTTGTTGGCCTTGGACTTGAAGATCAAGGAAAGTCTCTTCATCACGCTCATGCGCGTTGGCCGTCCCCTTCTTAGGTAGTGCTGTGCCTATGCTTCCGCTCGCTGCGACGCTCGCCGGCCGTATGCTCGCTGCGCTGGCATCCATGCTCCCTCGCGCCGCCTCGCAACTCCATAGGCTGCTCACTCATCGTCAGCCCCCGATTATCGCGGCAAAGTCGCCTAGGTCCACCCTACGCATAACGCACGAGGGCGTCATTAAGTTGCACCCCCGGTAGGCTGGCGTCGTGTTCCGACGTCGTACTCAGGCCCCCGTGGATGACTCGCCCTCCTCCTCTTCAGTGACGCAGGCCAAAAACTCGGGAAAGGGCCGCCCAACCCCCACTCGCCGTGAGGCGCAAGGCCGCCGCCGCCAGCCGGTGACCGCCCCCACCAACCGCAAAGAGGCCTACAAGCAGGCCCGCGAGCGCCAGGCCGCGGAGCGGATACGCGCGCGCGAGGGCATGCTCAAGGGCGACGACCGCTACCTGCCCGCCCGGGACAAGGGCCCGGCCCGCAAGGCCGCGCGCGACTGGGTCGACAGCCGGCGGACGATCAGCCAGTTCTTCCTGCCCGTCTCGCTGGTCCTGCTGGTCATCCTGTGGACGATCCCGATGTTCGGCGGCCAGACCGGCATGCTGCTCTACTCCTACGCGATCACGATCCTGTGGCCGCTGATGATCGTCGTCGTGGTCCTCAGCTCGTTCTGGGTCGCCCAGCGGGTGAAGAAGGAGGCGGCGGAGCGGTTCCCCGGCGAGAGCCTGAAGGGGGTCGGCTTCTACGGGGCCATGCGCGCGATGCAGATCCGCCGCCTGCGCTTCCCGCCCCCGACGCTGCTCCCCGGCGGCAGGCCCGTCCCGCCGAAGAGGTGACCCGGCGCTGAAACGGCGGCGGGCGCGGCGATCCCGGGAGCCGTCGCCCGCCCGGCGGCGGCTAATGTCGGGCGCATGCGTTTTCGTCATCTCGGCCGCAGCGGTCTCAAGGTCAGCGAGATCAGCTACGGCAACTGGATCACCCATGGCTCCCAGGTCGAGGAGGACGCCGCCAAGGAATGCGTGAAGGCGGCCCTCGACGAGGGGATCACCACCTACGACACCGCCGACGTGTACGCGGGCACCCGGGCCGAAGAGGTGCTCGGCCGCGCCCTGAAGGGCCTGCGCCGCGAGTCTCTGGAGATCTTCACCAAGGTCTACTGGCCGACCGGCGCGGGCCAGAACGACCGTGGCCTGTCCCGCAAGCACATCACCGAGGCGATCAACGGATCGCTGCGGCGCCTCGGGACCGACTACGTCGACCTCTACCAGGCCCACCGCTACGACAACGAGACGCCGCTGGAAGAGACGCTGCGGGCCTTCAACGACCTGGTCCGCCAGGGCAAGGTGCTGTACGTGGGCGTCAGCGAGTGGAACGCCTCGCAGATCGCCGACGCGCTCCGGATCGCCGGGGAGATGGGCTTCGACCGCCTGGTGTCCAACCAGCCGCAGTACTCGATGCTGTGGCGGGTCATCGAGTCCGAGGTCGTCCCGCTGTGCGAGAAGGAGGGGGTCGGCCAGATCGTGTGGTCGCCCATCGCCCAGGGCGTGCTCACCGGCAAGTACCTGCCCGGCCAGGCGCCGCCCGAGGGATCGCGGGCCACCGACCCCTCAGGGTCGGGCTTCATCTCCCCGCTGCTGAACGACGACGTGCTCACCCGGGTGCAGGAGCTCAAGCCCATCGCCGCCGACCTCGGGCTGACGATGGCGCAGCTCGCGGTGGCCTGGGTGCTGGCGAACCCGAACGTCTCCTCGGCCATCGTCGGGGCGACGCGGCCCGAGCAGGTGCGCGACAACGTGAAGGCGTCCGGCGTGACGCTCGGCGACGACGTCCTGGCGCGCATCGACGAGGTGCTCGGCGCGGTCGTCGTCCGGGACCCCGCGAGGACGGTCAGCCCCGCCACCCGTCCGTAGTCACCATAAAGACGCGGCCGTAATGTCCGCCGGCCCCTTGCGTTTCCCGGTCGCCCTGACGGATTCCGTCACCGGGCGGCGGGAAACGGCAAGGGGCGCCGGCCGTCACTCGGCACGCAGGGACATCCCGCCGTACTCCACCTTGTCGTCGTCCAGAAGCGCGACCTGCTCGACTCCGGAACTCAGCAGCGAGCGCCAGTTCTCTCCGAGCCATGACTCGGCGTCGGCCTGACTTGGGAAGATCTCGCGCGGAAGAGGGCTGTCCGTAACCTCACCACCGTTAGCATTTTCATAACGCCAGCGCCAAGTCATGCCATACGCTCCTTTTCGCGGGGTTTGCCCAACGCCCTCAGCAGGCTGTGCAGACCCTATCTCCTGGAGTGTGCCGCAGATCTTGTCCTGAGCGTGTCCGGGCGGGGCCCGCACGGCTCCCGGACGCGACCGGACCGCCCGACCCTTCGACGATGGAGGCCGCCCCATGCCGCCCACGCTCCGTCTCCCGGCGCCGGCCGCCGGACCCGGACTCGCGACGGCGGCCGAGCCCCCGCTCCCGGTCAGGGCGTGGTGAAGGTCCTGCTCTCAGGCACGGCCGGCCCGTACGGGTGGCCCGAGCCCGCGTGCGGGTGCGCCTCCTGCGGCCGGCTGTCCCCCGGCCACCGCCTGCCCACCGCCATCGTGCTCGACGACGTCGTCAGGCTCGCGCCGCCCGCCGGCCTGTCGCTCGCGCCCCCGGCCGCGATGCCCAAGGGGTACCGGATGACCGTCACCCCCGACGGGTACGCGGTGAGCGGGCCGGACCGGGGGCGGGTCCTGCACGCCGTCCCGGGCGGGCAGGACTGCGGGTCGCCCTCGCCGAGCTGGGCCGAGGAGGCCTACGACCTGGTGCTCATCGACCTGCTGGAACGCCCCGAGCGGCTGGGCGACCTGCGGCGGCGCGGCCTGGTGACCCCGCGCACGCACGTGGTGGCGATCCACCTGGACCACCGCCTGCCCTCCGAGGCCGAGCTCGGCAGGCGCCTGGCGTTCTGGGGGGCCGAGGTCGTCGACGACGGCACGATCCTGGACACGCGCCGGCCCGCCCCCGCGCGGGCGCTCGCGCCCAAGCGGGTGCTGGTCCTCGGCGGCGCCCGCTCGGGCAAGTCGGCCGAGGCGGAGATGCGGCTGATCACCGAGGCCGACGTCACCTACGTCGCGACCGGGCCGACCGGGCGCGGGGACGCGGAATGGACGGCGCGGGTCAGGGCCCACCAGCGGCGGCGCCCGGGCTACTGGACGACCATCGAGACCACCGAGCTGGCGGCGCTGCTGCGGTCGGAGACCGGACCGCTCCTGGTCGACGGGGTCGGCACCTGGCTCGCGGCGGTGTTCGACGGGTGCGGCGCCTGGGGCGACCCCGCCCACGACCGGCCGCGCGGGCGCAAGCCGGGACGGTTCGGCACCGCCCTGGACGCGGTCGGGGCGCGCTGCGACGATCTGGTGGCGGCCTGGCGGCAGACCCGGGCCCAGGTGGTGGCGGTCAGCGACGAGGTCGGGCTCAGCGTGGTGCCGGCCACGGCCAGCGGGCGCGTGTTCCGCGACGCACTGGGCCGGCTCAACCAGCGCCTGGCGGCGGAGTCGGAGGAGGTCTCCCTCGTCGTCGCCGGCCGCGTCGTCCCGCTCCCCATCTGACCCCGCTCCCACCCGGACCGGCGCGGCCCGGCCCCGTAGCCCTGACCCCGCCACGCCCCCTGTCACCCGAGGAACCGGAACGCCATGACCGCATCGGAGGCCCCGGAGGGGCCGCTCGCCGCCGGGCTGCGCCTGGCCGCCGGCACGCTCACCATCTGGCCGGCGGGGACGCCGCGCGCCGACCGCGAGACGGCGGGCCGGGCGATGACCCTGGCCCCGGTGGTCGGCCTGCTGCTCGGCGTGGCGGCGGCGGTGGTCATGGCCGTCGCCGGCCGCGCGGTCGCGCCGCTGCTCGCGGCGGGCCTGGGCGTGGGCGCGCTGGCCGTGCTGACCCGGGGCCTGCACCTGGACGGGCTCGCCGACCTGGCGGACGGCCTCGGGAGCGGGCGGCCGGCCGAGGGCGCGCTGGAGATCATGAAGCGGTCCGACATCGGGCCGTTCGGCGTGGTGGCGCTGGTGTTCACGCTGCTGGTCCAGGTGGCCGCGGCGGCCGAGGCGGGACCGGCGGCGCTCGCCGTCGCGTGCGTCACCGGGCGCCTGGCGGTGACCTGGGCCTGCGTCACGGGCGTCCCTCCGGCGCGGCCGGAGGGGCTCGGGGCGATGGTGGCCGGGACGGTGCGCCAGAGCGACGCGATCATCGCGACCGGGGCGGCCGTCGCGGTGGCCCTGGTCGCCGGCCTGGCGTCGGGAGCGCCGGTGGCCTATCCACTGGCGGTCCTCGCCGGGCTCGGCGCCGCGTGGGCGCTCAGGGCGCACGCCACGCGGCGGCTCGGGGGGATCACCGGCGACGTGCTGGGCGCCCTGGTCGAGACCGCCACCGCCGTCGCCCTGCTGGTCTGCGCCGCATTCCTGTGACCTGCGGCGGCGAAGGCTCCGCCGTCCTGTGACCGGCGGCGGGACCGGCGCCTCCGTCCCTGCGACAGGAAGGCGTCGCCTTCCTGTGAGCCGCGGCGCCGGCGCCGTGGGTCAGGAGACGGGGGCGCGCCGGGCGATGAGGCCGTTCAGGAGCGCGGCGCCGTGGGCGGCGTCGTCGACGCTGACGGCCAGCTCGCCCCCGGACAGGTCGCGCACCACGAGGCACTCGCCCGCGCGGATCATGATGGTCACGCTCCCGGCCAGCCCCCTGATCCCCCAGCCGCCGACCTCCGAGGGGCGGCGCTCCTCGGCCCGCGCGCTCTGGAGCGTGGCCAGCGGAAGGGTGCGCCTCGGCCGGCGGAACGGGCCGAAGGCGATGACCAGGCCGCCGTCCCCCACCCGCACACCGGCCGTCGAGACCCAGAGCACCACGAGCCCGGCGACGGCCAGCACCCCGGCCGCGACCAGGGCGACCCCGGCCGCGACGATGCCGCCGGCGACGGCCAGCGCGACCGCGGCCACCAGGCACGCGACGCCCGTCCCTGTGACCCACCCGTTGGAGGCGGAGGACACCCACACCGTCCGCCGGTCCGGCCGCAGGCGCATCCCGGCCTGCGGGACCACCGGCTCGCGGACCAGCGGCTCGTCCGGCCCCGGGCCGCCCGCCGCCCGGCCCAGCGCGCCGCCGGCCGCCGCGGCGGCGAAGACGAGCAGGAACGCCCGCCAGCCGAGCGGGCCGGCCTCGTGCCAGCCGGGCCGGTCGAGGTTGGCGGCCAGGGTGATCGCCTGCGTGCCCACGGCGAACGCGGCGCCCGCGCCGAGGACGATCCCGAGGGTCCTGCGGTGGGCCCGGTGCCGCAGGGCGTTCCAGCGCAGGTGCGCGCAGACGGCGATGGCCACCGGAAGCGCCCAGACCGCCAGGGAGAGCGAGAACGAGGCCCAGAAGGGCAACGAGCGGTCGGGCCGCCCCGACGGCCCCCAGTGGGCCGCGAGCGGCTCGGGGAGGCGGTCGCGCAGCAGCAGGGGGACGGCGACCAGGATCCCGGTCACCGTCGCGGTCCACGCGCCGGCCACCAGGAGCGACCGCGACGGGTGGCTCATGACAACTCCTTGATGATCTCGATCACTTCTTCGGGACGGTGGCCGTATCGCTCCGCCTCGTCCAGCAGTTCGCGGGCCATGCGCCGCAGGACCTCGCGCCCGTCGGGGGGACGGAGCACCGAGACCCCCCGGCCCCGGCGGAACTCCAGCACCCCCTCGTCCCGCAGGTCGCGCAGGGCGCGCAGCACCGTGTTGGCGTTGACCCCGAGCGCGTCGGCGAGTTCGCGGGCCGAGGGCAGCCGCTGCCCGGGGAGCACGGTCCCCGAGGCGACGGCGCGCCTGACGGCTCCCGCCACCTGCTCGTGGAGCGGCCGTGGGTCGTTCAGGTCGAGTGTGAGCAACATGGTGCTAGTGACATTAGCACCATTGATACCAAGCGTCCAGGATGTGGCCGATCAACCTGCCCGCCCGGTGTTTTCCCAGGTGAGGAATTCGTAGGACGAACCCTCGTTTATGCGTACGCGTGAAGCACGGCTAGCATCGGCCTACGTGACGACAGTGCGACTTAACGCCCTTGACTCGGGGTCGGTGGAGACCGGCGCCCTCGTAGTCGGCATCAATACCTCCCCTGACGGCCTCCGTCCCGCGCCGGGTGCGGAGGACCTCGACGCGGCGCTCACCGGCGGGCTCGCCGCGACCCTGACCTCGCTCGGCTTCACCGGCAAGCCCGGGGAGGTCGCGAAGTTCCCGACGTTCGGCGCGGTCCCCGCGCCCGTGGCCGTCGCCGTCGGCCTCGGAGACGCCCCCGATGAGCCCGGCGCCTACGACCTCGAAGTGCTGCGCCGCGCGGCCGGCGTGGCGACCCGCGCCCTGGCGGGAACGCCCAGCGCCACGCTCGCGCTGCCCGCCGCGACGGCGGAGCAGGCGGAGGCGGTGGCCCTCGGCGGCCTCCTCGGCGTCTACGACTTCACCCGCTACCGCACCGGCGGCGACGCCAAGGCGGCCGTCGGCGAGCTGGTCGTGCTGAGCGGCGCCTCCGGCGCCGATGAGGCCGTGGGCAAGGCCGCGACACTGGCCGAGTCCGTCACGCTCGTCCGCGACCTGGTGAACACCCCGCCGTCGGACCTGTCGCCCGGCGGCTTCGCCGAGCTCGCCGAGGAGGCCGGCACCAAGGCCGGCCTGTCGGTCGAGGTCCTGGACGAGGTGGCGCTGAAGGAGGGCGGCTACGGAGGCATCGTCGGCGTCGGGCAGGGCTCGGCCAACCCGCCCCGGCTGGTCCGGCTCGGCTACTCCCACCCCGCGGCCGAGACGACCGTGGCCTTCGTCGGCAAGGGCATCACCTTCGACTCCGGCGGCCTGTCGCTGAAGCCGTCCGCCTCCATGCCGTGGATGAAGTCCGACATGGGCGGCGCCGGCGCGGTGTTCGGCGCGCTGCTGGCGATCGCCAAGCTCGGGCTGCGCGTCAACGCCGTCGGCTACCTGTGCCTGGCGGAGAACATGCCGAGCGGCACCGCCCAGCGCCCCTCCGACGTGCTCACCACCTACGCGGGCAAGACCGTCGAGGTGCTGGACACCGACGCCGAGGGCCGCCTGGTGCTGGCCGACGGCATCGCCCGCGCCGGCGAGGACGACCCCGACCTCATCATCGACGTGGCCACCCTGACCGGCGGCCAGATCGTCGCGCTCGGCTGGCGCACCTGCGGCGTCATGGCCTCCGACGACGAGCTGCGCGAGGAGGTCGTCGGCGTCGCCGTGGCGCAGGGCGAGGCCGCCTGGGGCATGCCGCTGCCCGAGGAGCTCCGCAAGGGCCTGGACTCCCCGATCGCCGACATCGCCAACCTCAACCCCGAGCGGTCCGGCAGCATGCTCGCCGCCGGCCTGTTCCTGCGCGAGTTCGTCCCCGAGGGCGTGCGCTGGGCCCACGTGGACATGGCGGGGCCGGCGTTCAACAAGGAGGCGCCCCACGGGTACACCCCCAAGGGCGGCACCGGCGTGATCACCCGCACCCTGGTGGCACTGGCCGAGCGCCACCAGGCGGCACGCGAGGCATGATGACCGAGGGACGCGCGCGGCCGGGGAGCCGCCGGGGCCGGCCGGCGGCCAAGCGCGTCACATACACGTGCGACAAGTGAAAAGATGCTGTTGGGCAGGCCGGGCGCGCCGCGAGAGCGGCCTCGACCCGGCCGTGAGGTCCCACCGATCCGACAAGGAGCTTTCCAGTGGCTGATGGCAGCGGCCCCTTCGACATCGTTGTCCTGGGCGGCGGTAGCGGCGGCTACGCCTGCGCCCTGCGAGCGGCCGAGCTAGGCAAGACCGTCGCGCTGATCGAGAAGGACAAGATCGGCGGCACGTGCCTGCACCGGGGATGCATCCCCACAAAGGCGCTCCTGCACGCGGCGGAGATCGCCGACGAGACGCGCGAGGCCGCGACCGTCGGGGTCAAGGCCCGCTTCGAGGGCATCGAGATGTCCGGCGTCCACTCCTTCAAGGACAAGATCGTCACCCGCGCCTGGAAGGGCGTCCAGGGCCTGCTCAAGAGCAGGGGCGTCACGATCGTCGAGGGCGAGGGCCGGCTGGCCGGCGCCAACCGCGTCATCGTCGGCGACCAGGCCGTCGAAGGCCACAACATCGTGCTGGCGACCGGCTCGGTGCCGAAGTCGCTCCCCGGCCTGGAGATCGACGGCCAGCGGGTCATCACCAGCGACCACGCGCTGAAGCTGGAGCGCGTCCCGTCCTCGGTGATCGTCCTCGGCGGCGGCGTCATCGGCGTCGAGTTCGCCTCCGTCTGGAAGTCGTTCGGCTCCGAGGTCACGATCATCGAGGCGCTCCCCCACCTGCTGCCGCTGGAGGAGGAGTCCAGCTCCAAGCTGCTGGAGCGCGCCTTCCGCCGCCGTGGCATCAAGTACGAGCTGGGCACGCGCTTCGAGAGCGTCAAGACCACCGACACCGGCGTCGTCGTGACGCTGGAGGGCGGCAAGACCTTCGACGCCGAGCTGCTGCTGGTGGCGGTCGGCCGCGGCGCCGTCGCCTCCGGGATGGGCTTCGAGGAGAGCGGGATCGCCATCGAGCGCGGCGCCGTCGTCGTGGACGGGTACTGCCGCACCAGCGTGCCCGGGGTCTACGCGGTCGGCGACCTGATCCCGACCCTCCAGCTCGCGCACGCCGGCTTCGCCGAGGGCATCCTGGTCGCCGAGCACATCGCGGGCCTCGACCCGGTGCCGATCGACTACGCCGGGGTGCCCCGCATCACCTACTCCGACCCCGAGGTGGCCTCGGTGGGCATCACGTCGGCCACCGCCAGGGAGCGGGGCCTGGAGATCACCGAGCTGGTCTACGACCTCGGCGGCAACCCCAAGAGCCAGATCCTGGGGACCCAGGGCGCCGTGAAGATCATCGCCCAGAAGGACGGCCCGGTGCTCGGGGTCCACATGGTCGGCAAGCGCATGGGAGAACTCGTCACCGAGGGGCAGCTCATCTACAACTGGGAGGCCCTGCCCTCCGAGGTGGCCCAGCTCATCCACGCGCACCCGACCCAGTCCGAGGCCGTCGGCGAGGCGATGCTCGCCCTGGCCGGCAAGCCCCTGCACGTACACAACTAAGCCCTCACAGGAAACGCGAGAGAAGACACCATGCCGGTTTCCGTAACCATGCCCCAGCTCGGCGAGAGCGTGACCGAGGGCACCGTCACCCGCTGGTTGAAGAAGGAGGGCGACCAGGTCGAGACCGACGAGCCGTTGCTCGAAGTCTCCACCGACAAGGTCGACACCGAGATCCCCTCCCCGTCCGCGGGCGTGCTCACCAAGATCGTGGTGGCCGAGGACGAGACCGTCGAGGTCGGCGCCGAGCTGGCCGTCATCGACCAGAACGGCTCCTCGGGCGGTTCCGCCGCCCCCGCGCAAGCGGAGCCGAAGGCCGAGGCGGAGCCCGAGCCCGAACCGGAGCCCGAGCCCGAGCAGCGGCCCGAGCCCCAGCAGGCCAAGGCCGAGCCGGCCCAGGCGCCCGCCTCCTCGATCCCGCAGCCGCCCGCGCCGCAGCCCGCCCAGCAGCAGCAGCCGCCGCGCCCGCAGCCGCAGCAGGCCCAGCAGCAGGCCCCGGCCACCGCCTCCCCGTCGCCGATCGCGCCCTCGGGCCCGGGCGGCGACAGCCCGTACGTCACCCCGCTGGTCCGCAAGCTCGCGGGCGAGCACGGCGTGGACCTCGACGCGCTGAGCGGCACCGGCGTCGGCGGTCGCATCCGCAAGCAGGACGTGCTGGAGGCCGCGCGCGTGCAGCGCGAGCAGGCCCAGGCGGCGCAGGCCCAGGCCGCGCAGCCCGCTCCGGCCCAGCCCGCCCAGGCCGCCGCCCCGGCGCAGCAGCCCGCCGCGCCCGAGCCGGTCCAGGCCGACACCACGCTGCGCGGCCGCACCGAGAAGATGTCGCGCATGCGGCAGACCATCGCCAAGCGCACGATGGAGTCGCTGCAGTCGTCGGCGCAGCTCACCTCGGTCGTCGAGGTCGACGTCACCAAGATCGCGCGGCTGCGCGACCGCGCCAAGGCCGACTTCCAGCGCCGCGAGGGCGTGAAGCTCAGCTTCATGCCGTTCTTCGCGCTGGCGACGGTCGAGGCGCTCAAGCAGCACCCCAAGCTGAACGCGGTGATCAACAGCGAGACCAACGAGGTCACCTACTTCGACCACGAGCACCTGGCCTTCGCCGTCGACGCCGAGCGGGGCCTGGCCTCCGCGGTGATCAAGGACGCGGGCGACCTCAACATCGCCGGCCTGGCCCGTAAGATCGCCGACCTGGCCGAGCGCACCCGCACCAACAAGGTCAGCCCCGACGAGCTGTCGGGCGGCACGTTCACGCTGACCAACACCGGCAGCCGCGGCGCGCTGTTCGACACGCCGATCATCAACCAGCCGCAGGTCGCGATCCTCGGCACCGGCGCGGTCGTCAAGCGTCCCGTGGTGCTCGACACGCCGGAGGGCGAGGTCATCGCGGTCCGCTCGATGGTGTACCTCGCGCTGACCTACGACCACCGCCTGGTCGACGGCGCCGACGCCGCCCGCTTCCTGACGACGGTCAAGCGCCGCCTGGAGGAGGGCCGCTTCGAGAACCAGCTCGGCCTGGCCTGACCGGGCTCCGGCCGGTCCCCCGCGCGAGACACGGCGGGGAACCGGCCGGGTGCCGGGGCGGCGGCGACGTAGGGTGATCGCATGGCAGTCGTCGTCACCGGCTCGTCCGGGCTTCTCGGGTCTGCCCTCGTCCGCGCGCTGCGTGACCAGGGCCGATCCGTCGTCAGACTCGTCCGCAGAACGCCCGCGGAACCCGACGAGGCGTTCTGGGATCCCCACGAGGGCGTCCTCGACCCCGCGGCGCTGGAGGGGTGCGAGGCCGTCGTCCACCTCGCCGGGGCCGGCATCGCCGACAAGCGCTGGACCGACGAGCGCCGGCGCGAGCTGCTCGGCAGCCGCGTGGACGGCACGCGCACCCTCGCCACCGCCATCGCCGGGCTGCGGGACAAGCCCGCCGTCCTGCTGTCGGGGTCGGCCGTCGGCATCTACGGCGACACCGGCGAGCACCCCGTGGAGGAGTCCTGGGAGCCGCCCGCGCGCCGGGGCCGCGAGGGCACTCCCCCGCACGGGCAGTGGCTCGCCGACCTGGCCACCGCCTGGGAGGCCGAGACCGCGCCCGCGGAGAAGGCGGGCGTGCGGGTGGTGCGGATGCGCACCGGCCACGTCCTGAGCCGCGAGGGCGGTTTCCTCGGGAAGATGCTGCCGGTGTTCCGGCTGGGCATCGGCGCCCCGCTCGGCTCCGGCCGGCAGTACACCTCGTGGATCTCGCTGCCCGACTGGCTCGGCGCGGTGACCCATCTCCTGGCCGAGCCGGAGGTGGCCGGGCCGGTGAACCTCACCGCCCCGACCCCGGTCACCAACGCCGAGTTCACCCGCTCGCTCGGGCACGCCCTGCGGCGCCCGACCATGCCGCTGTCGGTGCCCGGCTTCGCCCTGCGGGCGGGGGTGGGCGACCTGGCCGACGAGGGACTGCTCATCGGGCAGCGCGTGCTGCCCCGGCGCCTGCTGGAGATGGGGTACCGGTTCCGGCATCCTCGCCTCGACGAGGCATTGGCAGCCATACTCTAGGGTGCCGTTCCGGTGATGGGGGAGAGCCGCGGCGACTCGGCCCTCCGGCCGTGATCCGGGGCGCGTCAGCCCCCCGAGAAGGCAGCAGGAGAGACCATGACCAGGCTCGGCCAGTCCCACATTCTCGCCATCGGCGGCGGTTCGTTTCGCCAGACCCGACGCCAGGGATCCCTGGAGCCGTCGGGCCTGCTTCGCTACGCGCTCGACCTGACCGGCCAGGACCGGCCCAAGCTCGGGCTGCTCGCCACCGCGACCGGCGACGACGCCGACTGGCTGCTCAAGATGTACGGGGCCTTCCATACATGGGACGTGGAGGTGAGCCACCTAGCCCTGTTCCCGATGCCCAGCGTCGAGAGCCCCCGCGACTGGCTGCTGGAACAGGACGTCATCTACGTCAGCGGCGGCAGCGTCGCCAACCTGGCGGTGCTGTGGAAGCTGCACGGCCTCGACGAGGCGTTCGAGGAGGCGTGGCGGGCGGGCGTGGTGCTGTCGGGCCAGAGCGCGGGGGCGCTGTGCTGGCACGTCGGCGGCAACACCGACTCGTTCGGGCCGGTCCTGCGCCCGTGGGCGGAGGGCCTGGCCCTGCTGCCCTACTCCTGCGGCGTCCACTACAACTCCGACCCCCAGCGCCGCGCCCTGCTGCACGAGTCCATCGTCTCCGGCGAGCTGCCCGAGGGGTACGCCGCCGACGAGGGGGTGGCCCTGCACTACGTCGGGCGCGAGTTCATCCAGGCCGTGACGGTCGACCCCGCCGGGTACGCGTACAAGATCGAGCGCGACGGCGCCGAGGGACGCGTGAAGGAGTTCCGCGTCGAACCTCGCCTGCTGACGACCTGACCTCGCGTTAGGCTGACCCCGTGAGCGAGCGCGCCAAGCACGAGAGCAGCACCGACAGCGGGGCCGCAAGGCTCGCGCTGGTCCGCCTCGGGGTCGACGTCCCCTACGAGCAGGCGTGGGAGCTCCAGCGCCAGGTCCACGCCCGCCGGGTCGCCGGAGCCATCCCCGACACGTGCCTGATGCTGGAGCACGCCCCGGTCTACACGGCGGGAAAGCGCACCCGCGCGGAGGAGCGGCCGGTCGACGGCACCCCCGTGATCGACGTCGACCGGGGCGGGAAGATCACCTGGCACGGTCCCGGCCAGCTCGTCGGGTACCCCATCGTCCGGCTGACCGACGCGCTCGACGTGATCGCCTACGTCCGCCTGCTGGAGGAGTCGCTGATCCAGGTGTGCGCCGACTTCGGCGTGGTCGCGGGCCGGGTCGCGGGCCGCAGCGGCGTGTGGGTGGCCGGCGACCCCGCCAGCGGCCTGCCCGACCGCAAGCTCGGGGCGATCGGCATCCGGGTGGCCAGGGGCGTCACGATGCACGGCTACGCGCTCAACTGCGCCAACGACCCGAGCTGGTTCAACCGCATCATCCCGTGCGGCATCAGCGACGCCGGCGTCACCTCGCTGTCGGCCGAGACCGGGCGGCGCATCACCGTCGACGAGGTCCTGCCCTTCGCCGAGAAGCGGCTGGCCGAGGCCCTCGGCTCGCAGGGCCTCGAAGTGCAGGAGGAGGACCTGCTGTCCGGCCGTTTCTGAGCGCGCCGGCGGCCCGCGCCCGTGCCCGGCGACCAGGGGGATCCCGGCGTCCGGGCAGGCCGCCGGGGAGACGTAAGCTGAACGGGTGACCGTTGCTCCTGAAGGCCGAAAGCTCCTCCGCCTGGAGGTGCGCAACAGCCAGACCCCCATTGAGCGCAAGCCCCCGTGGATCAAGACCCGGCTCAGGAACGGGCCGAACTTCAACGAGATCAGATCGCTCGTGAAGGACCAGGGCCTGCACACGGTGTGCCAGGAGGCCGGCTGCCCGAACATCTCCGAGTGCTGGGAGGACCGCGAGGCCACCTTCCTCATCGGCGGCGACCAGTGCACGCGGCGCTGCGACTTCTGCCAGATCGACACCGGCAAGCCCGCCGAGTACGACCGGGACGAGCCGCGCCGGGTCGCCGAGTCCGTCGCCCAGATGGGCCTGCGGTACGCCACCGTGACCGGTGTCGCCCGTGACGACCTGCCCGACGGCGGCTCCTGGCTGTACGCCGAGACCGCGCGGCGGATCCACGCGATGGTCCCCGGGTGCGGCGTCGAGCTGCTGGTCCCCGACTTCAACGGCGACCGCGGCCAGCTCGAAGAGGTGTTCTCCAGCCGCCCCGAGGTGTTCGCGCACAACATCGAGACCGTGCCGCGCATCTTCAAGCGCATCCGCCCGGCGTTCCGCTACGACCGCTCCCTGCGGGTCATCACGATGGCCCACGAGGCGGGGCTGGTCACCAAGTCCAACCTCATCCTCGGCATGGGCGAGGAGCGCGAGGAGGTCGTGCAGGCGATGCGCGACCTGCGCGAGGCCGGCTGCGACCTGCTGACCATCACCCAGTACCTGCGCCCGACCCCCCGCCACCACCCCGTGGACCGCTGGGTCAAGCCCGACGAGTTCGTGGCCCTGCAGAAGGACGCCGAGGAGATCGGCTTCACCGGGGTGATGTCCGGCCCGCTGGTGCGGTCCTCCTACCGCGCCGGCCGCCTGTACCGGCAGGCCGTCGAGGCGCGCCAGACGGCCTGAGCCGCAGGTGCCCGCCGGAGTCCCCCGACCGTCAGGGAGCGTCGTGGACATCGAGCGACTCATCGGCGTCCTCAGCCTGCCCGCCAAGGTCCGCCTGCTCACCGGGGCGGGCATGTGGGCGCTCCCGGCGCTGCCGGAGATCGGTCTGCGCCGGCTGGTGATGAGCGACGGCCCGATCGGGGTGCGCGGCGAGCAGTGGTCCTCCGCCGACCCCTCGATCGCGCTGCCGAGCCCGTCCGCCCTGGCCGCGACCTGGGACGTCGCGCTGGTGCGGCGGGCGGGCCGCCTGCTGGCCCAGGAGGCGCGCCGCAAGGGCGTGCACGTCCTGCTCGCCCCGACGATCAACATCCACCGCAGCCCGCTCGGCGGCAGGCACTTCGAGTGCTTCTCGGAGGACCCCCTGCTCACCGGCGAGATCGGCGCGGCGTACGTCGAGGGCGTGCAGGACGGCGGGGTCGCCGCCACACCCAAGCACTTCGTGGCCAACGACTCCGAGACCGATCGGTTCACCGTCGACGTCGTCGTCGGCGAACAGGCGCTCCGCGAGATCTACCTGGCGCCGTTCGAGCGGGTGGTGCGGGCCGGGGCGTGGGGCGTCATGGCGGCGTACAACTCGGTCGGCGGCACCACCATGACCGAGCACGCCGGCCTGCTGAACGGCGTGCTGAAGGGCGAGTGGGGTTTCGACGGGTTCGTGGTCTCCGACTGGACCGCCGCGCGTTCCACCGACGCGCCGGCCCTCGGCGGGCTGGACGTGGTGATGCCGGGGCCGTACGGGCCGTGGGGCGAGGAGCTGGTGGCGGCCGTCCGGGAGGGGCGGGTGCCCGAGGAGGTCGTGGACGACAAGGTGCGCCGGGTGCTGCGGCTGGCCGAGCGGGTAGGCGCGCTGGACGGCCCCCCGCCCCCCGCCCCGCCCGATCGGATCGCCCCGCCTGATCCGCCCGACCCGCCGAATCCGCCCGATCCGCACGACCCGCCGAATCCGCCCGATCCGCACGACCCGCCGAATCCGCCCGATCCGCACGACCCGCCCGATGCGCCCGGCCCGCTCGATCCGCCGAATCCGTCCGATCGGATCGACGGAAGGGCGCTGGCCCGGGAGGTGGCGGCGCGTTCGTTCACCCTGCTGCGCAACGAGGGCGGCCTGCTGCCGTTGCGCGGGATACGCAGCGTCGCCCTGATCGGCTCGGCCGCGGCCGAGCCGCGCGCCATGGGCGGCGGCAGCGCCCAGGTGTTCCCCGACGGCGTCGTGTCCCCCCTTGAGGGCCTGCGCCGCCGGGGCGGCGCCGACGTGCGCCACGCCGTCGGCACCGACCCCCGGGTCCGGCTGGCGCCGCTGGCCGCGCCCGCCACGGCGGTGTTCCTGGACGCCGGCGGCGGCACCCTGGCCGAGCACCCGCTGCGCACCGCCGAGGCGCGGTGGGTCGGCGACCTGCCCCCCGGCCTGGACGGCTCCCGGCTGGCCGCCGTGGAGCTGCGCACGACCCTGGTCCCGGAGGTCTCCGGCCTCCACCACCTGTCGATCTCGGGCGCGGGGACGTTCACGCTGTCGGTCGACGGGCACACCGTGCTGGACGAGACGATCGCCGTCCCCGGCGGCGACCCGGCGGCGGCCCTCCTCGCGCCCGCCGAGCGCCGCATCGTCGTCGAGCTGACAGCGGGCGCCCCGGCGGCGCTGGCCGTGCGCCACGCGACGTCCGCGTTCCGCGGCATGGGGTTCATCGCCTTCTCCCTCGGTCACGCCGGGCCCTCGGCCGACGACGACACCCTGATCGCCGAGGCGGCCGGCATCGCGGCCGGTGCCGACGTGGCCGTCGTGGTCGCGGCGACGACCCCCGAGGTGGAGAGCGAGGGCGCCGACCGCGCGAGCCTGGCGCTCCCCGGCCGGCAGGACGAGCTGATCTTCCGGGTCGCCGAGGCCAACCCGCGCACGATCGTCGTGCTCAACACCGGGTCGCCGGTCGAGATGCCGTGGCTGGACCGGGTCGCCGGCGTCCTGCTGACGTGGTTCCCCGGGCAGGAGGGCGGGGACGCCCTGGCGGACGTGCTGTCCGGCGACGCCGAGCCCGGCGGGCGGCTGCCCACCACCTGGCCGGCCCGGATGGCGGACGTGCCCGTGCTGGACGTCACCCCCGTGGACGGGGAGCTGCGCTACGACGAGGGGACGGCGGTGGGCCACCGCGCCTGGGAGCGCGCGGGGACCGCGCCGGCCTTCTGGTTCGGCCACGGGCTCGGGTACACCACCTGGTCCTACGACGAGGTCGCCGTCCTGCGGACGGACGGCGGCGGGTCGGTGACGGTGGCGCTGACCAACACCGGCGGCCGGGCGGGACGCGAGGTCGTACAGGTGTATCTTTCCCGCCCGGCCGCCCCGGGGCGGGATCGGGCGTGGCGGGGCCCGAGGCTGGCGGCGTTCGACGTGGTCACGGCCGAGGCGGGCACGACGGTCCTCACCACGATGACCCTGCCGGAGCGGGCGTTCCAGGAGTGGACCGAGGAGGGCTGGCGCACGATCCCGGGGGATCATGTCCTCGAAATCGGACGTAGCGTGGCCGATCGGCCACTGAAGGCGACGCTGACGGTCACGGTCTGACCGGTCTTCAGGTCACGTTTTCCTTTCTTCAGCTCCGCATTTGTATCCTTTAACCATGGCGAACAAGCCCGCAGACCCAGAGCGCCCGGGGCGCATCAAGCAGCTCCGGATGATCGCTCAGATCATCAAGAAGGCCAACCCCAAGGGGATGCCTATCGTCTACGCGTCGGCGATCGCCACGCTGGCCGTCTTCATCGTCCTCGGGCTCGTCACGGGCCTGGTGTGGCAGCTGACCGTACTCGGCGTGATGGTCGGGATCACGGTGGGCATGGTGATCTTCGGGCAGCTCGCGCAACGCGCCCAGTACTCCATGCTCGGCGGCCAGCCGGGCGCCGCGGCGGCGATCCTGCAGAGCATGCGCGGCAACTGGGAGGTCACCCCGGCCGTCGCGGTCACCCGCGACCAGGACGTCGTGCACCGCGCCGTGGGCTACCCCGGCATCGTCCTGGTGTCGGAGGGGCCGGGCACGCGCGTGCAGAAGATGCTGGTGGCCGAGAAGAAGCGCGTGCAGCGGGTCGCGATCGACGTCCCGGTGTACGACATCCAGTGCGGCGACGGCGAGGGCCAGGTGCCGCTCAAGAAGCTCCAGCGCCACCTGATGAAGCTCCCGCGCAACCTGAAGAAGCCCGCGGTGTCGGAGGTCAACTACCGGCTCAAGGCGTTGCCGCAGTCGCTTCCGGTGCCGAAGGGCCCGATGCCGAGGGGCGCGCGCATGCCCCGAGGCAAGATGCGGTGACGCAAGGACCGCAAGGAGTCGCCCGGCGCTCGGTGGCCCAGGCCCCGACCGTCCGGGCCAATCGAGGCTGGTGGGACGCCTCCGCCGACGACTACCAGGCCGAGCACGGCGCGTTCCTCGGCGACGCGGGGTTCGTCTGGTGCCCCGAGGGGCTGGAGGAGGCCGGCGCGCGGCTGCTGGGCGAGGTGCGCGGCCGGCGGGTGCTGGAGATCGGCTGCGGTGCCGGGCAGTGCGGCCGTTGGCTCACCGCCCAGGGCGCCGAGGTGGCCGCGTTCGACCTGTCCCACCGCCAGCTCCAGCATTCACGGCGCATCGACGAGCAGGTGGGGGCCCGGCTGCCGGTCGTGCAGGCGGACGCGGCCCGCGTCCCCTTCGCCGCCAGGTCGTTCGACCTGGCCTGCTCCGCCTACGGGGCGCTGCCGTTCGTCGCCGACGCCGGCGCGGTGCTGGCGGAGACCCGCAGGGTGCTGCGGCCCGGGGGGCGGTTCGTCTTCTCCGTCAGCCATCCGGTCCGGTGGGCGTTCCCCGACGATCCCGGCCCGCGCGGCCTGACCGCCGACCGGTCGTACTTCGACCGGGCGCCCTACGTGGAGCAGGACGAGGACGGCGAGCCGTCCTACGTCGAGCACCACCACACGCTGGGCGACTGGGTGGGGCTCATCGTGGCGTCCGGGCTGACGCTCGTGGCGCTGACCGAGCCCGAGTGGCCGGCGGGGCACGACCGCGCGTGGGGCGGCTGGAGCCCGCTCAGGGGCCGCCACATCCCCGGCACGGCCATCTTCACCTGCGAGAGGCCCGCCTGACCCGACACGCTCGCCGTACGGCTAGGTCCGCAGGACGACGGTGCCGGCGGCGCGGTCGTGCAGGCCGCGCTGGTCGCGGTCCCAGATCAGGGCGGGCACGGCCAGGCAGAGCAACAGGGTCCGCAGCAGGACCGCGCCGAACGGGGGGCGCCCGCCGCCGAGTGCGGCGACCCGGACGCCGAGCAGGCGCATGCCGAAGGTCGAGCCCAGAGTGCCGACGAGCAGGACGTTCTCCAGGGCGAAGACGCCGAGGCCCACCCACGCGCCGCTGCGGGGGCCGGCGTGGAGCAGTCCCTGGGCGATGGCCCAGGTGCAGATGAGCCAGTCGATCATGATGGCCGCAAGGCGCCTGCCGAAGCCGGCGATCGACCCCGCGCCCTCCGCCGGGAGGCCCAGCCGCTCACCCGGGCGGCCGAGATCGACACCGGCCGCGCGGGTCCCGCCGATCCACGTCTGGGTCCATCTCGGTTGCTTGCTCATGCAGGTAAGATACCTAGTGGCCGCCTGGGTCCTTTCGGCGGCACACACCCCTCCGCTTAACATCCGTGAAACAAACGAGACATGGGGCGGAAACGGCACAGGCCTACGTTCGAGTCTGAAAGCCCGTGCCCCTGGGAGGTTGGATGTTCAGCTCCGCCGACGACGTCCTGAAGTTCATCAGGGACGAAGGGGTGCAGTTCGTCGACGTCAGGTTTACCGACCTGCCCGGCACGACGCACCACTTCACCTTCCCCGTGGAAAACTTCGGAGCAGGCGTCTTCACTGACGGTCTCATGTTCGACGGTTCGTCGATCCGAGGGTTCCAGGCCATCCACGAGTCGGACATGCTGCTGCTGCCCGACCCGTCCACGGCCGTCCTCGACCCCTTCCGCCAGCACAAGACCCTCATCATCAACTTCTTCGTCCACGACCCGCTGACCGGCGAGGCCTACAGCCGCGACCCGCGCAACGTCGCACGCAAGGCTGAGGAGTACCTCAAGGGCACCGGCATCGCCGACACCGTCTTCTTCGGCCCCGAGGCCGAGTTCTACATCTTCGACGACGTGCGGTTCGCGAGCAGCGCGAGCGAGTCCTTCTACCACATCGATTCGATCGAGGGCGCCTGGAACACCGGCAAGGCTCAGGAGGGCGGCAACCTCGGGTACAAGCCCCGGTACAAGGGCGGCTACTTCCCGGTCCCGCCGATGGACCACTTCACCGACCTTCGCTCGGAGATGGTCCGCCGCCTCATCGACTCCGGCATCGAGACCGAGATGCAGCACCACGAGGTGGGCACCGCCGGCCAGGCCGAGATCGACTTCCGGTTCGGCACGCTGCTGAAGACCGCCGACAACCTGATGCTGTACAAGTACATCATCAAGAACACCGCGGCCGAGTACGGCCACACGGTGACGTTCATGCCCAAGCCGATCTTCGGGGACAACGGCTCCGGCATGCACTGCCACCAGTCGCTCTGGAAGGACGGCGAGCCGCTCTTCTACGACGAGGTGGGCTACGCCGGCCTGTCGGACATGGCCCGCTACTACATCGGCGGCCTGCTCAAGCACGCGCCCGCGCTGCTGGCGTTCACCAACCCGACCGTGAACTCCTACCACCGCCTGGTGCCGGGGTACGAGGCGCCGGTCAACCTGGTCTACTCCCAGCGCAACCGCTCGGCCTGCATCCGCATCCCGATCACGGGGTCGAACCCGAAGGCCAAGCGCATCGAGTTCCGCGTGCCCGACCCGTCCTGCAACCCGTACTTCGCGTTCGCCGCGCAGCTCATGGCGGGCCTGGACGGCATCCGGAACAAGATCGAGCCGCCGCAGCCGGTCGACAAGGACCTGTACGAGCTGCCTCCCGAGGAGGCCGGCCAGGTCCCGCAGGTGCCCGGCTCGCTGCCGGAGGTCCTGCTGGCCCTCGAGGCCGACCACGAGTTCCTCCTCGAAGGCGGCGTCTTCACGCCCGACCTGATCGAGACCTGGATCTCCTACAAGCGCGAGTTCGAGATCGACCCGATCCGCCTGCGCCCGCACCCGCACGAGTTCGAGCTCTACTACGACGTGTGATCCCTGCGGTTCCGAACGGAGAACGACCCGGCACCTCGATCGGTGCCGGGTCGTTCCGCGTGCCGGGGCGGGGCGCGCCGCCGGGGTCAGCGGCGGCGGGGCTTGCCGGGGGCGGTTCCGTCGCGCTTCATGTCCACGACGGGGCCGGGGCTGGTGGGGGTGCCCTTGATCTCGGAGGACAGCTTGGTCACCGCGTGGAAGAGCTCCGCCAGAAGCGACTTGTTGCTTTTGGGGGACATAGTGGTCTCCTTGGGGGCCGGTCGCCCGTCGAGGTCACGATCATTTCGTTGATATCACGATATGTCGTGTCCGGTGGCGCGTCTACCGGTATGCCGGAGCCGTGGGGGCAGGAAGCTCCGCGGGGTCGCGGGACGTTATGGTTTTGGGAACGGGTCGCGGACAGGTCGCGTGCCCGCCCGGACGATCGAGAGGCGGATCAGGTGTTCGGTCGCAAGCCCATCGAGGAACGGCTCGCGGAGCGCCGCGCCCTGCTCCCCCCGCTCAAGGAGGGGGAGCACTTCGAGCATGGGCCGGCGAAGTTCGTTTTCGTCTTCCTGATCGTGTTCCTGGTGGTCGCCCACCTCGTCGGCCTCGTCGTCCTGATGATCATCGACCTGAACTGACCCGGCGGCCGGGCGGCGGCCCGCGCCGGGCGCGGCCCGCTCAGTAGGGCAGCGTGTAGCGGGCGAAGCGCGGTGTGACGTAGGGCGACTTGAACTTCGGGTAGGCGACCGTCGAGATGTCTCCGTCGGAGGTGTAGCGGTCCTCGGGGTGGGCGTTCAGCCAGTCGAGCCAGGCCGTCGAGCAGAAGCGGGCGCAGTCGCCGACCTTGTCCATCGCCCTGATCCGCGGGATGCCGAGCGGGTCGAAGTCCTTGCTGAAGGGTGAGGCCCCGGGGGTGTACCCCGCCAGGAACACGCCGGTGTAGTCGTATCGCACGTCCCCCGCCCCGCCGCGGATCGCCCACGTCTTGGTGCTCGGCTGGTTGCCGTACGGCAGCGCGAGCGTGGACGGGGTGTCCTTGATCAGCGAGGTGATCAGCTTGTGGCCCGCGGTGATCTGCTCGGTGACCTGCTCCTTGGACCGGCCGCGCAGGTTGAGGTGGTCGCGCGTGTGGTTGCCGATGTCGAAGTTATTGTCGTGCAGCCAGCCGAGGACCTGTGCCTGGGCCTCGGGCCCGAACGTGCCGAACATGTCCTTGATCACGTAGAAGGTGGCCACCGGCCGGAAGCCCGGGTGCTTGCGGGACACGTCCAGCAGGATGCCGACGGCGGTGTCCGGCTTGGGGGCGCCGGTGCCGTCGAGGGTGAGCTGCGAGGGCGAGGAGTCGTCGAAGGTGAGCACGACGGGGTGGGTGCCGGCCGGGATGGCGATCTTCCCGGTGGTGTACTCCCTGGCCGTGATGGGGACGTAGCCGTCCTTGGCCAGCCGTTCGAGTTCGGTGCGGAACTGCTGCGGGGTCCGGTCGTCGGTGCCCGCCGGCTTGGCCACGACCCGGTGGTACATCAGCACCGGTATCTGGCCGAGCTCGTTGGCCTTGACCTTGGCCGCCCGCGCGGCCGCCGCCTTACGCGTGTCCTGCGCCTTGTCCGGCTTGGCCGAGTTGTGCGCGGCCGGCTGTGCCACGACCTTGGTCTGCCCGTCCATGCACCCGGCCAGCGCCAGCACGCTCAGCGACAGCAATCCGATGCCACGTACCCCGAAGCCCCCCATGGCCCCCCCAACCAACCCGAGGAATGAGATACGGGTCTCCTACCCCTCTGACCTGCGACTTCCACCCATGATGGGAGGAACGACGGCCAAGGCTGCCACCGTATTCCGCATTTATCGGCATCAGCGCCGTATCACGCTATGTAGCGAAATAGAGAAGCCGGGTGGGCTTCGCGTGGGTCACTTCGTGGTCTCGCCCGCGCGGGCGCGGATGCCGGTGAGGCGGCGGAAGATGTCCCACCAGAACGGGGCGCCGAACAGCAGGGCGAAGAAGGTGATGAGGAAACCGGGCCAGTGGCCGGGGCTGATCAGGCGGTGCAGCCACTCGCCGCCGTTCCACGTCCACGTGGGGCTGCCGTTCTCCGGGATGCGCACCGACACCGGCGCGTTCCCCACGATCTGCACGAACGCGGGCGCCGACAGCACCTCGGTCACGCAGCCGTACGGGTCGGCGGGATGGTCGGGGCACTTGTCGCGCAGCGCGGGCAGCGTCTGCGCCCCGCCGTCGGCCGTGGCCGCCACCTGGGCGCGGATCGCGTTGTCGGTGAGGATCGCCCGGCCGTACTCCAGCGAGTCCATGCTGAACACCAGCGTGAGCACCAGGCCGAGCGCGGCGATGACCCACCGCACGTAGCGGCGGTACAGCATCGTGAGGCGCTGCATCTCGCCGTCGAACCAGTCCTCCACGCCCTTGCGGAACGCCTCCAGGTCGCCGTGCGCGGCGTCCCAGACGCCCTTCAGGGGCCCGTAGAGGGGGCTGCCGTCGGCCTTGAGCCTGTCCAGCAGGGCGGGCACGCCGCCCTCGCTGGTGACGATCTCCATCATCGCCACCGCGAACCGCCCGGGCGGGATCGAGGCGATGCTCGTCTTCCCGGACTTGCCGTGGTCGATCTCGCGGAGCCGCTCGTACAGCCGCCCGGCCCACGTCTTGGCCGTGCTGTCGACCGGCGGCGGCAGCGGGCTGAACGCCGGCCGCGCGTCCTTGCTGAAGGGCAGCCGCGCGAAGACCTCGCCGATCGAGCTCGGGATCCAGGACCGTTTGCCCCGCACCCCGTCGAGCGTGTCGGTGAGATAGGCCCACAGGAACTTGCTGCGGATGCCGAGCAGCCGCACCAGGCCCTCGTTCACGCCGCTGACGAGCAGCGAGAACAGCAGGAACGCCAGGACCAGGCCGATGGCCAGGTCGATGTAAACAGAGTTCAAAAGAGATCACCCGGGAGTTTGAATACACCCTGCGCCCCGGTGACCGCAACGAACCGGCGTGGATCGGTCGGTATCGGTTGTCACTCCGGGGTGAGCGCCGCGCGCGAGGCGCGCCACCACGCGTAGCAGTCGGGGATGACCTGGCGCGACCAGGCGGGCATGCGCAGCGCGAGGGCCTCGGTCTCGGTGACCCAGCGGGCGTCGGCGACCTCGACGCCGTCCGGCCTGAGCGTCCCGCCCTCCACCTCGCAGCCGTAGATCGTGGTGACGAAGCAGATCTGGTCGCCGTTGGGGTAGGTCGTGCGGAACAGCGGGCCCCCGTAGGCGCCGATGAGGCCCCGGACGCCGATGAGCACGCCCATCTCCTCCTCCGCCTCGCGGACGACGGCGGCGGCGGGCGACTCGTCGGGCTCGACGGTGCCGCCCGGCACGGCCCACAGGTCGCCGAAGTCGCGGTGCAGCGCCATCAGCATGCGGCCCTGGTCGTCGAAGACCGAGGCCGTCACGGTGGGCAGGATGAGCAGCTCGTTTCCGATCTGTTTCCGCAGTCTGGCCAGGAAATCCGACATGGGCACTGGTCATTCCCCCACGATTGAGGCAGACGTGACGTCACCAAGGTACCCAGCGGGTCGCGGGACCCCGTAGAAAACCGGTGGAAGGCCGGCGGGGACGGCGCTCAGGAGCCGCCGTAGAACACGCGCTCGGCCACGACCCTGGCCCGGCGGGTGGTCCGCTGGTAGTCCTCGACGAAGTCCTCGGAGCCGTCCGGCGGGTAGCCGAGGGCGCGCGAGATCAGCATGCGGTCGCGCACGTCCGCGGGGATGCTGTCCCCGGCCCGGCCGCGCACCAGCATGATGGCGTCGCGGATCTGGGAGGCGAACCGCCAGGCCTCGGCGAGCACCTCCTCGTCGGTGGCGGCCAGCAGCCCGGCCCCGACGGCGAAGCGCAGCGCGTCGAGCGTGCGGGTGGTGCGCAGCTCGGGGACGGCGTACGCGTGCCGGAGCTGGATGAGCTGCGCCAGCCATTCGACGTCGGACAGCCCGCCCCTGCCCAGCTTGGTGTGCAGCTTCGGGTCGGCGCCCCTGGGCAGCCGCTCGGCCTCCATGCGGGCCTTCAGCCTGCGGATCTCGCGCACGGCCGACTCGCCGATGCCGTCCGGCGGGTACCGCAGCGGTTCGACGAGCGCGGTGAACTCGGCCCCGAGCGACGCGTCGCCGGCCGAGAAGCGGGCCCGCAGCAGCGCCTGGGACTCCCACGGCGAGGACCAGCGGCGGTAGTACGCGGCGTAGGAGGACAGGGTGCGGACCAGGGGGCCCTGGCGTCCCTCGGGGCGCAGGTCGGGGTCGATCTGCAACGGCGGGTCGGGGGCGGGGCGGGCCAGCAGGCGGCGCAGCTCGTTGGCGACGGCGTGCGCGGCGTCGGTCGCGACCTTCTCGTCCACGCCTTCGTGCGGGGAGTGGACGAACATGACGTCGGCGTCGCTGCCGTAGGAGGACTCGTACCCGCCGAGGCGCCCCATGGCGATCACCGCGAAGCGGGTCGGGAACTCGCCGCGCCGCTCCAGGGAGATCTTGTGGATCGCGGCGTCCAGGGCCGCCTGGATGGTGACGTCGTTGAGCTGCGAGAGGGCCTGGCCGACCTCCTCGATGTCGATGCGACCGACCAGCCCGGCGACGGCGGTGCGGAACAGCTCGCGGCGGCGCAGCGCGCGAACGTGCGCGATGGCGGTCTCGGCGTCGTGCGCGTGGCGCTGGACCGACGCGTCGGCCTCGGCCGCGAGCGCCTCCTTGGGGCGGACCGTCAGCTCGCCGTCGGAGCCGAGCATGGCCACCGCGTCGGGGGCGCTCAGCAGCAGGCCGGTGGCGTACCGGCTGGTGCCGAGCAGGCGGGCCATGCGCTCGGCGACCGCGGTCTCGTCGCGGAGCAGCCGCAGGTACCAGGGGGTGGTGCCGAGTTTGTCGCTGACCTGCCGGAACCCGAGCAGGCCGGCGTCGGGGTCGGGCGCGTCGGCGAACCAGCCGAGCATGACGGGCAGCAGGGTGCGCTGGATCGCCGCCCTGCGCGAGACCCCGCTGGTGAGCGCGGCGATGTGCCGGAGCGCCCCGTCGGGGTCGGCGTAGCCGAGCGCGGACAGCCGGGCGGAGGCGGCGGCCGTCGACAGCCGGGTCTCCTCTCCCGGCAGCCGCGCGACGGCCTGGAGCAGCGGCCGGTAGAACAGTTTCTCGTGCAGGCGGCGGGCCTCCATGGCGTGCCGCCTCCAGCGGGTGGTGAACTCCCCCACCGGGTCGACGACCATGCCGAGGCCCCGGCCGATGCGGCGCAGGTCGGTCACGCTCTCGGGCACGACGTGGGTGCGGCGCATGCGGTGGAGCTGCAGGAGGTGCTCGACCTGGCGCAGGAAGGTGTACGCCTCGGCCAGCGCCTTGGCGTCGTCCCTGCCGACGTAGCCGCCCCGCGAGAGCGCGGCCAGGGCGGGCAGGGTGGCGCGGCGGCGCAGCAGCCCGTCGGAGCGGCCGTGCACGAGCTGCAGGAGCTGGACGGCGAACTCGATGTCGCGCAGCCCGCCGGCCCCGAGCTTGATCTGCCGGTCGGCCTCGCCGGCCCGGACGTTGGCCTCGACCTTGCGCCGCATGGCCTGGACGTCCTCGACGAAGTTCTCGCGGGTGGCGGCGTGCCAGACCAGTTCGTTGACCCCGGCGACGTACTCCTCGCCGAGCTCCAGGTCGCCGGCGATGGGGCGGGCCTTGAGCAGGGCCTGGAACTCCCAGGTCTTGGCCCAGCGGCGGTAGTACGTGAGGTGGCTGGCGAGGGTGCGCACGAGCGGGCCCGCCTTGCCCTCGGGGCGCAGGGCCGCGTCCACCTCCCACAGGGCGCCCTCGGGGGTGCTGGTGGAGCAGGCGCGCATCATGCCCTGGGCCAGGCGGGTGGCCGCCCGCAGGGCCTTGGTCTCGTCGACGCCCTCCCTCGGCTCGGCCACGAAGATCACGTCGACGTCGCTGATGTAGTTCAGCTCGCGGGCGCCGCACTTGCCCATGCCGATGACGGCG
The DNA here is from genome assembly GCF_025506355.1 of Sphaerisporangium corydalis. Taxonomy (GTDB): domain Bacteria; phylum Actinomycetota; class Actinomycetes; order Streptosporangiales; family Streptosporangiaceae; genus Sphaerisporangium; species Sphaerisporangium corydalis. The sequence continues at coordinate 67,068 of NZ_JANZYP010000043.1, forward strand.
AGCCGCACGTCGGCGGCCTCGGGGGTGTCGGCCCTGGCGATGGCCAGGGCGGCCTCCAGCGCGGCGGCGGCGAGGTCGGACAGCTCGGCGGTGATCTGGGAGAGCGAGGCCGCGCCGGTGACGTCGCGGGCGGCCAGGTGGAGCAGCCGGCCACGGTAGGCGACGCGGAGCGCCGACATCGCGTCGGTGCCGCCCTCCCTGACGGCGGGCTCGGCCTCGGCGGGGTCGGCGCCGACGGCCTCCAGCAGTTCGACGCGCATGTCGCGCTCGAGCGTGCGCTGGAGCGCCTGCTCGCCTTCGAGGAGCCGCCAGTGCCCGGGGTGGCGGACGACGTGCTCGCCGAGGGCGGCGGACAGGCCGAAGACGCCGAGCAGGCGCGACCGCAGGCCGGGGTCCAGGCGCATGGCGCCGAGGACGCTCGGGTCGCGCTCGGCCAGCCGGTTGAGCGAGGTGAGCGCGAGGTCGGGGTCGGCCGAGCCCACCAGGGAGGCGAGCAGGTCCAGGTCGCCCACGGCCTCGGGCCCCAGCTCGTCGAGCAGCCGCTCGGCCTGCGCTCCGTCAGCGAAGCCCAGGCGGGCGAGCCGCCCGGCCGTCGTCTGCATTCGAAACTCGGCGTTCACATGCCCAAAGTAGCCGTTCACTCACGGGTCCGTCGTTAGTGGTTCCGCGCCGTAATCGCCCGGTCACCGGGAATAGAAAGGGGTGCCGGACCCCCAACAGCATACAAATCACCTTAAGTCAGGCGTGTTTCGTGGTCGCCCGCGACGACGCCGGCGAACGCCTCGGCCAGGACGCGCCAGGTGCCCAGGGCGTCGTGCGCCCCGGCCACCGCCGCGTCCAGCGCGGCCACGTCGAACCCGGCCCCGGCCAGCTCACCGGCGTTCGGCGCGGTCCAGGACAGGAAGATCTCGGGCGTGGCCTCCGGGTGGAACTGCACGGCCCACGCGCGCGGGCCGAGGCGGTAAGCCTGGTTGGGGTAGGGCTCGCCGGTCGCCAGCGGCACCGCGCCCGGCGGGAGCACCGTCATCGCGTCCTCGTGGTACTGCACGGCCCGCGTGCGGGGCGGGAGCGCGCCGAACAGGGGGTCGCCGGCCGCGGCGGGCAGCGCGGACACCTCTCCCAGGCCGACCTCAGGCCCGGCGGTGCCCCGCTCGACCTCTCCCCCGCAGGCCAGGGTCATCAGCTGGGCGCCGAGGCAGATGCCGAGGGTGGGCAGGCCGGAGTCCACCGAGCGCCGGATGAGCCCCCGGGTGGCGGGCAGCCACGGGAATCCCTCGTCGTCCCAGGCCGAGGCGGCGCCGCCGAGCACGATCAGGCCGTCCCCCGCCGCGTCCGGGACCGGCGCGCCCAGGTACGGCCGGACCACGTCGCAGGCCATCCCGGCGGCGGCCAGCCAGCCGGCGAAGTACCCGAGACCGGCCTCGGCCTCATGCTCGATGATCACGATCCGGTGTCCCATGCACTCGATTATGGACGGCCGTGACCGGCGCGGATCGGCGGGGGGCGGGCGCGGAGAATCCTTACTCCGGGCTCCGACAACGCGTTTATCCGCCTATAACCGCATTCCTTGGGGCGCGGCGATCCGTGGGGCTCATGTGACGGTTGCCGGAATTACGCCTCTGAAAACCGGATAAACATGACATAATTCGCATTAGCCGACAGTTTCCTGTCTACCAGGGCGGAGTCATTGATGGCTAGAGTTGCTGACGGCAGGAATTCCCGCCATCCCGACGCAAGGAGATAGATGGCTCCTCCCCCTGAAGAGCCGCGCGAGGCCTCCCCCGGCGACGCGACGGCCACGCGGGAGCCCGAGAGCGAGCCCGCGAAGGAGCTCACGCGCCAGGTCGAGGAGCTCACCCGCCAGGTCGCGGCGCTCACGGACACGGCCAGGCGCGAGCACGAGCGCGCGGCCCATCGGGAGCAGGTCATCGACCGTTTGCACGGCGAGAACCAGCAGCTGCGGCACGGGCTCCTGCAGGAGGCGCTGACCCCGGTCCGCGCGGGCCTCTACCGGCTGTACGACACCGTGGCCCGCGAGGCCGCCCGCTGGCGCGCGGCCGATCCGCCCGATGCGGCGCTGGCCGGCGACCTGCTCGCCGCGGTGGCCGACGAGGTCGCCGAGGTGCTCGGCCGCACGGGTGCCGAGCGCTGCGGCGTGCGCCCGGGCGACGCCTACGACCCCGCCGCGCACCGCCCCGCGCGCACGACCCCGGTCGAGGCCGGCGCGGACGGCACGGTCGTGGAGGTGCTCGCCGAGGGCTTCGCCATGGGCGAGCGGGTGCTGCGCAAGGCGTCGGTGGTCGTCGGGCGCGTCGCCGCCGGGAACACCGCCGGGAACGCCTCCGGGAACGCCTCCGGGGACGACGTGAAGCCGGCGGCGGCGAAGGCCGAGAAGGACGCCAAGAAAGCGGACATCACCGACGTTTCACGACAGCAGAGAGACCGGAAAGACGTAAAGGACCGACTTCCGCGCGACGGGACAGGCGACACTGCTCCCGAGCGGGTGGACGGCGGTACGGACAAGGAGAGCGAGTAGTCGATGGCTGTTTACGGGATCGACCTGGGCACGACGTATTCCTGCATCGCCTATGTCGACGACGTCGGACGGCCGACGGTGCTGCGCAACCTCGAAGGCACCGACACCACCCCCTCGGTGGTGTTCTTCGAGTCCCCCGACAACGTCGTGGTGGGCGCCACGGCCAAGGACAGCGCCGTCCTGGAACCCGACCTCGTCGTCAGCCGCATCAAACGGGACATGGGGCACGAGGTCCCCCGGGTCAGGCACGGCAGGCCGTACACCCCGGAGGAGATCTCCGCGTTCGTCCTGCGCAAGCTCGCCGACGACGCGCGGACCGCGACAGGCGAGAGCGTCGACGACGTGGTCATCACCGTCCCGGCCTACTTCGGCGCGGCCGAGCGGGACGCCACGCGCAAGGCCGGGCGCATCGCCGGCCTCAACGTCATCGACATCGTCTCCGAGCCCATCGCGGCGGCGATCACCTACGGCGTGCTCAACCCCGACCAGGACCACACCCTGCTGGTGTACGACCTCGGCGGCGGCACGTTCGACACCACGGTGATCACCCTGAGCGGCGGGAACATCGAGGTCGTCTGCACCGACGGCGACCACGAGCTCGGCGGCGCCGACTGGGACGACCGCCTGGTGGAACACCTGGCCGAGGCGTTCCAGGCCGAGCACCCCGACGCGGGCAGCCCCCTTCTGGACAAGCAGTCCGAGCAGCAGCTCCGCCGCGACGCCGAGGAGCTGAAGAAGACCCTGTCCACCCGCACCCAGCACGTCGTCCGCGTCGTGCACGAGGGCAGGGTGGCCAAGGTCGAGCTGACCCGCGAGGCGCTCACCGAGCTGACCCGCGACCTGCTCGACCGCACGGTCGAGATCACCCGGCGGACCATGGAGACGGCCGCGTCCAAGGGCGTCGACGCCTACGACCACCTGGTGCTGGTCGGCGGCTCCACCAAGATGCCGGCGGTGACCGAGACCCTGCAGAAGGAGTTCCAGCTCACCCCCCGCCTGCAGGACCCGGACCTGGCGGTCGCCAAGGGCGCGGCGCTGTACGCCTTCGAGGAGACCTACCGCCGGCTGCTGCGCTCGGGCGGGCGGGCCGAGGCCGAGGACATGGCGGCGCGCGCCGGGCTGTCGGCCGACCAGCAGGAGCAGATCGCCGCCCGCACCATCAAGACGGTCGCCTCCCGCGCCTTCGGCATCATGGTCACCGACAAGGAGACCAGGAAGCGCGGCGTCGAGCACCTCGTGCACGCCAACGACGCGCTGCCGGCCGCCGTGACGCAGGAGTTCTACACGATCGACACCGGCCAGACCGGGGTCAACATCGAGGTCATGGAGCAGGCCGGCACCGCCGAGTCCGAGGAGCCCGAGGACAACGGCATGATCGCCGAAGGCGTGCTGAAGATCCCGCCGGGCAAGCCGGCCGGGTGGCCGATCGAGGTGACGTTCGCGCTCGACACCTCCGGGCTGCTCCAGGTGACCTCCCGCGAGCGGGAGACCGGCGAGGAGCTGGAGCTGCGCATCCAGATCGGCGGCATGTCCGAGGAGGAGGTGGCCGAGTCGCGGGCCGCCCTGTCCCGCGTCCAGGTCAGCTAGCCGGGCGGCCGGATGGCCTTCGACGAGCAGCGGTACACCCGCGAGGTCCTCGAACCCGCGCGCGAGGCGGGCGGGGTCCCGCCCGAGGACCTGCGGGTCCGCTACCAGCTCCACGAGACGATGACCGCGGCCGACGTCACCGACACGGTCAAACTGGTGCGCCAGAGCTGGCGCCGGGCGCGGGGCATGCTGAAGTACAAGCGGCTGGCCGACCGGCTGGAGGCCGACCACGCGCGCTTCGCCCCGATGTTCACCGCCGCCGCCGAAGGCGACCTCGACCCGCTGCGCGCGGCGCTCGGCGACTCCGAGCTGCGTGCGACGCGGCGGCTCGACGACGCGCGCGGCCGGCTCGATGACGCGGCCGGGCGGCTGCGCATGCTGTCCCCCGCGCTGCTGGCCACGATCGCCCGGTCCAGCGGCGTCAGCCAGGAGGAGGCCGCGGGCCTGGCCGCCGAACGGTCCATCGAGGTGCGCGATCCCGACCCGCTGCCCGAGACCGCCCCCTACCCCGGGTACGGCAAGGCGCGCGAGGCGCTGGACACGCTCGGCCTGGCCCACCTGGGCCGGTTCGTCTTCGGCGACGGCTGCGCGGGCATGCGGGTCCTGGACGGGCTGGAGGTCCCCGGCGCCGGGCCGGTCGAGGAGGCGCTCAGGGAGGCCGAGCGGCAGTGGGCCACCCGCACCCGGGGGCCGTGGACGATCAGCGCCGACACCGTGCTGGCCGCGCTGCGCAACTCCCCCGACACCGGCACCCTGATCCGGTACGACATCGTGTCCCGCCTGCGCGAACGGGTGCGCGAGCACCCCTACGACGACACGCTGCTGCGACACGCGACCACCGAGCTGGACCTGCACCCCGCCGACGCCCGCCGGCTCATCTTCGCCGTGCGCGGGGAGGGCGGGGTCGCGACCGGGCCGTCGGTGCGGCTGCGCGAGCTGGTAGACGCCGGCGAGATCCACGCGGCGGCCGACTTCGCCGGGGCGCTGGCCCCCGGCGCGCTCACCGGCGACGCGGCGGAGCTGGCGACCGAGGTCCAGGCCAGGCTGGCGCGGGCCGTCCAGCTCAGGGACCGCGCGCGGGCCGCGCTGGATCCCGACGACGCCTGGCTGGCGCTGCGCGACGCGCTCCAGCGCGTCCCCGACCTGCCCGGCGCCGCCGAGCTGCTCGCGCGGCTGGCGCCCCTGCCCGCGCGGGCGCTTCGCGCGAACCTCCAGGGCGAGGGGGCCGGCCTGGTGTGGCAGCCCTCCCCCTCGCGGGCCGGCCGCATCGTGTACGACGTGTACCGCAACGGCGAGCCGCTGGCGACCACCGAGCAGCCGTCCCTGCGCGACGAGCGGCCCCCGGTCAACACGCCGATCACCTACACGGTGGTGGCGCGCCGGGAGGCGGCCGTGTCCATGCCCGCGGCGGCGGCCCCGGTGGTGGTCAGGCCCGAGCCCGGCGACATCCGGCTGACGGCGGGCGACGGGGTGGTGTCGGGCCGCTGGTCGCGGCCGGCCGAGGCCGCGCGGGTGGTGGTGACGCGCGACGGCCGCGCGCTGGCCTCCGGGGACACCGGGTTCCGCGACAGCGCGGTGGTCAACGGCACCAGCTACTCCTACGTCGTGGCCGCCGCGTACTCCGGTCCCGACGGCGAGGTGATCACCCCGGGCGTGCGGCGGACCATGACCCCGCAGGGGCGTCCCCGGCCGGTCACCGACTTCACCCTGCACCCCGACCCGTCGGCGCCCGGCACGTTCCTCGTGCGGTACGACGAGCCGCCGTCGGGGGTGCTGGAGATCGTGGCGCTGGACGGGACGCCTCCCTGGCCGGTCGGCACCACCCTGTCGCTGGACGAGCTGCGGGCGGCGACCCGCGCGATCCCCGCCATCCCCACGCGCGACGGCCAGGCCATCCGGCCGGGGGCCAACCACGGCGTGCTCCTCGCGGTCACCGTCGCCGACGACCTGGCCACCATCGGCGGGCACCTCGACCACGTCAACCTGGCGCCGCCGACCCGCCTCACCGCGCAGCGGCGCGGCGTCACGGTCTACGTCGGTTTCGACTGGCCGCCGGACGTGCCCGAGGTGGAGATGCGCTGGAACGGGCGCAGCATGATCGTCAACCCGGCCGCGTACCGCGCGCAGGGCGGGGTGCGGCTGGACGTCTCCGAAGGAGAGCCGGTCACCGTCGAGGTCGCGCCCACCTCCCTGGTGCACGGCGAGCGCGTGCGCGGCGCCGCGGTGAGCCTGCGGCTGGACGGGCACGTCCCGGTGCGCTATGACCTCAGCCAGCAGGGCCCCGCCTGGCGCCGCTCGGTGGTGGTCGAGGTGACCGCCGACCGACCCGTACGGCTGAGCCGCCTCTCGCTGGTGCTCAAACCCGGTCACGTCCAGCCGAAGTCCGCCGACGACGGCGTCCTGCTGGACCACTGGACCGACCTGGACCTCCCGGCCCGTCTCACCGTCCCCGCCCCCCGGCAGGCGCGGCCGTACTGGCTGCGGTGCTTCGCCGAAGGGGCCTCCGAGGACGCCCGGGGAGCCGCTGGACCGGGCACCGGGGGCGACGTGGCCCTGATCGACCCGCCGGTCCGGCGGATGAAGGTGGGATAAGTCCGTGGAGATCACCTGTCCGTTCTGCTTCGCGCGGCTGGAGGGCAACCGCATCGCGTTCCGCTGCGCGGGCCGGCCCGGGCGCGGCGGGGGCTGCGAGGCGGAGCTGGACGAGACCCTGGCCGACTACCTGGGCTCGCGCGCCGCGGCCGCCCTGCCCCCGGTGTTCTCGGTGCGCAGGCCCGGCCGCCGGGCCGACTGCCCGCACTGCGGGCGCTCCACCGGCTGGCGGGCGTGCCCGGAGTGCCACAACCGGCTGCCGGCCGAGTACTGCGCCAACCCCGGCAGGATCGTCGCCCTGGTCGGGGCCAAGGGGTCGGGCAAGAGCACCTACATCGCGGTGCTGCTGCACGAGCTGACCAACCGGGTCGGTGCGGAGCTCGACTCCTCGCTGGTCGCCTGCGACGACCGCACCATCGCCCGCTACAAGCAGGACTTCGCCCGGCCGCTGTACGGCGAGCAGCGGCTGCTCGCCACCACGCGGCCGGCCGCGACCGAGCCGCGCGACCCGCTGGTGTACCTGCTCACCCGCACCGTGCCGGGGCGCCTGCGCACCAAGACGATGTCGCTGACCCTGGTGCTGTTCGACACCGCGGGCGAGGACCTGCGCAGCCGCGAGTCCACCGAGACGCACCTGCGCTACCTCAACGCCGCCGACGCGATCATCTTCCTGGTCGACCCGCTGGAGCTCCCGGGGGCCAAGGCCTCGCTGAGCGGGCTCGCGCAGGCCAGGGGCGGCGCCAACGCGGGCGATCCCGACAGCGACCCGATCAACGTCATCAGCCGGGTGACCGAGCTGCTGCGCGACCGGGCGGGGTCGGGGCGGCTCAAGGTGCCGGTCGCGGTCGCGCTCAGCAAGATCGACGCGCTGCAGGAGGGCATGGACACCCAGTCGGCGCTGCACCGCGCCCGCACCCCCTCAGGGACGCTCGACCTGGACGACAGGGAGGCGGTCCACGAACAGGTCAGGGCCCTGCTGGACGACTGGCAGGCCGGGATGGTCGACCGCTACCTACGCCAGCACTTCACCGACTTCGCGCTGTTCGGCCTGTCCGCCCTCGGCGGCGTCCCCGGCCGCGACGCGGTCGGCCCCGGCGGCATCCGCCCGTACCGCGTCGAAGACCCTCTGCTGTGGCTCCTCCACCGCTTCGGCATGCTCGTAGGAGTCCGCCAGTGACCCCGCCACGCCACGACCACCGTCCCCGAACCCCGGCGACCCCGACACGACACGGCCATCGGCTCGTCGGTCCGGCGGCGACTTCGGCGCTTAACGGCCACCGGCTCGGCGGTCCAGCGGAGGCTTCGACGCTGAACAGCCACTCGCTCAGCGGTCCAGCAGAGACTTCGACGCTGCAAGGCCACCGGCTCAGCGGTCCGGCGGGGACTTTGACGCGGTACGGCCACCGGCTCAACGGTCCGGCGGGGACCCCGGCGCGGTATAGCCACCGGTTCCAAGGATGGGTGGCGGCCTCGACACGGTACGGCCGCCGGCACGGCCGGGGGCGGGGGTAGGGGATGGCCTGGCAGTTGCACTACACGTCGGCCGAGGCCGGTCCTGGCGGGCGCGCCGGGTTCCAGTTCGTCGCCGAGTCGCCGGGGCTCCCGCCCGGGCTCGCGGGCAAGGTAGCCGCGCACCTCAGCTACAAGCCGCCCCCCGCCGCCCCGCTGGCCCCCACCCCCGCGCAGGTCGCCGACCTCCCGGTGGCCCTGTCGTACGGGCCGGTGGGCGAGCTGAGCGTGCTCACCCGGTGCGTCTACCTCGGGCAGGACTACTCCGGCCGGTACGGCAACTTCCTCGGGCACGCCGTCGTCGCCGGGCCCGGCGAGCTGACCGGGCTGCGGCCGGTGGAGTTCTGGCGGGCGTCGCTGTGGTCGGACGCCCCGGCGGCGTCCGGCACCGCACTGCCCGAGCTGGCCGACCCGCTGCCGGGCGACCACCTCGACCCCGAGTCGCTGGCCGAATGGCTCGCCGCGGGGGGCGACGCCGCGTACACCCGGCTCGGCGGGCTGCTCTCGACCGTCGCCAAGGCGCTGTCCCAAGGTCACGGCCGCGTGGTCCTGGTCTGCGACGACGTCGAGGAGATCGTGCGATGGATCGCGGTGATCTCCTACTCGCTGCCGTGGCCGGTGGCCGCGCGGCTGCCGTTCCTGACCTACAGCGCCGACCCCGCGACGGCCACGCAGGTGATCGTGGGGACGACGCCGGACGTCTGGATGCCGTCCGACATCGACGCCGCCGTCGTCCGGCTGTCCGAACCTCCAGCCGAAGGAGCCCCCCTCGGCCGGTTCGCCCGCACGGTCACCGAATGCTGGCGCCGGTCGGACCTGGCGGGCATCGACGCGATCGGCGAACTGGGCGCGACCCCGGCGGCGACCGACCGACCCGGCGGGACATCGGCTACGACCGGCCGACCCGCTCCGTCGTCACCCGGCGGGCCGAGCGTGACATCGGCCGAGCACGGCGGGCGTGGCGCGAACCCGGCTGCGTACGGCGGGCATGGGGGGTATGGCGGGCGTGGTGGGAACCCGGCCACGCACGACGGGCCCTCGGCCGCGCCCGGCGGGTCCCCGGCCGCCCATGGCGGGCCCGGCGGCTCCTCGGCCAGGCACGGCGGACCCGGCGGCTCCTCGGCCAGGCACGGCGGGCCCAGCGGTTCCCCGGCCGCCCATGGCGGGCCCGGCGGATCCCCGGTCAAGCACGGCGGACCCGGCAATTCTTCGGTCAGGCACGGCGGACCCGGCGGTTCTTCGGGCGCGCACGACGGCGCGGGGTTCGACCTGGAGACCGGCGCCGCGCTGCTCGCCTTCTGCCAGGGCGACCCGACCGTGACCGCCGAGGAGCGGTCGGCCATCGCCCGCTCGCTGACCGGCGACCTTCCCGACTGGCTGTGGCAGGACCTCGGCCGGATGTCCGGCGAGATGGACTTCGAACTGGCCTCCGCCGCCCGCGCCGTCGCGCCGGTGGACACCGCCGAGCGCTGCGCCGCGCGGTGCGCCGTCCTCGCCCTGCGCGACCGTACGCTGCCGCCGCCCGAGCCCGCGCTGCGTGAGGAAACCCGGGAGACGCTCCGCCGCGAGACCGCGCGGGCGCTCGCCGCCGCGACCGACATGGACCGGCTCGGCGACGCCGCCGCGACCGCCCACGCGATCGGGGCGCCCATCACCGGCGACGACCTCGAAGCCGCGGCGCGTACCCTGGCCCGCGAGGGCAGGGGCGACCTCGGGCGGCTGCTGGAACGGGTACCGCCCGGCCTGCGGGACACCGTCCTGTCCGGGGTGGTCCTCGGCGTCGAGGAGGCGGCGCCGGACGTCCTCGACCGGATGCTGGACGACGCCGTGTGCGACGAGCTGCACGCCCGCGACCTGTCGGCCACCCCGCGCACCGGCACGGCGGTGGTCCTCTCGCGCGTACGGCGCGAACTGGTCACGCGCGTCGACGCGACCGTGGACCTGATCAGATTCGGCGCCGACGTGACCGACGACATGCCGCACGGCCGCTTCGACGGCGCCGACGTGACAGACGACACGCAGCCCGACCGCTTCGGTACCGACGTGGCAGACGACATGCCACATGACCGCCTCGGTACCGACGTGGCGGACAACACACCGCAAGACCGCCTCGCCACCGACGTAGCGGATAACACACCGCCTGACCGCCTCAGCGCCAGCGTGGCAGACAACACACCGCAAGACCGCCTCAACACCGATGTAGCGAACGACACATCGCCTGACCGCCTCGGCGCCAGCGTGGCGGACAACACACCCCATGGCCGCCTCGGCGCCGATGTAGCGGACAACACACCCCAAGGCCACTTCGGAGCCGACGTAGCGGACGTAGCGGACGTAGCGGACGACATGCCGCCCGGCCGCGACGAGGCGCTGCGCATCGTGTGGGACCAGGTCCCCGGCATCGCCGAATGCACGTCCCTGGTCGCCCGGCTCGGCACCGCGCTGAACGTCTCCCCCTACCTCAGCGACCTGCCCGCCCGCACGTTCCTGGCCACCGGCCTCGCGGACCCCGAAACCGTGCGGCTGGCCGGGCAGGTGCGCGACACCGTCCCCGGGTACCCCAGGAAGGACGCCGAGGCGGTGCTGCTCGCCACCGGCGTGGCCGATGCCGATCGCCCCGAGGACGCGGCCGAGCTGCTCCGGCGGCTGGACGAGCTCGGGCCGGAGGCCGACGAGGAACTTCTGGCCGAGGCCACCGCCGTCGCCGCGCGCTCCCTCACCCAGCGGGACCCGAGGTTCCGCACCGAAGTCGTCAAGGACCTGCCCGAGAGCGCGCGCACCGCGCTCACCCGCGCCTGGCTGGAGGGCCGCAGGACCCGCGACGAGCAGGTGGCCCTGATAGAGGTCGCCATCCGCCTGCACCTGGCCGGGTCCCCCGTGCCCGGCCTGGACGCGTGGGCGCGGTCGCAGATCGGGAGCTGGTCGCTGTTCGGTTCGGTCGAGTCCCACTTCAAACGGGACGCGGAACTCACCGCCGGCCTGCGCGAGATGTCCAAACCCCGCCGAGCCCGCCCCTGGAAACGAGAGTCCCCCTGATGCGCCAACCCCCAACGCACCCGACCCCGGTCACGGCGCGGCGCACGAACAACACCCCCCGGGGAACGACCACCACCACAGAGCACCCGTACAAGACGCACCCGGCAACCCGGCCCGCGATCGTCGTCGTCGGGCGAACACTACGCACGCCGAACGCCCGTCCGAAAACCCGGCACACCCCCAACACCCACCCAGAAACAAAGCACGCGATCGTCATCGACCGGGCAACACGGCACACACTCGACACCCGCCGGGGAACGGCATGGCTCGTAGGGTCGCGGGTGGGAGGCGCCTGCGGGTGGGCGGGGCGGGGCCGTATGCGGTCCGGGGTGCGCTGATGCCGTTCGTCGCGGTGTTCGTGATCGCGCTGTGGTGCGTGTGCATGTACTTCGGGTTCCTGTACGGATTCCCCGTCCTGTGTGCGATCACCCTGGTCGCCGCCACGCTGATCGGCGTGGGCCACTACTTCGCGCGCGCCGGGCGGGTCCTGCTGCCCACCACCGTGGGAGGCGCCTCCCCCTCGACCCCCGGGACGGCCGAGGGGAACCGCGACCCCGCCTACCGCCACTACCTGTTCAACCAGGCGTCCCAGGACTGGTGGCGGATCCTCAGGTCCGTCATACCGGCGATCGGCCAGAACGCCAAGGCCACGGTGAGCACGGTGACCCGGTGGCTGATGAGCAACGTCCAGGGCTTCTTCCTGCTCCCCGTCTGGCTGGCCGTCGTCGCCGGCCTGGCCTTGGCCACGATCCCCCTCGCGGTCGCGGGTGCCGCGCTGACCTCCGCGTACGCGCTGGTCGTACTTGCCGGGATGCTGGTGTGGCTGCTCCTGCTGGCCCTCCTGCTCTCGGTCGAGCAGGTGTTCATGCGGGCGCGGCGGATCCTGCAGACCTGCCCGCACCCCCAGTGCTACGCCCGCATCGACCTGCCCGAGTACGCCTGCCCGGCCTGCGGGGAGCGGCACCGCCACCTGACCCCGAACCTCGACGGGGCCTTCCGGCACGTGTGCCGCTGCGGGACACGGCTCCCCACCGCCATCGTCCTCGGCCGCTTCCGGCTCCAGGCGTACTGCCCGGAATGCGGGCGCGCCCTGCCCCACCGCATCGGCCGGGCCAGGATCGAACCCCTGCCGTTCGTCGGCGGCCCGGACGCGGGCAAGACGACGTTCATGGTGCTCGCGATCAACGCCCTGCACGGCGTGGTGAAGGCCGCCAAAGGACGGGCCGGGTTCGTGGTCCAGGGCGACGAGATGGCGTTCGCCCGGTTCCGCCAGGAACTGCGCCTCGGCAAGGTCTCCAAGACCACGACCTCGGCGCCGTCGGCGACCATGGTGGACATCACCCTGCCCGGATCCCGCACCCGCAGCGGCAACCGCATCCTGTACCTGTTCGACCCCTCGGGCGAGGGGTTCACCGGGTCCACGCAGGTGGAGGCGATGAGCTACCTCGCCCACGGCGAGGCGATGCTCATCGTGGTGGACCCCTTCGCCCTCCCGCTGGTGCAGCAGAACCTGTCGGCGGCCGAACGGCAGACCCTCGACCGCGCAGGCGTCGTCCTGTCGCCCGAGGATCCTTCCGACACATTCCAGCGGGTCAGGAACGAGCTGGCGGCGCGCGCGGACGGCGGCCGGCAGAAACGCGTCGCCGTCGTGGTCACCAAGGCCGACCTGCTCCGGCGCACCAGCGTGGGACGTGACGCGGAGCGGCTGCCCGGCTGGTTCGACCAGGTCGGCCTGGGCAACATGATCCGGGACCTGGCCAAGACGGCGGGCGAGGTGCGCTACCTGGCGTCCGGCCTCCCGGCGGACGAGGCCGCCATCGGCCGCCTCCTCGCCTGGCTCACCGACCTCCCGGTCCCCGCCCCCCCGACCCCCAACGGCTCAACCCCCGCCAACCCGAACGGCGGCAGCGCCCCCACCGACCACGACCAAACCCCCACGGCCAAGCGCAGCGACACCAAGGCCAGCCCCAGCGACACCACCGCCAAGCCCAGCGACGCCACGGGCAACCCGGGCGACCCTCAATGGCGATCAGCCGACACCCAGGACAACCCGGATGCCGCCCGAAGGACCCCGGACAGCACCCGCCAAACCCCGAACGACGCCCAAGAGAACCCGAACAGCACCCACGACAAACCGAACAGTCCCCAAGAAGACCCGAACAACTCCCGCGACAAATCGAACGACGCCCGCGAGAACCCGAATAACGCCAACGAGAAACCCGACAACACCCGGGATAAATCGAACAGCGCCCCCAAGAGCCCGAACAACGCCAGTGAGAGCCCGAACGACGCCCGCGAAAGGCCCGACAACGCCCGCGAAAGGCCCGACGACGCCCGCGAAAGGCCGGACGACGCCCGCGAGAGATCGGACCACGCCCGCGATCGATCGAACGACGGCACCGCCGGCGGCAGCGACGAGGCCGACCTCACGACGGCCGACCTGCGCCGGCCCTGGGCGCCGCGCGGAGGCGACACGAGCCACGTGCCGCTGAACTACCGCCTGTTCCGCTGGTCCCTGTTCGGCACCTCAGCCCTCGTCGGCGCCGCCGTAATGATCCTCCTCGCCCTCCGCGCCCTCCCCCTCCTCAACCTCGCCCTCCCCGGCTAACCCCACCACCAACACACCCCCACAACCCTTCCCCTCACCGCGGGGCTCCTCCCCAACGGCCCCCTTCCCGACCGCCATCAACCTCGTCACCGCCACCACCGTGACCCTTGGCCCCTCTCACGGCCACACCACCAAGCCGCTCTCCGGTCGATCCCCAGCTCTAACCGACGCCATCATCGTGACCCTTCGCCCAACACATGGCCGGACCAGCAAGCCACCCGTCACGGTTGACCCCACCCCTCATCGCCGCCACAACCGTGATCCTTGTCCCCATGCGCAGCTCTTCCTCCCAAACGGCCCCCTCTAGGCCGACCTCGACCACCGCACCCCGGAAGCCTCGCTCGACGTCTGCGGCACATCCTGTCGTCCGGTCAGGACCGAGGCGGCCGGTCGTCAGGGCCCCCCTCCTACGCGCGGACCTGGGTGCCGTCCATCGAGGTCACGTCCATCAGACACCCCCTTAGCGGTGCTAAGTTACTTGTGATGAGCACTCACAACGGACGACCCGCGCTGACCCGGCGGACGGTGATCGAGGCCGCGCTGCGGCTGCTCGACGAGACCGGGCTCGACGGCCTGACCGTGCGCAGGCTCGCCGCCGACCTGGGCGTCCAGTCGCCCGCGCTGTACTGGCACTTCCGCACCAAGCAGGAACTGCTCGACGGCATGGCCGACGTGATCGTCCTGGACGCCGGCATGGGGCCGCCCGCCGACGGCGAGTCCTGGCAGGACTGGCTGGCCCGCCGGACCCGCGCCTACCGAGCCTCCCTGAGCTCCCACCGCGACGGCGCCCGCGTCGTCACCAACGCCCGCGACCTCAGCCCGGCCACGCTCCAGAAGCTCGACGAGGAACTGAGCGCCATGGTGCGGTGCGGATTCTCCCCCGCACTCGCCCTGCGCACCATCGCCGCCCTCTCCCAGTACACCAACGGCTTCGTCCTAGCCGAACAGTCCCACTCCCCCACGACCCCCCCACCCCCCACCGACCCGGCCGCCGACCAACTCGCCGCGCTTGCCGGGCTGCTCGCCGAAGGCATGTCCGCGACCCTCATCACGGCCCTTCGCGAGAGCGGCGGAGCCGGCGGCGACGAAGCCTTCGAGCACGGCCTACGCACCTTCATCGACGGCACCGCCACCGCCCTGACCCTCCAGAACACCCCCACCAAATGATCGCCAGCCAGGCGCCAACACGGTAGGGCGACATAAGGCGAAACCGGCACCCGCACAACAACGAACCGACCACCCCACCACGCCCCCTCCGCACCATGACCGCTAATCAGGCGCCGACGCGGTCAGACGAGGTACGGCGGAATCGGCGCCTTGTGCGGTGGTCAAGCCCGGGGACGTTCGTGGGACCGCGTCGCGTCAGGTCACGCGGGGCAGGATCCAGGTGGCGTGGGCGGCGGCGACCAGGGTGCCGTCGAGTTCGTAGACGGCGCTCTGGCCGTACAGCTTGCGGCCGTCGCGGCCGGTCGCGCGTCCGACGACCGAGTACGTGCCGTTGGGGTAGACGCGCCGGAACACCTGCGCGGTGAGGCGCCCGAGCAGTCCCGGTCCGCCGGACCCGGCGTGCGCCCAGCCCGAGGGGCAGTCGAGTGCGGCCCAGACCAGGGCGTCCGGCACCCCGCCGCCCTCCTCCGTGACGGTCATCGGCACCCGCCACCCCGCCGCGATCACATCGGTCCCCTCGACCGGCCCCGGGAAGATCCGCAGCCCGTCCCCCGGGTCCCGGAGACCGCAGACGAAGCACCCAGGGACGGGGTGATGCCCGGTCAGCCCGGCGAACCCGGCCTCCGCGCGGGCCGCTTCGTTGAACGGTACGAACGGCGGCGGCGTCACGTCCTCGGCGACCGGGATCGCCTCGGCGAGCACCCGCCCGTCATGGGAGAGCGTGACCGAGTTGGCGACATGGCCGATGTGCAGCTCGGTGTCCAGCGGGACCGGCCGGTTCAGGGTCACCTCCAGCGCGTGCGCGCCGTCCAGCGCGCCGGCGAGGGTCCCCGCGACCCATCCTCCGTTGGCCATTCCCTCAGGCCCCCGGAAGCGAGCCGGAATGGTGAGCACAGTGCACAGACCGGCAGACGTCGTCATAAAGAGGCACCCCCATGCTCCACGTCACGGAGCGGCAATCCGTAAAACCGTGACACACCACCACATTTTACCCGGATGCCCGCACTCTTCATTCCATCAGGCGCTGATGACAACCCCATGAGCCTCACGTAACGACGACATGACACCCCGCGTCACACCCGCCCGGACCGCGCCGACATCAGACGGCCACGGCGAACCGTGGCCGTCACAAGCCCCATAGGTCACAAGGTCACAAGGTCACAGCACAGGCAGATAGCGCCCCAGCTCGAACTCGGTGACGTGGCGGCGGTACTCGTGCCACTCCTGCCGCTTGTTCCGCAAGAAGTAGTCGAAGACGTGCTCGCCGAGGGTCTCGGCCACCAGCTCGCTGCGCTCCATCGTGGTGATGGCCTCGTCGAGGCTCTGCGGGAGCGGCTCGATGCCGAGGGCGCGGCGTTCGGCGCTGGTCAGGGCCCACACGTCGTCCTCGGCCCCCGGCGGCATCTCGTACCCGCCCTCGATGCCCTTCAGGCCGGCGGCGAGTATCACCGCGAACGCCAGGTAGGGGTTGCACGCGGAGTCCAGCGACCGGAACTCCACGCGGGTGGAGTTGCCCTTGTGCGGCTTGTACATGGGCACGCGCACCAGCGCGGACCGGTTGTTGTGGCCCCAGCTGATGTAGCTCGGCGCCTCTCCGCCGAGCCCGGCGATGGCCTCGGCGCCGCCCCACAGCCGCTTGTAGGAGTTCACCCACTGGTTGCAGACGGCGGTGATCTCGGCGGCGTGCTTGAGCAGCCCTCCGATGAACGACCGGCCGATCTTGGAGAGCTGGTAGTCGGCTCCGGGCTCGTAGAAGGCGTTGCGGTCGCCCTCGAACAGCGACATATGGGTGTGCATGCCCGAACCGGGGTGCTCGGTGAAGGGCTTGGGCATGAACGACGCCCAGATGCCCTGCTCCAGCGCGACCTCCTTCATGACCAGCCGGAAGGTCATGATGTTGTCGGCGGTCGTCAGCGCGTCGGCGTACCGCAGGTCGATCTCCTGCTGGCCGGGGGCGCCCTCGTGGTGGCTGAACTCCACCGAGATGCCCATCGCCTCCAGCATCATGATCGCGTTGCGGCGGAAGTCATGGCCGGAGCTGTGCGGGGTGTGGTCGAAGTAGCCGCCGGAGTCGTTCGGCACCGGCTTGCGGCCCTCTTCGGGCCGCCCCTTGAGCAGGAAGAACTCCACCTCGGGGTGGGTGTAGAAGGTGAAGCCCATGTCGGCTGCCTTGGCCAGTGTGCGCTTGAGCACCCAGCGCGGGTCGGCGTGCGAGGGCGACCCGTCCGGCATGAGGATGTCGCAGAACATGCGCCCGGCGCCCGGGGTCTCGCTGCGCCACGGCAGGATCTGGAATGTCGAGGGGTCCGGCTTGGCCAGCATGTCCGACTCGTACACGCGGGCGAAGCCTTCGATCGCCGACCCGTCGAAGCCGATGCCTTCGGCGAACGCGCCTTCAAGCTCCGCGGGGGCTATCGCCACCGATTTGAGGAAGCCGAGCACGTCGGTGAACCACAGCCGGATGAACCGGATGTCGCGTTCTTCGAGCGTACGAAGCACGAACTCCTGCTGGCGGTCCAAGGCATCCCCTTCTGCCGGACGGTGTCTGAACACCATCGTCGTCGCGCTGAACCAGTCCCTGAATCGGCCGAAGACATGTCTGGTCATCTACCAGTCTGCCCGCTTGGTGTTTCGCACACGTTACGCGGGTCCGTAGTGAGGAGCCGACCGCGCCGGGAACCCTGTGTCCCCATCCCCGCCTGTCAGGGCACCGGCAGGCGTTCACGCTACAGGCTGGTCATGACTGGTCAAGGCGGAGATCCCGGGCATCCGGCCCTCGGCTCGCGGCCCCGCTCCCCGATCATCGGCCGATCCGCCGTCGTCCACAGGCGCGACCGTCTGGACGGCGGTTGTCCACAGGCCGGCGGGCAAGGGCCGGTGCGCGGTTGCTTAATGTGACAGCATGGTCTCGTTCCGCATTCGTCGATGGTGGTGACCCACGAGGGGGAGGTCAGATGGGCGCGGATCGGCGATGCCGTGGGGGTCCGCCGGTGTGGCACCGGCTGGGATGGGCGCTGTCGCTGGCGGGGGCGCTGACACTGGTCGCGCTCGGTGCCCAGGCCGGCAGGAACGGCGCCTGCGCCGACGGCGCGACCGGCAGGGCAGGCCTCATTCCTGGCGGGGCGCTCGGCGACGACTGCTCGCTGCCGGACGCCCTGGCGGGTGATCTCGTCGCGGCCGTCTCCCCCGAGGAGTACGCCGGGTCGGCTGCCTGCGGGGCGTATCTCGACGTCACCGGCCCGCAGGGGACCGCGCGGGTCCAGGTGGTCGACGAGTGCATGTCGTGCGCGCCCGGCGAGCTCGACCTGAGCCGCTCGGCCTTCGCCCGCATCGCGTCGGCGGGCCAGCGTGTGGTGCGGGTCGGGTATCTCACCGTCCGCAACCCCGAGGTCGGGCGCACGGTGGCGTTCCGGGTCAAGAAAGGCTCGTCGGCCCGATGGCTGGCCATCCAGGTCCTCGACCACGGCAATCCGCTGCGGCGGGTGGAGGTACGGGACGGCGGGCGGTGGCGCGCCCTGTCGCGTGACCCCGACAACTACTGGGTGGCCGCCCACGGCGCCGGCGCGGGGCCGTGGGCCGTGCGGGTCACGGACGTGTTCGGGCAGCGGCTGACCGCGACCGGCATCCACCTCGATCCCGAAGACCTCCAGCGCACCCGCCACCGCTTATACGCCCCCACCCCGACCTCCCGCCAACCCTCCACCCCCCGCAAACCCCCCATCCCTCGCAAACCCTCCACCCCTCGGAGCCTCCCTTCCATGCCTCGTAGCGCCCCTTCCCTACCTCGGGCCTTGCCTCCCACGCC
>NZ_JANZYP010000044.1 GCF_025506355.1 Sphaerisporangium corydalis
CGGCCTGGCCTCCGTAGTCGCTCTCTTTCTCACCTTCGATGCCGGCCTGCCCTCGGGTGCGATCGAACGCGGCTCCGTCTACACCATCGTCATCTGGCAACTCGCCGTCGCCGCCGCGCTCCTGCGCGGCCGGGGCAACTCTCGCGCACCCCGCGACGCCGCGACCGGTGCATCCACAAGCAACTGAGCCGCCGACTCCACCACCTGATCGACGACCAGAATAGCGGGCGACCTGCTCGTGGGAGAGAAATTCGAATGGCATGGGCTAGGAACGTAAGCCCAGCAAGTAGGGCAAACCGGTGCCGTCATCGAACCGGTACGAAGATCATGTTCCTCGCGCCAATTCCTGCACTCAGACTCCCGAAGGCCGGTGGCGCGGTGTGAGATGACGACCGGTCGCGGCCGCGTGCCGTCCTGCCCGGGCCCGGTTCGAGACCGCGCATCGGCATGCGTGCTCAGGTGAGGGCCGCGTGGAGTTTCTCGGCGAACTCCCGGGGGCGCCAGATGTAGCCGGTGTGGTCGCCCGGGAAAGTTGTCGCCTGGGTGCCGAGCCGATCGGCCAGGGTCGAGACGATGCGGGTTGCGATCTTCGCCCGATACCGGCCGACTCCCAGCACCAGTTCGGGCAGTTTCGCGCGGAGGGCGGCGAGGTCGGGACGGTAGCGGGTGAACGGGAGCATCTCGTGGGCCAGCAGGAATTCCTGGTTGCCCTGGATTCGGGGGGCGAAGTCCGGATCAGCGGGATAGTCGGCGTCCGCCGCAGGATCTTCCTCGCCTGGGTCAATTGTCATGAACTGCTGAAATGCCTGCTGTACGCCCCTCGCGCGATACGTCTGGTAGACGGCCTCGTACTTCTCCTGCTGCGCCGCGGCGTCCTGAAGCACGGCCGGCACCGGCGGCTCGTGTGCGACCACCGTGCCGAGGCGGTCCGGGTAGCGGGTGGCGAGTTCGAGCGCGACGATGGCGCCTCCGCTGCTGCCGAACACGTGCGGCGGCGTGTCGATCAGTGTCTTGAGCAGCAGGGCGGCGTCGTCGGCCTGCTGGTCGAGTCGTAGGTCGGCGGACGGCCCGTCGAGGTGGCTCCTGGAGTTCCCGCGGCGGTCGTAGGTGATGACCGTGTAGTGCTCGGCCAGTTCGGGCGCTATGGCGGTGAAGGAACCGGCGTCGGTCCCGCCGCCATGGATCATGAGCAGGG
Organism: Sphaerisporangium corydalis; assembly: GCF_025506355.1. Taxonomy (GTDB): domain Bacteria; phylum Actinomycetota; class Actinomycetes; order Streptosporangiales; family Streptosporangiaceae; genus Sphaerisporangium; species Sphaerisporangium corydalis. The sequence goes on from NZ_JANZYP010000044.1 coordinate 1,196, forward strand.
GTGACCCGGAGCCGCGCGTCTCGTAGTACAGCCGTGCTCCCGGTACCTTCAGGTATCCCGTACGGGCCCTGGGCCGGGCTGTCGTCGTGCTTTTCGCGCATGCGCCGAGCAGTATCGCTCCGGCGGCGGCGGATCCCAGCAGCAGTGTTCGTCTGTCGAGCATGAGTCGATTCCAGCCTGGCGCAGACCGCCCGCGACAGCGCGTGAGGTAGGGATTCGCGATGCTGAAACGCCGTGAAGGAGGTGGTGTATGCGACTTTAGTAGGGTTCTCGGTCGGCTTCGGCCGTCAGCTGAATGGCGTTGGCTAGGGTTTCGCCATGGGGCGCGAGCGGGTGGCGGACATCGTCGTGGTGGTCCTGGCCGGCGTCCTTTCCCTGTCGGGAACGGTGACCCAGGTCCCGATTCTCCGCGAGCCGTATGACCTCTTCGTCTTCTGCCTGCTGGTGGCGAGCGCACTGTCGCTTTGGTTCCGCCGCCGGGCACCGGTAGCGGTCGCCTGGCTCATGGCGACGCTCGCGATCATCTTGGTAGCGGCGGTGCGAGTGTGGCCGGGGCTCACGCCGGGGACCCGCCTGGAGCCGGAGATCACGCTGCTCCCGGCGGCCGTCCCCTTCGCCGCGTACGCCGTGGCGGTCTTCGCCCGCAACCGTCGCCTGGCGTGGCCACCGCTGGTCGTGGTGGCCGCCATCGCGTTTTTGGGCGCGCCGCCCTCGTCCCGTGCGATCGCCGTCGCCGGCATGGCCCTCATCCTGGTCGGCGCGCCCGCCGTACTGGGCAGGTACGTCGTGGCACGAGCCGAACGCGTCAGGCGCGGTCACCACCTGCGTGCCGAGCAGGCCCGCAGGCAGGAGCGGCTGCGAGTGGCGGCCGAGATACACGACGTGGTGAGTCATCGGGTGAGTGTCATGGTGCTGCAGGCCGGAGCGTTGCAGCTGACGGCGGCCGACGAGGCGTCCAGACAGGCGGCGGGACAACTTCGGACGACCGGTTGCCAGGCCCTCGACGAACTGCGTGACCTGGTCGGCCTGCTCAACGCCGCCGGTCCTGCGGGCTCGGCGAACACGGGCCTGCTCGAGCCGATGCCCGACCTGTCCGGGCTGGTCGAGTCGGCGCGGTCGATCGGGACGATCGTCGAAGTGGACGGCGCGGAAGGCCCGTGCCTGCTGCCGCCCGTGGTCGGCCGTACCGCGTATCGAGTCGTTCAGGAGGCCCTGACGAACGTGCACAAGCACGCACCAGGGGCCCGGGTCCGGCTCCAGGTGCGACATCTCCCTGCCGGCATCCAGGTGTGTGTCCGCAACACCGCACCGACCAGAGCGGGCGATGCGGTGCTGGCATCGGCGGGTGCCGGTGCCGGTCTGCTCGGCCTGCGACGGCGTATCGAACTGATCAACGGTACGCTGCACGCCGAAGCGTGCGCCGACGGCGGCTATCGGGTTCAGGCGGACCTGCCCTCGGTCCTCCCGGCGGCGGGGGAGAGCCCGTGATTCGCGTCCTTCTGGTCGACGACGACCCGCTGGTCTGCGCACACCTGCGAACGATCCTTGGCACCTGCGAGGACGTGGAGATCGTCGACGAGGCGTACGACGGCGCCGAGGCGCTCGACGCCGTGACCAGGTACCGTCCTGATGTCGTCCTCATGGACCTCCGGATGCCGGGCGTCGACGGCATCACCGCCATCCGTCACATCGCCGCACTGCGCGAGCCGCCGATCGTGGTCGCGCTCACCACCTTCGACACCGACCACCACGTCCTCCGAGCCCTGCAGGCGGGGGCGGCCGGCTTCCTGCTCAAGTCCACCCCGCCTCAAGACCTGATCGGGCTGGTCCGGGTGGCGGCCGACGGCCACACCGTGCTGTCCGACGCCACGACGCGGCGGCTGCTGAACGCCGCCGCCGGCCGCCAGGCGAGCCGGGACGGCAGGCTCACGCTGATCGAGGCCCTCACCAGAAGAGAGCGCGAGGTCCTCGACTGCCTCGGCGAGGGCCTGTCCAATGCCGAGATCGCCCGCCGGCTGCACCTGTCCGAAGCCACCGTCAAAGGGCACGTGTCGCGCATCCTGGTCAAGCTGGACTGCCCCAACAGGACCCGGGCCGGGCTGCTCGCACAGCAAGCCACGCTCGGCTGACACCCGGTGTCGGTACGGCCGAAGCGGAACTGTCACCAGCGGCAGGGGCTTGATCCTCCTGTGCGGCGATCGGCATCCCGGTCGTCCGGCGATGTCGTAGGACTCGACGACGCGGTCGTCCCGCAGCGGGATCATCTGGTCGATGATGCCTGCCCGTTGAGTGATCCGTCCCTGCCGGCAGCGTACATGGCCCAGTCGGCTGGGTTGTCCCCGTCTTGGAGGAAGGCAGGAACGATCTCCATGGAAGCCGGGTTGGAGCAGGTCCAGGTGCGATTAGCGGGTGCGGCTGGGTTGAATTTGGTGAGGTCAAGCGGGGTCTGATTCTGGTCGGAGCGTGGTTGATGCCCCAAAACTGCTCGACGGCATCGCCGCCAGGCGCCCCACCAGCCGGTGATGCACCCGATCCGCGCGACCAACATGTCCCTGCGGACGCAACCCGGCCCTGAACCTCTTCTGCGTCGCGGGAGTCTGAGGACCGGCAGACGCGGTCGGCAGCGTCCCGTGAACTCGTTTCCTGACTTGCGTGGGCACAAGCCGTCGAAGTCCCACCCCCACCGCGAATACAAGGAACTCCTGACCCGATGCCCCAGCGGACCCGGCGCGGGGCGCCCCGCCTACGCCGACCTCTGTCCGAGGAGGATACGAGGGGATGAACGCTCCGGCCTCCGGTGTTCTCCTCAGACTCCGGGACGGTGAGGATCAGGCCGTACGAGGGTGTTCGTGGATCAGGTGGGTGCGATGGGGAGTTCGAGTAGTTCGGTGGGGGAGTCGTAGCCATGGCGCCGGTACAGCGGGGCGCTGCGGTGTGAGGGCCAGACGATGAGGGTGTCCAGGTCATGGTCATGGGCGTAGCGGTTGAGCGCGGTCATCAGGGCGCCGCCGATGCCCTGGTCGCGCCGCTCCGGGGTGACGTAGAAGTTGGTGACATATCCGAGCATGTCCGGGCCGGGGTAGGGACTGGGCACCTTCTCCACCAGGCACAGGAACACGTGCCCGCATGGTCTGCCGTCCCCTTCGGCGAGCCAGGCCCGCCACGGGCCGGCGATCCGGGCGCGCAGCCACTCCTGGCACCCCGCGACGAACTCCGCCTCATCCTGCGGGATCCCCGCATCCTCGTCCTCTGTCTTGAAGCGCCAGCGCAGTTCCGCCAACGCGCGCACGTCACTGATCTCCGCCCTGCGGATCACGGTGTCACCCATGCTCACACTCTCGCACCCGGCATTCCGTGGTGCGTCAGACGTTCACGCGGCGCGGCCACCGGGTCGCCCGGTGACCGGTGCGGCGCTCAGGCGGACCGGCGCTCCTCCCGCTGCCGGATCAGTTCCTCGACCGCGCTTGGCAGAGTCGTCTCGAAGTCGATCAGCTTCGCCCAGGTCGGGGTCACGACGATCCGGACCATGCCGTCGCGGTAGAGGGAACGCACCTCCGCCTCCCATTCGACGCGTTGCTCGGGCGTCATCTCGTAGGTGCTGGTCGTCTGGAGATATTCGGTCGGGATGTCGTCGACGTAGTCCAGATCAGCCCGGCCGCGGACGAGCAGGATCTTCGGCGGGTGCGACTCGGTGTCGATCGTCAGGGCGACCATCGGGTTCACGCTCAAGGCCGTGAGCTTCGGGGCGTTCTTCGGAGTGCACATGACGATCTCCGAGCCGTTCCAGGCGAAGATGATCGGGATGTTGCGGGGTGTGCCGTCCTTGGCGACGTAGGCCAGGCGGGTCACGTCGCGAGCCAGCAGTTCCTGACTGGTCGGCCGGTTCAGAACCTCGGTGATCTCGTTCGGTCGCACGGTCATCCCTTTCGTTGTCGTTTCTCTTGGTCCGTCCAACGGGTCGGCCGTGGTCGGCCGCGACGGGCTGTCAGCTGAGCTGCTCGCTCAGCGCGATGATGATCCCCTCGGGGCCGCGGACGTAGCAGAGCCGGTAGTCGTCCCCATACCGGGCCAGCTCACCGACGAGTTCGGCGCCGTGAGTGCGCAGGCGGGCAACGACGTCCTCGATGTCGTCGACGGCGAACATGACCCGATGCATGCCCAGCGTGTTGTGCGGCGGGTCGTGCGGTCCGGCGCCGATCGCCGCGGGGTTGTGGTACTTCGCCAGTTCCAGCCGGCCGTGACCGTCCGGGGTCGCCATCATCGCGACGTCGCAGCGGACGCCGTCGAGCCCGACGGTGCGGTCCGCCCACAGGCCCTCGATCTGCGCCTTGCCCTCCAGTTCCATGCCGAGTTCTACGAAGAACGCGACGGCGGCCTCAAGGTCGTCGACGACAATGCCGACGTTGTCCAACCGCTGGAGCGTCATGGTGGTTCTCCTTCTTCGTCGCGCGGCCCGTTGTGGGCCGCTGGTGTGCACCTGGCACGGAGTCATCGCCACGTTCTCGACCCCGGACCCGTTACGCGTGAGCAGCTGAGGTAAGCCCACGCGGCTCACCCGGCGCGGGGCCGTCCCCCGGGCCGGTCCGGCAGGGCGGCTGAACCCGGTCCGACAGCCGCAGACCCGGGCTGAGAGCAGCGGTGACGGCGAGCGAGGCCATGGCCATCACGGCCATCGCCGCGCTCGCGGGTACGTACTGCGCGAGCAGGCCGGCCAGCGTGGCCCCGATCGCCTGCATCGCCTTCATGCCGTTGACGTGCAGGCCCAGTGCCTGGCCGCGGACGTTCTCGCCGGTCAGCGCGATCAGGCGCTCCTGCAACAGCAACGTGGCGGCGAAGCCGACCGAGGCCACCGCGGCGGCGCCGGCCGCGACCGGGGTGCTGAGCGGCAGCGCGAACAGCAGGTACGGAGCCGCGAGCAAGAACCGCAACGGGGTGACGAACCGTCCCCGCGCCCCCGGCGGCACGAACCGCCCGGCCGCCAGATCGCCGAACAGCATCCCCAGCGCCGCCGCGACGAACAAAACGGCGGCCGCCCCAGGCGCGTACGGGACGAACAGCGCCTCGCAGCCCACCATCAGCCCGTTCGGCACCCACATCGACAGATAGACGGCCCGGCGGGCACGCGTGGACAGCAGGTGACGATTGACCCGCCAGGTGGCCGCGACGGACGGACGCCCGGCCGACCGCGCCGGCCGGGCCGCGAGCCCGCACCGCAGCACCAGCGCGGCGACGAGCGCCAGCGCCGCGCCGATGGCCAGCGTCATGCGCGGCGACACCACTGTCAGCAGGACGCCACCGGCCGCGAACCCGGCGATCTGCGTCGCGCCGACGGAGATGTTGAGCACCGAGCGGCCGAGCACGTACCCGTCCGGCGGCACGATGTCGCTGAGCAGCCCGTACCGGACGCCACTGCCGACCGAGTTCACCAGGCCCAGCGCGAGGATGACCGCGAACATCGCCCACAGCGGCATGCCCGGCACGGCCAGCGCCGCGCCGGCCGCACCGCCGGCGAGCGCGGTCAGCGTCAGCGCCGTGCGCGGCCGCACCCGGTCGGCCACCGACAGCAGCAGGGTGGCGCCGGCCAGCTCGGCGAACGACGGGCCGAACATGCCCAGTGCCGCCAGCAGCGCGGAGTCGGTAAGGTCGTACACCAGCGTGGCGAGCGCCAGCCCGTTCAGGGTGGTCGAGGCGACCTGCGCGCACGAGGCCGTGAACAGCGGCGCGAACTCGGGCGTGCGGAACAGTTCCCGGTACGTGTGCATGTCGACGAACCTCCAGGTGATCTCGGATACGAGTCTGCCCAGAGGTGTCACATGCGTCGAATGCCACTATTGGCGAAAATCCATAGATACCCTTAATGAATGCTCGATATCGTCCGCCTGCGCGTCCTGGCCTCGGTCGCCGCCCACGGCTCGGTCACCGAAGCGGCCAAGGCCCTGCACTACTCGCAGCCCTCGATCAGCCACCACCTGGCCCGGCTGGAGGCGGCGACCGGTGCCAGGCTCATCCAGCGCGTGGGGCGCGGCATCCGGCTCACCCCCGAAGGTGAGCTGCTCGCCCGCCGCGCCACGGAGATCGTCGGCCGGGTCGACGCCGCCGGCGCCGAACTGGCCGCCCAGCTCGGGTTGCGCACCGGCCGGGTCCGGCTCGCCGCATTCAGCTCCGCCCTGAGCGTCCTGGTCCCTCCGGCGGCCGTGGCCCTGCGCGAGGCGTACCCGAACATCGAACTGCACCTCGGCGACGCCCATCCCACCGCCGCCCGCCGGATGCTGCGCGAGGGATCGGCGGACCTGGCCATCGTGTTCTCCTACGAGGACACGATGCCGGACGACGACATCCGCTACACCTACCTGCTCGACGACCCGGTGTACCTGCTCAGCCGCGAGTCCGGGCAGACCATCGCCGGCCACCGGGACTCGGCGTGGATCGCCGGGTGCCCGAACTGCCGCGGCGACCTCGTCCGGATCTGCGAGGCCGCTGGGTTCAGCCCGGACATCGCGTACAGCAGCGACGACATCCTCGTCCAGCAGGCCTTCGTCGCCGCCGGGCTGGGCGTCACCACCATGCCGGGACTAGCCCTGCGCACCCACCACGCGGACGGGGTCGAGGCCACCGAACTGACCACCGTGCGACGCCGGATCCACCTGGCGGCCTTCGGCGAGCCACCCGACCCCCCGGCCACCGCCGCCTTCATCACCGCCCTGCGCACCACCCTCGACGAGCGCCGTCCCGGCTGACTCCGACGACGAACCGTCTATCACGGGCCTGGGGAGACCAGGCCTGTCTCGTACGCCACCACGACCGCCTGGGCGCGGTCCCGCAGGTTCAGTTTCATGAAGATGCGGGCGGCGTGGGTCTTCACGGTGGCTTCGCTGAGGGTGAGTTCCCGGGCGAGTTCGGTGTTGGACAGGCCGCGGCCCATCAGGGTGAGGACCTCCAGCTCGCGGGGCGTCAGCGCGGAGAGTGCCGGGTGTGCCGACGGCGACGGCGGGGGGTCGGGGGCGAAGCGTTCGACCAGCCGCCGGGTGATGGACGGGGCCAGGAGGGCGTCGCCGGTGTTGACCAGGCGCACGGCGGCGGCGAGGTGTTCGGGGGTGACGTCCTTGAGGAGGAAGCCGCTTGCGCCGAGGCGTAGCGCCGTGTAGACGTACCGGTCGAGGTCGAAGGTGGTCAGCATGATGACGCGGCATTCGGGGACATGCTCGAGGGTCAGCCGCGCCGCCTCCAGGCCGTCCATGGTGGGCATGCGGATGTCCATGAGGACCACGTCCGGTCGCAGGCGGCGGGCCGCCGCCACCGCCTCGGCGCCGTCGGCGGCCTCGCCGACGACCTCGATGCCGCGCACGGTCAGGATCAGGCGGAAGCCCGCGCGGACCAGGGCCTGGTCGTCGGCGATGAGGACGCGCGGGCCTGCGGCGGTGAGGACGCGCGGTTCAGCGGCGGTCATGGTGCCGGGCGGGGGGTACGGGCGGCGGTCATGGCGCCTGCAAGGGGATGCGGGCGCGTACGCGGTAGCCGCCGCCGAGGCGCCGGCGGGCGTCCAGGTGGCCGCCGTAGACGGCGACGCGTTCGCGGAGCCCGAGCAGGCCCCGGCCCGTGCCGTCGCCCTGGTCGGCAGGGGCCGGCGGGGGGTCGCCGGACAGGACGCTCGGCCCGCCGTTGAGCACCTCCACCCGCAGCGAGCGCTCCGCGTACCGGATGGAGATCTCGGCCGGTTCGCGGTTGCCGTGCTTGAGCGCGTTGGTGAGGGCCTCCTGCACGATGCGGTACGCGGTGGCGTCGATGCCGGGCGGCAGCGGGCGCTGCTCACCCGAGATGCGCACCTCGACGGGCAGGCCGGCGAAGGAGATCCGGTCGATCAGCGTGCTGAGCCTGCTCAGGCCGGGCTGCGGGTCGAGCTCGTCGCCGGAGGCTGACGGGGCGAGCAGGCCGAGAAGGTGCCGCAGCTCGGTCATCGTGTCCCGGCCCGCGTTCTCGATGGCCAGCAGCGCCTTGGCGGACTCATCGGGCAGCGTGGCGAGCACGTCGCGGGCGGCGCCGGCCTGCACCACCATGAGGCTGACGTTGTGGCTGACGATGTCGTGCAGCTCGTGCGCGATGCGCGCCCGTTCGGCGTGCACGGCGGTGCGGGCGGCGCTCTGCCGCTCCCGTTCGAGCAGCCAGCTGCGCTCCTCGATGGCCGCGCGGTGCAGCCGCCGCGACCGGGCCAGCGCCGCGCCGAGCCAGCCGGCGGTGGCGCAGGCCACGGTCAGGCTCAGCACCAGCCACGCCGTACCGGACATCAACACGACGTCAGCTTCGCAGAATTCCGTACGGCGAGCGTCATCCTGCGGGTCCAGCGGCTTACATCTGTGGGCCGATGTACGGCGGCCGCAGGCCCTGCACACTTTGCGGCATGACCGAGGACAAGAACGTCGTACGCCTACAGGACGTGCGCAAGGAATATGGCGACACGACCGCGCTGGACGGCGTGAACCTGGAGATCCGCGCCGGGGAGGCGGTCGCCGTGATGGGCCCGTCCGGGTGCGGGAAGTCGACCCTGCTCAACATGGTCGCGGGGCTGGACCGCCCCACCTCCGGAACCGTCGTCGTGCAGGGTGAGGACCTGGGGGAGCTGAACGAGACGCGGCGCGCGCTGTTCCGCCGCCACCGCATCGGCATGGTGTTCCAGTTCTTCAACCTGCTCGACGACCTGCCCGCGCTCGACAACGTCGCGCTCGCCGCGCAGCTCGTCGGCACCCCCGCCAGGCAGGCGCGCGCCCGGGCACTCGAACTGCTCGGCGAACTCGGGGTGGCCGACCGCCGCAACCTGTACCCGGCCACGCTCAGCGGCGGTGAACGGCAGCGGGTCGCGGTGGCCCGCGCGCTGATGAACCGGCCGGCCCTGCTGCTCGCCGACGAGCCGACCGGTGCCCTCGACAGCCGCTCCGGCGAGCAGGTCATGGACCTGCTGCTCGACCTCAACCAGATCGGTCAGACCCTGCTGATCGTGACGCATGACCAGCGCCTCGCCGACCGCTGCGCGAGCCGCGTCGTCGAGCTCGCGGACGGCCGGGTCATCCGCGAACGCGCCCTGGAGCGTACGGCGTGAGCGCGGTGTGGCGTGCGGCGCGCGCGGCGGTACGGCGACGCCGGCTGCAGACCACCGTGATCGGGATCGTCGTCGGGCTCTCCTCCATGCTGATCGTGGTGGGGCTCGCGCTGGTGGGCGCCACCTTCGGCCCGTTCGACCAGGCGTACACCCAGCAGCAGGGCGCCCACCTCGTCGCCTCCTTCGACGGCGGCAAGGCCACCGGCGCCGCGCTCGCGGACTCGGCCCATCGGTCAGGGGTGTCGGCCGCCGCCGGCCCGTTCGGTCAGGCCACCGTCGAGATGACGATCGCGCCCGACCAGCCCCGGATGGTGATGACCGTCGTGGGCCGCGACAGGCCCGACACCGCGGTCGACAAGGTTCATGTCTGGCAGGGCCGCTGGGTCGCCGGCCCCGGCGAGATCGTCATCGACGCGGAGCCCACCGCCGACCCGCCTTCGAGGCTCGACACGGTGACGCTCGGCGACGGCCGTACGGTGAAGGTCGTCGGTTTCGCCTACACGGTGAGCCATTCGGCGCAGGCCTGGGTCTCCTCCGAGGAGATGCGGGCCCTGCGCCCGACCACCCAGCAGATGCTCTACCGGTTCACCGCCGCGGCCACCGCCGCGGAGATCAGCGCGGGCCAGGCGGCCGTGACGGCCGGGATGCCGGCGGGCGCGCTGCTCGGCACCCAGTCGTATCTCACGCTTCGGGCCAACGCCGAACTGAGCGCGGGGATCTTCGTCCCGTTCCTCATGATCTTCGGTTGTTTCGGTCTCGTCGTCGCCGTGCTCATCGTCGCGAACGTGATCAGCGGGGCGGTCGTCGCCGGGCTGCGGCACATCGGCGTGCTGAAAGCCCTCGGTTTCACCCCGAACCAGGTGATGGCCGTCTACCTGACCATGGTGCTGCTGCCCACGGTCGCCGCCGCCGTCCTCGGCACGATCCTCGGCAACGTCCTGGCCATGACCGTGCTGTCCAGCGCCTTCTTCGAAAGCTACGGCGCCGGCGCGTTCCACGTGGCGCCCTGGGTGACCATCACGGCGCTGCTCGGGGTGCCGGTCCTCGTCGGCCTGACCGCTCTGCTCTCCAGCGTCCGCGCGCGGCGCCTGTCGGCGGTCGAGGCGATCAGCGCGGGAAGCGCACCACGGCGCGGCCGGGGCCTTCTCGTCCAGCGCTGGCTCGGCGGGACCCGGCTGCCCCGGGCGGTCAGCCTCGGCGTCGGCCTTCCGCTGGCCCGGCCGGCACGCAGCGCGCTCACCTCGGCCGCCGTCCTGCTCGGGGTGGCCGGTGTGACCGTCGCGATCGGGCTGTCCGGCTCGGTGACCGCCTACGTGGACGCGGACACCCGCGCGGACGCCGTGCAGGTCGAGGTGCGCCCGGCGAGGGGCGGGCCGACGCTGGGCGACCAGGCCGATGAATCGATGCTCCGCGCCCTGCCCGGTGCCGAGCGCGTCGTGGCGCGCAAAGAGCTGACCATGCGGTGGATCGGCGGTCCCGGGCCGGCCGAGGTGCGGTTCTACCGGGGTTCCGACGCCGGCTACGAGATGCTGAAAGGGCGCTGGCCGACCGCCGCGGGCGAGGTGGCGGTATCCTCGCGCTTCCTCACGCAGAGCGGGCTCGCCCTCGGCGGCACCTTCACCCTCGAAGGGGACGGCGGGCGGCTGCCCGTGCGCGTCGTCGGCGAGGTCCTGATGGGCGCCGCAGAACCGGTGCTGGCCAACTGGGCCACGCTGACCCGGATGGCGCCCGGCAGCCGAGCCGACGCGTACGAGGTGAAGCTCGCGGCCGGAGCCGACGACTCCGCGTACGTGGCCGCCGTGACGGCCGGCGACCCCGGTCTCCGCGCCAGGCCGACGCGCGTACCAGGCTCGGTCATCGCCGCCATCTATTCCACCATCACGGTGCTCACCCTGCTGCTGGGCGCGGTCGCCGCCCTCGGTGTCTTCAACACGGTCGTCCTCAACGTCCGTGAACGCCGAAGGGATCTGGGAACGCTCAAGTCGATCGGCATGACCCCCCGCCAGGTGGTCCTCATGATGGTCACCTCGATGGCCGCGCTGGGCTTGGCGGGTGGCCTGGCCGGCATCCCGATCGGCGTCGTGTTCCAGCGGTACGCCATGAACGCCATCGCGCACGCCGCCCAGATCGTCATCCCGGACCACATGCTCGACCTCTACTCCGCGCCGATCGTGGTCCTGCTCGTCCTGGCGGGCGCCGTGATCGCGGCAGCGGGTGCCTTCCTTCCGTCGCGCTCGGCGGCCCGTCTCACCATCGCGGACGCCCTGCGCACCGAGTGATCGACAAGGTCAGTCGCGGGCCTGAGCGTTCGCCGCGGGACGCGGGTCACCGCCGTCCGCGCCCAGGCCCGCGAGCAGGCGCAGCCCGTCCTCGGCGGGGCTTCCGGGGGGCGCGGACAGAACCAGCAGCTCCATGCCTGATTCGCCCGGTAGTGCGAAATTCTCCTGGTGCAGTTCCAGCAGCCCGACCAGCGGGTGCCGGTACGCCTTGCGTCCATGTGTGCGGGCGCGCACGTCCGCGCGGGCCCAGAGGCGGCGGAAGCGCTCACTGCCCATCGCCAGCTCGCCGATGAGCGAGGTCAGGCGGGGGTCCTCGGGGTACTTGCCGGCGGCCAGGCGCAGGTGCCCGACCACGTCGAGGGTGCAGTTCTCCCAGTCCGCGTAAAGGCCGCGCTCGGCCTCCTCGAGGAAGATGTGCCGGGCGGTGTTCAGGCCCGGCATCGGCCGGCCGAAGAGGAGCCCGGCGAGGCGGTTCCCCGCGAGCACGTCCAGGCGGTGGTCCATGATCAACGCGGGCGCGTCGGCGACCAGGTCGAGGACGCGCAGCAGCTCCGGCCGGACCCGCCCGCCCGGCGCCTTCGCGCGGCGGCGGCGCTGCCGGGCGAGCCGGTAGAGGTGCCCGCGTTCGGTCTCGTCGAGGCCGAGGACGCGGGCGAGCGCGTCGATGACCTGCTCGGAGGGCTGGGTCGCGCGGCCCTGCTCCAAGCGCACGTAGTAGTCGACGCTGACCCCGGACAGGTGCGCCACCTCTTCGCGGCGAAGCCCTTCGACCCGGCGGCGGTTGTCGGTGGGGACGCCGACGGCCGCCGGGTCGACCCGGGAGCGCCGGGTCCGCAGGAAGCCCGCGAGATCGTCCATGTCCCCAGTATGGGCCTCGGTGGTGCCCGTGAAGATGGCCCTGTCGTTACCAGGAAGTCCCGTCCGACGGAAGAGGCGCCCCTGAACGCCGGCCGCCGCGGCCCTCCAGGATCGAAGCCATCCGATCCGAAGGAGTTCCCATGAAGACGCTGATCGTCTACGCCCACCCGGAGCCGACGTCGCTGAACGGCTCGCTGAAGGACCTCGCGGTGTCGACATTGGAGACCGCCGGGCACGAGGTACGGGTGAGCGATCTGTACGCGATGAACTGGAAGGCGGTCGTGGACGCCGCGGACTACGGCCCCGACGCCTCGAGTCCGCTGAAGGTCGCCCTGGACTCGGGCCGGGCTTTCGACGCCGGGACGCTCACCCCGGACGTCCGTGCCGAGCAGGGGAAGCTGCTGTGGGCCGACACGATCATCTTCCAGTTCCCGCTGTGGTGGTACGCGATGCCCGCGATCCTCAAGGGCTGGGTGGACCGGGTGTTCACCTACCACTTCGCGTACGGCGTCGGCGAGCACAGCGACACCAGGTACGGCGAGCGTTTCGGCGAAGGCACCCTCGCGGGCAGGAAGGCCCTGCTGTCGGTGACCGCCGGCGGCCCGGAGTCGCATTACGCCGCTCGCGGGATCAACGGCCCCATCGACGATCTGCTGTTCCCGATCCACCACGGCATCCTGTACTACCCGGGTATCGAGGTGCTGCCGCCGTTCGTGCTGTACGGCACCGACCGGATGACCGGCGAGGACTACCCGGACGTCGCCAAGGCCTGGGAGCAGCGCCTGCTCACCCTGGAGTCGACCGAGCCGATCGCGTTCAGGCGGCAGAACTTCGGCGACTACGAGATCCCCTCGCTGCACCTGAAGGAGGGACTGGAGCCCGCGGGCCGCACGGGTTTCCGGCTGCACGTGCGCGGCTGACCGCCGGAGCGCGATTCCTTTCGGGGGCGTCGACGGTCTGTATTACCGAGGCCCTTTGGGACGCTGGAGATCCCGAGGCGGCGGATGATCGCGAGGATATGGTGATGACGGACCGTCAGAGGAATTCGTGGAGCGCACCGAGGCGTTCCGGCGGGAGCTGCTCGCGCACTGCTACCGCATGCTCGGCTCGGTGGACGAGGCCGAGGACCTCGTCCAGGAGACGTACCTGCGGGCATGGCGTTCGTACGGCACCTTCGAGGGCCGTTCCTCGCCGCGTACCTGGCTCTACCGCATCGCCACCAACGCCTGCCTGACCGCGCTCGAAGGGCGCACCAGGCGGGCGCTGCCCTCCGGTCTCGGCGGCCCCGCCGAAGATCCCGATGCCGTGCCGGGGGCGGCCGGCCCCGAGGTGGCCTGGCTGGGGCCGCTTCCGGACACCGTGGTGACCTTCGAGACCCAGGACCCGGCCGCGATCTTCACGGCGCGTGACAGCGTGCGGCTCGCGCTCGTCGCCGCCCTGCAATATCTGCCCGCCCGGCAACGCGCCATCCTCCTGCTCCGGGAGGTGCTGGGCTTCAGCGCCGCCGAGGTGGCGACCATGCTCGGCACCTCGGCCTCGGCGGTCAAGAGCGCGCTGCAACGAGCCCGCGCCCGGCTCGATGAGGGCGCCCTCTCTCCCGAGAACATCACCGAGCCCACCGAACCGCACGCCCGTGACCTGCTCGGCCAGTACATCGCCGGTTTCGAGAACGCCGATATCGCCGCCCTGGAGAAGGCGCTGTGCACCGACGCCGCCATCGAGCTGGTGGGCACGCGGACCTGGTTCTCCGGCAGGGTGACGTGCCTGCGCTACCTCGCGCACGTGATCGGCTCTCCCGGCGACTGGCTGATGACCCCCACCCGTGCCAACGGCCAGCCGGCCGCGGCCACCTACCACCGCACCGGCGACGGAACCCATCAGGCCCTCGGGGTCGCCGTCCTCACCGCCACCCCCACCGGGATCGCCCGCGTCACCGTTTTCCCCGGCGGCCCCGGCCTCGTGGCGAGATTCGGGCTGGACAAGGAGAAGACATGAACGCCGTGCCGTCCGAAGAGGAGTTCCTGGCCTACAACCAGGGCGTCATCAGCGAGTTCCGCGCCAATCACGGCGTGGTCAGCCGGCCGCCGTTCCCGATCCTGCTGCTGACCACGACCGGGGGACGGACGGGGCGGCGGACGACCGTGCCGCTCGGCTTCGCGGTCGACGACGAGGGGCGGGTGTTCGTGGTGGCCTCCAAGGCGGGAGCCCCACGGCACCCGGCCTGGTTCCACAACCTGCGGGCCGACCCGGCCGTGACGGTCCAACTCGGCGACGACTCCTATCAGGCACGGGCCGTCGTGACCACGGGGGAGGAGCGCGACCGGCTCTACCGCAAGGTCTCCGACGGCACCTCCGCGTACGAGAAGAACACCGACCGGGTGTTCCCGGTCGTCATCCTCGAAGGCGTTCCCGCTCCGGCTTGACCGACCCGTCCGCCCTGGCCAGGCACTCGCGGGTGGGCACGGCGCCGCGTGGCACCTCTAGGTGAGCAGCACCTGGTCGAGGACGTGATCACCGATGGCCGCCATGCCGGGATTGTCGGCCGAGTGGGCGGCCAGTGCGGTGCCCATGGCCAGGGCCCAGCCCCGGGCGCGCTCCCAGGTCACCTCGTCGGCGGACACGCGTGACCGGAAGACCTCGCGCGCGTCCTCGTCGAACACCAGCCACGCGGCGGCCAGGTCGGTGGCGGGATCACCGCTGGTGAGATCGCCGAAGTCCAGGACGGCCGCCAGCCCTTCCCGGTTGATCAGGAGGTTTCCCGGGTGCGGGTCGCCGTGGAGCCAGAGGGCGGGGCCCTGCCAGGGGCCGGGTATGCCGGGTCGTTTCCCTGCTTGGCGGGTGGCTAGATGTCGAGGACCAGTGCGCGGTGGTCCGAGATCTCCGGCTCGGCGAGGATCTCGAACCGCCTGACGGCGGCGACGTCGGAAACCAGCAGGTAGCTCGCGTGTCGCACCGGCTTGCGGTAGTGAGACGAGCGGGTGTCGGCCGTGCCGACCAGGTCGGTGAGACCGAGTTCGGCCAGCACTCCGAACGTTTCGCTGTCGGGCAGCAGGTTGAAGTCCCCGCAGACCACCACCAGGTCGCGAGGACCGCGTACCCGGCGTACGAGCTCCGCGAGCCGTTCGGCCTGCCGGCGCCGTGCCGGGGTGTCGCCCTTGCCCAGCGGGTCGCGCAGCCCGTGCACCTGCACGACCGACACCGACCGGCCGGTGGCGCGGTCGACGGTACGCACGGCCAGGGCGATACGGGGCCGGTCCGCGACCGTCCACTCGTCGTGGTCGGCGAACCGCCCGTGCACGAAGTCGGAGTCGACACCGCAGACCGGCAGGTGTTCACCGACCAAGGTAGCCAGACCGAAGTCCTGCCGGTGGCGGCCGCCCGCGCCGTCGTACACCGGACCGGAGTCGCTGGTCACGAAGTACGCCTGGTGGCGCGGCAGCGCGACGCGGACGTCATCCAACAGATCGGCACGTTGCGGCAGGGTGCGCTCACCGTCGTCGAAGCGCGTCCATCCGGTCAGCCCCGGGGTCCTCGTCACTTCCTGCAGGCAGACGATGTGCGCCCCGCTGCCGGGCAGCCAGGTGACGAGCTCGTCGGACAGCGCGCCGCCCCAGGCGTTCACACTCGCGATCCGCACGACGACACACCTGCCATCCCTCGCCCGAGCCCCGCACGCCGACCACCGCCCGCCACGGGCACCTGATCTTAGTCGCCGGAGCCGAAGCGACTGGAACAGGGGCACTGATCGACTCATGCGGCTTGCGGGCGAAATTGTGCGGGATCGGAATTAGTGCGCAATGCGCAAAATGCGGTAGTGTCGTGGCATGGGTACCGACGACGGCGGGCGCGGGGGACTGCGTGAACGCAAGAAGCAGGAGACCCGCATCGCGCTGAGCTGGGCCGCCATCCGCCTCACCGTCGAGCGCGGGCTGGAGAACGTCCGCGTGGAGGACATCGCCGCCGAGGCCGGCGTCTCTCCCCGTACCTTCAACAACTACTTCGCCAGCAAGGGCGAGGCGATCGCCGCCCGGCACCTCGAGCGCACCCGGTCGATCGCGGACGAACTGCGCGCCCAGCCGGCGTCCAAACCCCTGTGGGAGGCCATCAACGACGCGGCGCTGGCCCGGTTCGCGCTCGGCCAGGAAGGCGACGCCCGGCACACGCGCGACCAGCAGTGGGTCGCCGGCATCCGCCTGATGATCGCCGAACCGGCCCTGCAGGGCGAGATGATCAAGGCGGGTGCGGTCGCCGCGGCCGAGCTCGCCGCGGCGGTCGCCGAGCGCACCGGCACCGACGTGACCCGCGACATGTACCCCAAGCTGGTGGCGGGCGCGGTGGGAGCGGCCTTCACCGTGGTCACGGAGCACTGGCTGCTCGCCGACCCCCCCGTCCCGATCATGACGCTCCTGGACGACGCCCTGCGCCGGCTCGCCGCCGGACTGCCCGCACCCTGACCCCACCGCACCACCAAAGCGGATCCCTCCACATCCCTAGATATCCGGCGCACGCCGCGCGGCCGTCATGGCGGGCGGCCCCGGATCCATGTGCCATGCCCTTTTCCGCGCCGGATCGACGCGCCATGCCGTAAATCCCCGCCACAAGGAGGACCACCATGCCCGCCACCGCCCCCGAAGACGTCGTCATCGCCGGAGCAGGCCCCAACGGGCTGATGCTGGCCTGCGAGCTCAGCCTGGCCGGAGTACGGCCGCTGGTACTCGAGCGCCTGCCCGAACGCACCCAGGAGAACCGGGCCAACGGCCTGGTCGGCCAGGTGGTACGCATGCTCGACCGCCGGGGCCTGTACCAACGCCTCAGCGGCGGCACCGAACCACCCAGCCCCAGTCCCTCGTTCGTGTTCGGCGCGATGCCCCTGGACCTCCGCACCCTGGACGACAACCCGCTGTACGGGCTGCCGGTGCCGCAGCGCCGCGTCGAGCAGATGCTGGAGGAACGCGCCACCGAACTTGGCGTCCGGATCCGCCGGGGACACGAACTCACCGGGCTGTCGCAAGACGACCAGGGGGTCACCGCCGAGGTCACCGGCCCCGACGGCCCCTACCGGCTGCGCACCCGCTATCTGGTCGGAGCCGACGGCGGGCACAGCCTCACGCGCAAGCTGTCCGGCATCGGCTTCCCCGGCGTCACCACCGACGGCACCATCTCGCGCACCGCGCACGTCTCCATCCCGCCCGCGATGATCGACCCGGCAACCGGCGGCCTCGACGTACCCGGCTACGGGATCATCCCGCCGTTCATGCACCACCGCACCGAACGCGGCCTGTTCGTGTTCGCCCCCTTCCCCTCCGGCCCGCCCCTGCTCAGCACCACCGAATGGGACCCCGCTGACGACGGCGACCGGCCGCTGACCGTGGAGGAGCTACGGGAAAGCGTCCAGCGCGTGCTCGGAGCCGACCTCCCGCTCGGCCCGCCCCCAGGTCAGGGCCCTCACCTGCTGCGCCGCGGGGCCGGCCGCAACACCCGGCTGGCCGGCCGGTTCCGCGACCGCCGGGTGCTGCTGGCCGGCGACGCCGCCCACGTCCACTCCGCGATCGGCGGCCCCGGCCTCAACCTGGGCCTGCAGGACACGGTCAACCTCGGCTGGAAGCTCGCCGCCGAGATCCACGGCTGGGCCCCGCCCGGCCTGCTGGACAGCTACGAGACCGAACGGCGCCCCGCCGCCGAGCGCGTGGTCATGCACACCCAGGCACAGACCGCGCTCATCAAGCCCGGCGGTGAGATCACCGCGCTACGCGAGCTGTTCACGGAACTGCTCGCCGACCGGCACAACGTCCAGCACGTCGCCGACATGATGGCCGGCGCCGACATCCGCTACGACATGGGGATCGACGACCCGCACCCGCTGGTCGGGCGATGGGCCCCCGACCTGCTGCTGGACACCCCGACCGGCCACGTCCGGCTCGCCGGCCTCACCGCGACCGCCCGGCCGCTGCTGCTGGACCTGACCGAGGACGCCTCACCGGCCAAGGAGGCGGCGGCCTGGCACGATCGGGTCGACACCCTCACCACGCGCTGCCTGGACCCCAACCCCCCGGCCACCGCCCTGCTGCTCCGCCCGGACGGCTACATCGCCTGGGCCTCGGCCGCCCCCCGCCCCACCCCCCACGAGCGCGACACCCTCCACGCGGCCCTGACCCGATGGTTCGGCGCGACCGGCTGACCAAGACGCCACGCCCAGCGGCGGCCGGGTTGGAAGGGTTTGGCAGCGGTGTCTTCATGCCCCGGGCGGTCGGGTGACCGGTAGCACGACCCGTGAGACCGACAGGTCGATCGTCCGGTGTGACGGCAGCATCCTCGTCGAGGTGGCCGGGTCGTCGCCCGTCCCCAGGTTCCGCTCCCAGCGCGGATGCGACCCGCCCGCGACGACCAGCCGAATCCTGTTGCCGCGCGCGAACCGGTGCGCGACGGCGTCGAGCTCCACCCGGACCACGCCCTGGGGCGCCGAAGGGCCGAGCCGGACGAACCCGTCGCCGACGTTGCGTGAGCGGCCCCGGGCGTCCACTTCCGACACGCGTACGAACAGGTCGGCGAAGGGGTTGTCGGAACCGTGGCCCAGTTCCACGACCGGGCTGCCGACGACCTCGACCTCGGTGGTCAATGGGTCCGACGTGAACGCCAGCACGTCGGGACGCGAGGCGAGCGCGCTGTCATCGGTGTAGCCCGCGGTCACTCCGGGGGAGACCTGCGTGACGAACGCTCCACCGTACGTGGGGGTCGGCCGGGCCGGGTCGTAGGTGAACCCGGTCACTTCTCCCGTGCCGGCCGGTCGGGCGGCCAGGAGTCCGCCGGAGCGGGGATACAGGATCCGCTCGTCCGTCACCGGCGGCCAGCGGGGGAGATCGCGCCAGCCCTCGTTCCCACCGCTGACGAACACCTTGACCGGCATGGCGCGGTGCCGGGCACCGGATCCGGCCAGATGCTCGTCGAACCAGGCGAGGGCCTCGGGAAGCAGGACGCGGGCACCCTCGGCACCCCCCTGGGCATGCGTCCACGGGCCCATGGTGAGTCCGGCGTCGACCCCCCGATCGGCCAGCCGCGTGTACCCCGCCAGCGTCTGGCGGAGGAAGCCGTCCTGCCAGCCGCCCTGGATCAACACAGGGACGCGCACCCGATCCAGCGCTTCACTCAGGTCGGCGCGCTTCCACCATGGGTCGCCCAGATCCCGCCGGCCGACCCACTCGCGGTACCAGGGCGCCTTCCCGTCCATCAGCTTCTCGGCGGCGCCGGTCAGGGGAAGCGCCGCCAGGGCCTTCCTGATACGGCCCCGGGACGAGAGGACCGCGAACATGCGCGGCAGGATGGGCTTGTCCTGCTTGGTCGTGACGAACGACCATTCGACCATCGTGCTGAGCAGGAACGCCCCGCCGGTGTAGACGAACGCGCCGAAGTCGTGCGGCGCGCAGGCGATGACCGCGGTCGCCAGTTCTGGAGGCGGGTCCACCAGCGACGCCCACGCGGCGAAGCCGACAGATGAGTAGCCGTGGGCGGCGAAGCGCCCGTCGAACCACGGCCGCTCGCGCATCCAGGCGACGATGTCGGCCGCGTCGTCGACATCCCGCATGTGCGGCTCGAAGGTCCCTCCCGATCCGAACGTCCCCCGGCACCGGACCAGCACGACCCGATAGCCACGGCAGGCGAACATCCCGCCCGTCATCGCCGCGCCGACCATGTTGTAGCCGTAAGGCGAGGTGACGAGAATGGTTCCTGACGCCGTCCCCTCCGGCTCCAGGAGATCCGCCAGCAGCTCGACGCCGTCCCTCATCGGGATCCGCACGTCGCGGGTCACGCTGTAGTCGTTCCTCGAAGCGGGCAGCCGGGCGTACTTCGTCCACAGCAGGTCGGCGAGCCGTCGCCCGAGCGTCCGATCCCTGGCTCGTTGGTTCATCTCTCCTCCACACCACAACTTCCGTCGCCTCGCTTGGCACACAGTAACACCAACTTTCAATAATCACTGAAAGTTCATGCCACTGCGGTACTCTTGCGACGAGATGATCGAAGGGAGCGCCGTGCGCGAAGACGAGATGTTGGAAGCGAGTGTCGTGCGCGAGAACAAGATGGACGAGCTCGGCAAATTCGTCGAACGCTTCGCCTCCACCCTCGCCGACGCCGGCTTCCCCCGCCTCGCCGCCCGCGTCTTCGCGACCCTCCTGGCCAGCGAGAGCGGCCGGATGACCGCGACCGAACTCGCGGAACGCCTGCACGCCAGCACCGGCGGGGTCTCGGGCGCCGTCCGCTACCTGGTCCAGATCCGCCTCATCCGCACAGAACGGGACCCGGGAACGCGCCGCCACGCCTACGTCGTGGACGGCTCGTGGTACGAGTCCACGTTCCTCGCGAACCCGTTCCTCGAAAAAGGCGAGGCCGACCTGCGAGAAGGCATCGCCGTCCTGGGCGACTCACCAGCGGCCGACCGGCTGAACGAGACGCTCGAACTCATCCAGTTCCTCAGGGACGAGACCCGCGCGATGATGCGCCGCTGGCACGCCCGCAAGGCGGCACCGCGAACACGGTGACTCATCTTTCCCAGAGAGGCCGAGCACGGCGACCGCCACGGGAATGGTCCGGCGCACCATGGTGTCTCAGAGCACGGACGCTCCGCCCCGCGTCTGACGGAGAGATCAGAGCCCGCTTCCGCGCTTTTAGGAATAGCGGGGTTTCGGTCAACCGGCAGGGTCGGTGAGGTGGTAGCGGGCGGTGGTGAGGGCCACGTCGATGTCGATACCGAGTTCGCGGACCGTGGCCGCGTAGGCGCGGGCGGCGTCGGTGAGGCGGGCGGTGCGCTCGGTTTCGAGGACCGCGGGGATGTCGCGCACGACGGTGCCCTGGCCCGCCCGGCCACGCAGGTAACCCGCGGCCTCCAGTTCGCGGTAAGCGCGAGCGACCGTCCCCGCTGCCAGGCCGAGGTCGCGGGCGAGTTGCCGAATGCTCGGGAGGCGAGCGCCGACCGCCAGCTTCCCGGTACGGATCAGCGCGGCGATCTGGGTCCTGAGCTGCTCGTACGGCGGAGTGGCCGCGTCCGGATCGATCTCAACGATCACGCCGGGACCTTCGTGGCGGGGCGCGGCCGGGTCCGGATGCCGAACCAGGAGTACAGCGCCGCCAGCAGCATCGCGCAAGCCAGCACGTTCATGACCCAGTTGTAAGGCTCAGGGGCGTCGAGGTCGAGCAGCATGGCCCACATCGCGTCGAGGGCCGCCAGGCACATCAGGGCCAGCGACGCCCCGCTGATGGTCTGCAGCGAGCTCGCCCGGATCCCGTCGTCGGCCTCGCCGAGGTCGGCGGCGCGCACCGGCCGGGGGCGCATGACGATGAACCGGCACGCCAGCCACAGGACGGCCGTGGCCAGCACGATGCCCGCCAGGTCGAGGATCACCTGGGACGATGGCACCTTGGCCTGCGCGGCTTTGGGCCACACCTGGTAGAGCCAGGTATGAACGCCCAGCGCCGCGACGATGAGAACCGGACCCCAGCGCGCTCCCCAGGTCAGGCGGTCACCGGGTCTGCGCACCACGAGGGAGGCTCGGCGCCGGCCTTCGGGCATCGGCAAGGGCGCCCCGACCTCGGCGGCTATCGCACCGACCAGGTATCCGGCGACGCCCAGGAAGTAGTGGTAGCCGCTGGAGGTGAGCACGCCGGCCGCGAGCCAGCCGATCGCCCCGCCCCCGGCCCGCCATCTGCTTGTTCTGGCCAGGTAGGCCGAGAGAACCGGTCTGGTACCGCGAGTGAGGGTGACGTCGTATTCGGTGGCGAACCGGGCGACCCGCCTCCCGGACACCGGCCGGAAACCGATCAGCAACACCAGGACGGGTACGACCAGCAGTCCGACGAGCTTGGCCGTCATCGGTGACATGGCACGCCTCCCTTGCCCACCAATGTACCAATGCGCCGATACATTTGATACGTCGAATCCGACGTTGGAATCGCCCAGCCGTGGCAACTCGCGAAGACCCCCCACGCCGAAGTCGCCCGGGCCCACGTATGATGATGAATGCTTCATGGTAAAGTCACGGCGCGGACGGCGCGTGGTCGCGGGTGCGGCCCCTGCTCAGCGACGCCACCCCCGAGTACGGCGGCACCTCGTTCGTGGAGACCTTCCTGTTCGACGGGGACGACCGTCACCCGGCCACCGCGAAAGCGGTCGGTGGCGGGTCGCTGTTCGTGTTCGACCCGAATGCGAGCTGGAAGAGGATCGATGTCCACCGGGAGGGCGACAGGACCCTGCACGCCTACCTGACGCTGTCCAAGCCGCTGGACTGGTTCGCCGGCATCGACTTCACCGATCCCGCCGCGGCGACCGCCCGGATCGCGCGGGAGGTCGACGGCTGGGCCCCCGAACTGGCCGCGCTGATCACCGGCAGTGACACCGGCCCGGTCCACCGCCCCCACTACGCGCTGCCGGTCGAGCACCGATGGGACAGGGTGGCGGGGGTGACCCTGCTCGGTGACGCCGCCCACCTGCAGCCCCCGAACGGCGAGGGCGCCAACCTGGCCATGCAGGACGGCGCCGAACTCGGCGCGGCCATCGCCGCGCACCCCGGCGACATCGAGGCCGCGCTCACCGAATACGAGCAGGCGATGTTCCCCCGCAGCGCCGCGGCCGCGGCCCAGGGCGCCGCCTTCAACAAGGTACTTCTGGGCGACAACGCGCCCCAGAATCTGATCGGCATACTCACCGGGTCATACCAGTGGTCGGAGTGAGGGCCGGGAGGTCTCACCGGGGATGTGAACGGTGACCGGGCGGCTCCGGGCGTTCCTCTTCCGCCAAGTGGCTTCACGGTAAAGTCACTTGGCGACGAGTACATGGCCGAGCGGGAACGCGGCGACAGGTCGCGATCCGCGCCCAGGAGAAGGGATCCTCGCTTTGACGGAAGGAACGTATCGCGAGGGCATGCCCCAAGGGGACCGCGTCATCGACGCGATGCGGGTCTACTCCGCCGACTATTCCGAGATGACGCACCATTTCGCTCGGTGGCTCGGGGTGCACACCGCGGACGCGGCCGCGTTCGCCGAGATCCTTTCCGCGCAGCGGGCGGGCGCGCCCCTGACCCCGATCAAGCTGTCCAAGAGAATCGGGCTGACGTCGGGTGCGACCGCGACCCTTCTCAATCGCCTCGAAGGCGCCGGGCTGGTCGCACGCTCCCGCGAACACAGCGACCGCCGGCGGGTGACCCTCCGCGCCACACCTGGCAGCGGCCGCGACGCGAGCGTCGTCTTCGAGCCGGTCGCCGAACGAGTGGGCGCCATGATGAACGAGTATCCCGCCGAGTTCCTCAAGGACGTCGAGTCGTTCCTCGACCACCTCCATTCCGTCCTGCGGGAAGCGATCCGGACGCTGCAGGAAACGGCACCGAAGTAGTGGGCGGGCGTCGCCTCAGCCGAGGTCGGACGTTGAGCGTGCCCCCTGGGTGCGCAGCCAGGTGGCGAGGTCGTCGGCGCCCGCGCGCAGCGCGGCGTCCAGCGGTGTGAGGTCGTCGTAGCCGACCCAGTTGACGTCCCCGCCACGCTCCAGGAAGAACCGCGCGGCCTCGCGCTGACCGCCGTGGCAGGAGGACCACAGGCCGTGGGTGATCTCCTCGGCGCCCGGCTGCCGCTCACCGGTGAAATGGGCGGTCACGCGATCCATCAGGCCGAGGGTCGCCGACTCCCACAGCGTGGTGGTGGCCCCCCGTTCGACCAGGCGGCGGGCGGCGTTCCACTGGCCGAACGCGCACGCGTCCGTGATCGCGGTGCCACCGGTGCCAATGCACGATCCGGGCGCCTCGATTTCCGCGCCGGCGTCCAGGAGCGCGTCCAGGACCGGGACGTCGTCACTGCTGGCCGCCCAGTGCAGCGGCGTCTCGGTGTGACCGCCCTCGAACGGGGCGTTCGGATCCGCGCCCGCCTCGACCAGCGCGGCCACGGTCTGCGGGCCGTTCGGATAATGGCCGGGCCAGTCGGTCACCACATGCAGCAAGGTCCGTGACATGCCGCCCTGATCCCCGAACCGGGCGGTCGCCAGCCCCGGATGCTCCCGCAGCAGGCGTCCCAGCCGTTCGACGTCGCCGTCGTGAACCGCGCCGATCGCCGCGACGGCGACCGGGTCCTCCGTGCCCAGATAAGCCATGCCCGACATCCTCCCGCCCCGTAACGATCTTTGGTCGGCGCAGCTGTTATCGTGACCAACTCGATCGAGGGGGAGAGACCAGCACATGACATCGAGCACGTTCCGCATCGGGGGTGAGCGCAGCGTGCGGCGGCTCGGGTTCGGTGCCATGCACCTGCCGACCGCACCCGGACCGGCTCGGGACGCCGCCATCGCCGTGGCCCGGCGCGCCGTCGACCTGGGTGTCACGCTGATCGACACCGCGCACCTGTACGGGTGGGGCGCCAACGAGGAGCTCCTCGCCGAGGCGCTGTACCCCTATCCGGACGACCTGCTCATCGCGACGAAGGTCGGGGTCGCGCCGCCCGACCCCCCGCACGACGCGGCGATCTGCGGGCGGCCGGACTTCCTGCGGGACCAGGTCGAGCAGGGCCGGCTCCGGGTCGACCGGCTCGAACTGCTCCAATTGCATCGCGTCGACCCGGAGGTGCCGCTCGCCGACCAGCTGGGGACGCTGCGCGAACTCCAGGTCCAGGGCTCGATCGGCCACATCGGACTGTCCGAGGTCACCGTCGCCGAGCTCGAAGAGGCGCGGAAGATCATCGACGTCGCGAGCGTGCAGAACCGCTACAACCTGCTCGATCGCGAGCACGAGGCCGTGCTCGACGCCTGTGACGCGGCGGGGATCGCCTTCCTGCCCTGGCGGCCCGTCCACCCCGCGGTGTCGCAGGCGACGACCGAGATCGTCGCCGTGGCCGCCGAACTCGGCGCCACGGCGGCGCAGGTCTCGCTCGCGTGGCTGCTCGGCCGTTCGCCGGTCGTGCTGCCGATTCCGGGCACCGGCACGATCGGCCACCTGGAGGAGAACGTCGCCGCGGCGAGCCTGCGGCTGAGCGGCGACCAGTGGCGGCGGCTCGACCGGATCCAGCCGCGACGGGCCTTCCCGAGCACGGCCTGACGCGGGCACCGCCGGCCGGATCGGGTGCGGTGGTCAGGGACGGCGGGCGGTGACGATCCAGGCGCTGGAGTCGAAGTACACGCCGTCGCCGGTGGAGTGGGCGGCGAGGGTGGCGCGGAGCCGTGTGCGCGCCCGCTCGGCCGCCGCGGTGTCGAGGGTGGCGATCAGGTCGCCGTACTCCCGGAGCAGGAGCACGTTGTCGAAGGCGGCCGCGGTGTCCGGGCCGTAGAAAACGGGCTCGTGCACGTCGGTGAAGCTCACGTCGGTGAAGCCCGCCGCCGCCAGGATGCCTTCCGTGACGGCCGGGTCGGCGAGCGAGAACGGGCCTGGACCACCGGTGGGAGGGGCGGGTGCGGCGGCGGTGAGGCTCCGGCGGATCGCGGAGGCCCATTCGTTGCGGTCGCGATCTCGCCAGACCAGCAGCACGAGGCGCGCTCCGGGACGCAGAGCGCGCCCGATGTTGGTGAACGCGGCGACCGGGTCGGCGAAGAACATCGCCCCGAACCTGCTGACGCACACGTCGAAACGCGCCGACGGGAAAGGGTGGACCTGAGCGTCCGCCTGCCGGTAGGTGATGTTGGACAGCCCCTCGTCGTCGCTGAGCCGGCGGGCCCGTTCGAGCATCGGACCGGAGAGGTCGACGCCCACCACGCTCCCGGCGGCGGCCGCGCGAGCGGCCTCGCGCGTGGTCTGGCCCGTACCGCAGCCGATGTCGAGCACACGGTCGCGCGGGCCGACGCGGGCGGCGGCACGGAAGAGTTCGTTGTGCCGCCGCAGCTCCGCGTCGTAGTCGAACACGCCGGTGGGCCTGGTCCGGTGAGGCCGCGTCCGGGTGCCCTGCCGGTCGGACGGCACCGTCTCCGGATCCTTGCGATACCGGGCCGCGTAGCCCGCCAGCAGGTCCGCCACCTCCTTGGGGCGGCTGAGCGCGACGCAGTGGCCGCCCGCGATCTCGTCGGGGACGATGCCCAGGCGCTCGGGCACCAGCCGGCGGAAGAAGCCGGGCGGGAAGAAGCGGTCCTCGGCGCAGAGCACGAACCTCGTCGGCACGTCCGGCCACGCGTCCAGCGGCCACGGGGCGGCCGACGCGGCCGTGGACGGATGGGCGCGCTGCCTGCCCATCGCCTCCTCGGCCAGCTCCCGGGGCACGTCGTGGTAGAAGCTCACGAACGGATCCGCGTCGCCGGTCAGGCCGCCGTCGCGCCCGGCCTGCTCCGCCACCGCGCTCCGGTAGCCGGTGCGTGCCCACCACTCGTCCGGCGGCTCACCCGGCGACGGGATCATGCCGGCCAGCAGGACCAGCACGTCGACGGGCAGCCGGTCGGCGACCAGCGGGGCGGTGAACGCCCCGAACGAGTGGCCCACGACGACCAGGTCCCGCCTGTCACCGACGGCCTCGACCACGACGTCGGCGTAGTCCGTCAAAGTCTTCGACTCGTCGTCACCCGGAAGGTCGGGGGCCAGCACGTCGTGCCCACGCGCTCGTAGTTCGGCCGCCACCAGGTGCCAGGACCATCCGGTGTCTCCCGCGCCGTGGATCAATACGAACGTGCTCATCGGACTCTCCTTCGATCGGTGGGACCCGGATTCGCCGGGCGGAACTCGGAGCGCACGACGACGGCGACCGCGAGCACCACGACCACGCCGCCGGCGAGGGTCGGCACCGTCACCGGTTCGGCGAGGGTCAGCCATCCCAGGCAGACGGCCACCAGCGGATTGACGTACGCGTACGTGGCCGCCAGCGAGGTCGCCGCCGACTGCAGCAGCCAGATGTAGGCGGAGAACGCCAGGACCGAGCCGAACAGGACCAGGTAGCCCCACGCCGCCCAGGCTCCGGCGGAGTAGGCGAGCGGGTCGAAGCGCTCGCCACCGGCCAGCCCGATGACCGTCAGCGCTCCGCCACCGGCGAGCATCTCGTAGACCGTGACCACGAACGGGTCACGCGGCAGCTCGATCCGAGGCTGGTACCACGAGCCGAACGCCCACGACAGGCCGGCGAGGAGGACGACCGCCATGGTCCAGACCGGAAAGGCGCCACCGAGACCGTTCGCGGCGACCACCACGACCAGGCCGCCGAACCCCATCGCCACGCCCGCCACCGTCCGGCCGGCGGGGCGTTCGCCCGACAGGACCCGGTAGCAGATCACCCACAGCGGCACCGCCGCGATCAGCAACGCCGTGATCCCCGACGGGGCCCCGCCGTACTCGGCGAGGGTCACCAGGCCCTGGCCCATCACGACCAGCAGGAGCCCGATCCGCGCGCATCCCAGCAGCTCCCGGCGGGTCACGGCCAGCCGGCCCGGGCCGCCGCGCACCACGAGCGCCCCGGCCACCAGCACGCCGGCCGTCAGGAAGCGGACCCCGGCGCTCACCAGGGGTGGCATCTCCTCGACCATGATGCGGATCGCGAGGTAGGTCGAGCCCCAGACGACGTAGACGATCGCCAGGGCGGTCCCGACGAGCAGGAGCGGGCTCCGGGCCTTGGCCGGTGTAACGGTGGTCACTGTCATGCCCGCCACGTTAGGAGCCCGGGCGCCATCGTGAAAAGCGATTGTTCCCGATCGACTCGATCGCCAGAAACGATGGCTTGGCCGTACTCTGGGACCCGTGAACGATCTCGAACTGCGGCACCTGGCCGCGATGGCCGCCGTCACCGAGGAGGGCTCGTTCGGCCGGGCGGCGGCCCGCCTCGGCTACACCCAGTCGACCGTGAGCCAGCAGATCGCCGCGTTGGAGAGGTCCGTCGGCGGCCCGGTGTTCGACCGGCCGGGCGGGCCGAGACCGGTACGGATCACACCGCTCGGCGCCGTCGTCCTCGAACACGGGCGCGAGCTGCTGGCGAAGGCGGTGGCCCTGGCCGAGGCCGTGGACCGGTTCCAGGCGGGCGACGGCCGGATCGACATCGGCACCCTGCAGAGCGTGTCCTCGGTGATCCTGCCGGTCGTCGTACGCCGGTTGCGCGACGAGCATCCCGGCTGCGACATCCGGCTGTCCGAGGAGGAGCCGGAGGCGCCGCAGATCGGCGATCTCGACCTGCTGTTCTACGACGGCCCCCTCGGCGGCGACGTCGAGCACGTCAAGCTGCTCGACGATCCGTACCTGCTGGTGGCCGGGCGCGGCACCTTCTCCGGGCGTTCCGTCCCGCTGGACCGGCTGGACGGCGCACCGCTGGTGGCCTGGCCGGCGACCTGCGACCAGCCCAGGATGGAGGAGGCGTTCACCCGGGCGGGCGTGAACCCGAAGGTCGTCTTCCGCACGGCGGGCAACGAGACGCTGCTGTCGATGGTGCGGGCCGGGATGGGGTCGGCGGTGCTGCCGTGGCTCGCCGTCCACGCCGCCGGCGCCGAGCACGACGACCGGCTCCGCGTCCACGAGCTGCGACCGGCCATACCCCCGCGCGAGATCTGCCTGCACTGGCGGGCCGGCCGCACCCACTCTCCCTTGGCGGCCCGGGCCATCGAGATCGCCGTCGAGGCCGCGTCCGGCCTGGCCGGCGAACTGGCCCTGGAGCACTCCGTCCCGTGAGCGGGCCGACGGTCATCGCGGCCGTCCCGTGAGCAGGGGGATGGTCACCGCGACCGTCCCATGAGCAGGGCGACGGTCACCCCAGTCCGCCGCGCACCCGCTGCTCGGCGAGCAGCCTGGCCGCGAACGCGGGTGTGCTCTGGTGGGCCCGGGCCGTCTGGAAGACCTGCCGGAGTGTGGCGGCGATGCCCTGGATGCGTTCGGTCAGCCGTTCCTCCGGCTCCTGACGCAGTTCCACGCCGATGGCGTGGATGACCCCTCCGGCGCTGACGACCACATCGGGCGCCCACAGGATGCCCCGTGCCGCCAGGAGGTCGCCGGTGGCCGGTTCGTCGAGCTGGTTGTTGGCCGGGCCGGCGACGGCGGCGCACCGCAGCGACGGCACCGTGCCGGCGGTCAGCAGTCCGCCGAGGGCGGCGGGGATGAGGACGTCGACCTCCATCGTGAGGGCGTCGCCTGGATCCACCCAGGTCGCGCCCAGTTCCGTGGCCAGGCCGCGTTTGGCCGGGTCGACGTCGGTGACGACGAGCCGCGCGCCGGCCTGGTCCAGGAGCCGGGCCACCTGGCCGCCGACCGCGCCGAGGCCGATCACCCCGAAGGTCCTCCCGGCGAGCTCCGGTGAGCCGAAGGCCTCCTCGGCCACCGCGCCGAGTGCCGCGAGGGTGCCGCGCGCGGTGTGCAGGGAGGAGTCGCCGCTGCCGCCGTCCTCGACGGGCCGGCAGCAGGCGTGCGTGGTGCGTTCGCCGATCACGGACATGTCGGCGGGGCCGCTTCCCACGTCCGGGCCGGTGATGTAGCGGCCGCCGAGCGACTCGATCGCGTCGCCGAGGTCGTGGAGCAGCGCCGTGCGCTCCGCGCCGGCCGGCCGGCCCGGGGCCGGGAGCGCGACGACCGTCTTCCCGCCGCCGTGGTCCAGTCCGGCCAGCGCGTTCTTCTCGGTCATCGCCGCCGACAGCCGCAGCACGTCCGTGATCGCGGCGGCAGGGTCGGCGTAATAGGCGATCCGGCACCCGCCGGCCGCCGGGCCGAGAGCGGTCGAATGGATCGCGATGCTGATCGCCAGTCCGCTGCGACGGCCGCGGACGATCTGGATCAACTCGTGCGAGAAGTTCGGGACATTGACGGACAGAGTTTGCTCAAGTGCGGCGGTCATGGCGCGAAGCTAGCAGTCATGACAACGCCCACTATGATCGGCCGAATTTAATTCGATCTGGATGCCATACTCGCCCCATGGACGAACTTGATTCGGCGATCCTCCGGCATCTGCAGCGCGATGCGCGGCAGACCAACCGCGACCTCGCCCGCACCCTCGGCATCGCCCCCTCGACCTGCCTCGAACGCATCCGCGTGCTGCGCGCCCGCAAGGTCATCCGCGGGTACCACGCCGACGTCGACCCGGCCGCCCTGAACCGCCACGTCCAGGCGCTGATCCACTTCCAGATCCGCCCCTTCAGCCGGGCGATCATCGAGGCGTTCAAGGCCTATGCCGCCGGCCTGCCCGAGGTCAGCACGGTCTACGTCGTCACCGGCGGCGACGACATGATCGTGCACGTTTCCACGCCGAGCGTGGACTACCTCCATGGCTTCCTCATGGACAAGTTCACCGAGCGCCGCGAGGTCGTCGGATTCCGCACCTCCGTGATCTACCAGCACACCCACAACCAGGTCCTCGAACCCCTCACCCCCTGAGGTGGGACCGGGAAGCCGGGGTGGTCGCGGGGAGTTCCACGGTGACGTGGAGCCCGCCGGCCGGGCGCGGGGTGAGCGTGAGCCTTCCGCCGTGCGCCTGGGTGATGGACTTGACGATCGCCAGGCCGAGCCCGACGCCCGGGTGGCCGGTGTGGACGCGCCCGGTGCCGCGCTGGAACGGCTCGGTGAACGTCGAGGCGAGCCGAGGGGAGATGGTCTCGCCGGTGTTCTCGACCGTGAGCACCACACTGGTGGGGCGGACGCCGGTGGTCACCCACACGAAGCCCCGCTCAGGCAGATTGTGGACGATCGCGTTCTGCACGAGGTTCGTGGTCAGCTGCAGCAGGAGCGCCGGCGACCCGATCGCCGGGGTGATGTCGCCGCGGGTCTCGATGGTGACGCCGTGCTTCTCCGCGAGGGGCAGGAGCGTTTCGGTGGCCTCCTCCGCCAGCAGGGACAGGTCGACGTGTTCCCGGGTGAAGGACCGCTGCTCGGCGCGGCTGAGCAGGAGCAGTGCCTCGGTGAGGTCGATCGCGCGGGTGTTGACGGCGTGCAGGCGGTCGATGACCTCGCCGGCGTCGTGGTCAGGATCGGTGCGGGCCACGTCGATAAGCGCCTTCGAGATCGCCAGCGGGGTCCGCAACTCGTGCGAGGCGTTGGCCGCGAAACGCCGCTGTTCGGCGACGTGCGCCTCGAGCCGGGCGAGCATGGTGTCGAAGGCGTCGGCGAGTTCGCGGAACTCGTCCTCGCGGCCCGGTAGCCGGATCCGGTGGGAGAGCGATCCGTTGGTGGCCATGCGTGTGGCGTTGGTGATCCGGGTCAGCGGGGCGAGCATGTGACCGGCGACGATCCATCCGCCCAGGAGACCGAACACCAGCAGGAACGCCAGTACCACGGCCGTCGCCGGGCCGTAGGCGTGCAGGATGACGTAGCGGACGGGCACGAATTCACCGGGGCGGTGTGAGACGACGTCGACGTCGCGCAGGAGGTACACCCACACGGTGGCGAGCAGCAGGGCGCCCGCGACCATGAGGAACCCGGCGTAGCTGAGCGTGAGTTTGAGGCGGACGCTCAGCCCGGGCTCCCTATCCACGGTCTTCTCCCGTACGCCCGGTGCCGGGTGCCGTGTCGATGCGGTAGCCGACGCCGGCGACGGTGGCGATGATCCACGGTTCGCCGAGACGCTTGCGCAGTGCCGAGACGGTGATGCGCACGGCGTTGGTGAACGGGTCGGCGTTCTCGTCCCACGCGCGTTCCAGGAGCTCTTCGGCGCTGACGACACCGCCCTCGGAGGCGACCAGGACCTCCAGCACCGCGAACTGCTTCCTGGTCAGCGCGACGTAGCGGCCGTCCCGGTAGACCTCGCGGCGGAACGGGTCGAGGCGCAGGCCCGCGATCTCCCGCACGGGAGGCCTGTTGTGGGCGCGCCTGCGGTCCAGCGCCCGCAGCCGCATGACGAGCTCCCGGAACTCGAACGGTTTGGTGAGGTAGTCGTCGGCTCCGAGCCCGAACCCGGTGGCCTTGTCGTCGAGCCGGTCGGCGGCGGTGAGCATGAGGATGGGCATGCCGCTGCCGGAGGCGACGATGCGTCCGGCGATCTCGTCACCGGAGGGTCCGGGGATGTCGCGGTCGAGGACGGCGATGTCGTAGGCGTTGACGCTCAGCAGCTCCACGGCGGTGTCGCCGTCACCGGCGATGTCGGCGGCGATCGCCTCCAGGCGCAGGCCATCGCGAATGGCCTCCGCCAGAAAAGGCTCGTCCTCGACGATCAGCACGCGCACGCTCTCGATGCTATGAGCAGGCGCATATCGTCGGCATATCCAAAACCCCATACGCCCCGGCAACACCACACTGCCTTGACTGGCAGCATGCCTCACCTCCCGAAGACAGCACGAAAGGCGCCCCGCACGATCTACTGGATCACCGGCACCGGCCTGACCGTCGTCATGGCATTGGGCGGCGCGGCCCTCGGCTACCAGGCGCGGAATCCCTCGCCCTCCCTGGCGGCGTCGTGGTCCGCCTCCGCCGTGGCGCCTCTGGATGTTCCACGCAGGGAGCAGCGCGCCACGCCCGGCAGGAACACTCCTCGCCGTGAGCCCCCTGGCGCGGTCGGCGAGGCCGACGGTGTCGTCCCCGACGGGGTGACGGTCTTCGACGACGCGGTTCCGGCCGTGGCCCGCCTCGATCCGGATCTCCTGAAGGCCCTGCGCCGGGCCGCGACGGACGCCGCGAACGACGGTATCGAATTCTTCGTCAACAGCGGCTGGCGTTCCCCGGCGTACCAGGATCGGCTTCTTCGCGAGGCGGCCGCCGAATACGGATCGGAGAAGGCGGCGGCCCGGTGGGTGGCCACCGCGGCGACCTCACTCCACGTGAAAGGAAAGGCCGTCGACATCGGGAAGTCCGATGCGACGGCTTGGCTGTCCGGCCATGGTGCGCGGTACGGGCTGTGCCCGGTCTACCGGAACGAACCGTGGCACTACGAGCTGCGGGCCGGCGCGATCGATCGTGGGTGCCCGCGAATGTACGCCGACCCGACCGAGGACCCGAGGATGCGGTAGTGAGCAGTACTTTTCGCAACAGCGACACCGACAGTGAGCGAGGACGGCCGATGGCGCGGGTGGACACGGCGGAGACCGGGCAGGACGGCGGCGGCCGTGACACCTGCCCGGCGACCTGGCGCGCGGGCGTCCGCCGGGCGATCCGCGCCGCCACCCGGCCGGGGCCCTGGAAGCGCGGCCTGGTCCTCGCGGCGCTGGCAGTGCTGCTGGGCCTGGTCATGCTGCTGCACGCGGAGATCCCCAACCGGATCGGGAACCTCGGCAGCCTGGTGGAGACCTTCCTGCCGTGGTTCGGCCTGTTCGTCCCGGTGCTGCTGGCCGGGGCGCTGTGGCGCCGCTCCGCCGCCGCGGTGGCCGCGCTGCTGCTGCCGGTCGTGGTGTGGGCGTCCCTCTTCGGCGGGCGGCTCGCCGACAGGTCCCACCCGGGCGGCGACCTCGTCGTGGCCGCTCACAACGTCGGCGCCGCCAACCCCGACCCCGCCGGCACGGCCCGTGACCTGGCCGCCTCCGGGGCGGACGTGCTGGCGCTGGAGGAACTGGTCCCGCAGACCACCGGCACGTACGAGAAGGAACTCGCGAGAACCTACCCGCACCACACGGTGCTCGGCACGGTCGGGCTGTGGAGCAAACTGCCGCTGTCGGACACCCGGCTGATCGACATCATGAACTTCGGGCCGGCGGCGAAGACCATTCCGGCCGACGAGAAGATCGCCCCGAACCGGGCGCTGCGCACCACGGTCGCCACCGCCCATGGGCCACTGGCGGTGTACGTGGCCCACCTCGGGTCCGTACGGGTGAATCCCGCGGCGGGCTTCTGGACGGCCTCGCGGAACATCGGCGTGCAGGCGATCGGCGAGGCCATCGCCGCCGAGAGGACCACGCGGGTGGTGTTGCTCGGCGACCTGAACGGAACCATGGACGACCGCGCGTTCGACGATCTCACCGCACGGCTGCTCCCGGCCCAGGAGGCGGCCGGGGACGGCTTCGGCTTCACCTGGCCGGCGGCCTTCCCGGTGGTACGGGCCGACGCGATCCTGGTCCGCGGCGTGCGGCCGGAGCGGTCGTGGGTGCTGCCGGCCACCGGCAGCGACCACCTGCCGGTGGCCGCCGCGATCAGCTGGTGAGCACCCGCCCTCCTCGTGCCGCCTCCGGCGGCGGCACGAGGCCGCGTCACGCCACGGCGGTTCCTTCGAGCTCGACGATCAGGTCGGGGATCGCCAGCCGTGCCACCCCGAGCATCGTGGTGGGCGGTGCCACCCCGGCGGCGCCCAGCCGCGACGCCAGCACCCCGTAGTGCTGGAAGAGCAGGTCGACGTCGGTGGTGTGGACGTTGAGCCTGACGAGGTTCGCGAGGGACATGCCGGCCCCGCCGAGCACGGCCTCCAGGTTGTCCAGGCTCAGCGCCAGCTGCGCCGCCATGTCACCGGCGTGCTCGGGCTTGCCGTCGCCGCTCATCGCGGTCTGCCCGGCGCAGTACAGGGTCCGGGTGTGCCCGGAGACGACCTCGCCCTGGTTGTACCCCAGCTCCACCGACCACGCCCACGGGTTGACGGCCGTTCGCTCCATGGCCACATCAGCTCCTTCGTCGACAATCCATCGGCCCTGGTGGCCGTGATGATCAGCCTCCCGGCAAATCACGACATCCTGTGTCGTGTATTCCTCTAGGGTTTCCGCATGCGCGCCGACCGGCTGGTCTCGCTGGTGCTGCTGCTGCGGCGGCACGGCCGGATGTCCGCGGTCGCGCTGGCCGGCGAGCTGGAGGTCTCCACCCGCACCGTGCTGCGCGACATCGAGGCGCTGTCCGCGGCCGGCGTCCCGGTCTACGCCGAACGCGGCCGGCACGGCGGTTTCGAGCTGCTGCCCGGTTTCCGTACCGAGCTCACCGGGCTGAACCACGACGAGGCCCTCGCCCTGCTGGTCGCCGGATCACGGCGCGGCGCGCAGGCGTTCGGCCTCGGCTCGGCGCTCGCGTCGGCGATGCTCAAGGTGGTCGACGCGCTGCCCGACAGCTATCGGGACACCGCGGCCGGCGCGTCCGAGCGGCTGCTCGTCGACCCGGAGACCGATCTGCTCTCGCGCCGGCTGGTCGCCGAGGAGGCGCCCGACACCGTCGTGGCCGAGGTCCTGCGCGCGGTGCTCGCCGGGCACAAGCTGCGCATCCACTACGCGGCCGTGGACCAGACCCCGAAGTGGCGGACGGTGGACCCGATCGGGCTGGTCACCGTACGCGAGCGGAGCTACCTGCTGGCCACGAGGTCCGGCGCGGACCGCACCTACCGGTTGTCCCGGATCCTGGCCGCCCAGGCGCTCGCCGAACCCGCCCAGCGGCCCGACCGGGTCGATCTGGACCGGGCCTGGCGGGAACGGAGCACGCGGTTCAGGGCCGGCGGCGACCAGGTCACCGTGCTGGTACGGGTGCACCCGGCTCGGCGGGAGGACCTGGTGGGCACCGCGCTGGCCGTCCTGGCCGAAGAGGCCGGCCCGGACGGCCGGCTGCGGATGGAGGTGACCTTCCAGGATCGGAGACACGCCGAATGGGCGCTGTGGCAGCTCTCCACGAACGCGGAGGCCCTGGCCCCGCAGTGGTTGCGCGACGCCCTGCGCGACCGCGCCGCCGCGATCGCCGCCCGCTACGCGGCGCCGTCCTGAAAGCATGTGGTCATCTGAAGGCGGCGATGTTGCGGACCGCCCATTCGGCGTACGCGCGGGGCGTGCGGCCGAGGACCCGTTCGACGTCGGGGCTGATCAGCCGCTCGGCGGGGGTGGGCTCGCCGATGATGTCAAGGGTGGTCTCGACCACGGGCTCGGGCATGAACCGCAGCATCTGCGCGCGGGCCTCCTCGCGGGTCTGCTGGATGAACCGGATCGGCTCGCCGAGCGCGTCGCCGATCTCCTCGGCTCGTTGCCGGGGCGTGCTGAGGGCGGGCCCGGTCAACTCGTACACCTGCCCGGCGTGACCGTCCTCGCGCAGGGCCGCCGCGGCGACCTCGCCGATGTCGGCCGGGTCGACGAGCGGCAGCCCGGTGTCGCCGAACGGTGCGGCGGCCGTGCGGTGGGTGCGGATCGTCTCGGCCCACGCGAAGGTGTTGGAGGCGAAGCCACCGGGCCGCAGGATCGTCCAGTCCATGCCCGACCGCCGGATGGCGTCCTCGATGGACCGTCCCACGCGCCCGTGGGAGGACGACCCCGGTCGGGTCGCGACTCCTTGGGAGGACAGCAGGACGACCCGTCGGACGCCGCCGGCCTTCGCGGCGTCGAGGAGGCCCTGGGGGTTCAGCAGGTGCGCGCCGGCACCGCCGTCGTGGAGGAACACCGCGTCGGCGCCGTCGAGAACGGGCCGGAGGCTCTCGGCGTCGGCCAGGTCCGCCTGGCGGTGCCGGACGCCCTCGGGCACCGCCACGCCCGAGGCTCCCCGGGACACCGCCGTCACCCGCTCACCGGCTGCCGCGAGTGCCTGTACGAGCGGCCGGCCGACGTTGCCGGTGGCTCCCGTTACTACGATCATGAACGTCCCCTTTGATCAGTCATGCCGGAGCTTTCCCCGGTCGAGTTAGTTGACTGACTTAGGTGCGACCATAGCCAGCCTGACCGGCCGTTGTCTATGGTTAGTTAGGTGACCGACTTGAAAAAGAGCGATCGGCCCCCGGCCATCGCGAAGCGGGGCAAACGGGAGCGACTGACCGCCGCCGCCGTGCGGATGCTGCACGAGCAGGGCGTGGAGAAGACGACGCTCGCCGACATCGCACAGGCGGCCGACGTCCCCGTGGGCAACGTCTACTACTACTTCAAGACCAAGGACGACCTGGTCGAGGCGGCCATCGGCGCGCACGCGCAGGGCCTCCAGGCGATGATCGCCTCACTCGACGAGCTCCCTGCTCCGCAGGACCGGCTGAAGTCACTCATCGGCGGCTGGGTGCGGCAGCGCGACCTCGCCGCCCGGTACGGCTGCCCCACCGGGACCCTGGCCTCGGAGCTCGACAAACGCGCCGACGGTCTCGACCGCACCGTGGCCGAGGTCATGCAGGGCCTGATCGACTGGGCCGAGCGGCAGTTCCGTTCGATGGGCCGGAGCGACTCCCGCGACCTCGCGGTCGCCCTGATCGCCGCCTACCAGGGGATCTCGCTGCTCACCAACACCTTCCGCGACCCCGAGCTCATGACCCGCGAAGGCGACCGGCTGGCACGCTGGATCGACTCGCTCGGCCGGCCGTCAGGAGATCCCGGCGGCCCTGGGTAGACCTTCACCTCTCCATCGTGGCGAACGTCCTCGTCATACGGCCCCGGGGTAAATGGGAAGACGCATCGCGCCGCGGGCTAGTACGATGAACGTCGTAGTTCGCATCGACGTCGGGGGTCGTCCGGGTGGTACCCGCGAGCCTGATCGGACGATGCCGGGCAGGGCCCAGAGCGTCACTCCGATGGGGAGAAGCCATGGATGTGGTCACCTTCGCGAAGGTCCCGGTGGACGAGCGGTTCGCCTTCTGGCGCGAGATGAGCGCGAAGATGTGGATGCCGCTGGACGCCCACTGCGAACCGGGTACGGAGAGCGCGTTTCAGGCTCAGGTCGCCCTCAACGGGCTCGGCCCCGTTCAGGCGACGG
Source organism: Sphaerisporangium corydalis (assembly GCF_025506355.1). Lineage (GTDB taxonomy): Bacteria > Actinomycetota > Actinomycetes > Streptosporangiales > Streptosporangiaceae > Sphaerisporangium > Sphaerisporangium corydalis. Next base: position 38,857 of record NZ_JANZYP010000044.1, read on the forward strand.
TGCTGACCGCGCCGTCGCTGACGATCCGGCGCACGCCCCGGCTGATCCGCCGGTCCGACCCCGAGACCCTCTTCGTGACCTGCACCGTCCGCGGGCACGCCATCGGGGAGCAGGCCGACCGGCAGGCGGAGCTGCGTGTCGGAGACCTGATGCTCCGTGATAGCTCGCACCCCTACCTGACCAGGTTCGGGTCCACGGACCCCGCGGGCGGCCAGGTGCTGTCGCTGCAGTTCCCGCGCTCGTCGCTGCCGTTACCCGAGCGGGGCCTGCGGGAGCTCAGCGCGCTCCGCATCCGGGGCGACCGGGGCATCGGCGCGCTGGCCTCGCAGTACCTGCTCCAGCTGGTCCGGCGGCTCGGGGAGTTCAGCCCGGACGAGGCGATGCGGGTCTCCACCCTGACCCTCGACGTCCTGACCGCCGCGCTGGCCGGCGCACTGGACGCCAACAGCGCGGTACCGCCGGGCAGCCGGCGGCGCGCGCTGCTCGCCCAGATCCACGCCTTCGTCCAGGCGAACCTGGGCGATGCCCAGCTGACCCCGGCCGCGATCGCCGCGGCCCACCACATCTCGGTGAGCTACCTGCACCAGCTGTTCCGCGACGAGGAGCACACCGTCGCCGGCTGGATCCGCGAACGCCGCCTGGAACGGTGCCGGCGCGACCTGGCCGAGCCGTGGCTGGCCGCCCGCACGATCACCGCGATCGCGGCCCGGTGGGGCTTCACCAACCTCCAGCACTTCAGCCAGGCCTTCCGCGGTGCCTACGGTCTGTCCCCACGGCAGTACCGGCAGCAGTGCGCCGCCGTGCGCCTGCCGGCCGTGCGGGAGGATCGGTCCGATCCCCCCGCACGGCCGGTCGATCTCGCGATCGAGTGGTCCCGGCCGTCACCGGACTAGCGGATGCGGTACCCGCTGACCCAGTCGCCGATCGAGCTGTAGCCGGTTCTGTCGACGACGATCGCGCCCCCGGTGCAGTTGGAGTTGTCCCACAGCTCCACCAGGCGGCTGCTCTCGGTACGGGCGGAATTGATGGTGTCGTTCCAGCCGGAGCCGACGTAGTAGCACTGGCCAACGTTCCCGTCGAGCCAGGTGTTCGGGCCCGAGAAGCCCGTTTCCGCGAATACGTGGACGCCACGGACCGCCGCCGCCTGACGGGCGGTGCCGGCGGAGGACGCCTGGGCCGAACCGGTGGCCAGTGCGGGCACCAGCACGGCCGCGGCGGCGAGGGCGCCGAGAAACCTCAGCTTGGCGGCCCTCACGAAGATCCTCCGCTGCCGGGGAAGGCGGGAGGCGAAGTCCACCTGCGTTCGCTGCGACATGAGCAGTTCTCCTTTCGAATCGTTCTTCCTGCATGTCGTGAACAATGCCTGCCGCGCTCCGGCCTGTCGTTACGCGTGAGTACACGCTCCTTAGGTCTGCGTGCACTGTCTGGGCCGATGGCCGGGTCACCTCACGACAGGGCCGTGAAGGTGAACCCGGTACTCCTGGAACGGCGCAGCGGAATGTCGCACTTGATCCGGCGCGCCACCTCGTTCCTGCTGAGGCCGAGCCCCTGCGCGATGAGCCGGTCCGGGCGCACCGGCACCGGGTCGTCGAAGACGACGTCCACCTGGAACGGCAACGCCTCGTCGAGGCATGCCGGCGGGGCGTCCAGCCGCCAGGCCCCGTCCCAGTCCAGGGTGAAGCGGTTGCGCCGGGCGAACAGTGGATCCAGCAGCCTGGACGCCACCAGCCTCGGATCGCCGGCGCGGTAGCCGTCGAGCTCGGCCGGGTCGAAGGAACTGACCGGCGCGCGCTCGCGCACGGTGAGCTTGCTCGTCCGGTCGCAGGACACGCAGCGGACCAGCAGCCACACGTCCAGCAGCTTGCCGTTGGCGTTGACGCGGAACCTGCCCTCGCCGGTGGTGGCCGACTCCGACCCGCAGCCCACGCACCGCATGGAAAGCAGAGGCAGCCTGGTCCGGCGGACGACCCAGGGCAGCACGATATGAGGTTGTGAAGACATGATCTCTCTGGACCTGACACGAGGCCGATTGCGCGCGGCCTCAGACGCCGTATGACCGGGCGCGCTCGGGCAGCCCGGCGGAGCCGGCGGGAGGGCCGGCTTGACGGTGATCGATAGAAGGCGTCAGGCCTGGAGAGCGGGCGGGGTCACGCGGTGTGTCCTTTGTCCTCACTGTGACGGGGTCGCAGGCAACCTACGGGACCGCGGAAGGACGGCTCAAACGGTTTTCCAGCGGCGGCCCCGCCCCCGTCCCGCGCTCTGCGATCTTGCGAGGTAAGGTCCAGGCCAGAGACGCGATCGGACGATCACCAGGGAGGTGGCGCGGTGGGCGCGCTCGAGGTACGCCTGCGGCCGGTGGCCGAGGACGATCTCGCGATGTTGCGGCGTTTCGCCACGGAACCAGGACTCATCGGTCTGGACTGGACGGGGTTCCGCGACGCGCAGGCCCCGGCGCGGCGTTTCGCCACCGACGGATACCTGGGCGCGGCCGACAGCCGGGTCATCGTCGAGGTCGACGGCACGGCCGCGGGCATGATGAGCTGGGCGGCGCGGGGGTCGGAGGTCTCCCGATACTGGGAGATAGGGATCGTCCTGCTCCCCGACTGGCGTGGCCGAGGCATCGGCTGGCGCGCGCAGGCCATGCTGTGCGACTACCTGTTCGCCCACACCCCGGCCCAGCGCATCGAGGCGGGCACCCACCCGGAGAACATCGCGGAACAGAGATCGCTGGAGAAGGCCGGCTTCCGGCTGGAGGGCGTCCTGCGCGCGGTGGAGTTCCGCGCCGGGCGGTGGCGCGACGGCTGGATGTACAGCAGGCTGCGTGACGATCCGCCGCCTCCGGTCCCGGCCCCCTCGTAGCCGCCGGTGGCCGGTGGTGCCGTCAGGGCTGGGAGACCCAGTGCAGGGACAGGTCCGTGGCCTTGCGCTCGGCCCTGATCTCCAGCAGTTCGCCGAGGATCGTGGCGTGGTCCAGGACGACCAGGGCGCCCTGGTCGTCATAGGTCGCCCGTTCGCTGACGAAGACCGGGCCGCCCGCAGGACGCCGCAGCAGCGCCGCGACCGGGGCGGTGAGCAGGGCCGGCCTGACCCGTTCGGTCGCCCGGTGCACGCGCGCGCCGGCGTCGGCGAGCGCGGTGTACAGCGGGGTCTCGGTGAAATCGGTCCCCTTGACCGCCGAGGCGTGCGGCTCGGCGATCCAGGAGATCTGGTGGACGGCGGGCCGGCCCAGCAGGTGCCGTACGCGGACCAGCCGGAGGGCGCGGTGGCCGGCCGGCGCGTCGCCCAGCAGGCGGGTGAGCGAGCGCGGGGCCCGCCGGACCGCGACCGACAGCACCTCGGTCCGCAGGGGGTGACCCTGCCTGCGCAGGTCGTCGCCGAGACTGCGCAGCGTGTCGAGGGGGTACTCCGCGCTGGCCGGCGTCACGTAAGTGCCGCGGCCGGCCCGCTGGACGATCAGACCCTCGCCGCTGAGGACCTGCAACGCCTGCCGCAGCGTCATCATCGTTACGCCGTAGGAGGCGCTGAGCTCACGCTGCGCGGGCAACGCCTCGCCCGCGCGGTAGTGGCCCGACCTGATCTTGCCGGTCAGGTCGTCGGCGATGGCGCGGTAGCGGGGCGTACTGCTCATCTGGCTCCCTGGTCGAGTGCGCGTCGAAGGCTCGCCACATATGCTCCCAGCTCGCGTGGCCGGGCGCCGTCGAGAAGCCGGCGCATCAGCGCGGAAGCCACCACGACGCCGTCGGCGTGACCCGCCAGCTCGGCGGCCCGCGCCGGGCTGGAGACGCCGAAACCGAACAGGACCGGCCGGTCGGTGAGTTCCTTGAGCTCGCGGCCGAGCCGGGCGGCCCCCTCGGAGATCTCGCCGCGCTCGCCGGTGGTGCCCATGCGGGTCAGGGCGTAGACGAAGCCCCGGCTGCGCTCGGCGATCTCGCGCAGCCTGGCCCGGGAGGACGACGGGGCGGCGAGCAGCACGAGATCCAGGCCCGCGTCCGCCGCGGCGTCGGCCAGCTCCCCGGCCTCCTCCAGGGGCGAGTCCGGCACGATGAGCCCGCGCAGCCCGCTCGCGGCGAGCGCCGCGCAGAACTCCGCGACGCTCCGCTGCACCACCAGATTGCTGTAGGTCATCGCGATGAGCGGCACGCCGGCGTCGAGCGTCGCGACCTCGTCGAGGATCCCCCTGACCGTGGTCCCGGCCGCGATCGCCCGGCCCGCGGCCTCCTGGATCGTGACGCCGTCCAGCATGGGATCGGAGAAGGGGAAGCCCAGCTCGACGGCGTCGGCTCCCGCGTCGGCGTAGGCGCGGACGATGTTCGTCCAGTCGGGGGTGACCCCGGCGGTGACGTAGGGCACCAGCAGGGGACGCCCCGTGCCACGGCGGGCGGTCAGGAACTCTTCCACAGATCCGGTCACAGCAGCTCCTTGATGGAGGCGATGTCCTTGTCGCCCCTGCCGGAGAGGGTCAGCATCACGGTCGACCCCGGCGCGATCTCGCCGGACCCGGCGGCCCGGATCACCCAGGCCACGGCGTGCGAGGACTCCAGCGCGGCCACGATCCCCTCGGTGCGGGCCAGGCGCAGCAGCGCCTTGACCACCTCGTCGTCGTTCACGGTCTCGTAGCGGGCGCGCCCCCCGTCGCGCAGGTGGGCGTGCTCGGGGCCGATCCCTGGGTAGTCGAGGCCGGCCGCGACCGAGTGGGCCTCCCGCACCTGGCCGTGCTCGTCCTGCAGGACCAGCGAGCGGAAGCCGTGCAGCACCCCGGCCCTGCCGAAGGTCGCCGCCGCGCCGCCCTCGGCCTCGACCCCGACGAGCCGGGCGGTGGTGCCGGCGAAGCCGGCGAACGTGCCCGCGGCGTTGGAGCCGCCGCCGACGCAGGCGACCACGTAGTCGGGCACGCCGACGGGGAGTTCGGCGGCGCACTGGGCGCGGGCCTCCTCGCCGATCACCCGCTGGAACTCGCGGACCATCCACGGGTAGGGGTGCGGGCCCATCACCGACCCGACGCAGTAGTAGGAGTCGTCCACCGACGACACCCAGTGCCGCATCGCCTCGTTGCAGGCGTCCTTGAGGGTGCGGCTGCCGGTCGTGACCGGCACGACCTCCGCGCCCAGCACGTTCATCCGCAGGACGTTGAGCTCCTGGCGTTCGATGTCGCGCTCGCCCATGAACACGGTCGCCTTGAGGCCGAGGAGCGCCGCGGCGGTGGCCGTGGCGACGCCGTGCTGGCCCGCGCCGGTCTCGGCCAGCAGACGTTCCTTGCCCATCCGGTGGGCGAGCAGCGCCTGGCCGACCACATTGTTGATCTTGTGTGAGCCGGTGTGCACGAGGTCCTCGCGTTTGAGTAACAGGGTGATGCCGAGCTCGCGGGAGAGCCGCCAGGCGGGGGTCAGCGGGGTGGGGCGGCCGGCGTAGACCCTGAGCAGGGTGTCGAGCCTGCCGCGGAACTCGGGGTCGCCCCAGGCCGCACGGAACGCCGCCTCGATCTCGTGGCAGGCCGGGATCAGCGACTCCGGCACGTACCGCCCGCCGTAACCGCCGAACCGGCCGGTGGCGCCGGGGTCGCCCATCGCGCGGGCCCCGGGGGGCACCGCGACACCCTGCCGGCCGGACCAGGACATCTCGCCCATGATCGCCTTCTCTCCTCGACTGTTCTAGAACAGTAACTCAGGATCGGCCGTGGTGACCACTGGACGGCCGCCGGGTACGAGCTGGAGCCGCGCCCTCCGGCCTTCGTTCAACGTATGGAGGTGTCCGGCGTGGTGGATGGCTTGTCTGGTTCGTGGTTGGGATGGTGCTGCCATGACACTGAGGAAGGTCCTCATCACCGGAGCGGGTACCGGCTTCGGGTACGAGGCCGCCATGCGATTGGCCGAAAAGGGCTTCGACGTGATCGCCGGGGTGGAGATCTACGCCCAGGTGCAGACTTTGAAGTGGCAGGCGGTCGAGCGAGGTGTCAAGCTGCGCGTGGAGAAGCTTGACGTCACGAACGCCGGAGACCGTCGAAAGGCTCTCGAGTGGGGCGTGGAGATCCTCGTGAACAACGCGGGGATCGGCGAGGGCGGCGCGACGGTCGACGTTCCTGAGGCCAACATCCGGCATCAGTTCGAGGTCAATGTCACGGGGCCGCTCGTCCTCACCCAGGGGATCGCCAAGCAGATGATCAAACGCGGCGCCGGCCGCATCGTCTGGGTCTCCTCGCGGGAAGGCTTGAACGTCAATCCGTTCACCGGTGTCTATTCCGCGTCGAAACACGCGCTGGAGGCGATCGCGGAGACCATGGCGTACGAGCTGCAGGAGTACAACATCGAAGTCGCCACGGTCAACCCGGGGCCGTTCCTGACCGGGTTCAACGACCGCATGTTCCAGACCTGGGAGAGCTGGGAGGACGACCCGTCGCAGCGATTGTTCGACTACTCCAAGCTCGCCTTCCCCCGGGCGCAGTTCGACCCCGAAGCGGTGTACGCGACGCTGACGGCCGTGGTCGCCGGCGAGGTCGACGACTTCCGCAACCTAGAGCCCAAGTCGATGGTCGACGAGACCAAGCGGCTTCAGCAGGTCCCCTGGCAGCGGAAGGTCACCGATGGCCTCGGTACCCGGCATCAGGCCATCCAGCACTCCTACGAGATGCGCCCCGAGACCCCTGTCACCACCTGACAACGTCTCGGGAGACCGCGAGCACTCTTGGGGCACCGCGCCTCTCCACATAAGGGAAGGACGTTTGTCATGCCACTCGCGCGGATCGATCTCGTGGCGGGGAAGTCGGTGGAATACCGTAGAACCATTGCGAACGTCGTGTACGACAAGATGGTCGAGCATCTGGGCGTACCCGAAGATCGCTTCCAGGTCATCACCGAACACAAAATCGAGAACTTCCTCTATGACCCCGATTACCTGGGCATCCACCGGTCCGAGAATTGTGTTTTCATCCAGCTCGACTTCATTGACGGCGCGAGCCCTGAGCAAAAGGCTGATTTCTACCGGACTGTTGTGGACGAACTACACGAGAAGCTGTGTCTACGGCGGGAGGACGTCTTCTTCAACCTGTTCACCGTCGGCACGGCGGACTGGTCGATGGGCAACGGTGTGGCCACGTACAACAACGGAGTGCCGACTGATCGTCTCGACCCCGGCTCGGTCTAGTGCCGTGACCGGCCGACATGGTGGAATGGCGATCAAGTGGCATCCCGCGTGGTGACGCCGAGGTGATGGCCACGGCGTCGGGGGCGGGCACCGGGTCCTACGAGCCCCCGACCGCCACGTCCTCGCGGTGGAACCGTCGGCGCTCATGCGTTCGCAGCGCCCAAAGGACGCGGCGCCGTGCCTGGTCGGGCCCGCCGGGCACCTGCCGTTCGACGACCAGTCCTTCGACGCCGCGATGTCCGTCGCCTCCATTCACCACTGGCCGGACCCGATCGCCGGGCTGCGCGAGATGCGGCGGGTCGCCCGCCGTGTGGTGGTGTTCACGCACGACGGCAGTGACACCGCGTGGCGTCATCGGTTCTGGCTCACCCGCGACTACCTGCCTGAGGTCGCCGACCTCATCGCCGGCCGCCCTTCGGTGACCGAGCTGGCCGACGCGATAACCCGCACCGCCCCGGCGAGGACCTGCGGCCGGACCACCCGGAGCCACCGTCATCGGCGATCAGATCGGGGCGTTGCCCATGGTGTGTGGACGCAGGACCATGAGCGAGCCTTCCAGGGTCGCCACCATGGCGAAGGGGAACCGGTCGACCTCAAGGCAGAGCGCGACGTCATCGGGATGCACTCCTTGTCGCACACCTTCCGCCAGCTCGGCGGCGGCGCGCGACCCGGCGGCGCGGCGGAGGAACCCGGCGGCGTCCGTCCCAGGATCGGCGACCCGCTGAGCGATGTACTGAGCGCACGCCAGATCCTCATCGGCCCGCCCGTCTTCGCCGGTGACCACGAACGTGACACTGTCACTCTCGCACGTCCGCAGGAGCCGGGCCGTCGCCTCCGCCACCACGAAGCCGGCGCACAGCACCAGCGGCGCTTCCTTGACCGCGAGCGCGCCGACCGTCCCTGCCGTGGTCTTCTGCACGATGGTCCGTCCGCCAAGGTCAACGGACCGCAGCAGGCCCGGCGAGTTGAGCAGGTCGAACCCGGGCGCGGGCGGACCGTCTTTGAGCGCCACCCAATCCGGGTGGCGAGCCTTGAGCGCCAGGGCTTCGTCCAGCGACCCAGCAAGAACGATCTTCTCCGCCCCCTGGGCGATAGCCCAGGCGGCCACGGTGTACGCACGCATGACGTCGACCACGACCGCCACGGACGGGATTCCGACCAGATCAGCGATACCAAGAAACCGAGTGTCCATCCCAATCATGATCCCGCATGCCCGCGACGGCCCATCACTGATCGATCGCTTCCCATGTGACGGCGCGGGCCGGAGGCCGCTCAGCCGGCGTCGAGGGCGGCGGTGATCTTGCGGGTCATGTCCTCCAGGGTGGGGCTGGGCCGGTCCTGGTGGGCGCGGGCGGACGCTTCGACGGCGATCAGGACGATGCCGCGGAAGTTGTCGGCCTCGGCCGGATCCTGCTTCTTGAGCAGGGTCACGGCCGCCGTCAGGGCCGGCAGCACGTGGTCGGCGAGGTCGGCGACGGTCTTGCCCTTCAGGTCGATGTTCCTGGTCTTCTCGGCGAGCACGTGCCCGATCAGGCCGGTGGCGGAGTACAGGGCGAGGGAGCCGTTGGTGGCGGTCTTGTGGGGCTTGCCGGCGACGTCGGCGGCGGACATCAGCGTGACGGCGCCGTAGGCGGCGGTGCGCAGGATTCGCTTGTCATCGTCGGTGAGGGTGACGGACATGGTGGTGCTCCTTTGAAAGCGTTCTGAAGTTCGGTCGAACGGGTGGGCGGACGGGTCGGCCGCCAGGGGCCGACCGTCGGGGTGCCGTGAGTCGAGGACCTGCCGGGCGCGGGGTCAGTCGTCGAGGGCCTGGTAGAGGGTGGTCCAGAAGTCGTGGATCAGTCGTGCCGGATCCGGGACCGTCATCCCGACCTGGGTGAGCAGGATTCCGGTGAGCCGGTTGCCCGGGTCGGCGTACGTCGAGGTGCCGGCTCCGCCGTCCCAGCCGAACTGCCCGACGGGGGCGTAGTCGCCGCGGTAGGTGCGCACCGCCATCCCGAAGCCCCAGCCGCCGTGCTGCCCCTGGCCGAACGACACGTGGACGTTGCCGGTGGCCAGGGCGGTCCGGGCGGCCGTCTGCTCGGCCGTGAGGCGGTTGGTGGTCATCAGCTCGACGGCGGGCCGGGACAGGATCCGTTCGGTCCCGTGCGTCCCGCCGTTCAGCAGCATCCGGAAGTAGGCGTGGTAGTCGTCGGCGGTGGACACCAGCCCGCCACCGCCGCCCTGGAACGCCGGAGGCCCGCTGTGGCGTCCGTCCTCGGCCTCGTCCCAGACGTGGAACTCGCCGGTCTTCGGGTCGGGGGCGTACAGGGGCGGCAGCCGGTCGATCTTGTCGGCGGGCACGTGGAAGCCGGTGTCCTTCATGCCCAGAGGGCCGAAGACGCGTTCACCCAGGAACGTCTCGAACGACTGGCCGGTGACCCTGGCGACGAGCACGCCGAGGAGGTCGTTGCTGATGTGGTACTGCCACTGCTCTCCGGGCTGGTACATCAGCGGAAGCGTGCCGAGGCGGCGCAGCCACTCGTCCGGCTCGGGCATCGGCTCCGGCAGGTCGGGCGTGAGCCCCCGCTCGAAGACCGCGCTCATGATCGGGGTGCCCAGCGCCGTCAGGTCCATGCCGAGCCCGAACGTGGAGGTCAGCAGGTCCCGTACGGTGATCGGCCGCCGCGCCGGCACGGTGTCGTCCAGCGGGCCGTCGATCCGCTTCAGCACCCTCCGGTCGGCGAGTTCGGGCAGCCACCGCTCCACCAGGTCGTCCAGCCGCAGCCGGCACTCGTCCAGGAGGATCATCGCCGCCGCGATCGAGACCGGCTTGGACGTCGAGGCCATCCGGAAGATCGTGTCCCGGCGCATCGGCGCGCCGCCGTCGTGGCGCATCGTCCCGATCGCTTCGACGTGCGTCTCACCGCCCCGGCCGATCAGGGCGACGAGCCCGGGGATCTTCCCGGACTCGACGTGCCGTGCCAGCACCTCACGTACTCTGCGCAGCCCTGCTTCGGAGAAGCCGCTGTCGGTGTTCCTCAGGTTCATGGCTCAACCATCGCCCGCCGCTCTGATACCGGGCCGTCACGGCCCTGACACCACCGCTGACACGACGGTGCCCGGCTGCCGGTGACGATGGGGGGTTGATCCTTGATGAGAACGACCGCATCCTGCTCTGCCGGTTCGACTTTCCTCACCCGGCGGTGCCAGGGCGGGCGAAGGTCGTTTGGGCGGCCCCAGGCGGCGGCATCGAACGACTACTTCCTCATTCGCGCGAACCACTTCCAGCCCCGCGGCGAGCTGACGGACGACCACCTCGCCGCGGAGGAGAACCTGACCGCGTTCCGGTGGTGGCAGCTCTCGGAGATCGCTGGTCATACGGGGCCTGAGCTGTTCTCGCCCCGCGACCTCACAACACCCTTGACAGCGCTTCTCACAGCGGGGACGCCGGACCGGCCGGTCCAACTCGGCCTCTAGCCGGTGCCGTCCTGTACCGGATAGTGGATGACGACCGCACCGCCGGTGGCGTAGTTGGCGACGTCGGCGGCCACCCGCCGGCCTTGCGGCGACGCCCGCGCCGCGGCCAGGGCGGCGGCGTCGGCGAAGTCTCCTTCGAAGACCGCGAAATACGACTCTTCTGCCTTGGTCGCCGCCACGTCGAAGCTGTAGCGCCACCCAAGCAGGCCCGGCCACTCCATGACGAGCGGAAGGTGCTTGGTCACGTAGTAGTCGCGGAAGTGGTCAGGGTCGGTGGGCTTGGAATACAGGACCACCAACTTATGCATGACGACCCTCGTTCAGAGACGAGACCGTAACACTCCGGGTGACCTGGGAGCTCCTGCTGAGAACCGCCGCCGACCTCGTCAGGGCGGACTCGAAATCGGCGGTGTGCGTGCGTGCGATGTCCAGTACCGCGGTCCGTTGAATCGTCATATGCGCAGGTTAGGGCTTGATATGCGGTCGGGGGAAAGACCGGTTCGGGATAGACTCAGAACGGATCGTTATCAATCGGCGGGGAGGGCGCGTGGCGCCGGATACGGTGAGCCTGCGGTACTTCCTGGTGCTGGCGCAGGAGTTGAACTTCACCCGCGCGGCCGCACGGATCGGTATCGCACAGCCCGCACTCAGCGCCCGGATGCGCCGATTGGAGGCGGAACTCGGTACGGCCCTGCTGGTCCGCGACACGCGTAGCGTCGCATTGACCACGGCCGGTGCGGCTTTGGTGGAGTCCGCGCCGCCCGCGCTGGCGGCCCTGGACCAGGCATGGGACACCGCCCGGAGCGCGGCGGCCGGTGAACTGGGCACGCTGCGCATCGGATACAGCCTCAGCGCCGGGGCCGAGACGGCACCGGCACTGGTGGACAGGCTGATTCGCGGCAACAGCGGACTCGAGGTCGGCGCGGTCCCGATGGCGACACCGGAGATCTCCCCCGCGGTCGCCGACGGCCGCATCGACGCCGGGATCACCCGCGGTGAACAGCCGGGCCGTGGCGTGCGCCTGTTCCTGCTGCGGCGTGAGCGCATCGGGGTCCAGCTGGCGCGGCACCATCCGCTGGCCGAACACCCGGAGATCGAGATCGCCGACGCGGCCGCGTATCCGCTGCGACTCCCGGACCGTGCGGCCAACCCCGTGATCCACGATCAGTTGTCCGCACTGTTCCGTGACACCCGGCCACACCCCCGATTCCACACGCCCGCGGTCTCTTTCGACATGTCTCAGCGCGACCTGTGCGACGGGGTCACCCTCGCCCCGGCCGGAGAAGCCGCGGTCACGGCATCACCGGCCGGTCTCACCTGGCGACCGCTGCGGGGCGCGCCCAGCCTGACGATCCACCTGGTCCTCCCACGCGAGCAGTCGCCACTCCACCGCCGCGTCCGTGCCGTCGCCACAACCCTGGCGCACGAGCTGCACTGGCTGCCGGACTGACGCGCGGCGAATGACTACGCCACTGTTCTGACCGAGAATTCGACGACGGTCATCAGTTCCTCCCGGGTGGCGCCGCCGCCGGCCTGCACGGCGAGCCCCTGACCAACGGTGGCGACATAGCGGGCGAGGGCACTGGCACTCTGGTCGGCGCGAAGGCCGCCCTCGGCTTTCAGCTGTTCGAACCGGTGCTCCAGCGCATCTTGGACGGCGCGCCGCAGAGCGGTCAACAGGTCGGTGACCTCATGCTCACCCTCGCGGCAGGCGGTGCCGCCCTGGATCGTGAGGCATCCCGCGGGGCAGTCCGCCTCAGTGGCGCTCTCGATGACTCCGGTCAGGAACCGACGAACCACCGACTCGACGTCGGGACAGGCGAGCGCCACCTCGAGGACACGGCCGTTCAGCTCGGCGTAACGCCGCACGGCACGCTCGAACAGCTCCTGCTTCGACCCGAACGCCTTGTACAGGCTCGGTGGATTGATGCCTATCGCGGCGGTGAGGTCGGCGACCGTCGTCGCCGCGTAGCCCTGGCGCCAGAACAGCTCAAGGGCGCGATCGACCGCTTCGTCGACATCGAACGCCCGAGGCCGGCCCCGGCCGCGCTTCCGCGACAAGGGGAACCCGTCGGCGGGCTTCTCCAGGTCAGGCGTGGTCATGACGCCATCCTATCGCCGCCGTACCCCGACTGGACAGGATTGGATAGTGGGCGCTACATTAACGGCAACCGGTTTGTATACCGATCGCTACATAATCGAGGCCGCGGCAAGCATGCCGGCCAGGATGGCTCGGGCCCACGTAGGGACCGGACCGCCTCCGCGTTCACGTAACAGACATGTCGTCTGCCTGGATCAGGGAGATCGAGCTGTCTGACCACCAAGTTTGGAGAGTACGAGCGTGAGTGACTTCACCGGCAGGACCGCCCTGATCACCGGATCGACCTCGGGCATCGGCCGAGGCATCGCCGACAAGCTGGCCGGCTCCGGCGCCCGGGTCCTGATCACCGGCCGCGACCTCGAGCGCGGCCACAACGCCGTCGCCGAGATCCGGGCCGCCGGCGGTAAGGCCGACTTCATTGCCGCTGATCTGCACGATGCCGCCAGCGCCAAGGCCCTGGCCGCCGAGGCGGTGGCCCTGGCCGGGGAGGTCGACATCCTCGTCAACAGCGCGGGCATCTTCATTCTCGGACCGACCGCAGCCCTCACAGAGGCCGACTTCGACGCGACGTACAACATCAACGTCAAGGCTCTGTACTTCCTGGTCGCGGCGCTGGCTCCGCCGATGGCCGAGCGCGGGCGCGGTGCCATCATCAACATCACCACCGCTTTCGCGGAGAAGGGCGCGGTGGGCCCGGCGATCTATGGCTCCTCCAAGGCGGCGGTGGGCCTGCTCACCAAGTCGTGGGCGGCCGAATTCGGCCCCAGTGGCGTCCGGGTCAACGAGGTCAGCCCCGGCGCGGTGCTCACCGAAGGTACGCAGCGGGTGTTCGGCGAGGCCGTCCATGATTTCCCCAACGGGACTCCGGCCAATCGCGTCGGCACACCCGCGGAAATCGCCGCCGCCGTGGTCTTCCTCGCCTCCGACGAGGCGTCTTACATCCACGGCGCGAGCATCGCGGTCGACGGAGGAATGGCCATCTGATTCGCCTTCCAGGGCGATGATCAGACCGGCTGGCCGTCTTGGCGGCCTGTACAAGAGGAGACCATTGTGACCACGATCAACCAAGTCACCCTGCAATCGGCGGGAGCTCTGACCTTCAGCCCCGACGGGGTCCTGTTCGTCGGCGACAGCAAGCTCGGGGCCGTCTTCGCCTTCGAGACGGAACGCGGGCAGGTGCCATCCTCGCTGGATCCCTTCCTCTTCGAGTCGATCGACGAGAAGATCGCCGCGGCGCTGGGCGTAACGGCGAAAAGCCTGGTGATGAACGGGATGGCCGTCCACCCTGTGACGCGCGAGCCGTACCTGTCGGTCGGCGTGCGCGACGGCGATCGCCTGGAGCCCGCGGTCGTGAGCGTCTCGCTCACCGGCGAGATCCGCCCGTTCGACCTCTCATCGTCGAAGGTGACGGTGCACCGACTGTCCGACGTTCCCGACGAGGGCAAGACCTTCGCGTCGCGGGCCGGTATTTTCCCATTGCCACCGGCGGCCTTCTTCGAGGAGAAGGCGCGCACGCCGCTGCGATCCATGACGATCGTGGACCTGAAGTTCCACGCCGGGGAGGTGTTCGTCGCCGGCGTCTCGAATCAGGAGTTCTCCTCCACGTTGCGGCGGATCCCTTACCCGTTCACCGGGGCCGCAGGCGAGACCCAGTTGGAGATCTACCACCTCGCCCACGGCATATACGAAACGCGTGCGCCGATCCGGGCCATGCAGTTCGCCACCATTGACGGCGAGGACACGCTCATCGCCGCCTACGCTTGCAGCCCGCTGGTCACCATTCCGGTCTCAGAGCTGAAGCACGGCGCGCAGGTGAGGGGCAAGACGATCGGTGACATGGGCAACGGCCAGCCCATCAGCATGGTCGCCTACCGTGACGGGGAGGGGGACAAGCTGTTCATCACCAATGTCGGCCGCGGGCCCATGGTGGTCCCGCTCGCCGGGATCCGCTCCGCCGAAGGTTTCACCCCCGCCAACCGGCCGACCCAGGGACCGATGCTGGACCAATCTCCCTTCATGCCGGCCGGGCCGGTCGGCAAGCAGGTGCTGTTCGTCGGATCCTCGCTGCGGGCGGATCTGTTCAGCGATCGCTTCTTCGTCTCGCTGACCCGCTACGCGGATACCGGCGATCTGACGCTGGAGACCCTGATGGTCGCCCCGATGCCCGCACGGCTGGACAAGATCTGGGTGGAGATGGATTTCCCGGGCGCCGAGAGCCCGCACAAGCTGACGGCGTGAAACTTTGAGCGAGCCCGAGGTGTGTGTCCAAGCTTCCCCAGAGGTGCCGATCGCCATTTCTCCTCAGGCCACGGTCCTCCCCGCCAACACCCTGCGTTTCTACATACACTTTCCGAGACCAGCGGAGGCACACTTCGATCGTGACCACCTCTGGCTGCTGGACGAGGAAGAACAGGTGGTGCGTGACCCCTTCCTCGTCCTGTCGCACGAACTCTGGTCCGTCGACGGGCACCGCCTGACGGTCCTGATGGAGCCGGGAAGGATCAAACGCGGTCTTGGAACCGACCCGGCTCACGAGCCGGCACTCGTCGTCGGACGCACTTACAGCCTTGTCGTCACGGCGCTCGGGCGAACAGCGGGCCATACCTTCCGCGTCAGCGATCCGGTTCTGAAGGCGGTCGACGAGACCCACTGGCGCCTCGTCTCCCCGGCGATGGGGAGCCTCGAACCCGCCGTCGTGCACTTCGACAGGGTGATGGACGCCGCCCTTTGCGAGGACGAGATCGAAGTCCTGGCCCCGTCAGGAGAGGTCATTCAGACGCGTACGTCACTCGCACCGGACGGAACCGCGGCGCGGCTCACCCCGGACCACCCGTGGCGCGCCGGGAAGCACCTCCTCGTCGTCTCTGAACGTCTCGAAGACGTTTGTGGCAACAGGTTGGGCGAGGCCCTGGACCATGACCTGGGCGCGGGTGGACCGCCGCGGGCCGGGATGATCGACTTCACGACTCGCAGCGTCACCACGCCCTCATCTGCCCAGGCGGTGGGGTCTGCCCGGTAGACGGCTCTGTCCTCAACCCCCGATGCGGCCCTGTCAGTCCAGGCGTACGGCGTGGTCGAGGAAGACGATGCCGTCGATCTGGTCGAGCCGGGCCGGGTCCAGCGGGAAGTAACGGAAGTCGGGGGACACGCGCGGGGTGGGCTCGGTGACGGCCCCGGCCAGGCGTCGGGCGTCGACGAGTGAGCGGTCCCACGGGAGCGTGGACAGGACGCCCTCGATGGTGTCCGGGGACGGGACGTCGTCGCCGGTCGTACCGAGGGCCGTGGCCAGGAAGGCGTACCGGTCGCCCAGGTGGGTGGCGGCGATCGCCCCCGCGCTCCACCACTCCAGCGTCTGGTCGCCGAGCGGCATGAGGCTCTTGTTCCGCTGCAGGTGGAGGTTGTGGCCGAAGACCAGGGCCGGGCCGCGCTCGGCGACGGCGCGCAGGTTGGCGGCCATCATCGCGTCCCGCAGGGCCGACAGCCGGGTCCACCGCGCCGGGGACGCGTCGGCCATCCAGTGGTGGTAGCGGAGCAGGCCGACGGCGGTGCGCCCGTACAGTTCGGCCCGCTCCAGGTCCGCCGCGCTCAGGCGGGGCACCTGCGTGCCCAGCAGGCCCACCAGGTCGTCGGCGATCACCCGCAGCCGCTGGGCCTCGGGGGACCGGCCGATCGACAGGGACGGATCCCTGGCCGCGGCCTCGTCCGCCCACGGCTCGTCCGGGCCGAGCAGCGTGTCCAGGGTCTCCATGGTGCAGGGGAGCGGGCCGTCGAGGAGGGCGTGGAGGGCGGTGAGCGCCTGGCGCGGGCTCGCCGCCCAGTACTCCAGCGGGCCGTCGAACCCGAAGAACCGGAGCTTGTCGTCGTGCTCCTCGTTATAGGCGCGCATCCAGTCCACGAGGTCGCGGTTGGCCGGGGACGCGCCGAAGGCGTGGCTGAAGCCGCGTTCCATGACGTCGTCGAGCGTGCCCGCGCCCGTCGCGATGTGGTCGTCGACCACCAGGCCCATGAGGCAGTCGCTTTCGATGGCGAACGACCGGTAGCCCTCGTGCTCGACCAGATGCCGGAAGATCTCGTTGCGCGCGTCGCCCAGTTCGCCGACGAAGTGCCGGGCCTCGCCCAGGCCGAGCACCAGGGGTTCGGCGGGAAGCGACCGGAGGAACGCCGATACGCCCGCGCCATCGAGGGGCCGGGCCATGTCCTTGATGTCCATGCCTAAACGGTATCGTTGAACATTCGGTGTAAACTTTGGCGGGAAAATGCCCGCTCCGACGTGATGGACCTTCAATCGGTGATGCACCCATGAGGCCGGTGGACCTGGCGCGCGAGCATGGCCTGTCCACCCAGGCGATCAGGAACTACGAGGACGCCGGCATCCTGCCCGCCGCCGAACGCACCGTCCACGGCTATCGCACCTACACGCCGTTGCACGCGCGGGCCCTGCGCGCGTTCCTCGCCCTCGTGCCCGGGCACGGTCACCAGACGGCAACGTCGATCATGCAGGCGGCCGGCCGGGGCGCCGTCGAGGACGCGCTGCGGATCATCGACGAGAGCCACCGCCGGCTTCTCGACGACCGCCGCACCCTCCAGGCCGTCGAGGCCGCGCTCCGCGATCTGGCGCCCGTGCCGCAGGAGCGCGGCGACACCTTCATCGGCCCGCTGGCAGGGAGGCTCGGCATCCGCCCCGCCACCCTGCGCAAATGGGAGAACGCCGGGCTGGTCCGGCCGCGCCGGGATCCGCGGACGGGCTACCGGATCTACGGCGCGGCCGACGTACGGGACGTCCGGCTGGCCCACCAGCTCAGGCGGGGCGGCTACCTGCTGGAGCAGATCGCCCCGCTGATCGCGCAGGTCCGCTCGGCCGGCGGTGTCGCCCCGCTGGAGTCGACCCTGCGGGACTGGCAGGCCCGCCTGTCGGCCCGTGGCCGCGCCATGCTCAAGGGCGCCGCCGACCTGGACGCCTACCTGCGCGCCCGCGACCTCTGAGGACGATCAGCCGGCAGGCGGACCGGCCAGCAGGCAGAACTCGTTGCCGTCAGGGTCGGCCATCGCCACCTGGCCGGCCTCGCCCTGGCCGGTGGCGAGGCGGGTCGCCCCGAGGGAGACCAGGCGGTCGGCCTCCGCTTCCTGGTCGCCGCCCGCGGGCGGGGCGAGGTCGAAGTGCAGCCTGTTCTTGCCGGTCTTCTCCGCCACCGGCGGGCCACCCCAGGTGATCTTCGGGCCGCCGTGCGGCGAGCGGATGGCGGTCTCCTCGTCCTGGTCCCAGACCAGCGGCCAGCCCAGCGCCTCGCTCCAGAAGTACCCGACCCGCTGGGTGCCGTCGCTGGACAGCGCGCCGATGAAACCGCAGTCGGCGAGGAACTTGTTGTCCGGCTCGATGACGCAGAACTCGTTGCCCTCGGGGTCGGCGAGCACGACGTGGCGCTCTTCGGGGAGCTGCCCGACGTCGATGTGCCGCCCGCCGAGTTCCAGCGCCCTCGCCACCGTCGCCTGCTGGTCCTCAACAGAGGTGCTGGTCAGATCGAAGTGCGTCTGGTTGGGGCCGGTCTTCTCCTCCTGGGTCGGCAGGAATCGGATCCGGAACCCGGTGTCGTCGTTCGGCAGGAGCGTGACGCCGTCATGAGGGTCGTCCACGATCTTCCAGCCCAGGACCCCGGCCCAGAACCGCGCGAGAAGGTGCGGGTCGTTCGCGTCGAAGCAGAGCGCGACGAGCTGAGAAGGCATCCGCGTCCCCGATCTGTTGGCTCACGGGCGCGGACAGGGCACGTCCCGCCGCGCATGACGAATGCCCACGCTAGCCCGCCCCCTGACCGGGACGCCAAGCATTTAAGCCGGGGGCGACGGCTCCGGCGGTGACTCACTCCGGATCCGGCAGGGTCATCGCCGCGAGCCTGGCCGGGTCGCCCACGACAGCGATGCCGGTGATCAGGCCGCCGGTGACGGTGAACGCGATGACCGAGAGCGGGGTGCCGTCCTCGCGCCAGGACACCAGCCCGGGAAGGCCGTCGACGAGCACCGCCCGCCCCCGCGCGGCCGCGCCGGCGCCGAACCGCGCGTTGGCGATGACCTCGGTCGCGCCGAGGATGACGACCTCGCCATGAGGGGTGTCGGCGGTCAGCCGCACCTGGGGGTCGAGCACGCGCAGCAGCCCTTCGAAGTCGCCGTCGCGGGCCGCCGCCAGGAAGGCCTGGACCACCTCACGCTGCTCCCGTCCAGCGGCGGCCGGCCGCTCGGTCGCCCGCACCTTCCTGCGGGCACGGCTGGCGAGCATCTTGGTGGCGTCGGCGGACCTGCCGAGGATCTGGCCGATCTCGGCGAACGGCACCGCGAACAGGTCGTGCAGCACGAACGCCAGCCGCTCGCTCGGCCCGAGCGACTCAAGGACGACCAGGAGCGCGAGCCCGACCGAGTCGGCGAGCTCCACGTCGTCCTCGGGCGCGGAGCCGTCGTCGGCCGTCACCACCAGTTCGGGCAGCCGGTCGTCGTAGGACGCCTCGGGATGGACCTGGCGCGATCGCAGGACGTCGAGGCTGATCCGGCCGACCACCGTGGTCAGCCAGCCGGCGAAGTTGTGGATGGCCGCCGTGTCCTGGCGGGAGAGCCGCAGCCAGGCCTCCTGGACCACGTCCTCGGCGTCGGCGTGCGAGCCGAGCATGCGGTAGGCGACCGCACGCAGCCGGTCGCGCTGGGCCTCGAACGCCGCGGCCACCGGGTCCGCGGGGCTGGGGTGGGGCATGTCGTTACCTTCCTCGCTTCCGCCTCGTCATGGGTGATGACGAGCCCGGATGGGCGCAGGTAACCGATGAAGGGGCAGGACCCATGGAAGCACGAATGAAGAGCCGGGCGAACGCCGACGTGACGACGGCGATCCAGCACCTTTTCACGGCGATCCACGCCGGTGGGGTCGACCCGCGCCTGCTGGAACTGGTCCACCTGAGGGCCAGCCAGATCAACGGCTGCGGCCCGTGCGTGTTCGCCGGGGTCGAGTCGGCCAAGAAGCACGGGGAGACCGACGAGCGGCTGCACAATGTGGTCACGTGGCGGGAGACGCCCTTCTTCGCCGAGGACGAGCGGGCGGCGCTCGCGCTGACCGAGGCCGCCACCCGGATCCAGGACGGCGCGCCGGGCGTGACCGACGAGATCTGGGACGCCGCCGCGGGCCACTTCGACGAGAACCAGCTGTCCGCGATCATCCTGGAGATCGCGCTGACCAACTTCTTCAACCGGATCAACCGCACCACCCGCGAGCAGGCCGGCAAGACCTGGTGAGCCGGGCGGGGCGTCGTCCACCCAAAGGGATGGCGCCCCACCGGCCGGGACGCCGGGAGCACGAGCCGTCACGCGCGCGCACCCTCGCCCGCGCGACGACCGGGAAGAACGCCGCCTAGAAGCCGAGGCCGCGGCGGCCGGTGGCGTTGAGGCCGGCCTCGGGGAAGCGGTCGGGCCAGGAGCGTTCGTAGTGTTCCGCGGGGAAGTCCGCGGGGCTGGAACCGGTGGCGAACGCCTGCCGGACCGTGGCGGCGTAGCGTTCGTTGCGCGGGCACCACGGGGCGGCGGGAATGTACATGACGTTGCCCCAGCCCTTCTGGCCGGTGACCGGTGCCACGCTGTGGATCATGTCGCAGTGCCACCAGACCGAGTCGCCGGCGCGCACGTCGGGGATGCCGGTGAGGGCGCGCAGGAGCAGCGGGTGCCAGCGTTCGCTCGCGGGGAAGACCTGGTTCACGGTGACCCCGCACATGTCGTCGCCGGGTACGTCGCCCAGCAGCGGCCGGAGCATCAGGTAGGCCATCGCCGAGGGGATCGGGACGGTGTGCAGCACGCCCTGGTCGTGGTCCATGTCCGACAGGGCCGTCCAGCCCTGGAAGGTGCGGAACACCGAGCACATGGTGGTGCCGGGGTACTGGGGGCCGTCGGTGCGGTGGGCGGCGTCCCAGGGGTCGTAGGCCTCGGGCGTGCCGTCGAACAGGTGCCGGAAGGCCCGCTGGTAGGACCCGGTCATCCACAGGTCCAGGGTGCCGGGGTCCAGGTGGGTGCCCAGCCCGCCGGAGTCGGTGCCGGGCGGGCGGCGGCGGATCCGGTCGGGGTACAGGGAGTCACGGCCGGGGTCGAACCACTGGACGCCGTCGGAGTGGTGTTTCCACTGGGCGTTCAAGAACGCCTGGACCTGGGCCATCCGGTCGCTCTGGCGTGCCCGCATCTGCGCGGCGGACCAGTAGATCGGGTAGATCTCGGGCGTGGATCCGACGCTGCCGAAGAAGTCGTCGCCCGGTCCCCGGTAGGCGTCGGAGAAGCCGTTGCGTTCGGTGTAGCCGACGATGTCGCGGTCCCAGGCCAGGGTCTGCCCGCGCGGGAAGTGGCCGCGCACGACCAGGCAGCCGCGCCGGCGCAGCGCCTGGACCTGTCCGGCCGTCACGGTGCCCGCCTCGATGTCGGCGTAGTCGATGACCGGCCAGATCGTCTCGCCACGGCCTTTCGCCGCGGCGATCTCGGCGACCTCGGCCTCGATGGCGCGCTCGACGACGGCGAAGACCTCCTCGACGGTTCGTCCTGAGGCGGCGATGCGGGCGCGCAACGCGGTCTTGATCTGCCGGATCGCGGCGGGCAGGTCGGCCGGGGGTTCCTCCCAGCGGGGGAGGGGCGGCAGGGGCCTGCTCGCGGGGAGGGTGGGCGCGGTCACGGCGGCCTCCTTCGAAGACAACGACGTCAACTGGGCCGCGCGCGCCGAACTCGCCGCCCGCCCCGGCGGCGGCACCTTCGCCTACCTGTATCTGGGGGAGGGCCTGGGCTGCGCGATCATGAGCGACGGGCTGGTCCTGCGCGGGCACCGAGGGCTGGCCGGTGAGATCGCCCACCTGACGACGACCGGCCCCGGCGGCCGCGCCACCACGCTGATCGAGGTCTTCGCCCTGCTCGGCCTGCGGCAGCCCGGCTCCACCGCGATCGACGTCGACCGGCTCCTGGCCACGGCCACCGCGGCCGGCCCCGGCGCCGCCACCGTCCGCGCGACGCTGGGCGAGGCCGTCGGCGGCGCCCTGACCGCGATCACCTCACTCGCCGATCCCGCGCACATCGTCATCGGCGGCCCCTGGGGACCCCACCCGAAGATCTTCACCGCGATCCGGGACGCCGCGGCCCGCGACCCCCGCGGCCCGGTCCTGCGCCCGGCGGCCGTCCCTTCGCCGTCCTTCACCGGCGCCCGCGCCGACGCCTTCACCCGCCTGCGCGACAGCGTCATCGCCGCACCCCGCTGAGACGACGTCCGAGGTGCGGGTCTATCTGCGACGGGAGGAGGCGGGCCAGGGCCTGGGTGCCGATCTCCACATGTTGCCGGCGAGAGACCGATACTCCATGGAAGATCCTTTCGTGCGCGGCCGGGAACCGGTCGCGGTGGATGACGTACCATTGGGCGCGCCGACAGGCGGATAGCCTGTCCACTTGACCCTGAGGCTTATCGGATAGCCTGTCCACTTAAGGTGCCCAATGCAGCAGACCTCTCCCGCGTCCCGGCGGGCCGACGCCGAGCACAACCGCGACAAGATCCTCGCCGCCGCCCGCGCCGCGTTCGCGGTTCCCGAGGCCGAGGTCTCCATGGCCGAGATCTCCAGGAGGGCCGGCGTCGGCATGGCGACGCTCTACCGGAACTTCCCCGGCAGGCGCGAGCTTCTCGAGGCCCTGTACGCCGACGAGGTCGCCACCATCTGCGCGGCCGCCGAGACGATCGACGCCGAGACGGCGGGAGCGGCGCTCATGGCCTGGCTGCGGGGGTTCTTCACCTTCATCACCGGCAAGCGGCACGTCGCCTCGGAGCTGCTCAAGCACGTCGACAGCCTTGATCGGATGTTCGACGACAGCCGCTCACGGGTCATGGCCGCCGGCCGGCCCCTGCTCGCCGCCGCCCAACGCGCCCACGAGGTCCGCGAGGACGTCACCCTGGAACAGGTCCTCGACATGGTCCACGCGATCGCGACGATCCAGGGCGACGACCGGTACCTCGAACCGATCCTGCGCACCGCGCTCGACGGGCTCCGCCCCGGGCCGGCGTAGCCGCGGCGGGCCGCCTGCCGGTTCGAGTCCGGACGGTTCGAGTCCGGGCGGTTCGACGCGCTGGACGGTCGGCGAGCGGTCATCGGCTCGGTCACACCACCGCGTCGGCCCAGGCCAGGCTGAGCTTCCAGGCCGCGGCACGAGTCGCGGGGTCGTAGGAGATGTCGGGTGAGCGCGTCTCCCGATCGCGGACGTAGTAGCGGCCGGTGACGCCGGCGAGGCCGGGGGAGGTGACCAGGCGCAGTGCGGCCTCGGCCCCCTGCTCGGGAGTGAGCAGGCGTCGGTGGATGAACGACCGGAACGGCGCGAGGACGGCGGGGACGAGGTCGTTGACGATGCCGGTGCTCACGATGCCGGGATGGACGGCGTTGACGGTGACGCCCGCGTCGCGCCAGCGTTCGGCGAACTCGTAGCCGCAGATCGTGGCCAGCAGTTTGGCTCTGGCGTACGCGGCGAAGGGGACGTACCCGTCGGCGGGATTGATGTCGCGCGCGTCGGTGACGCCTGACAGGTCGAGGGGGACGGGCCGAGGGCGGCCGAACAGCGGCACGGGGCGGGCGTCGGACATCGTGGCCGACACGACGTTGACGACGCGGGCGTCCCCGGCGGCGAGCAGGTGGCCCTCCAGCAGGTGGGTGAGGGTGAATCCGGCGAGGTGGTTGACCGCCAGGTGCGCTTCCACGCCGTCGGCGGTCAGCAGGCGCTCGCGGTAGTGCGCGCCGGCGTTGTTGACGAGCAGGTGCAGGCGATCGTGGCGGGCGGTGAACTCGGCGGCGAGCCGGTGCAGGTCCGCGCGGGAGGCCAGGTCGCCGGTCAGGACCTCGACGAGGTCGGCGCCGATCTCCTGGGCGATCCGCCGCCGCAGCGTCTGGCCGCGGTCGTGGTCGCGGCTGGTGGTGACGACGTGCACACCGGCCCTGGCGAGTGCGGTGGTGATGACCTGGCCCATCCCGCCGGTGCCGCCGGTGACGAAGGCGGTGCGGTGGTGCGGGTCGGCCGGGAGGCGTGCGGCGCTCACGAGGCGATCCGCAGGGCGCGGCGCAGGTAGGCCGGTTCGATGGTCTCCTTCACGAGGAAGTCGGCCAGGTCGGCGCGCGAGACGGCTGTGGTCAGCCGGATGCGCAGGTCGGTGCCGGTGCGGTAGTGGCCGGTCGGCGCGGTGTCCCTCAACGCGGGTGGCCGGACGATCGTCCAGTCGGTGTCCGACGCGCGGATCAGCTCCTCCATCGCCTCCTTGTCGCGCATCTTGGCCCCGACCGAGGCCCACAGCGCCAGCGAGTAGGGGGAGCGGTCGCGGCTCTCGGCCGCGCCGTGGGCGCTGACCGCCACCAGCCGGCGGACGCCGGTCACGTTCATCGCGTGCAGCGCGGAGCGGATGCCGTCGGCGCACACCGTGGCGGGGCCGCGGGCCGAGGGGCCCAGGGCGCTGACGACCGCGTCGTGTCCCGCGATGACGCCGGCGAGACGCTCGTCGGCCGGGCCGGGGAGGCCCAGGTCGGAGATCACCTCGACGGTGAGCCCGGGGGCGGGCGGCAGTGCGCCGGCCCGGCGGGTGACGGCGGTGACGGCGTGCCCGGCGCGCAGGGCGGCCTCGACGACGGCCCTGCCGGTACCGCCCGTGGCGCCGAGGACGACCATCCCGGCGACTTTTGAGTCATTCTGTCTCATAGTCGAATCTTGGCATTCATTCGACTTTTGAGTCAAGTTGTCTCATAAGATGAGGCATGGCCGACACTCCTGATCCGCGGGTGACCCGCAGCCGTGAGGCGATCCTCGCCGCCGCGCGAGAACTGTTGCGCGAGGAAGGCCCCTCCGCCGTCACCCACCTGCGGGTGGCCGCGCGAGCCGAGGTCGGCCGCGCCACCGTCTACCGCCACTGGCCCCGCTCAGAACAGCTGCTGACCGACGCGATGGCCGACGTCCCGATGCCCTTCTTCCTCGCCCCGGCCACTCCCGTGCGACCGTGGCTGGAGCGGCACCTGCGCGTACTCGCCGACCAGCTCGCCCTGCCCGACGTCCTGGCGGTGACGACCACACTCGTGCAGGGCGCACGGTCGCGACCACAGATCACCACCCAACGCGACCAGCTCGCCACCACCATCGGGCGGCAGCTCCGTGCGGCGCTGACCTTGGCGGAGCAGGCGGGGGAACTCCAGGCGGCGGGCGATTCCCGCGACGCCCCGGCCCTGATGATCGGCCCCCTGCTCTATCGCGCCCTGCTCGAACCCGGCCCGGTGTCCGACGATCTGATCGACCGCCTGCTCGCCGCCGCGGGCACGTGGACCACGGACCGCCACGCCTGAGCCGGCCTGCCAGCGGGTCAGCCGAGGGTCAGGTCCTGGAGGCCGACCACGCGCAGCAGTTCCAGCCGCTCGTAGGACCCGCTCCCCGGCTGGGCGGTGTAGACGATCAGCCGCTGGTCGTGCTCGGGGTTCAGCAGCACCTCGCAGTCCAGCTCCAGCAGGCCGACGACCGGGTGCAGGAAGCGTTTGACGCCGCCGCGGCGTACGGCGACGTGGTGGGCGTCCCACAGCGCGGAGAACTCCTCGCTGCGGGCGCGGAGCCGGCGGACGAGCCCGGCCACCCGCGCGTCGTCCGGGCGGCGGGCGAGCGTGGCGCGCAGGTCCGCCACCGCCACGCGGGCGGCATGGTCCCGGTCCTCGGCCGGGAAGAGCTCCCGCGCGGAGGGGTCGGTGAAGTAGCGCCAGGTGACGTTCTGATCCGCCCCGGAGCGGGCGGACGCGTCGCCGTGCAGCGCCTTGTCCATCGCGTTCTGCGCGAGGACGTCGCCGCGATCGCTCATCACCTGGGCGGGGACGTCGGTGAGCCGGTCCAGGACGAGGAGCAGGCCGGGGCGGACGTGCTCGGTGGACGGTCGGTTGCGCGGGGGCTCCTCGCCGGCCAGATGGAACAGGTGGTCCCGTTCGTCGCCGGTCATCCGCAGCGCGCGGGCGACGGCGGCGAGCATCTGGCGGGACGGGTGTGAGCCCCTGGCCTGCTCCAGCCGCGTGTAGTGGTCGGTGGACATGCCCGCGAGCTGCGCCACCTCCTCGCGGCGCAGCCCCGGGGTGCGGCGCCGGGCGCCCGACGCCAGCCCCACGTCTGCGGGGGCGAGCCGGGAACGGCATCGGCGCAGGAAGTCGGCCAGTTCGGTTCTGTCCACACCCCCACCATGCCCCGGGACGCCGGCCGCAGCCAGGGACCGCCCGTCCCCGGATAGGGACGTCTCTCCCGCCGGCGCCCGCGCCGCCGCACGCTGGCATCACCTCATTGACGAAATTCACGAAGACAGGGTTGATCCGCATGCAGTACCGCACGCTCGGCCGGACCGGCATCAAGGTCAGCCCCTACGCGCTCGGCGCGTTGATGTTCGCCACCTCCGTCGGCAACCCCGACCCCGGCGACTCGGCCCGCGTCATCCACAAGGCGCTGGACGCGGGGATCAACCTCATCGACACCGCCGACGCCTACGGCGACTCCGAGGAGGTCGTCGGCAGGGCGCTCAAGGGGCGGCGGGACGACGTCGTCCTGGCGACCAAGGTCGGCCGCCCGACGGGTGAGGACCCCAACCACCAGGGCGCCTCACGGCGCTGGATCATGACCGCGGTCGAGAACTCGCTGCGCCGCCTGCGGACCGACCACATCGACCTGTACCAGCTCCAGCGGCCCGACCCCACGACCGACATCGAGGAGACGCTCTCCGCGTTCTCCGACCTGATTCACGCCGGGAAGGTCCGGGCGATCGGGACGTCCACCATGCCGGCGTCCGACATCGTCCACGCCCAGTGGGTCGCCGATCGGCGCGGCCTGCACCGGTTCCACACCGAGCAGCCGCCGTACTCGCTGCTCAACCGCGGCATCGAACGCGAGGTGCTGCCGGTCGCCCAGCGCCACGGGATGGGCACGCTGGTGTGGGGCCCGCTCGGGCAGGGGCTGCTCACCGGGCGCGTCCGCAGGGGCGGGCGGAACGAGCTGCGCCGCGCCGGCTTCTTCGAGCACCTCAACGACGAGCGCCGTCTCGACACCGTTGAGCGGTTCATCTCGCTCGCCGAGGAGGCCGGCCTGCCGCTGACCCACCTGGCCATGGCGTTCGCGACCGCCCATCCCGGCGTGACCAGCGCGATCGTCGGGCCGCGCACGATGAGCCACCTCGACGACCTTCTCGCCGGCGTCGACGTGGCGCTGAGCGGCGACGTCCTGGACCGGATCGACGAGATCGTCCCGCCGGGCACCGACGTCGGAACCCTGGACCAGGCGTACGTGCCGCCGGCCCTCCAGCGGGCGGGCCTCCGCCGCCGGCCGACCGGCGAACGCGCGGCCGCCTGACGAGTCCCGGGCACAGCGGGGGATGCGGAAAAGGAGGACGCTCACTCCCCTCCACTCTCAACCTATAGCGCACCTGGGGTCTTGCGGCAAGACCCGGGTCGTGCCGCAGAATCGTCGGCCGGAGCCGGAACCCACGGGAACCGGCTTCCGGGGATCAGGGATTCGACGTCGACGATCTGGGGGGTTCGATGATCGACGTGATCGTCGCCGGCGGGGGGCCGACCGGCCTGATGCTGGCCGCCGAGCTGCGGCTGCACGACGTGAGCACGCTCGTGCTGGAGAAGGACGCGGAGCCGGCCAAGTACGTACGCTCGCTCGGGCTGCACGCGCGCAGCGTCGAGGTGATGGACCAGCGCGGCCTGCTGGAGCGCTTCCTCGCGCACGGCCGCAAGCACCCGGTCGGCGGCTTCTTCGCGGGCATCCCCAAGCCGGCGCCGGACCGGCTGGACACCGCGCATCCGTACGTCCTCGCCATCCCGCAGACCACCACCGAGCGCCTGCTGTTCGAGCACGCCGCCGAGGCCGGCGCCGACATCCGGCGCGGCCACGAGGTGGCCGGGCTGAGCCAGGACGAGGACGGGGTGACCGTCGAGCTGGCCGACGGCACACGGCTGCGCTCGCGCTACCTCGTCGGGTGCGACGGCGGCCGCAGCACGGTGCGCAAGCTGCTCGGCGTCGGATTCCCCGGCGAGCCCGCCAAGGTCGAGACGCTGCTGGGCGAGATGGAGGCGACCGAGGATCCGGCGACGATCGCCGCCATCGTCGCCGACGTCCGCAGGACCGAGCTGCGGTTCGGGCTCGGCCCGCTGGGCGACGGGGTGTACCGGGTCGTCGTGCCCGCCGAAGGGGTGGCGCCGGACCGCGCGGTCCCGCCGGTCCTTGAGGAGGTCAGGCGCCGGTTGCGCGCCGTCGCGGGCACCGACTTCGGCGTGCACTCGCCGCGCTGGCTCTCCCGCTTCGGCGACGCCACCCGGCTGGCCGAGCGGTACCGGGCCGGCCGGGTGCTGCTGGCCGGCGACGCGGCGCACATCCACCCGCCGGCCGGCGGCCAGGGGCTGAACCTCGGCATCCAGGACGCGTTCAACCTCGGCTGGAAACTGGCCGCCGAGGTCGGCGGGTGGGCACCGGAGGGCCTGCTGGACAGTTACCAGGCCGAACGCCGCCCGGTGGCGGCCGACGTGCTGGACAACACCCGCGCGCAGATGGAGCTGATGTCCACCGAGCCGGGTCCCCAGGCGGTGCGCCGGTTGGTGGCGCGGCTGATGGACTTCGAGGAGGTGAACCGGTACCTGGTCGAGCAGAACACGGCGATCGGGGTGCGCTACGACTTCGGCGGGGGGCACGAGCTGCTCGGCCGGCGGATGCGGGACGTGCGGCTGAAGCGGGGCCGCCTCTACGGGCTGACGCACGCCGGCCGAGGGCTGCTGCTCGACCAGACCGGCCGGCTCTCGGTGGCGGGCTGGGCGGATCGGGTCGACCACGTCGCCGACGTCAGCGAGGAGCTGGACGTGCCCGCCGTGCTGTTGCGGCCGGACGGCCACGTGGCCTGGGCCGGCGAGGACCAGCGGGACCTGCTCGGCCGGCTGCCGACGTGGTTCGGCGCCGCCACCGGCTGAGCGCGCGGCCGTGGCGATCGCACTTGCCCCGGGCGGTGAAGCTCGTATACTTCGTCAAGTACGTACTTTACGATGTGCTCGGAGTTGACGGATGGATCCGCGGGAAAGCGAGTTCGTCGACCGGATGGGCCTGGTCATGGACCGGCTCGGCGCGACGCGGACGATGGGCCGCCTGTACGCCTGGCTGATGATCTGCGCGCCGCCGCACCGGTCGCTCACCGATCTGGCCGCCGAGCTCGGCGTGAGCAAGACCGCGATCAGCACCGTCGCCCGGCAGCTCGAGGCGGCCGGGATGATCGAGCGCGTCCCCACGTCGGGCCGCGAGCACTGCTACCGGGTGGTCGGCGGCGGATGGGCGCACGTCATGCGGGTCCAGGTGGCCGCCCTGCGACCGGCCCAGGAGGCGCTGGAGTTCGCGCTGTCGGTCGTGGACGACACCCGGCCGGAACAGCGGGCCCGGCTGAAGGAGACCCAGGAGTTCTTCGCCTTCACCGAGCGCGACGCGGACGAGTTCCTCCTGCGCTGGCAGGAGTACCGCAAGAAGGAAGACGACGTACGGAGCGCCGGATGAACGGGAGAAGATCGACTTTCGCGGCCTCGCCGGCGAGGAGGTGGCCTGGACGCTCGTCGGCACCCTGTACCTGCGCGCGTGGGAGAGCCGCCTGCCCGCGCCGATCCTCGGTGACCACTACGCGGCCGAGGCCGTCGACCGGATCGACTACGACTTCGCCAGTGTGCTCTGCCGCAGTGAAAACCACGACCAAGGAGAGACGATGACCGACATCGTCAAGCGCTACGACATCCCCGACCGGCTCTTCTGGCTGCACGGCACGCGATCGGGCCCGCCCGTCGAGTACGACGCCGCCGCCGGCATGTGGAACGTCTACGGCTACCCCGAGATGCAGGCGGTCCTCGGCGACCCCGCGACGTTCTCCTCCGACACCATGCGCGTGGTGCCCCCGAGCATGAAGCCCGACAGCTCGGAGTTCTCGCTGGACGGCTTCATCACCCAGATCGACCCGCCGGAGCACGGCAAGCTGCGCAAACTGGTCAGCAGCGCCTTCACCCGCAAGGTGGTCGCGGACCTCGAGCCGAGGATCGCCGCCCTCACCCACGAGCTGCTCGACGAGGCGCGCGACCGGGGCCGGGTGGAGCTGGTGACCGACCTGGCCTACCCGCTCCCCGTCATCGTCATCGCCGAACTGCTGGGGGTGCCCAGCAGCGACCGCGCCCTGTTCAAACGGTGGGCCGACGCGCTGTTCCAGCGGGACGCCAAGATCTCGATCGCCGAGTCGGCCGGCCCGCAGGAGGTGGACCTCCAGGCCACGCTGGGGCCGTGGAAGGAGATGGCCGACTACCTCGCCGCCCACGCCGCCGAACGCAAGCGGCAGCCGCGCGCCGACCTGCTCACCCGGCTGGTCCAGGCCGAGGTGGACGGCGAACGCCTGCCCGACGACCAGGTGGTCAACTTCGCGATCGTCCTGCTGCTCGCCGGGCACATCACCACGACGATGCTGCTCGGCAACACCGTCCTGTGCCTGGACGCCCACCCCGAGCAGCAGGACAGGATACGGGCCGACCGCGCCTCGATCCCGGCCGCCATCGAGGAGTCCCTCCGCCTGTTCACCCCGTTCGCCCTGCTCGCCCGGGCCACCACGCGCGAGACCGAACTCGGCGGCGTGACGATCCCGGCCGACCAGCTGGTCATGATCTGGCTCGGATCGGCCAACAGGGATCCCCGGCAGTTCGCCGACCCCGCCGCCTTCGATCCCGGCCGCGCCCCCAACCCGCATCTCGCCTTCGGTCACGGCATCCACTTCTGCCTGGGCGCGCCCCTGGCCCGCCTGGAGGGACGTGTCGCGCTGAACATCCTGCTCGACCGGTTCGACCCCCTGCGCACCGACCCGAACGACCCCGTTCAGTTCATGCCCGCCCCGACCATGACGGGAATCCGGCACCTCCCGCTGGTCTGACCCTCATCAGGGCGCGGGGGTCACCCCGGGGCGGTCCAGGCCGGCGGCCAGGTCGGCGATGGCGTGGTCGATCTCCCGGCGCAGGATGGCCATGGGCGGCGTCTCGTCCGGGCCGGCGTGTTCGAGCCACCGGCCCAGGACGACGCGGAGCGCCGTCAGCGCGGTCGCCGCGCACAGCGCCGGGTAGATGTCGGTGACGGCGGGTCCGGCGCCGGGCTGGAGCCGGTCGGTGATGGCGTCGGCGAGCGCCTTCTCCTGGGCGGCCAGCACGGCCAGCTCGTGGGGGAGCAGCGACGGCGTCCGGCGGATGAGCTGGATCGCCCTGATGTAGTCCCGGCTGGTCGCGGCGTCGTGGTCGATGAGGGCGAGCGCGGCCTGGCGCAGCGCCCGCAGCACCGACTCGGTGGCGGGCCGGGCGCGGAACCCGGCGATGAGCGCTTCCGCGCCGGCCGCGGCGGCCGCCGCCACCGCCTCCTCCTTGCCGGAGAAGTAGTTGAAGAAGGTCCGCGTCGCGATGTCGGCCTCGACGGCGATCTGCTCGACGGTGATGTTCTCCACGCCGTGGCGCAGCGCGAGGCGCAGCGCCGCCTGGCGGATGGCGGCCCGGGTGACCAGCTTCTTGCGCTCGCGGCGTCCGACCACGGCCGCCTCACCGGCCTGGGACATCCCGGTCAGGACCATGTGACGGGCAGGGAGTGGACCCCGAAGATGAGCATCTCGTTGCGCAGCGGCACCTGGTCCGCGGGTACGGCGAGGCGCAGGTCCGGCATGCGGGTGATCAGCTCGCTCAGGCCCACGCGCATCTCCGACCGGGCGAGCTGCTGCCCGAGGCACTGGTGGATGCCGTGGCCGAAGGCCAGGTGCGTGGACCGGGGCCGGTGCACGTCGAAGCGGTCGGGGTCCTCCCACTGGCGGGGGTCACGGTTGGCCTCAGGCGTGGCGATGATCACGGTGCCGCCGGCGGGGATCCGCACGCCGTCGACCGTGACGTCCTCGATGGCCACCCGGCTGACGCCCATCTGGATGATGGACAGGTAGCGCAGCAGCTCCTCGATCGCGTTGTCCATCAGTGCCGGGTCGGCGCGCAGCGCGGCGAGCTGGTCGGGGTGCTCCAGCAGGGCGAAGGTGCCAAGGCCCAGCATGTTGGCGGTGGTCTCGTGCCCGGCGCCGAGCAACAGCAGGGCCACGTCGGTGAGCTGGGCGTCGGTCAGCGGCGGGTCGGTGTCGTGGATGAGACCGTACAGGATGTCGTCGCCCGGCTCGGCACGCTTGGCCGTCACCAGTCCCTGGATGAAGCCGTACAGTCCCAGACCTGCTTGGACCCGCTCCTGCTCGGGGGTCGTGGAGTTCAGCGCGATGGCGGTGCGTTCCTGGAACTCGGCCCGGTCGGCGTAGTCGACGCCGAGCAGCTCGCAGATCGCCAGCGAGGGGATCGGCAGCGCGTAGGCGGGCACGAGATCGGCCTCGGTGCCGGCCGCCATCATGGCCTCGATGTGCTCCACGGCGATCTCCCGCAGCCGCGTCTCCAGCGCCTTCATCCGCCGGACGGTGAACTGGCCGGTGAGCAGCCGCCGCAGGCGCGTATGCTCGGGCGGGTCCATGAAGACGAACATCCCGTCGGTGCGGCTCTCGACCTTCGGCGCGATGCCGCCGGCGGACGGGCCGCTCCCGGCCGCGGCGGCCAGCCGCTCGACCTCGTGCGGCTGCAGCGTGGTGACGTCGGGGTAGCGCATCCGGTCGGAGCTGAAGCGGGGGTCGGCGAGGATGGCGCGGGCCTCGGGCAGGCCGCTGACCAGCCAGGTGGGAGCGCCGTTGAGGAGCGTGAGCGGCTGGACCGCGCCCTGGTCACGCCGCTCCCGTACGCCGGACGGCGGATCGAAGGGGCACCGGCCCCGCTCCACCATGTCGGCCGGCAGCATCCGGCGGATCTGCGTCGGGGACTGCGTCGTCGCCCTTCCGTCACGGCCATCGGTCTGCTCACCGGGAATCGCCATCACCACATCCTCGTCTCGCGGCACGCCGCGCTCACCCGTCGCCGTCTCGTGCCACCCTACCGACCGAACGTGCACGATGCGCATGAATGCACGATACGCACGATTTATCCGGGCAGGCGTCCACGAGACGGGAGGGGTCGTCGAAGACGGCCTTGAGCGGAGGAGGGCCGGGCCGAGGGGGATCACCGCCGCTTCGCGAGCACGCGGCGCGGGGCCAGGGGAAAGGAGGTCGTCCCACTC
Source organism: Sphaerisporangium corydalis (assembly GCF_025506355.1). GTDB lineage: Bacteria > Actinomycetota > Actinomycetes > Streptosporangiales > Streptosporangiaceae > Sphaerisporangium > Sphaerisporangium corydalis. Next base: position 71,747 of record NZ_JANZYP010000044.1, read on the forward strand.
CTTTCCACTCTCAACCTATAGCGCACCGGGGGACTTGCGGCAAGCCCCCGGTCATGCCGCAGAATCGTCGGCCGTAGGCCGGCACCTGACCACCGGCCGAGACCAGATCCACGAATACGGGGAATGCGGAATGCGTGTGTTGTCGTCGACGTACGGGTCGTGCGGGGACCGGGAAAGTGCCTCGTCACCTCAGATCGGAGCCGATGCGTGAGCCCTCTGACCACCAGCGCGTTCGACCTTCCCGGCCACCTCGCCCCCAAGGCCGCCCCGGCGCTGATCGCCGGTGACGAGCGGCACTTCGCCGCCATCGCCGAGAGCCTCGAGCAGACGATCATCGACCTGTCCGGCCGCCTCGACGCCGAGCTGAGGTCACCCGGCGGCAAGGGCAGGCAGGCGCTGGACCGGGACCTGGAGATCCACCGGCTGACCGCTCGCCTGCGCGCCCTGCGCCGCTTCGGCCTGGACCTGTGTCTTGGGCACATGGTCGGCGCCGACGACCCCGAACCCGTGTACGTCGGGAGGCTCGGCCTCACCGACCCCACGGGCCGCCGGCTGCTGCTCGACTGGCGGTCCCCGGCGGCCGAGCCGTTCTTCGGGGCCACCCACGCCAACCCGATGGGGCTGGCGAGCCGCCGCAGGTACCGCTGGACCCGCGGCCTGATCAGCGACTACTGGGACGAGGTGTTCACCTCCGAGGGGTTCGAGGGGCACGCCGCCGCGCTCGACGACCAGTCCGCGTTCATCGCCAGCCTGGGCGGCGACCGGTCGGGCCGGATGCGAGACGTGCTCGGCACCATCCAGGCCGACCAGGACGCCATCATCCGCGCGGGCTCTCGCGGCGCCCTCGTCGTCGACGGCGGACCGGGCACGGGGAAGACCGTCGTCGCCCTGCACCGCTCGGCCTACCTCCTGTACGCCGACCCCCGCCTCGGTCACCGCCGGGGCGGGGTGCTGTTCGTCGGCCCGCACCAGCCCTACCTGGCCTACGTCGCCGACGTCCTGCCCAGCCTCGGAGAGGAGGGCGTACAGACCTGCACCCTGCGGGACCTGGTCGCCGAGGGGGCCGCGGCCGCGACCGAGACCGACCCGGAGGTGGCCCGGCTGAAGTCGTCGGCGGACCTGGTGGAGGCGATCGAGCCGGCCGTCAGGTTCTACGAGAACCCGCCCACGACGGGGATGACGATCGCCACCCCCTGGTCCGACCTCTGGCTGGGCACCGACGACTGGGCCGAGGCGTTCGAGGCACCGGAACCCGGAACCCCGCACAACGAGGCGCGCGACCAGATCTGGGAGGAGCTGCTCACGATCCTGATCGGCAAGACCGACGGCGAGGAGGTCCCGCCCGGCCCGCTCCGCAGGTCGCTGCTGCGGAACAGGGAGCTGCTCACCGCCCTCAACAAGGCGTGGCCGCTGATCGAGGCGGCCGACCTGGTCGGAGACCTGTGGACGGTGCCCGCCTACCTGCGCAAATGCGCTCCCTGGCTCAGCACCGACGAGGTCCGCAGGCTTCAGCGCGAGGACGCCCAGGCCTGGACGGTGTCCGACCTGCCGCTCCTGGACGCGGCGCGGCAGCGGCTCGGCGACCCCGAGGCGTCACGGCGCAGGCGCCGGCACCAGGCCTCGGTCGCCGCCGAACGCGAGAACATGGCCAAGGTCGTCGACGCCCTGCTCGAGGCCGACGACGACGGCGAGGGCGCGGTGGCGATGCTGCACGGCCAGGACCTGAAGGACGCCCTGGTCGACGGGACCGCGGTGCCCGGCACCGAACCGGACCTGCTCGCCGGCCCGTTCGCGCACATCGTCGTGGACGAGGCCCAGGAACTGACCGACGCGGAGTGGCGGATGCTGCTGCTGCGCTGCCCGTCCCGGAGCTTCACCATCGTCGGGGACCGGGCCCAGGCCAGGCACGGGTTCACCGAGTCCTGGCAGGAACGGCTGCGGCGGATCGGGCTCGACCGGATCACCCTGGCCTCCCTGAGCGTCAACTACCGGACGCCGGAACAGATCATGGCCGAGGCCGAACCGGTCATCCGGGCCGTGCTCCCGGACGCCAACGTGCCGACCTCCATCCGAAGCGGAGGGGCCCCCGTCGTCCACGGATCCGCTGCGGAGCTGGACGCGGTCCTGGACACCTGGCTCGCCGGGCACGCCGACGGGATCGCCTGCGTCATCGGCGATTCTGCGGTCAAGGCGAGGCCCCGCGTCCGGTCGCTGACCCCGGAGCTGTCGAAGGGGCTGGAGTTCGACCTGGTCGTCCTCGTCGACCCCGAGGCGTTCGGCGAGGGTATCGAAGGGGCGGTCGACCGCTATGTCGCGATGACCAGGGCGACCCAGCGGCTGGTCATCCTCACGAGCCCCTGACGTCTTGCCTTATCGGCAACAGGAGTTGGCGGCCGGGCCGTCGTGGGCCACAGTGGTCCGATGACCGACGACATCACGGCAGGTCCGACCACGTCCGACGCTCCCTCGCCCGCAGGCGCGTACCTCGGCGACCCCGCGGCGCGGGCGGAATGGGACAAGCGGTACGCCGAACGGGACCGGCTGTGGAGCGGGCGGCCCAACGGCGCGCTGGTGGCCGAGGTCGCCGGGCTCACGCCGGGGCGGGTGCTCGACGTCGGCTGCGGCGAGGGCGCGGACGCCGTCTGGCTGGCGGGCGGCGGCTGGGAGGTGACCGCGCTGGAGGTCTCGGGCGTGGCGCTGGAGCGGGCGGCCGGGCACGCCAGGGACGCCGGCGCTGAAGTCCGATGGGTGCACGCCGGCCTGGCGGAGGCCGGGCTCCCGCCGGCGTCCTTCGACCTGGTCTCCGCGCAGTACCCGGCATTGCCGCGCACCGCAGGCGCCCTGGCCGAGCGGGCGCTGCTCGCGGCGGTCGCGCCCGGCGGGGTGCTGCTGTTCGTGCACCACGCCGGGGTGGACGCCCACCAGGCGCGGGAGGACGGCTTCGACCCGGCCGACTTCGTGTGGCCCTCGATGGTGCTCGCGCTGCTCGACGACGACTGGGAGGTGGAGGCGCACGAACAGCGGGCGCGCGTCGCACCCGAGGGCGGGGCCGGCGCGCACCATGCCGAGGACCTGGTGGTACGCGCGCGCCGGCTGCGCTGAGGCCTCCTTCCGCGCCGAGGCCCCTCTCGCGTTGAGGCCTTCGTCCGCGCTGAGGCCTCCTTCCGCGCTGAGGTTTCGGCGGGGTCACCTGTCCTTGCGCATCAGCAGGTGCCCCCGGCGGTACCGTTCCCCCTCGCCCGGCTCACGCAGCATCCGGCCGATCTCGGCGAACCCGGCCTCGCCCGCCAGCCCGGCGAGCTCGTCGATCGGCCACCGGTAGGCCGTCGTCACCTTGTGGTCGAACGCCGTGACCGCCTCGCCCTCGGACTCGAAGAACCCGAGCAGGAGGTGGCCGTCCGGGGCGAGCACCCGCCGGAACTCGGTGAAGTACGAGGGCATGACGTGAGGTGGGGCGTGGATGACCGAATACCAGGACACGACGCCGCGAAGCTCACCGTCGGCCAGGTCCAGGGCGTCCATGGAACCGACCTCGAACCGCAGGCCCGGGTAGGCCCGGCGGGCCAGGCCGATCATCACCGGCGACAGGTCGACGCCGAAGACGTCCAGCCCCAGGCCCCGCAGGTGCGCGGTCGTCTGCCCAGGCCCACATCCCAGCTCGGCGACGAGCCCGGTGCCGGCGGCCTGGACGAACTCGGCGAACACGGCGAGCACCGCACGATCCAGCGGCAGGGCGTCGAGCGCGTCACGCGCGAACTCGGCGTAGACGACGGCCATGGCGTCGTAGGCGTCCGCCGTGGCATCGAGGTGTGTGGAGGATTCGGTCACAAGCGAGCAGATTCGCCGAACTTCGCGCCCGATGCCAACTCGGCGCGTCCTCCCTGCGGCCAGGCCATGGGCACCGGGAGGCGGACGGGCCGCCCGTTTGGTAAGCGGACAGCCTATCCGCTACAGTCATGTGGACAGGCTGTCCGCTTCGCTGCGGACTCCGTCTCCCCGCCGTGATCCGCTCACGGCAGCACAAGGAGCTCTCCATGGAATACCGACCCCTGGGACGCACCGGCGTCTCGGTCAGCCAGTTGTGCCTCGGCGCGATGATGTTCGGCGCCTTCGGCAACCCCGACCACGAGGACTCCGTCAAGGTCGTCCACCGCGCCCTCGACGCCGGGATCAACTTCGTCGACACCGCCGACTTCTACTCCGGCGGGGAGTCGGAGCAGATCGTGGGCGAGGCGCTGAAGGGCGGGCGGCGCGAGAACGTCATCCTGGCCACGAAGGCCGGCCTGCCGTTCGACGAGAACCCCAACCACCGCGGGGCGTCGCGGCGGTGGATCACCCAAGCGGTCGAGGGCTCGCTGCGGCGGCTCGGGACCGACTGGATCGACCTCTACCAGATCCATCGTCTCGACGCGGCCACCGACGTCGACGAGACCTTGGGCGTCCTGTCGGACCTGGTGCACGCCGGGAAGATCCGGATGTTCGGCGCGTCGACGCTCGCCGCCTCCGAGATCGTCGAGGCCCAGTGGACCGCCGAGCGCCGCGGCCGTGAGCGATTCCGCACCGAGCAGCCCACGTACTCGATGCTGACCCGCGCCATCGAGTACGACGTGCTGCCGGCCTGCGTGCGCTACGGGATGGGCGTCCTGACCTACAGCCCGCTGGCCGGCGGCTGGCTGTCCGGCTCCTACCGCAAGGACCGGGAGATCGCCGGGCCGGGCTCGCCGGCGCGGCGGAACCGTTTCGCCGCGAACTACGACACCACCTCCGCGGTCAACGCGGCGAAGCTCGACGCCGCCGACGCCCTCGGGGCGCTCGGCGACGAGGCCGGGCTGACCCTGGTCCAGATGGCGGTGGCGTTCGCCACCCACCACCCGGCGGTCACCTCCGCGATCGTCGGCCCGCGCACGATGGAGCACCTCGAGTCCTACCTGGCGGCCGACGGCATCACCCTGCCGGCCGACGTCCTCGACCGCATCGACGAGATCGTCCCCCCGGGGCACACGGTCAACGTCGCCGACAACATGTGGGGCACCAGCACCTCGGCGCTGAACGCCGCCTCGCGCCGCCGGTGAGACGGCCGGGGCTCAGGCTTCGGCCGCGCCCAGCCATTCGCTGATCCCGGCCAGCGCGCCGGGGCCGTAGTCGGAGGTGACGTCGCGGGCCAGGTCGGCCACGGAGACCGACCGCAGGGCGTCCCGCCAAGCGGCCTCGGCTCCGGCCATGGCGCGGGTGATGGCACAGGGGGCGGTGCAGGCCTGCGGCGGGGCGGCCAGCGGGCCGCGCTGCCGGATCTCGGTGCAGACGAACGCGGGGCCGGGCCCGTCGACGGCCTCGACGACGTCGAGCACGGTGATCAGCGCGGGGGAGCGGGTGAGGACGTAGCCGCCCGCCTTGCCCTGGACCGAGCGGACCAGCCCGGCGCGCGAGAGGGCCTGGAGCTGCTTGGCGAGATAGCTGGGGGACACGTCGTGCAGTTCGGCCAGCCGGGCGGCCGGCGCCGGTTCCCGCACCGACGTCAGCACGACACAGCAGTGCAGTGCCCACTCGACACCACCCGACAGCTTCACTTCTTCACCCTAATCCACCTCCCCGTTAACTCGGACCAGATTTGTCCGTGTATCATCTCGGACATCGAGTGTCCGAGTTAGCGGGCACCGGACATCTGGGTCATCTGGGTCATCTGTGTCGACAAGGAAGGCAGGACGTGTCATGAAGTTCGCAGTCATCGGCGGAACCGGGCTGATCGGGTCGCAGGTCGTGCGGGACCTGAACGCGGCCGGGCACGAGGCGGTGCCGCACTCGCTGTCCACCGGGGTCGACGTGCTCACCGGCCAGGGCGTGGACGCGGCGCTGGCCGGCGCCGACGTGGTCGTCAACCTGACCAACTCCCCGACCTTCGACGACGCCTCGCCCGCGTTCTTCCAGACCTCGATGGACGTCCTTCTGGCCTCGGCCCGGCGGTCGGGCGCCGGGCACTTCGTCATCCTGTCCATCGTCGGCGTCGACCAGGTCCCCGGCCTCGACTACTACCGCGCCAAGACCCTCCAGGAGGACATCCTCAAGGCCGGGCCCGTCCCCTACTCCATCGTCCGCGCCACCCAGTTCATGGAGTTCGTCGAGGCCGTCCTGTCCTGGACCGCCGACGGCGACACCGTCCGCCTGCCCCGCACCCCCGTGCAGCCGGTCGCCGCCGCCGACGTCGCCGCCACCGTCGCCGACGTCGCGGCGGGGCCGCCCCTGGGCGGCACCCTCGACCTGGCCGGCCCCGACACCTACCCCCTGGACGAACTCGGCCGGATCACCCTCGCCGCCAAGGGCGACACGCGCTCGGTGACCACCGACGACACCGCCGGCATGTTCGCCGCCGTCCACGGCGACGTCCTCACCGCCGGGCACGGCGCCCGCATCGCCCCCACCCGCTACACCGACTGGCTGAAGTAAGCGGGCTAGCGCGAATCGCGCTCCGCCTGTTCGGCGAGGCGCTTGATGGTCGCCAGGCGGCGGTCCCAGTCGGAGGCCAGGGCGGCCATCCACCGCGCCGTCGCGTCCAGGGCCGCGGGGCGCACCGCGTACCGCACCTCGCGTCCCACCCGGCCACCGGAGACCAGCCCGGCGGCCTCGAGGACGGCGAGATGCTTGACCACCGCCTGCCGTGAGACCGGGACCCCTCCGGCGAGCATCGTCGCGGTGGCCTCGCCCCGCGCGGCGAGCAGGTCGAGCAGCCGGCGCCGCATCGGGTCGGCCAGCGCCACCAGGACGCCGTCGACCGCCTCCGCCGCGCCGCGACCCTCCTCCGCCCCACCGGCGACGGCCGGGCCCGCGCTTCGTTCGTCCGTCACACGGACGACTGCTCGGCGCGCTTCTTGAACGCGTCCAGCACCTGGGGCCAGCCTTCGGTGTTGTCCTTCACCGCCCGGCCGCGCACCTCCTCGGTCCCGTTCAGCGCCGCGAACCCGCTCTCGACGACGCGCAGGCGCGTCTTGTCTCCCTCGGGGGTCAGCGTGAACTCCACCAGCGTGCTGTTGTCCGCGCGCAGCTCCTGTCCGGGGAACGCGCTGGTCCAGCGGTAGGCCACGTAGGTCTGCGGCCGGACCTTCTCCACGCGCACCGGGAACTCGCCGTACTGCGGGTTCTTGGCCACCATCGTCTCGCCTTCCCTGGCCACCGTGCCGACCAGGCTCGCCTCCTCGGCCACCCAGAACCCGGGCTGGTTCACCAGCGACCACACCCGCTCCAGGGACGCCGCGATCAGGGTCTCGCGCTCGATCCGATCCTCGCTCATGAGGGACTCCTTCGTCTTCACCGTCACCAATTGACGCAACCCCAGAGTTGCACATCGCGTCATCGAAGCGCAACTCGAGAGTTGCACCCCATTGGGCCGTGCGGTGGAACACCCTTCTCTTTTGCGGAAATAGGCGGATCCGCTTGAGGAGTACATACTGAATATGCATACTTGGTATCCATGTCGATCAGACACGGGCTGCTCGCCCTGCTCAGCAGAGGGCCCCGGCACGGCTACCAGTTGCGAGGGGAGTTCGAGGCGTCGACGGGGGCGACCTGGCCGCTCAACATCGGCCAGGTCTACACGACGCTGTCCCGCATGGAACGCGACGGACTGGTCGCGCCGGGGGAGTCGGACGAGCAGGGCCGGGTCGTCTACACGATCACCGCGGACGGCCGGGCGGAGATGGCGCGATGGTTCGGCACCCCCATCGCCCAGTCCGACCGTCCGCGGGACGAACTGGTCATCAAGCTGGCCATGGCCGTCGCCGCCAAGGAGGTCGACGTCGCCGAGGTGGTCCGCAGGCAGCGGACGGCGACCATGCGCGCCCTCCAGGAACTGACCAAGGCCAAGCGGGCCGTCACGCAGGGCACGGCCCAGCGGCTCGTGCTCGATTCCATGATCTTCCAGGCTGAGGCCGAGCAACGGTGGCTGGACCACTGCGAGGCCGTTCTCAAGGAGGAACGATGACGGTCGTACGGCTGTCCGAGGTGGCCAGGGTCCACGGCGAGGGGGCGACGGCCGTACACGCCCTGAGGGACGTGAGCCTCGAGGTCGGCGCGGGGGAGCTGGTCGCGGTCATGGGCCCGTCCGGGTCCGGCAAGTCGACCCTGCTCAATCTCGCGGGCGGGCTCGACCGGCCCACGTCGGGGACGGTGCGCATCGGCGAGCGGGACCTCGCCACCGTGCGCGACCTGGCGGCGCTGCGCCGCCGCGACGTCGGCTACGTCTTCCAGGACCTCAACCTGATCACGTCGCTGACGGCCGCGGAGAACGTGATGCTGCCGCGCGAGCTGGACGGCGTGCGCTCGCGCCTGGCCCGGGAGGAGGCCATGGCCGTGCTGACGGAGACCGGCACGGCGCACCTGGCCGACCGCTTCCCCGACGAGCTGTCGGGGGGCCAGCGCCAGCGGGTCGCGATCGCCCGCGCCCTGGTGGGCGAGCGGCGCCTGCTGCTGGCCGACGAACCGACCGGCGCGCTCGACACGCGCGCCGGTGACGAGGTCCTGGAGATATTACGCACCCGCTGCGACGCGGGCGGGGCGGTGCTGCTCGTCACCCACGAGCCGCGCTACGCCGCGTGGGCCGATCGTGTGGTGTTCCTCCGCGACGGAATGATCAGCGACGCCACGGACGCGCCGCTGACGAGCGCCCGATGAGCGCCGTCCGCGCCGCGCTGCGCATCTCCCGCCGCGCCGCGTGGCGTTCCCGGGGACGAAGCGCGCTCATCATGGTGATGATCGGCCTGCCCGTCCTGGTGATCACGGCGATCCTCACCCTCTTCGAGACCATGACCGTCACTCCGCAGGAGGGACTGCCCGCCGAGATCGGCGCCGCCGAGGTCCGCCTCGTGCGGGTACCCAAAGGCACGGTGCTCCAGCAGCAGCCGAACGGGTCGAGCTGGGAGACCGGCGTCGACGGAACGGCCGCTCCCGAGCCCGGCGCGGCGGAGGTGGCGGCCCTGCTCGGACCGGGCACCCGGGTGATCCACCTCAGCACCGGCGTGCTCCGGCTGGGCACCGGACAGGTCGACGCGGTGGAGACCGACCTGCGCGATCCCCTCACCAGGGGGATGCTGACACTGAGCGAGGGCAGGTTCCCCGCCGCCCGCGAGGTCGCGGTGACACCCGCGTCCGGGCTTCGGCCCGGCGACCTCCTGCGGCCGTCCGGCGCGGCGCCGCTGACGGTGGTCGGCGTGGTCGACCACCCGAACCGGCCCTCGCTCCGCCAGGTCGTGGGTCCGGATCTGCCGCTGGTGCCCCTGGACGGCATCTGGTCGCCCAACCTGTACGGCCCCGGCTGGCTCGCCGGCACCGCCAGGCCCGTGTCCTGGGCCGACGTGCCCGCGCTGAACAGGGCCGGTCTGTACGTCATCTCCCGCACGATGCTCGCCGACCCGGTCATGGCCCGCGCGTCGGCCCCCGGCGTCCAGGGCGTGGTCGGGATCGGCGCCATGGTGATCGTGGTGATGCTGGAGATCGTGCTGCTCGCCGGGCCCGCCTTCGCGGTCGGGCTCAGGAGGCGGCGCAGGGAACTGGCCGAGATCGCGGCGCAGGGCGGTTCCGCCGGGCACCTGCGGACGATCGTGCTGGCCGACGGGCTGGTCCTCGGCGGTGCCGCCACCGTCGTGGCGACGGTGCTGGGCATCGGCGCAGGAGTGCTGGGCGCGTCGGTCCTGGCGCGATGGGGAGGGCAGGTAGGCCCGCCGGGGGTGCCGTGGACGCCGGTCCTGTGCGTCGCCGCGCTGGGCCTGCTCACCGGGCTGGTGGCGGCGCTGGTACCCGCCGCGCAGGCGGCCAGGCAGAACACCGCGGCCGTGCTGGCCGGCCGCGCGCCCGCGCCGGCCGATCGGCCGGGATGGCCGCTGGCGGGGGCCGTGCTGGTGCTGGCCGGGCTGGGGGCGACGGTGGTCGCGCGCCGCCAGCCGGGCTCGGTGTGGGTGCTCGCCTCCGCGGTGCCGGTCTTGGTCGGGCTGGTGGCGCTGACGCCATGGCTGATCCGCCTCACGGGACGGCCGGCCGCGCGGCTGCGGCTCCCGCTGCGGGTGGCGGTCCGCGACGCGGTCCGCAACCGTTCACGGACGGCGAGCGCCGTGGCGGCCGTCATGGCGGTCACGGCCATGGTCGTGGCGATCGGCATCGGCACCCAAAGCGAGTACATGGACCGGCGGAACGCCTACACCTCGGCGCGCCCGACCGGCATGCTGGCGATCTGGGGCGGCAAGATGGCCGACGCGACCTGGAACGGACTTCGCGCGGAGACGGCCCGGCGGTTGCCGGGCGTGCCGCTGGCCGCCGGCTACCAGGCGAACGACGCCAAGGGTCACCGCTACGCGTTGCGATACACCGTGCGATGGAACGGGACGCGCACGCGTCGCTCGGTGGCCATCGGCGACCAGACCCTCCTCAGGCTTTTGCAAGGGCGCCACGACCCGCGGGCGGCCGCGGCGCTGGCGAGCGGCAAGGCCGTGGTGTTCGACGCGGCCGCCGTGCGGGACGGCAAGCTGGCGCTGCGGGCGAGCTCCACGTCCGGCCCCCCGCGCAGGTTCGAGGTGCCCGCCGTGACGGCCACGCCCGCCGACGAGTACCAGGGCGGTGCCCTGCTGCCGCGCGCCCTGGTCGAACAGGCGGGTTTCTCCACGGTGGAGCGCCAGCTCTACGCCATGTACCGGCCGCCGGCCGGCTCGACGTTGTCGGGCGATCTCCACAAGGTGGCCTCCCGCGTCACGGTCGCCTCCGAGGAGGGCTACCGCAACACGCCCGATCCCGGACTGTGGGGCTGGCTCGTCGGCGCCCTCGTCCTCGTCGTCGGCGGCACGCTGGCCGCCACCCGCCTGGCGGCCGCCGACATGCGGCCCGACCGGGCGACGATGGCGGCCATCGGCGCCCAGCCAGGGACCCTGCGGATGGTCGTGGCCGGGCAGGCCCTCTACATCTCCGGACTCGGCGCGCTGGTGGGGCTGGTCGCCGGAGCGGTCACGGGCGTGGCGCTGAGCAGGCCGATGACGACGCAGGGCGCCGGTGATCCCGCCACGTTCGCCATACCGTGGCCGTTCGTGGTCGCCGTCGTGGTCGGCCTGCCCGTTCTGGCGACCGTCGCGGCGCTGGTCACCCGGACCGTGCCGCCCCTTGCGCGCCGGCTCCTGTGACGCCGACCCCGAATCGGTCCTGACCGCTCTAGGCCGCCCTGCAGTTGCCTGGGTCAGCCGTCGCCGTTCCCCGTCGGCTCGGGGGCGAAGTGCTGAACGGCGAACGCGACGGCCGCGGCGATGTCGTCGTCCCCGGTTCCCCAGGCGGCCTGGATCACCGCTCCCCAGGCGTGGCAGCCACGGGTGGCGAAGTCCCGCACCTCGGGCGCGTCCTGCCAGGTCACGGGGTCGAGGTCGGTGCCGCGCAGGAACAGGTCGAGGCCGAGCAGCGCCAGATCCCAGCCGCCGCCGATCCCGATGGTGCCGCCGGGCCCGTAGGTGCGCACCAGCTCGTCGACGATCTCGGCGGGGGAGGCGTGCTCCAGCTCAAGGACGGTGCCGCCGTCGCCGCCGCGCGCGAGGCGGACCTCGACCTCGGTGACCATGCCCTCACCGAGGCCCCAGGTCACCTTGATCAGGTGGGGTTCCTCGCAGCGCAGGATCTCCCCACCGGCGTTGCCCTTGAGCTGGAACCTGCCGCCGGGCCGCAGGTCACCGTCGATCGGGGCCAGCCATCGGCCGATCCGGTCGGGCTCGGTGCAGGCGCTCCACACGTCCTCGATCGGGGCGTCGTAGGAACGGCGCAGCAGCAGCGACCGCCCGTCGCCGGTGGTGACCGGGTGGTCGCCGATCTCCCGGTGGGTGGCGTTGATCTGGTCAACGATGTCGATCACGTGTCTTCCTCGTTCGTCGTCGGAGGTGGCCGATCCGCGGCGCTGCGTCCCGGCGGTGTTCTCGTGCCGTGCCCGGCGTTCACGCCCGCCGCGTGAGTTCGGTGTCCAGCGCGTCCAGGCGCCGGGTCCAGAACCGGCGGAAGCGGTCCAGCCAGATGTCGACCTTCTGCAGGGGCGCCGGGTCGACGGCGTACAGGCGCCGGGAACCGTCCGAGCGGACGGTCGCGAACCCCGACTCCCGCAGCACCCGGAGGTGCCGCGACACCGCCGGCTGCGAGATCCCGAACTCGGCCAGGATGGCCCCGCCGACCGCGCCGGCGGTCTGCTCGCCGTCGGCGAGCAGTTCCAGGATCCGGCGCCGCACCGGATCGCCCAGCACATCGAAGGCCTGCACGGCACAGAGAATTTCACCAACGGGTTATATAAGTCAAGCCTGAAATAAGGCCGTGACTAGAAGTCCATGTCGCCGCCGCCCGGCATGGCCGGACCGGCCGGGGTCTTCTCGGGCTTCTCGGCGATGACGACCTCGGTGGTCAGGAACAGGGCGGCGATGGAGGCGGCGTTGCGCAGGGCCGAACGCGTCACCTTGGCGGGGTCGATGATCCCCGCCGCGAACATGTCGACGTACTCCCCGGTCGCGGCGTCGAGGCCCTCGCCCGGCGCCAGGCCGCGGACCCGCTCGGCCACGACGCCGCCTTCGAGGCCGGCGTTGATCGCGATCTGCTTCAGCGGCTCCTCCAGGGCCTTCTTCACGATCGCGGCGCCGGTGGCCTCGTCGCCGGTCAATTCGAGCAGTTCGAACGCCTTGGCACCGGCCTGCAGCAGGGCCACGCCGCCGCCGGGGACGATGCCCTCCTCGACGGCCGCTTTCGCGTTGCGGACGGCGTCCTCGATGCGGTGCTTGCGCTCCTTGAGCTCGACCTCGGTCGCCGCGCCGGCCTTGATGACGGCGACGCCGCCGGCCAGCTTGGCGAGGCGCTCCTGGAGCTTCTCCCGGTCGTAGTCGGAGTCGGTGCGCTCGATCTCGGCGCGGATCTCGCCGACCCGGCCGGCGATCGCGAGGGCCTCGCCCGAGCCGTCGACGATCGTGGTCTCGTCGGAGGTCACCACGACCTTGCGGGCCCGGCCGAGCAGGTCCAGGGTGGCGGTCTCCAGCTTGAGGCCGACCTCCTCGGCGATGACCTGGCCGCCGGTCAGGACGGCGATGTCGGCCAGCATGGCCTTGCGGCGATCGCCGAAGCCCGGCGCCTTGACCGCGACCGACCGGAAGACGCCCTTCATCTTGTTGACGATCAGCGTGGCCAGGGCCTCGCCCTCGACGTCCTCGGCGATGACCAGCAGCGGCCTGCCGGACTGCACGACCTTGTCGAGCAGGGGCACCACCTCCCTGTTGGCGGACACCTTTCCACTCACGATCAGGATGTACGGGTCGTCCAGCACCGCCTCGAACCGGTCGGAGTCGGTGATGAACAGCGGGGCGATGTAACCCTTGTCGAAGCGCATGCCCTCGGTGAGCTCCAGCTCCAGGCCGAAGGTGTTGCTCTCCTCGACCGTGATGACGCCTTCCTTGCCGACCTTGTCCATGGCCTCGGCGATCATCTCGCCGATCTGGGTGTCGCCGGCGGAGATGGAGGCGGTCGAAGCGATCTGCTCCTTGGTCTCCACGTCCTTCGCGATCTTCGAGAGCTCCTCGCTGACGCGCTCGACGGCGGCCTCGATGCCCTTCTTCAAAGACATCGGGTTGGCGCCGGCGGCCACGTTGCGCAGGCCCTCGCGTACCAGTGCCTGGGCCAGCACGGTCGCGGTGGTGGTGCCGTCACCCGCGACGTCATCGGTCTTCTTCGCGACCTCCTTGACGAGCTCGGCCCCGATCTTCTC
>NZ_JANZYP010000045.1 GCF_025506355.1 Sphaerisporangium corydalis
AATGTGTCCCCGCCCCACCCCCGGCCACCCACCCCCCCTCCCGCCGATACGACGCACCCAAAACAGGCGCCGACACGGCGGGACGGGGTACGGCGAATTCGGCGCCCTGTACGGCGCCGAGCCGAAAGGTCCTCGCCTCCGGCTCGGGCGTATTTTCAGGCCTAGCGGCCCTGCCGCCCCCCGCACCCCCGGTCCCGCGATCATCTCCTCGATCTCCTCGCACACGGGCATGTATTGGGCGCCGACGCCGTGGGGAGCGATACGGCGAAGCGGCGCCCCGTGCGGTGATCAACCGATAAACGCAGGCCCAGAGGCCCAGGCAGGCCACCAGGCCCAAGAAACGCCCGAGCCGAAGGCGAGGACCACGTCCGGGCCGGGAGGTGAAAGTTCCCCGCCCGGACTTCGTCACTTCTCTACAAGGAGGCGGGCGTAGTTGGCCATCGAGCGCTGGTACCTCGGCAGATGCGGTGCCAGCGCCGTGATCACGATCGAGACGGCCTCTCGCTCCCGCCCGACGTCGGTGAGGGCCAGGGCCAGTACGACCCGTAGCGCGTCGTCCAAATGGTCGGAGCCCTGCTCCATCTCGGCCGTGAGCAACGCGATGCTCTCCTGAGGCAGGCCGACGTTCCGCAGCGAGCTGGACAGTTGGATCACCGCACGCCGCCGGCGCTCACCGGTCAACCCGGCCTGCAACGCCTCCCGGTACAGCGGCGCGGCGCGATCCGAGTGCCCCGTGGAGTCGAACGAGCACGCCCGCTCGAACGCGGCGATCCCGCTACCCTCCGGCAGTTCGGCGGCGAGCCCGTCGATCAGCGCCCGGAACTCTTCCTCGCCCCGCTCGTCGATGGAGGCCCAGGCCTCCGCGACCCGGCGCTCCCAATCCTCTTCATTCATCCCCATACCCTCACACACCCCGCTGGCCACATCACCACCGACCTGGCCCTGTTCGGACCGCCTCCTGAGCTGCGATGAGTCCAGGCGACATCCCAGAGCGGTGAAAGCGGGGGTGAGCACGGAGCGGTGGTGGCGGGGGTCGCGCACAGAGCATGAAGGACCGTCAAGCCACCACGTGCACTACACGGCGCGCGTGGACGCGGAGCGGCCGAGCCACGCAGGCGGCGGGTCGAACTCCCGGTTCATGACGCCCTTCCAGAACGCCACATACTCCTCAGGAGTGAACCGCAGCGCCGGACCGTCAGGATCCTTCGAGTCCCACATCAGCACCTGATCGTCCTGAATGTCCACTACAACGCAGTCGCCATTCTCGGTACTGAAGGTCGACTTCTTCCCGGCGCGGGAGGTGGATTCCGGCGAAGGCATCCCACCCCTCCTCTCCGTAGCATCCATCAAGAAGCTCCATGAGACCTAGCGGTGATCAAAGCGGCCGACTCCTGAGGGCTGAGCGCTTTTCCAGCTATGTTCCCCCACATAAGGGCGTATCGCCTAATTTCTCGCTCCGATTGGAGGACGAGACCGCTTGTCGCTTGCTCTAGGTACACAACCCCCAGGTCAGCGGACTCCGGAAACTCCAGAACGTTGAAGGCTCCAGCCATTGCCGCATGCGCCCCAGTAGTAAACGGAAGCACCTGAATCACTACATTCGGCAGCCGACCCATCTCCAGCAGGTGCTCGATCTGCCCCTTCATAGTGTCCGCGCTCCCCACCCGGCGATGGAGCACCGCCTCATCCAGTACGACGAAGAGCTGTACTGGGTGCTGATCGCGAGTCAACATTTCCTGACGTGCCATCTTCACCTTGATCATCTCATCGGCATCGACCACGCCTTCGACGTCAGTGGCCTCGATTACCGCCCAGGCATACTGAGACGTCTGCAGAATGCCGGGCACCACCTGGGTCTGATAGCTCCGGATCGTGGAGGCGTCGGCCTCCAGTCCGAGATAGACCTCGAACTTCGGCTTCAGGCCCTTGCGGAATCGGTGCCACCAATCCCGGGTTCCGGCCCGCCGCGACAGCTCCAGAAGTTCTTCCCGCCGCGCTTCGTCAACGACCTTGTACAGATCGAGAAGGCTCTTGACATCCTTCGGCCGGATCCCCCGCTCCGCCCGCTCGACCCGGCTCAACCAGGACGAATCACACTCCAACTCGCGCGCGACGTCCTCCAGGCTGATACCGCGCCGCCCTCTCAGCTTGCGCAATTCCTGAGCGAGTCTCCGACGCTGCGCGAGTGGGCTGACATTACGCACCATGTCACCTCTTTCCTTCCGACGGGAGAACAGTTCGCCGCCACCCACAGGGGTTAGCGACCAACTTCTTTTGGCAAGCTGCCTGGATTCGCTTGTCAAGTAATCCTGCGCAAGCGATGCTGCCATCGTGCCAGCCAACGGCACTCTCCGTGTTCGAATCACCACACTCAGTTCAAGATTCTGGATTGGTACGTACTTCACCGACTCCCCAAGGAACCTCAATGACCGAAACATCGGATGGGCTTCGCAGCGTCAGCTGGGACCTCCCCCACGACCTGGCGATGGTGGGCAGGGCCAGGAACCTGGCGAAGGAGATCCTCACGGCCTGGAGCCTGGATCACCTGGTCGACGATGTGGTGCTGGTGATCGGCGAGCTTCTCGGCAACGCGATCTCGTACGGCGCGCCGCCCATCCGGCTCTCCCTGTGGGCGGCGGCCGATGATCTCTGCGTGCGGGTCACCGACCACGGTCCGGGGCGGCCCTGCCGGCTCGACCTGGGGCTGGAAGCCATCTCAGGCCGAGGACTTCCGATCGTGCTGGCGCTCGCCGATGACGTCGGCGTGATTCCGGTGGCGGATGGGCCGGGAAAGACCGTGTGGGCCCGGTGGACCCTCGCGAATACGCCCCGCGAAGAGGCCGCGCTCGACCAGCGAGCACGTCCCTGAACCGAAATCCCAAGCACCGTCCGGGCCTCAAAGGAGGCGAAGCCTCCAGGAAGAACAGCCCGAGCCGGAGTGCGCGCCAGCGCGCGCAGGCGAGGACCATGCCTGTGAGCCGCTCAGCCATATAGGTACGGAAGGAAGGCCCGCTTTGGCTACCACCTCACCAGCCGACAGTTGGCTTCGCGGTCTTCGTCCCCAGTTCGCGCCGATCACTCAGGAGGATTATGAGGCGCTGCCCGAAGCGATCTCCATGGCTATCGAGATCGTTGATGGATACGCGGCATACCGCGCCGCGCCGACGCCGGATCATCAGACTGCGAGCAGGCGGCTGGCGAATGTGTTGGAGCGGCATGCTCGTGCGGCGATGAGCAAGGGCCACGAGTGTGTCACGGTGAACACCGACGTGGATCTACGCCTTCGAGACCTTCCGCTCCTCAACCGGAGGCCCGACATCGCGCTCTATCGGTGTCTGGATCGCGAGCGGGGGGAACGACTCCGCGCTGAGCACGCTCTTCTGGTCATCGAGATCGTGTCGCCAGGATCCGAAACCCAGGACACGACTGACAAGCTCGGTGAATACGCCAAAGCCGGTATCCCGCACTACTGGATCGTCCGGCTGGACCTCACCGGTGTCTCGATCATCGAGCGCTACCGGCTGGATCGGGCGACGACCCTCTACAAGCACGTGGGCACGTTCATGAAGGACGAACGTAGTGAGACACCCAAGGTCAGCAACCCCATCCCCATCGTGATCGACTGGACCGAGCTGATGTTCTGACCCCGTGGAGGGTCATTTCGTCATGGGAAGACTCAGGTGCCAGAGGGTCTCCCCGTCGTGGGATTGGTCGGTCGGGGTGAGGCCGGCGGTGGTGGCGACGGCGGCGGAGGCCGTGTGGGCGGGGTGGATGTGGGCGATGACCGCCTGTACCGGCTGCCGTCCGAGCCAGGCGACGAGTCCCCTGGCCGCTTCGCCGCCGATGCCGCGCCGCTGCCACGGGGTGCCCACCACCCAGGCGATCTCCGCGACCGTTCCTTCGCCGGACGGGCCGATCGTCGCCTGGACGGTGCCCGTCAGACAGCCCTCGTCCCGGAGCCGGATCACCCAGTTGCACCAGGACACGGCCGGGTCGGGCGAGCCCGCGAGCATGCTCTGGTAACGGCGGCGCAGCGCTTCGAGACCGTCCGGCGCACCACCGATGAACGCGTGCAAGGCCGGGTCCCCCAGCACCTCGCACATCTCCTCGGCATGCCCGACAACAAGCGGCAGCAACTCAAGCCGCTCGGTAGAAATGACCTCGGCCTCCACGACCGTCATGCCGCCGCCTATCCTCGATCTTTGACCGGCACTCTGAATCGAACCCATGTTGCGGCATTGCTCCTGAAAGCCAAATTCGCGAACCTCGGCGAGTCGCTCCTGCTTGCCGATTTCAACAGCGGGCTCACCGCCAGCACGCTCGATGTGCTCAGCCCGGATGTCTCGCCACCGCACATAACCAGTCATCTGCGCCCCCACTCGCGCTCATGACGCAAGTAGAACTCAATCGATGGAGAGCTCGCAGGTGCCCACTGAAACCAGCGGCGCCAAATCGTGGAAGCGAGTGCCAGAGCAACTCCTGGGAGTGTGCTGGCCAGAGGTTCTAAAGGATCATCGCGAGGGGTTCGGGTGGGGTGGGGGGTTGGAGGTGGGCGGAGGTGAGGAGGCGGGGGTCGGGGGTGGGGCGGACGCGGACGTAGGAGAAGCGGTCGGCGGAGTAGACGCGGACGCCGTCGGTGCGGCACTGGCGCATCAGGACTTCGTCCCAGTCCTCTGACAGGTCCGCGATGCCCAGGGCGAGGAGGGTCTGGCGGCGGCCCAGGAGCGCGCCGCCCGCGAGTTCGGGGAGGAAGCGGTGCTCGGCGCCGGGCTGGCGGAGCAGTGTCGCGCCGGTCTCCGTGATGTGCGCGTAGTAGGAGGCCTTGCCGACGATGTCGGCGTCCACGGCGGAGAAGTACCGTGCCAGGTCGGCCAGGTAGTGCTCCCCGTACAGGTCACGGGGGTCCAGGATCGCGACCAGGTCGCCATCGGCCAGGCGGAGCGCCCGGTCGAGCGCCGCCCCCCTGGTCAGGGGACTGGTGGCCTGCCGGACCACCACATCGCCCGAGGGCTTGACGCTCTCCGGGACGTGCGGGGCGGCGGCCTGACGAGCCGCCACATCACCTGCGGGCATCACGCTGTCCGGGCCGTGCTGGGTGGCGGCCTGACGGGCCGCCCCATCGTCTGTGGGCATCACGCTGTGCGGGGTGGCGGACTCCTGTTGTGTGGTGCGGATGGCCTTTTCCACGAGGGTGGCGTCCAGGCCGTCCGCGACGATCACGAGCTGGGCCGGGGCGTGGGTCTGGCGCCGTAGCTGGGTGAGCAGGTGGTCCAGTTCCGCCGCACCGGTGACGGCCGCGATGGCCGTGATCGTGGCCGCGTTCCGTACGGAGGGCAGGCCGGCGGTGTCGAGGAGCGGGTCGAGCAGGGGGGTGACCGGGACGGCGGCCCGCCAGGCGCGGTAGGTCTCGGCGTCACGTTCGGGGACGGCCGCGAGGTACTCGCCGATCGAGTCGGCGGCATGCCTCGTGGAGGCCTCGTCGGCGGGGATGGGGGCGGCGAGCCGCATGACGGGAGTGCCGCAGGCGATCACCTCGGCCACGGTACGCGCGTCGGCGTCCGGCCCGGCGAGCACCACGGAGGCCGAGCGGTAGGCGGTCAGCAGGTCGTCGTAGGTGGCCTTGTCGGTGATCAGCGGCCGCCAGCCGCCATCGGGCCGACCGTTCGCGTGGCGACCCGCTCCGGAGGTTTCAGCCGCCGAAGGATCGCTATGGACGGCCGCCGCCGGGGGGAGGGCGCCCAGGAAGGTGGTGCCGAGGAGGGCCGTGCCGGAGCGGGGGGTGGCGGCGGGGATCAGGTTGTGGACGCGGGGCTGGACGGCGTGCGGCAGGATCCCGATGCGGTCGTGGCGAAGCGCGGCCCGCCACTCGCGCGCCCGCGCCTCCGAGGTCGCCAGCACGTGGTCGAACAGCGAGGCCATGGGCACGCTGGTGGAGATCGGCCCGCCAGAGTGCCAGAACATCGTGCGGATGCCCCGGCGGCTGCACTCCTCCACGAGGTCGCGCAGGCCACGGGTACGACCGGCGAGTTCCTCCAGCCAGCGCCCGCCGTTGCCCTGGCGCGGCCCAGGGCGTACGGATTCGACGAAGAGCAGGTGGGGGCGGTGCTCGTCCAGCATCGCCTGCCAGTTGTCGGGGCCGAAGTTGGTGACCTGGCGCCACTCGTAGCGGAACAGGGCCTCGGACTGCCGGTCCACGATGGCCGCCACGGTCAGGTACGGCCGGGCCAGCGGGCCCTTGGGCACCACGAATCCCTCGGCCATGGCGGCGGAGACGGCCGGGCCGGCGGTGTCGGGGACGACGGGCGCCACAGGGGGGACCTCGACGGCCGGCGGGGCCGGGGAGAAGTCGGACCGCTTCGGCGCGGAGGGCTTGCCGATGGGGGTACGGAGGGTGCGGGCGACCTCGCCCGGATTCTTGGTGTGGATGGCGTCCCCGAGCTTGGACCACCGGCTGGCCTGCACCGACTCAAGGCGCCATTGGGCGACCTCGGTCTGGTAGCGCTGCTCGGCGAGGTTCTTCGCCAGCTGGGCCGCCTGCCTCTCGATGGCCTTCAGCCGCGCCTCGGCCTCGCGAGCGCGCGTGAGGGCCTCGGCCTCCGATTCGGCCGCTTTCGCCAGCCGTTCCTGGTAGCCGGCCAGCAGCCGGGTGAGCTCGGCGGCACCCGAGGCCGCCGCGACGGCCGCTTCGAGGGCCGACCGGGTTCGCTCCAACTCATCACTCATGCCATCACCGTGTCCCCAGACGTCCAGCCAGAATAATCGCAGATCCCAACCCACCACCCCGAACCCTCACAAGTCCCACCCATCTTCCAAGGTCCCACCCCGACCGACCCGTAGACCTAGCGATCGGCCAACGGGTAGGCGAGACGATCGGCCGACCGGTAGGCCAGGCGATTGGCCGACCGTTGGGCCAAGCGATCAGCCGACCGGTAAGCCCGGCGATCGGCCGCCGGTCCGCCACCGCGAAGGGCGCCGAATTCGCCGTACTCCGTCCCGCTGACTCGGCGCCGGGCACAAGACCCCTGATGGCGAGGCAGAAGGGGCAACCCCGGAGGCGAACGGGATCAGGGGGGCCAGCCCGGCCGGTAGGTCCTTGGAAAACTGCCCGAGCCGAAGGCGAGGACCTTTGACCGGTTCGCCGCCGCACGTCGGCGCCGGATTCGCCGTACCACCGCCCACCGTGTCGGCGCCGGGTAAAAGACCTCGATGGCAAGCCCGGAGGGCAATCCCGGAGGGGTGGCAAGGCAGGAGGGCGACCCCGAGGCGAGCGGAGTCGGGGGTGGCGGGCGATGGCGGCGCGGGCGGAAGGGCCGGGAGGCCTTGGGAAACTGCCCGAGCCGGAGGCGAGGACCTTTTCAGGGGTGCGGTGGGGCTGGGGCGATGGGGGGTTTTCTGGGGTGAAGGTGTGGGAGTCCGTACACTCTGCAGGGACTCGCTGAGGGGAGAGGTCCCGTGCGTAAGGGGAAGTGGCCGGAGTACGCGGTGCGGCCGTACGTTTGCGGCGCCATCGGGGCCTATGACCCGGTCAGGCTGGATCTGCTGGCGAAGGCCGGGCCTCCGGTGCGGGAGGCGCATCGCGCTCCTGATGCCGCCCTGCTGAGTTCGTCTCCTCTTGTCCCCTACTCCTCCGCCGCCGGACCGGACCTGCCGGGTTCGCCAGGGCCCCATTCAGGCAGCGGACCGGGCCTGGCGGGTCCGTCAAGTGCCGACTTTTCCGGTGGTGGGAGCGGGCGGGTCAGTTTCGCCTGGGCGGAGAGGAGGCCGGAGGAGGGGGTTTCTTGGGAGGTGGCGGCTGAGGTGGGGGAGGCGCCGGGGCTGGTCGACGAGCCCGGTGCGGTCATCCTGCACACCGGGGCCTTCGGCCTGATCGACGTCTACTACCTGGCCGACGGGGACGCCGTCTACTTCGCGGGGGCCATCGAGCCGCTCCTGGCCCTGGCGCGCCGCCCGTACGAGGTCAACTGGGACGCCTGGGCGGCCATTCTCAAGCTGACCTACCCCCTGCTGGAGGACACCCCGTACCGCGAGGTCAAGCGGCTGCCCGGGTCGGCCGCGCTGGTGTGGTCGCGGTCGGCGCGCCGGATCACGGTGCGGAAGCGGACCCCGAGGTGGGTGCGCGACGAGCCGTTCGACCGGGGTGTCACCGCGGGCGACATGGTGGCGCTGCTGCACGAGGCGCTCAAGCCGTTCGACGACCGCCCGCTGCTGGTGCCGGTCAGCGGCGGGTACGACTCGCGGTTGCTGGCGTCGGTGGCGATGGCCCGCCGCATGGACGTCGAGTCGTGGACGACCAGCCCGGACGACGGCCTGGACAACGATCTCGTCTTCGCCCGCTACGTGACCCGCGAGCTCGGCATCGACCACCGGATCGTCCCGCAGGACCCGGCCGCCTACCCCGACGAGGCGCGGTGGGCGGCACGCAGGCTGGAGTACCTGACCAGCCACCACGCCTGGTACTCCCCCTTCGCCCGCGAGGTGCACAAGGCGGGCCGCGCGGTGGTGGACGGGCTCGCCGGCGGGCCGCTGATGAAGAACTTCCTGATCACCGCGGACGCCGTGGAGGCCAGGTCCTCCACGGGCCGGCAGGCGGCCCTGCTCGCCGCCCTCGCGACCGGCGAGCCGCACCTGCCGGTGCTGTCGGACCAGGCGCTGGCGTTCATGGACGACCGGGTCGGCGCGGCGTTCGCCCAGGCGACGTCGATGCTGCGCGGCCACCGGGCGGAGCTGCCGCTGAGCGTGCTGCACACCCGCACGGCCCGGGGCATCGCCCGCTCCCCGGTGAACCTGGTCGGACCCGAGGCCACGCCGGTCTTCCCGTTCCTGCACCCGGAGTTCTTCGACGCCGCGCTGTCGGTGCCGGTGGACCGCAAGGAGGGCGGCCGGTTCTACCGGGAGATCCTGCGGGCCGCGAACCCGCGCGTGGCGGCCCTGCCGTCCACCAACGGCGCGCTGCCGCACCGCCGGGTGCCGTTGCGTTCCGGCGGCCCGGCCGCCCGCGAGTGGAACCACCGCATGCTGCTGAAGGCCGCGACGGTCCAGGGCCTGGTGTCGGAGCCCATGCTCGGGGTGATCGCCCGGGGGCCGGACGCCCTGACGGAGTTCGGTTCGTGGAACTCCCGTTTTTGGCTCAGGGGACTGGTCCTTTTCGGTTCGTGGCTGACGGACTACGAAGAGGTGCTCGGCGACCTGACTCCGCCGTGGGCGAACGCGTGAGAACCCCTATCCCATATGGCTTCTGGCCTGCGGTGACACGGAGGGTGTGCGGGGCATTACGTGGCCTGTCCATGGGCGGCGACCGATTACGCGTTCGGCACGCTGGGTGACCCTGACCGATCCTCTCCGGGTGCCCCTAATGGCCTGCTAGTCTTCCGCGAAACAGCGCCGAAACACGCTGCGCACCGAGCCACCCCTTCGGTGCCGGCGTCGGGCGGGAGCCGCAGGGATGACGGCTCCGACGGCGCGAGCCCCCGTGATGTACCGCCCTACTTCTCCATGCGAGCGATACCTATGAGCGCTTCACCATGCCCGGAATCCGTTTCCGAGTCCTTCATCTCCTCCGACCCCCAGTGGTACAAGAGGGCCGTCTTCTACGAAGTGCTGGTGCGCGGCTTCCGCGACTCCAACGGTGACGGCACGGGCGACCTGCGCGGACTGATCGAGAAGCTCGACTATCTGCAGTGGCTCGGCGTCGACTGCCTGTGGCTGCTGCCGTTGTACGAGTCGCCGCTGCGCGACGGCGGGTACGACATCGCCGACTACATGAAGATCCTTCGGGAGTTCGGCGACCTCGGCGACTTCGTGGAGCTGATCGAGGAGGCGCACAAGCGGGGCCTGCGGATCATCACCGACCTGGTCATGAACCACACCAGCGACCGCCACCCCTGGTTCCAGGCGTCCCGGCACGACCCCACCGGCCCCTACGGCGACTTCTACGTGTGGTCGGACGACCCGACCCGCTACCCGGACGCGCCGATCATCTTCGTGGGCGCCGAGGAGTCCAACTGGACCTACGACCCGGTGCGCGGCCAGCACTACTGGCACCGGTTCTTCCACCACCAGCCCGACCTGAACTACGAGAACCCGGCCGTCCAGGACGCCATGCTGGAGGTCCTGCGGTTCTGGCTCGACCTGGGCATCGACGGTTTCCGCCTGGACGCCGTGCCCTACCTGTTCGAGCGGGAGGGCACGGCCTGCTCCGGCCTGCCGGAGACGCACGCCTACCTCAAGCGCGTCAGGTCCGAGGTGGACCGGCTGTACCCCGACCGGGTGCTGCTGGCGGAGGCCAACGGCTGGCCCGAGGACGTCGTGGAGTACTTCGGCGACCCGACCAAGGGCGGCGACGAGTGCCACATGGCGTTCCACTTCCCGCTCATGCCGCGCATCTTCATGGCGGTGCGCCGGGAGTCGCGCGAGCCGATCTCCGAGATCATGTCCCGCACCCCCAAGCTTCCCGACAACGCCCAGTGGGGCATCTTCCTCCGTAACCACGACGAGCTCACGCTGGAGACGGTCACCGAGGAAGAGCGCGACTACATGCACGCGGAGTACGCCAAGGACCCGCGGATGCGGGCCTACCTCGGCATCCGCCGCCGGCTGGCGCCGCTGCTGGAGAACGACCGCAGGCAGATCGAGCTGTTCACCGCGCTGCTGCTGTCCATGCCGGGCTCACCGATCATGTACTACGGCGACGAGATCGGCATGGGCGACAACATCTGGCTGGAGGACCGCGACTCGGTCCGCACGCCGATGCAGTGGAGCCCGGACCGTAACGCCGGCTTCTCGGGCGGCGACCCCGGCCGCCTCTACCTGCCGGCCATCATGGACCCGATCTACGGCTACCAGGCCGTGAACGTCGAGGCCCAGATGAAGAGCGGCTCGTCGCTGCTGCACCTCACCAGGAAGATGCTCGCAGTGCGGCGGCAGCACCCGGTGTTCGGCACCGGCGCCTACACCGAGCTGTGGTCGCCGAACTACAGCGTGCTGGCGTTCGTCAGGGAGGAGGGCGACGACCGCATGCTGTGCGTCAACAACCTGTCCAAGCACCCCCAGCCGGTCGAGCTCGACCTGCGGCGGTTCGCGGGCATGACGCCGGTGGAGTGCCGAGGGGACGTGCCGTTCCCGGTCATCGGCGAGCTGCCCTACCTGCTCACCCTGCCGGGTCACGGCTTCTACTGGTTCTCCCTCACGGAGCGCTGAACCGGGCCGCCGAGGGCGGTGAGACACCCCACGACCCCCCGCGACCGCCAGAAACCGGCGGAACGTACTAGCGGGGGGTGACCGGGATCCGGGCGCGTGCGGCCCGGCGGGCGGGGATGAGCGCGACCAGCAGGGCCGCGCCGACGACGGTCAGCACCGCCAGCAGCAGGGTCGCGGGCGCGGGCGAGCGGCCGATGCCCGCGCCGATGCCGCTCGCCGCGCCCTGGAGGTCGATCAGCCCGGACGACACCAGGGCCCCGGCGACCGCGCCCGCGCCGACGCCGATCACCGCGAGGAGCCCCGTGCCGGTGACCAGGGTCGCCATGACCTGGCGCGGGGTGAGGCCCATGGCCTTGAGCACGGCGAGGTCGAGCGCGTGGTCCCGCAGCCCGAGCGCGCTCGCGGTCAGCAGGTTGCCGAGGCCGAGCAGGGCCAGCACGCCCACCAGCGCGATAATGATGACCCGGATGACCGACAGCCGGTCGGCCGGGTTCACCACCTGGGACACCTCCAGCGACTGCGCCTGGAGCCTGGCCCGTACCGCCGCGGGGTCGGCGCCCTGCCGGAGCACCAGGCCGTAGAACCTCGGCGGGAGGGCGTCCTTGGGGGCGAGGTTGTCCAGGGGGACCGAGAGCACCTCGCCGTCCTGCTCGGGTTCCAGGACGCGCCCGACGATGCGCACGATCAGCGGTGTGCCGCCGATGGTGAGCCGGGTGCGGTCGCCGATGCGCACGTTCAGCAGGTCGAGCAGCCCCTGCCCGGCGACCGCCTCGCCCCGCTCGTGGTAGGAGCGCCCTTCGACGACCGTGAAGGGGTAGGGGTCGGTGATGGTGCCGATCGCCCGGGTGCGCACGGTCCTGGTCTGGCCGGGCACCAGCGCGTCCGCCTCGGTGCCGGGGTAGGCGGCGACCACGTCGGGGTCGGCGAGTGCGGTGTTGGCCACCCCTGAGGTGAGGCTTCCCGGCCGGACGGTGAGCGCGGCGGCCTGGCCGACCTGCTCGGGATGGCGTTCGAAGTCGTCCAGTGTGGCCCAGCAGCCCAGCCCGATGGTGATCATCATCATGGGGATGGCGAGCCCGAACGTGGTCAGCAGCGCGGGCAGCCGCCGCGTGAAGGCGTCCCTGGCGCCGAGGACGAGCGCGGGCGGCAGCCGTACCAGCAGGGCCAGCCGCGCCATGCGGGAGAGGTGGCCGCGCGGCGGCGCGACCGGGGCGGCGGGGATCGGCGGCGTGCGGCCTCCGCGCCACGCGGGCAGCCAGATGGCGACCAGGACCACCAGCACGGTCCCGAAGGCGATGGCCAGCAGCGGGGCCGAGGACAGCGGCACCACGACGGTCTCCGCCAGCGCGTAGACGGTGATCAGCCGGCCGCAGAGCACGCCGAGGGCGATGCCGGCCAGCCCGAGGGTGCCGTGCTCGGCGAGCAGCATGCGGACGACCTGCCGCCGGGTGAAGCCCAGCGACTTCAGTGTGGCGATGTCGCGCTGCTGGGACAGCACCCGGCCGCCGGTGGCGTTGGCGATGGCCAGCGCCGCGGCCACCAGCCCGGCGACGCCGAAGAGGCCGAGCAGCACCCCGAGCAGCCGGTTGTCGAGCTCCATGGAGGCCTGCACCTCGCGCCAGGTGGACACCCGCTGCACCTGGCCGGCGAGCTTGGTGATCGTCCGCTGGACGATCAGGGAGGTGTCGTCGGGGTCGGCCAGCCGCAGGCCGGTGACCGACTCGCTGCGGCCGAGCGCGGGTTCGACCTGGTCCAGGGTGCCTTCGAGGGTCCAGGCGAGGCCGGGGGCCCATTCAGGGTAGAAGCCCTGGTCGCCGCTCTCGGCGAGGCCGACGACGTTCAGGGAGTGGGTGGCGCCGTTGAGGCCGATGACCGTGAAGGCGCCTCCCGGGCGCAACCCGGTCGCGCGGGCGAACGACCGTTCCACCACGACGCCGTCCGGGGAGCCGGGGTCGAGCCAGCGCCCCTCGCGGACCAGGGGGCGGCCCACGGCGGGGAGCACGGCGGCCATCTCCTGGAGGGCGACCGGGGTCTTCTTGCCGCCCTGGGCGAGCGTGGCGGGGGCGCTGCGGTACGGCCCGGCGACGTCGGTGACGCCGTCGAGGGACCGCAGGGCCGCGGGGTCGGGGGCGTCCTTGGTGTGGATCCAGACGTGGGCGCCGTTCCCCCGGACGAACAGGCCGCGCCAGGGGTTGGTGCCGTCCTCAAGGAGGGTTGCGGCGGTGATGAGGGCGGTGACGATGCCGGCCACGGCGAGGACCGTGAGCAGCCCCTGGGCGCGCCTGGCACGCAGGTCGGCGCGGACCCACCGGATCTCGGCGACGGTGGTGCTGTGGCTCATCGGATCTCCGCGTGGGTGCCGCCGGGGGTCATCGGTTCCTGTCCGCTGGAGGTCATCGGATCCTAGCCGTGCAGCTCGACCACATCGCCCGCGCCGCTCTTGGGACGGCGGCGCACGGGGGCCATCAGCCCGTCGTCGACGATCTGGCCGTCCAGCAGGGTGACCACCCGGTCGGCGAGGCCGGCCACGCGGGCGTCGTGGGTGACCATGACGATGGTCTGGCCCTGGCGGTGCACCTCGCCGATGAGGCGGAGCACGTCGCGGGTGTTGCGGCTGTCGAGGTTGCCGGTGGGCTCGTCGGCGAGCAGCACCTGGGGCTGGTTGGCGAGCGCCCGGGCCAGCGCGACCCGCTGCTGCTCGCCGCCGGAGAGCTGGGCGGGGGCGGCGTCGGCCTTGTCGGTGAGCCCCAGCTCGCCGAGAAGGTACTGCCTGCGCTCGCGCGCGTGCTTGGCCGGGGCGCCGCCGAGCAGGGCGGGAAGTTCCACATTGTCGGCTACTGTCATGTTGTCGACCAGGTTGAAGAACTGGAAGACGAAGCCGATCTTCTGACGGCGCAGGATGGCCCACGCGCTCTCGTTGAGGGTGTCGGCGCGCTTGCCGTCGACCCAGATCTCGCCGCTGGTGCGGGTGTCCAGGCCACCGAGCATGTGGACGAGCGTCGACTTTCCCGAGCCGGAGGGGCCCATGATGGCGACGAACTCGCCCGGTTCCACCAGCAGGTCGATGCCGCGCACCGCGTGCACGGGGAGGCCGCCGGTCTGGTAGATCTTCACCAGGTTGACCGTGTGCAGGGCACTCGGTCCGGTCGCGGTGGTCACTCGGTCGCTCACCACTTCTCGTTCACATCTGCCGCGTCAGGCCAGGTCCTCCTGGCACCGCTCCAGCCAGTCCAGGTCGGCCTGGAGGTGGAGCATGGCGCCCTCGATGAGCAACTGGGCCGGGCGGTTGTCCTGATCTGTCTGCTGGGCGAGTTCTACCAGATCGCGCATGATCGCGAGGTAATGACGGCGTTGCCGGTTGATCAGCACCGTCCGGTCGGCGATGCCCGTGAGGGGGGCGAGCACGAGTTTCATGAAGAACTCGTCGCGCACTCTCGGCCCTTCGGTGGGCGAGTCGGCCCACTCGTCGAGCGCCTCGCGGCCCTCGGCCGTGCAGTAGTAGACCTTCTTGTTCGGCCGGTTGGACTGCTCGACGTCGACGCTGCGGATCAGGCCGTCCTTCTCAAGCCTGCCCAGCGTGACGTAGATCTGCCCGATGTTCGGGGACGGGTAGGCGTTGCCGAAGATCTGCTCGAGCGCCTGTTTCAGCTCGTACCCGTGGGCAGGTTCCTTCGCCAGGAGCGCCAGCAAATGGAGCCGCACGCCCCACCTCCCTCGGGCCTCACGTTACCTGAGTGTTACAGCCTGATCCGTTGACGACCACATTACCGCTATGCATAACATGCATGCATCTACATAACACGCATGTAACCCAATCAAAACCCGGAGGACACGTTGCGGCCTCTCGCCCCTCTCCTGCTGGCAGTCATGCTGCTGAGCGGTTGTGCGGGGCTCGGCGCGCGCGCTGAAATCCAGGGTGGCGGCACCGACGGCACGGGTCCGATGACCTTCGCCACCGGCCGCGACACGACGGGCTACATCCAACCTCTGATCGACAGGTGGAACCGGTCCCATCCCAAGGAACCGGTCACCCTCCTGGAGCTCCCTGAGGCGGCGGACGAGCAGCGCGCGCAGATGGTCGCCAATCTTCAGGCCAGAAGCGAGCGGTACGACGTCCTCGGCCTCGACGTGGTCTGGACGGCGGAGTTCGCCGACGCCGGCTGGATCGTGCCCCTCGACCGGAGCATGTTCCCGCTGGACCGGCTGCTGCAGCCGGTCGTCGACACGGCGCTGTACGCGGGCAAGCTCTACGCGGTGCCGTACACCAGCAACGCCGGTCTGCTCTACTATCGCAAGGACATCCTGGACGCCGAGCACCTCAAGCCGCCCAAGACCTGGGCCGAGTTGCGCGACCAGGCCACCCGCCTCGGCAGGAAGTACAAGCTGGACGGGTACGCCGGCCAGTTCCTTCCTTACGAGGGGCTGACCGTCAACTTCGCCGAAGCGGTGCAGTCCGCCGGCGGCCAGATCCTGAGCCCGGACGGCACCAAGGTCACCCTGGACCTCGGCAGCGCCGCCACCGGCCTGGACTTCCTGGTCAACGGGCTGCGCCAGGGCTGGATCCCGCAGGACGCGCTCTCCTACAAGGAGGAGGAGTCGCGGCTGGCGTTCCAGCAGGGCAAGCTGCTGTTCGCCCGCAACTGGCCCCACGCGTACGGCCCGGCCACCCGGTCGGCCATCGCGGGCAAGTTCGCGGTGACGCGGCTGCCCGGCCTCAACGGGCCGGGGTCGAGCACGCTGGGCGGCCTCAATCTGGCCATCAGCGCGTACTCCAAGCACCAGAAGTCGGCTCTGGAGTTCATCCGCTACTTCACCGGGCTGGAGAACGAGCGACGCGTGCTCACCGACGGGTCCTTCCCGCCGGTGTGGTCCGAGCTCTACGACGACCCCGCCCTCATCAAGCGTTATCCCTATCTCCCGGTGCTCAAACAGAGCATCATGTCTGCCCGGCCCCGGCCGGTCAGCTCCAAATACGACCAGGTCAGCCTGGTGATATCGAGTGCCGTCTCCGACGCGCTCAACCTCAGGAAACCGAGCGACGAGACGGTCGCCGCCCTGAAGCAGGAACTCAGCGAGATCATCCGCACCCCATAGGCGAGGGCGATCCCCCCGCCGAAACGCACCACCCTCATCCCACCGCTTCACCGCTTAACCGCTTCACCTCATCCCATAGAACTCATTTTTTCATTCGGGGTTTTTTCACCAGGAGGTAGCACCATGCGTGTCAAGACGACTGCGGTGGTGGCCGGGCTCATGCTCGCGGCCACCGCGTGCGGCGGCGGAACGTCCACCAGCAGCGAGCCCGCGGCGAGCGCCGGCAGCAGCAGCGCCCCGGCCGCCAAGGCCCTGGCGGGGACGACCATCGAGATCGCGGCCAAGTGGACCGGCGACGAGCAGAAGGCCTTCCAGACGGTCCTGACGGCCTTCGAGGAGAAGACCGGCGCCAAGGTCACCTACGCCTCGACCGGTGAGGACACCGGCGCCTACCTCGGCCCGCGCATCCAGGGCGGCAGCCCGCCGGACGTCGCGGTCCTGCCGCAGCCCGGCCTGGTGCAGCAGTACGCCGACCAGAAGGCGCTCAAGCCGCTGTCGACCGAGGTGCAGACCCAGATCGACCAGAACTACACCCCGTACTGGAAGAGCCTCGGCTCGGCCGGCGGCCAGGTGTACGGCGTGCTGGTCAAGGCCGCGCACAAGTCCCTGATCTGGTACCGCGCCCCCGCGTTCGAGGACGCCGGCGCCCAGCCCGCCACCACGTGGGACGAGCTGATCACCAAGACCGCGCAGACCCTGGCCGACTCCGGCACCGCGCCATTCGCCCTGTGCGGCGCCTCGGGCTGGACGCTCACCGACCTGTTCGAGAACGTGTACCTGTCCTCGGCGGGCCCGGAGAACTACGACAAGCTCGCCAAGCACGAGATCCCGTGGACCGACCCCTCCGTCACCACGGCGCTGGAGAAGATCGGCCAGATCTTCGGCAAGAAGGAGTTCATGCTCGGCGGCTCCTCCGGCGCCCTGCAGACCGACTTCCCGACGTGCTCCACCCAGGTGTACGGCCAGAAGAAGGCCGCGATGGTCATCGAGGCCGACTTCGTCGCCTCCTCGGCCGTCCAGTCCGGCGCCAAGGTCGGCGAGGACGCCAAGATCATGCCGTTCCCGAAGGCCGGTGACACCGCCCCCGTCGTGCTCGGCGGCGACATCGCGGTGGCGCTGAAGGACTCCAAGGGCGCGATGGCGCTGCTGGAGTACCTGGCCTCCGCGGAAGGCGGCTCGGTGTGGGCCAAGCAGCCCGGCTACCTCTCGCCGAACCGCAACGTCTCCCCCGACAACTACCCGGACGACCTGACCAAGCAGCTCGCGCAGACGATCATCTCCGCCGGCGAGTCGGTCCGCTATGACATGTCCGACCTCGCGCCGAGCGCCTTCGGTGGCACCGACGGCAAGGGCGAGTGGAAGGCCCTGCAGGACTTCCTGCGCAACCCCAAGGACGTCAAGGGCACGCAGGACACGCTTGAGGCCGCCGCCGCCAAGGCCTGGAAGAAGTAGGGGCCAAGGCCGTGACCGAACGGTTGGACGGCCCGCAGACCCCGCGCGGCGGCGGCGACGCCGCCCGCGGGGCCTCCCCCGGACCAGACGAGACCTCAGAGAAGACGGGTGAAACCTCACCCGTCGCCACCCACCCGGCTCTCGAAGACGTCGCCTCCGGCGAGGACGGCACGACGAGCAGCGCGCCCCCTGCGCTGGCCACCGGCGGGCCCGCCGCCGCCAAGGTCAGCTACGGCGGTTCCGGCAACCTCGGACCCTCGCCCAAGGTCGCCCTGTACTTCCTGCTCCCGGCCGCCGTCCTCCTCGGCGCCTGGGTGATCTACCCGATCGTCTACTCGCTCATCCGCAGCCTGTACGACGGCGGTGGCGACACCTTCGTCGGCATCTCCAACTACACGGCGATCTTCAGCGACTCCGGCACCCTGACCACGATCAGGAACAACCTGATCTGGGTCGTGGTGGCCCCGAGCCTGGTGACCGTCCTCGGTCTCATCTTCGCGGTGCTGACCGAGCGGATCCGCTGGGCCACCGCCTTCAAGCTGATCGTGTTCATGCCCATGGCGGTGTCGCTGCTGGCCTCGGGCGTCATCTTCCGGCTGGTCTACGAGCAGGACCCCGACAAGGGCGTGGCGAACGCCGTCATCACCTCGGTGCACGACCTGTTCGCCTCCAGCAGCAGTTACCCGAACGCGCGGCCCCGTGAGAACGACGCCGCGCCCGACCTGGTCGACAAGGGCGCGGTCGTCACCCGCCAAGCCGTGCAGGTGGGGCAGCAGGTGCTCCTGCCGCTGGTCGGCATGAGGCCGGACGCGCTTCCCGACGGCGCCGTCGCCGCCAAGCAGGCGCCGCCCGCGTCGGGCGGGCTGTCCGGCACGGTGTGGCTGGACTTCGCCCCGGGCGGCGGCACGCCCAACCAGATCGACGGGACCGAGAAGGGCCTGCCCGACGTCACCGTCGAGGCGGTGGCGGGCACGGAGGTCAAGGCGACCACCACGACCGCGGCCGACGGGACCTTCAGCTTCCCCGGGCTGGCCGCCGGCCAGTACCAGGTGCGGCTGCCGCAGTCGAACTTCACCCAGCAGTTCGGCGGGGTCACCTGGCTCGGCCCCGCGCTCATCACCCCGGCCATCATCGGCGCGTTCATCTGGGTGTGGGCCGGGTTCGCCATGGTGCTGATCGCGGCCGGCCTGTCGGCCATCCCGCGTGACGCGCTCGAGGCGGCCCGCATCGACGGCGCGACGGAGTGGCAGGTGTTCCGCCGCATCACCATCCCGCTGCTGTCCCCGGTGCTGCTCGTCGTCCTGGTCACGATGATCATCAATACGTTGAAGGTCTTCGACCTGGTCTTCGTCATCGCACCGGGATCGGTGCAGCCGAACGCCAACGTGATCGCGCTGGAGATGTGGCGCGTGTCGTTCGGCGGCGGCGGCAACCAGGGGCTGGGCAGCGCACTGGCGATCTTCCTGCTCATCCTGGTGCTGCCCTTCATGATCATCAACATCCGGCGGTTCCGGAGGGATCAGGCATGACGACTCTCACCGCGTCCCAGCCGGGCACGGCGACCGGCGCGGGCGCACCGCGACGCGGGGTCATCTCGCGGGTCGTGGACAAGCTCGGCGGCGGGCTGGTCCAGATCGTGCTGATCGTGCTCGCCCTGTTCTGGCTGATGCCCACGCTCGGCCTGCTGGTGGTGTCGCTGCGCGGCGACACCGACAACAACTCCAGCGGCTGGTGGACGTTCTTCACCAAGCCGGCGCAGATCACGTTCGAGAACTACAGCAACCTGCTGGCGAGCGGGTTCACCTCGTCGTTCTGGAACACCGTGGCCATCACGGTGCCCGCGACCATCCTGGTCATCGGCATCGCGGCCATGGCGGGCTACGCCTTCGCCTGGATGGAGTTCCCCGGCAGGGACGGCCTGTTCCTGGTCGTCATCGCCCTGCTGGTGGTGCCGATCCAGATCGCCCTGATCCCGATCGCCAAGATGTACGGCGCCCTCGGGATCTTCGGGTCGATCCCGGGTGTGGTGCTGTTCCACGTGGCCTTCGGGCTCCCCTTCGCCATCTTCCTGCTGCGCAACTTCTTCGCCGGCATCCCCAAGGAGCTGCTGGAAGCGGCGCGCATGGACGGCGCGGCGGAGTGGAAGATCTTCGCGACGGTGGTGTTCCCGCTGGCCAAGCCCGCGGTCGCCTCGCTCGGCATCTTCCAGTTCCTGTGGGTGTGGAACGACCTGCTGGTCGCGCTGGTCTTCGCCGACACCGGCTCCCAGCCGATGACCAAGGCACTCCAGTCCCAGATGCGGCAGTTCGGGACCAACGTGGACATTCTTGCCCCCGGTGCCTTCCTGTCGCTCATCATCCCGCTGGTCCTGTTCTTCTCCTTCCAGCGCTACTTCGTCCAGGGCCTGCTCGCGGGCTCGGTCAAGTAGACGATCTTCTCGGGTGCCCGTCTCTCGGGGGCAGGCGGGCGCCCGGGATCTCGCGCCGGCCCTGGCGCGGGGCCGGCCACCAGCGGCCGCGGGAGGCTCGTGCCGGCCGCCCGCGGCCGTCCCGGTGGGCGGGGGAACCGGTGCCTGGTTCCCCCGCCCCACCGGAGCGGCCCGGCTCACCGGTTCACGTCCGCCGCGCACGGCCGCGCCACTAAGATCCGCACATGACCGGTCGTCCGTTAAACGAAGTAGTCGAGCCTGGGTGGGCAACCGCCCTTGAGCCCGTCGCCGAGCGTGTCAGCGCGCTCGGCGAGTTCCTCAGGCAGGAGATCGCCGAGGGCAGGCAGTACCTCCCCGCGGGCGCCAACGTCCTGCGGGCCTTCCAGCAGCCCCTGGACCAGGTGCGCGTGCTGATCGTCGGCCAGGACCCGTACCCCACGCCGGGGCACCCCGTCGGCCTGAGCTTCTCCGTGGCGCCCGACGTGCGTCCCCTGCCGGGCAGCCTGGTCAACATCTTCAAGGAGTACGCCACCGACCTCGGCTACCCGCCGCCGTCCAACGGCGACCTCACCCCGTGGACCGAGCAGGGCGTGCTGCTGCTCAACAGGGTGCTGACCGTCGCCCCGGGCAAGCCCGCCTCCCACCGCGGCAAGGGCTGGGAGCAGGTCACCGAACAGGCCATCCACGCGCTCGTGGAGCGTGGCGGGCCGCTGGTCGCCATCCTGTGGGGGCGCGACGCCCGGTCGCTGCGGCCGATGCTCGGGAAGGTGCCGTGCATCGAGTCCGCGCACCCGAGCCCGCTGTCCGCGCGCAACGGCTTCTTCGGCACCCGCCCGTTCAGCCGCGCCAACGAACTGCTGGAGCAGCAGGGCGCCGGCCCCGTGGAGTGGAAGCTCCCCTGACCCCGCCCGGCGCGCCCGTCACGCGGGCGCGCCGGCCCTGACGCGCACATGCCCGTGGCCGTACCGCTCACCGCGTGATGACCAGGCCGGCCCTCTCATCAGGGCGGGCCGCCCGCTTTTTGTCAGGACGGGCCGCCGCCCTGCTTCAGCGCGGTGCCGACCAGGGCGCGGGCCTCCTCCTGGACCTCGGCCAGGTGGGCGGCGCCCTTGAAGGACTCGGCGTAGATCTTGTACACGTCCTCGGTGCCCGAGGGCCGCGCGGCGAACCAGGCGTTCTCGGTGGACACCTTGATCCCGCCGAGCGCGGCGCCGTTGCCCGGGGCCGTGGCCTGCACGGCGGTCACCCGCTCCCCCGCGAGCGTGCCGGCGGTGACATCGTCGGCCGACAGCCGCGCGAGCACCGCCTTCTCCTCCCGGGTCGCCGGGGCGTCCACCCGCGCGTACACGGGGTCGGCGAACCGCTCCACCAGCCCCGCGTAGTGCTCGCTCGGTGACCTGCCCGTCACCGCGATGATCTCCGACGCGAGCAGGGCCAGGATGATGCCGTCCTTGTCGGTGGTCCAGATCGAGCCGTCGCGCCGCAGGAACGACGCGCCGGCGCTCTCCTCGCCGCCGAACCCGAGCGACCCGTCGAGCAGCCCGCCGACGAACCACTTGAACCCGACCGGCACCTCGTAGAGCTCGCGGCCGAGGTCGGCCACCACCCGGTCGATCATGCTGCTGCTGACCATGGTCTTGCCGACCCTGGCGCCCTCGGGCCACCCCGGCCGGTGCCCCCACAGGTAGGAGATGGCGACGGCCAGGTAGTGGTTGGGGTTCATCAGCCCGCCGTCGGGGGTGACGATCCCGTGCCGGTCGGCGTCCGCGTCGTTGCCGGTGGACACCTGGAAGGCGGACCGATTGGCGATCAGGGACGCCATCGCGTACGGCGACGAGCAGTCCATCCGGATCTTGCCGTCCCAGTCGAGGGTCATGAAACGCCAGGCCGGGTCCACCTCGGGGTTCACGACCGTGAGGTCCAGCCGGTGCCGCTCGGCGATCTCCCCCCAGTACGCGACGCTCGCGCCGCCCAGCGGGTCGGCGCCGATGCGCACCGAGGCGCCCCGCACCGCGTCGAGGTCGACCACCGACGGCAGGTCGTCCACGTAGGCGCCGAGGAAGTCGTACCGGCCGGTGGTCTCCGCGCGCAGCGCGCGCTCGTAGGGGATCCTGCGGACCTCCTTCAGGCCCGCGGCGATCAGGGCGTTGGCCCGGTCCTGGATCCAGGAGGTGGCGTCGGTGTCCGCGGGCCCGCCGTTCGGCGGGTTGTACTTGTACCCGCCGTCGCCCGGCGGGTTGTGCGACGGGGTGACCACGACCCCGTCCGCCAGGCCGGTGGCGCGCCCCCGGTTGTAGGTGAGGATGGCGTGCGAGACCGCCGGGGTCGGGGTGTACCCGTCGCGGTCGTCGACCAGCACCGTGACGCCGTTGGCGGCGAAGACCTCCAGCGCGCTGACCCGCGCGGGCTCCGACAGCGCGTGGGTGTCGACGCCGAGGAACAGCGGGCCGTCGGTGCCCTGCCGCGCCCGGTACTCGCAGATGGCCTGGCTGGTGGCCAGGATGTGGTCCTCGTTGAACGCGGTGGCCAGCGACGAGCCGCGGTGGCCCGAGGTCCCGAACGCGACCCGCTGCCCGGCGAGGCCCGGGTCGGGGTGCAGGGCGTAGTACGCCGTCACGAGACGGGGCACGTCCACCAGGTCGGATGCCTGCGCCGGCTTCCCAGCGCGCTCGTGCACCATGAGAACTCCTCGTCCACGCTCGTTCAGGTCTAGTGGCCACTACCCGCGAGACATCCGGTTCATACGGTTATCCGGTGTTGTGCGGACCGCCAGGGCCGATCGTACTCAGGGCTCCGCGCGGGCGACCCGCGTGGCCGCCCGCCGGGCCTCGTCGATGGCGGCGGGGATGTCCAGGACCGGGAAGATGACGTGGCGGATCACCCGGGCGGGGTCGGCGACCAGGATCAGCCGCTTGAGCCGGAGCGACTGGCCCGCACGGAACGTGGGCAGCCGCAGCGCCGCCGCCAGGTGGAGGTCCATGTCCGACAGCAGCGGGAAGGTGACGCCCTCGGCCTCGGCGAAGGCGGCCTGCTCGTCGGGCCGCTGGGTGCTGACCCCGTGGATCGCGATCCCCTCGGCGGCCAGTTCGGGGGCGATGTCGCGGAACAGCCGGTTCTCCAGCGTGCAGCCGGCGGCGCCGGGCACCGAGCCCCAGCCGGGCGGCAGCGGGGCCGGGAGCCCGGTGGCGGGGTAGGCGAACAGGACGGTCGCCCGCGCGTCCCCCACCACATCGGCCTGGACCACCACCCGCCCGCCGGACGCGGGGAGGGCCGTGCCGGGCGCGGACATCCCGCCGGCCACCGACACGGGAACCTTGCCGGGCGCGGACGCGGGGACCTTGGCGGGTACCGACGCGGGGAGCAGCAGGGGGGCGGGGATCTCGGTCCCCAAAAGCGCGTGGACGCGGGCGGCCTCGGCGCTGCCCGGCTCCGCGCTCCCGGTGAGCGACCCGTCCGCCAGCAGCCACCGGTCGCCCCAGTCCTGCATGGAGATCAGCACGGGCGCCAGCGCCCAGCCGGTCTCGGTCAGCACGTACTCGTGCCGCGTGGGCCCCGTCTGGTACGGCAGCCGCCGCAGCACGTCGTGGTCGACCAGGTGCTTGAGCCGTTCGGTGAGGACCTTGCGCGAGATGCCCAGCTCGGCGAGCAGGTCCTCGAAGCGGTGGTGCCCGCGCGTGACCTCCCGGACGACCAGCAGGCTCCACCAGTCACCGATGACGGCCGCCGCCTGCGCGATCGCGCACTGGAGGTCCCGCTCGCGTAGTTCCCGTGCCATGTGCCAACTTTACGCCCGCCTGGGTCTCTGATAGAAACTTGATAGTTCCCAAAGGAGACTTACGTGCTGAGCCCCCCATTGTCCCCGCACGTCATCCGGGCGACCTTCTGGCGCACCTGGACGGTCACCCGCCGCGCCTACCCCTGGTCGTATTTCGTCGGCACCCTGATGCTCGGCGTCTTCACCGTCGGCCTCGCCCATCTCGGCCTCGCGGCGATCGGCGGCGGCCGGGTCGCGGGCGACTTCGTCACCGCGACCGGGTCGGCCGACTACCTCGGGTACGTCACCGTCGGCGCGGCGGCGTTCATGTTCGTCACCCACGGCGTCCTGTGGGCCGGCAAGGCCCTCATCCAGGAACAGCGGGAGGGCACCCTCGGCGCGCTGCTCGTGGCGCCCGCCGGCCGGCTGCCCTACCTGCTGGGCTTCGCCGCGTTCGCCTTCACCGCCATCGTGCTGGAGGTCTCGGTCCTGCTCGGCTGCGCGTACGCCCTCGGGGTGCGGCCGGCCGCCAGCGGGCCGGGTGACGCCGCGCTGGCGATCCTGGTCCTCGGGGTGGCGGTGTTCGGGATGTCCCTGGTGCTGAGCGCCGTGATGATCACGGCGGGCGAGGCGCACATCACCCAGAACAGCGTCTTCCTCGCCATCGCCCTGCTCTCGGGCTTCACCTTCCCCCGCCGGTACCTGCCCGGCGTCCTGCAGTGGCTCGGCGAGCTGGTGCCCACCACCGCCGCGATGGACGTCCTGCGCGGCGTCTTCACCACCGGCGCGGGCCCGGCGCCCGGCCGGACGGCCGTCGCGCTCGCCGTCGGCCTCCTCTACGTCGTCGTGGGGCTGCTGTGGCTGCCCCGCGCCGAGCGGCACGCGATGGAAAGGAGCTACTGATGATCGAGACCCAGGACCTGCGCAAGGAGTTCCGCGACGGCCGCACCACCAAGGTGGCGGTGGACGGCCTCACCCTGGCGATCCCGCCGGGGCGGGTGACCGGGCTGCTCGGGCTGAACGGCGCGGGAAAGACCACCACCATCAAAATCCTCGCCACCCTGCTGCGCCCGACCTCCGGCACCGTCCGCGTGGACGAGCTGGACCCGCTGCGCGACCCGAAAGCGGTCCGGCACCGGATCAACCTCATCGCGGGCGGCGAGCGCATGGTCTACGCCCGGATGACCGGCCGGGAGAACCTGTGGTACTTCGGCCAGCTCTACGACGTCCCCCGCGCGGTGCTCGGCCCCCGCATCGACGAGCTGCTCGCCCTGGTGGGGCTGACCGGCGCGGCGGGCACGGTGGTGGAGCGCTACTCGCGCGGCATGGCCCAGCGGCTGTCCATCGCGCGCGGCCTGATCAACGACCCCGCCTACCTCCTGCTGGACGAGCCGACCCTCGGCCTGGACGCGCCGATCGCCCGCGACCTGCGGCGGGTGGTCGCCCGGCTCGCCGCCGAGGGCAAGGGCGTGCTGCTCACCTCCCACTACCTGGCCGAGGTGGAGGAGCTGTGCGGGCACGTGTACGTGATCGGGGACGGCAGGCACCTCACCGAGGGCAGCCCCGCCGAGCTGACCGCGCGGACGGGCGGCCACCGCACGGTCCGCGTCACCGTGCCCGGCGCCTCCCCCGAGGTCGAGGCGGCCGTGACCGCCTTCGCCGCGCGGGCCGGCACCGTCGCCGGCCTGGACCGGGCCGGCGACGGCGCGCTGGTCGTCTCGGTCAGTCATCCCGGCGAGATCGCGGGCCCGCTGACCATGGCCATCGTCGGCGCGGGCGGCACCCTGGCCGGGCTGGAGGTCACCGAGCCGTCGCTGGAGGACGCGATCCTCGCGCTGAACGACGCCGCCTGGCTGGTGACGGCATGACGGACCGCTGCCTGGCCTGCTCCCTCACCCCGGAGGCCGAACCGGTCGAGCACCGGCGCGCCCAGGCGGGAGGCGGCCTGCGGCACACGGCCAAGGTGTTCAGGGCCGAGGCGCTCAAGCAGCACCGGCGGGTGTTCGGCAGCAGGCTCGTCGTCTTCTCGATGCTGGTCTGGCCGCTCATGCAGCTCGCCGCCACGTACTACACCGTGCGCCCGCTGGCGGCGACCCCCGGGATCGCCGGCCGCTGGCCGCTCGCGGCCGACCCCGAGCGGCTGCTGGCCTTCCTCGCCACCGGCGCCCTCGGGTTCACGTTCTTCTTCTCGCTGGTCCAGTCGGCCTGGCACTTCTCGTTCGAGCGGGTGACCGGCACGCTGGAGCTGCTGTTCCTGTCCCCCGCCGGCCGGCTGGCGATCGTCGTCGGCAACGGGTTCGGCGCGCTGGTGCAGAACGTCTGGCTGTTCGCCTGCTTCATGGTGGCCCTGTTCACCGCGCTCGACGTCGTCCACGTCGCCCACCCGGCGATGTACGCGGTGGTCTTCCTCGCCCTGCTGGTCCCCGCAGTCGCCTGGGGCGCGTTCCTCAACAGCCTGCTGATCTTCTCCAGGGACTCGGCCTTCCTCTACACCCTGCTGGACGACCCGATGTGGTTCGCCGCCGGGGTGCGGCTGCCGCTGTTCGCCCTGCCCGTGTGGATCCGGGTCTTCGGGTCGGTGCTGCCGCTCACCGGCAGCCTGGCCGTGGTCCGTGGCGCGCTCCTGGACGGGCGGACGATCGGCGAGCTGGCGCCCACCCTGCTGGGGCTGGGCGCGCTCACGGTGCTGCTGACGCTCGGCGCCGTCGCCGCGCTGCGCCTGGGCGAGGCCAACGCCCAGCGCACCGGGCGGCTGCGGCTCTTCTGACCCGTGCGGCTACCCGCCGCCGAGCCGGCGTTCGAGGGAGGCGACCTTGGAGGTCATGGCGTCGTCCACCCCGGGCCGCAGGTCGGCCTTGAGCACGAGCCCGACGCGGGGCGCGACCTCGGCGACGGCCTCGACGGCCCGCTTCACGACGTCCATCACCTCGTCCCACTCGCCCTCGACGGTGGTGAACATGGCGTCGGTGCTGTTGGGCAGGCCGCTGTCGCGGACCACGCGGACGGCCCTGGCCACGGGCGCGGAGACGTCCTCGCCCACGCCGAGCGGGGTGATGGAGAATGCGACGATCATCTGTCCATTGTCCAGTACGGGACCAGGGGCGCGGGGTAGCCGGGTACCGGGGGCGAGGCCCGCCAGGGCTCGTGGATCAGCGGCGCAGGCAGGGCCGCCAGCTCGGGGACGTACCGCCGGACGTAGGTGCCGTCGGCGTCGAACCTCCTGGCCTGGCGCAGGGGGTTGAGCACGCGGTTCGGCCTGGTGTCGTTCCCGGTGCCCGCGACCCACTGCCAGTTGCCCCAGTTGCTGGGGATGTCGCCGTCCAGCAGCAGCTCGGCGAAATGCTCGCCGCCCACCCGCCAGTGGATGTTCAGCCGCTTGGTGAGAAACGAGCCCACGATCATGCGCGCCCGGTTGTGCATCCAGCCGAGCGCCTGGAGCTGCCGCATCCCGGCGTCCACGATCGGCACCCCGGTCATCCCCTGCCGCCAGGCCTCGGCCGCGTCCTCGTCGTCGTTCCAGCCGGTCCTGCGCGGCCGGTAGTCGCGGCGCGGCAGGTCGGGGAAGGCCAGGGCCACCTGGTAGAAGAAGTCGCGCCAGCAGAGCTGCCTGACGAAGTCCTCGGCGCCGGGGTGGTCGCCGGCCCGCGCGGCGACCTCCGACGGGGACACGCAGCCGAACCGCAGGTAGGGGCTGAGCATGGACGTCTGGTCCTCCGCCAGCGCGTCGTGGCCCTCGGCGTAGTCGGCCAGGCACAGCTTGGTCCACAGTTCGAGCCGCCGCCGCGCCACCGTCTCGCCGCCCCGCAGGTCCCCGTACGGCGGGCTCGTGGGGACGGGCGGCGTACCCGGGTCGATGCCCTCGGGCAGGGTGACCAGGGAGGGGGCCTCCAGCACGGGCCGGTGGCGGGTGGCCGACCAGGCCCGCCAGTAGGGCGTGAAGACGCGGTAGTGATCCCCTCCGATGGGCATCAGCTCGCCGGGCGGCACGATGGTGAGCCCAGGGAACAACCGGAAGTCCAGCCGCCGGACCGCGCACGCCTCCGCGAGGCGCCGCTCGCGCCTGCGGGCGAAGGCGCTGACGTCGGCCGAGGCCCAGATGGCCTCCGCGGGCAGCTCACCGGCCAGCCGGACGGCCTCGGCGACCGGGTCGCCGTACCGGACGACGAGGTCGCCGCCCCGGTCCCTGAGCGATGATCGCAGGTCGTCCAGTGCCTCGGCCAGGAAGCCCGCGCGGTGGCGTCCCCGGATCGCCAGGTCCACGACGAAGAGGGGCACGACGGCCCGCGCCCGCGAGCACGCCTCCGCGAGTGCGGGGTGGTCGTGTACCCGCAGGTCCCTGTTCAGCAGGACGATGACTGTCTCCACGCCTATTCGTTCGGAGATCGGGTTCCGGCGGTTGCGTCCAGGGACGGCTTTCCTTCCCCGGAGATCGGGCACCGGCGGTCGCGTCCGGGGGCGGGTGGCCTCTCGAAGGACAGAGGGGAGGAGGGAACCCGGAGCGGCCGGACGTCCCGAGCGGGTCCCGCCTGCTGTCAGGCTGTTATCTCGACGAGCGGGCCCGGACGCGGGCCGGGACCGGCCTTCGCCGGCAGGGGTCAGGACAGGGCGGATGGACGAACGCACAGGCGGGCCGGCCGAGGTGCCGGTGGGCGAGGGCCCGAGCTACGGCATCGGCGCCGTGGCGCGCCGCCTCGGCGTGCCCGCCCCCACCCTGCGCACGTGGAACCTGCGCTACGGCATCGGCCCGAGCCACCGCAGCCCCGGCGGCCACCGTCGCTACGACGCGGCCGACCTGCTCCGCCTCCAGGAGATGAACCGGCTGATCAAGGCGGGCCTGCCGCCCGCCGAGGCCGCCCAGCAGGCCCTGCGCCCCTCCTCCGGGCCGGGCGGCGCGCCGGGACCTGCCTTACACGACGGGGTGGGGGCCGTCGGCACGGACGACAGGCCGGCCGCCGGGCCGGAGGACGCCGG
This sequence comes from Sphaerisporangium corydalis, assembly GCF_025506355.1. Lineage (GTDB taxonomy): Bacteria > Actinomycetota > Actinomycetes > Streptosporangiales > Streptosporangiaceae > Sphaerisporangium > Sphaerisporangium corydalis. The sequence goes on from NZ_JANZYP010000045.1 coordinate 28,896, forward strand.
CGGCGAGCCCGGCAACGGCCCGCGCCCCGACTCCGATCTCGTCCCCCGGCCGGAGCGCCCTGCCGGGGTGGCCGTGCGCGGGGCCCGGGCCGTGCGGATCCCGAGCGTGGCGGTGCTCGCGCGGGCGGCGCTGAACCTCGACGGGAACGCCGTCGTCTCGGGCCTGGTCTCGGCGCTGGACGGGCACGGCGTCACCTGGACCTGGGAGCGGCTGGTGCTCCCGGTCTTCGAGGTGATCACCAGGCGGCAGGACTCCACGGGCGCCGGTGTCGAGCTGGAACACCTGTTCTCCGAGCGGGTGCTGAGCGTGCTGAGCGAGCGCACCGGCCGCCCCGCCAGGCCCGCCCACCCCCGGCCGGTCCTGCTGGCCTGCGCGGAGGACGACCAGCACAGCCTGCCCCTGTACGCGCTGGCCGCCACGCTCACGACGGCGTACGGCCTGGACACGCGGATCCTCGGCCCCCGCACCCCGTACTCCGCGCTGGCGGACGCCATGCGGCGCCTCGGGCCCCTGGCGGTGTTCGTCTGGTCCCAGCTGGAGATCACGGGCGACCCTGAGCCCCTGCGCGGCCTGCCGGTGCTCCGGCCGGCGAGCCGGATCGTCGTGGGCGGCCCCGGCTGGTGGAGCGGGCACCTGCCTCCCGGCGTGGGCCGCGCGTTCTCCCTGGACGACGCCGTCGCCCAGGTCCGCGCGGCGATCCTCTAGATCGCCCCGGCCCGCTCGGTCCCGGATCGCCTCTCGCTGAATCTGTCGGCGCACGGCTCCCGCCCGGCGTCGACGGACTCCTCCGCTGATCGTCGTTGGCACAGCCGTGCCGTCCTTTTGGGCCACTTTGGGTTGCGCCACGCCCACCTTCAGGGCTATGAATAGGTTTTGAATAGGTTTCTAGCCTCCGAGGAGGATCCGATGACGGGAACGCTCAACACCCGGCTGGCCAGCGGCGACGAGGCCGCGATCGCGGAGTGCTACCTGACGTACTCATCGCTGGTCGCGGCCTACCTGCGCAGGCTCGTCCCGCCGCAGGACATCGAGGACGTGCGGCAGGTGGTGTTCTCGGAGGTGTGGCGGTCCCGGTTCCGGTACGACCCGAGCCGCAGCCTGGAAGCGTGGCTGCTCGGCATCGCCCGCAAGCGCGCGATCGACCACCTGCGGGTCCGGATGCTGGTCACCGTCCCGCTCGACAGCGTGTCCGAGCCCAAGGACGGCGACGGCCGCGACATCGCGGACATGATCGGCCGGCGCGACCAGGTCCAGCGGGCCCTGGCGGTGCTGCCGGGGCCGCAGCGGGAGGCGATCGAGCTGGCCTACTACGGCGAGCTGACCCAGCGGGAGATCGCCGAGCGGCTGGACGTCCCGCTCGGCACGATCAAGGCCCGCACGGCGCGCGGCCTGCACCGCCTGTCCACCATGCTGTCCACGATCGCCGCCTGACCGGCCACGCGAGACCCGGCCGGTGAAGACGCGGCCGGGCGCGTCACGCGGACAGGACCCCTAGTCCGGGCGGACCACGGCCAGCGAGCGCGGCGGCAGGGTGAGGTCGGCGCCGGTCAGCGCCACCTTCGGGTCGGAGGCCAGCAGCACCGATCCCGGCGCCAGCCGCACCGACACCGGCGCCTCGCCCAGGTTCGCGGCCACCCGCAACGCCCCCCGGTGCACGACGATCCACCGCCCGGCCTCGTCGAAGTCCACCGACACCCGGTCGAGGCGCGGGTCGACCAGATCGGGGCAGGACCGGCGCAGCGCGATCAGGTCGCGGTACCAGCCGAGCACCTCTTGGTGGACGGGCGACGACAGCTCGTCCCAGTCGAGCTTCGAACGGTGGAAGGTGGCCTCGTCCTGCGGGTCGGGGGCAGTGCCGCCCCAGTCCTCGTAGCCGAACCCGACGAACTCCCGCTCCCTGCGCTCGCTCTCGCCCTGCGCGAGGTGCGGCTCCTCGTGGTCGGTGAAGAACAGGAACGGCGTCGCCGTCCCCCACTCCTCCCCCATGAACAGCATCGGGGTGAACGGCGAGGTCAGCAGCAGGCCGGAGCCGACCTTGAGCACCTCGGGCGAGAGCCGGTCGCCCATCGCGCGGTTGCCGATCTGGTCGTGGTTCTGCAGCGAGACCACGAAGCGGTGGCCGGGGACGCGGTGCCGGTCGACCGGACGCCCGTGCGTGCGCCCACGGAACGTCGAGTACGTGCCGTCGTGCAGGTAGGCCGAGGTCAGCACCTTGGCCAGCACGTCCATCGGCCCGAAGTCGCAGTAGTAGCCGTGCCGTTCACCGGTCAGCGCGGAGTGCAGGGCGTGGTGCACGTCGTCGTCCCACACCCCGGCCAGCCCGTACCCGCCGGCCTCGCGCGGCGTGATCAGGCGCGGGTCGTTCAGGTCCGCCTCGGCGATCAGCGTCAGCGGCCGGCCGAGGGCGGTGGACAGCGCGTCGACCTCCTCGGCGAGCTCCTCCAGGAAGTGCACGGCCCGGCTGTCGTGCAAGGCGTGCACGGCGTCCAGGCGCAGCCCGTCGATGTGGTAGTCGCGCAGCCACTGCACGGTGTTCTCGATGAAGTACCGGCGCACCTCGTCGGAGTGCTCGCCGTCCAGGTTGACCGCCTGCCCCCAGAACGACGAGGCCGTCGCGTGCAGGTAGGGGCCGAACTGGGCGAGAAAGTTCCCCGACGGGCCCAGGTGGTTGTAGACCACGTCCAGCAGCACGCCGACGCCGGCGCGGTGGCAGGCGTCCACGAAGCGCTTGAGCCCGTCCGGGCCGCCGTACACCTCGTGCACCGCGTACAGGTCGACCCCGTCGTACCCCCAGTTGTGCCGCCCGGGGACCGGCGGGACCGGGAGCAGTTCCACGAAGTCGACGCCGAGCCCGGTCAGGTGGGGAAGGCGCTCGGCCGCCGCGTCGAAGGTGCCCTCTTTGGTGAAGGTGCCGATGTGCAGCTCGTAGATGACCGCGCCGGGCAGGACGCGGCCGCGCCACGCCTGGTCGCCCCAGGTGAAGCGGTCGTGCTCGTAGACCCGGCTCGGCCCGAACACGCCCTCGGGCTGCCGCCGCGTCCTCGGGTCGGGGAACGCCTGACCGCCGTCGACGCTGAAGGCGTAGTCGGTGCCGTGCGAGGCGCCGGGCACCTCCGCGGTCCACCAGCCGCCCTCGCCGCGCGTCATGTCGTGCCGCTCCGCCTTGCCGATCTCCACTTCGACCCGGCCGGCCGTCGGTGCCCAGACCTCGAACATGTCCCTCCCCGCCTCGCTCCGATCGGAGCGTCCGTCGACGCGTGCGACCACCCGCCCCGCTACACCCTTTCCAGCAGCGCGACGGGATAACGCGCGAGCAGGTGGGCGAACGGGACGCGCCCGGTGTGCGGGGTGCCGGTGAGCACGTCGCGCCACCGCCCCGCGGGCAGGGTCAGCGTCGCCGCGCCCCACCCGCCGCGCCGCGCGAGCCCGGCCGGGAGCCGGGTGGCGACCGCCACCGCCTGGTCCCCCCGGGCGAACGCGACGGCGTGCTCGCGCCCCGCGCCGTCCTCGCCGGCCTCCAGCGGGACGTACGGCGCGCCGGGGTCGAGCCGGGCGCGCAACCGCAGCGCCGAGGTGGTGACCAGGAGCTTCATGGCGTCCCAGGTGTCGCCGCCGGGGGCGGCGAGGAGCGAGCGCCGGTAGTCGTAGTCCACCGGCCGCCGGTTGTCGGGGTCGACCAGGGAGAAGTCGGTGGTCTCGCTGCCCTGGTACACGTCCGGGATGCCCGGCATCATCAGCTGCACCAGCTTCTGCCCGAGCGAGTTGACCCGGGCGTACCGGTCGAGGCGCTCGGTGAACGCGGCCACCGAGGGCCCGCACTCCTCCACGGCCTGGGCGGCGAAGTCGCGCACGCCCTTCTCGTAGGCGGCGTCGGGGCTCATCCAGGAGATCGAGGTCTTCGCCTCCCTGGCCGCCTTGTACAGGTAGTCGGCGAACCGCTCGACGCTGATCGGCCAGGCCGCCATGAGGTTCTGCCAGGCCAGGTAGTCGAGCTTGGGGTCGAACGACACCCGCTCCGACCAGCCGGCGACCGCCTCGGCCCATTCGCCGGGCAGCTCCGACAGCACGGCGAGCCGGGCGCGCACGTCCTCTGAGCGCTTGGTGTCGTGGGTCGACAGCGTGGTCATGGTGTGCGGCGCCATGCCGGCGCAGAAGGCGTGGAACTCCCCGGCGGAGACGCCGAACCGATCGGGTTCCCCGCCCACCTCGTTGAGGCAGGCCAGGGGGTACCAGCGGTACAGCGCGGTGTCCTCCACGCCCTTGGCCATGACCGGCCCGCAGGTCTGCTGGAAGCGGGTGACCGTCTCGGCCGGGCCGGACAGGACCAGCTCGGCCGCCCTGGCCACCTCGCCGGGGTCGGCGTGCCGCGCGGCGCCGGCGGCGGCCTCCCGCAGCAGCCGCACGGTCTCGGCGGGCGGCTCCTCCCCGGGGACCACGTACGCCCGGTACACCGGCATCGCGGCGAGCAGCTCGGTCATGGCGTGCCGCAGCTCGGGCACCTCGCGGGTGAGCCGGTCGATCTCCCCGCCGAAGAACTGCGCCAAAACCTGCTTCTTGGCCTCGTACCGCACGGCCTCGTAGTCGGCGGGGAAGGCGGTGTGCGCAAGGAACGTCTCCACCAGCGGGCCGGCCCCCGCGGGGTCGACGAACAGGCGGGTGACCATGTTGAGCGCGTCGTAGCCGGTGGTGCCGTCGCAGGCCCAGTCGTCCGGCAGCCGCTCGTCGTCGATGAGGATCTTCTCGGCGACCGTCCACACCGGGGCCCGCTCACGCAGCCGCGCCAGGTAGGCACGGGGGTCGGCCAGCCCGTCGGGGTGGTCCACCCGCAGGCCGGTGACCAGGCCCTCCGCCACCAGGGAAAGGATCACCTCGTGGGTCGCCTCGAACACCTCGGTGTCCTCGACCCGCAGCCCGATCAGCGAGGACACGTCGAAGAACCGCCGGTAGCCGGGGCTCTTCCGCCACGGCACCAGCCGGTAGAACTGCTCGTCCAGCCGGCCGCCGCTGCCGGGCCGCACGGGGAACTCGTGCTCGTGGTAGCGCAGGACGTCGCCGTCGGCCACCACCTCGGTCTCGGGGTCGACGTCATCGCCGAGCGCCGGCATCGCCACCGTGCCGCCGGACCAGTCGATGTCGAACCACCGCGCCGACGGGGACTGCGGGCCGTCCCGCAGCACCTCCCACAGCCGGGCGTTGCCCGACTCGGGGACCGGGACGGTCATGTGGTTCGGCACGATGTCCGCGATGAGCGGCAGCCCCTTGGCCGCCAGCTCGCGCAGCCCGGCGACGCCGCCGAACTCCCGCCTGATCCGTGAGTGGTCGGTCACGTCGTAGCCGTGCTGCGAGGCCGGCACCGCCTGGAGGATCGGCGAGAGGTACAGGTGGCTCACGCCCAGCTCGGCGAGGTAGCCGGTCAGGCCGGCCGCCTCGGCGAACCCGAACTCCGGGGTGAGCTGGAGCCGGTAGGTCGCCGACGGGTACGCCGGCCTCGGCGCCCCGGGGTTCACGGATTCGGTCACGTCGTGTCCTCCGAATGTCAGTGGCGATGCCGTGCGGACGGGTCAGGCGCGGCGCAGCACCCGCACCGACCGGCCCGCCACCGGCACCTCCTCGCCCGCGCGGTACAGCTTGGAGTCGATCGAGATGGGCACCGCGGTGTCGATCTCGGGGACCCACACGTCGCCGAAGTCCTTCGGGATCGAGAACCGGATGATGTCGTGGTGGGCGTTGAACATCAGCAGGAACGAGTCGTCGACCACGCGGCGTCCCCGCCGGTCGGGCTCGGTGATGGCCTCGCCGTTGAGGAAGACGCAGAGCGACTTGGCGTACCCGTTGTGCCAGTCGCCGTCGGTCATCTCGTTGCCCGAGGGGGTGAGCCAGGCGATGTCGGTGAGCTCGTCGCCCGACCCGCGCACCGCGCGCCCGAAGAAGAACCGCCTGCGCCGGAACACCGGGTGGTCGCTGCGCAGCCGGGCGAGCTGCTGGGTGAACTCCAGCAGCAGCCAGTTCTCCCGTACGTCGGACCAGTCGACCCAGCTGATCTCGTTGTCCTGGCAGTAGGCGTTGTTGTTGCCCCCCTGCGTGCGGCCCAGCTCGTCGCCGTGGGAGAGCATCGGCACGCCCTGCGACAGGAACAGCGTGGCCAGGAAGTTGCGTTTCTGCTGCTCGCGCAGCGCCTCCACCGCGCCGCTGGCCGGGCCCTCCTCGCCGCAGTTCCACGACCGGTTGTCATCGGTGCCGTCGCGGTTGCCCTCGCCGTTCGCCTCGTTGTGCTTGTTGTTGTACGAGACGAGGTCGCGGAGCGTGAAGCCGTCGTGGCAGGTCACGAAGTTGATCGACGCGGCGGGGCGGCGGCTGTCGTCCTGGTACAGGTCGCTCGATCCGGTCAGCCGCGAGGCGAACTCCGGCAGGGCGGCGGGCTCGCCGCGCCACATGTCGCGGATGGTGTCGCGGTAGCGGCCGTTCCACTCGGTCCACCGGGGCGGGAAGTTGCCCACCTGGTAGCCGCCGGGCCCGACGTCCCAGGGCTCGGCGATCAGCTTCACCTGGCTGAGCACCGGGTCCTGCTGGACCAGGTCGAAGAAGGCCGACAGCCGGTCGACCTCGTGCAGCTCGCGGGCCAGGGTCGAGGCGAGGTCGAAGCGGAAGCCGTCGACGTGCATCTCGATGACCCAGTAGCGCAGCGAGTCCATGATCATCTGGAGGGTGTGCGGCGAGCGCATCAGCAGGCTGTTGCCGGTGCCCGTCGTGTCCATGTAGTAGCGCTGGTCGTCGTCCACCAGCCGGTAGTAGGCCTCGTTGTCGATACCGCGCATGCTGAGCGTCGGCCCGAGGTGGTTGCCCTCGGCGGTGTGGTTGTAGACCACGTCGAGGATGACCTCGATGCTCGCCTCGTGCAGGGCCTTCACCATGGCCTTGAACTCCAGCACCTGCCCTCCCCGCTCGCCCGAGCTGGAGTAGGCGTTGTGCGGCGCGAAGAAGCCGATGGTGTTGTAGCCCCAGTAGTTCGTCAGGTCGCGCTGCTCAAGGGTGTCGTCGGTGACGAACTGGTGCACCGGCATCAGCTCGACCGCGGTCACGCCGAGCCCCTTGAGGTGGTCGATGATCTCGGGGTGCCCGAGGGCCGCGTAGGTGCCCCGGATGCGCTCGGGGATCCTCGGGTGCTGGATGGTCAGCCCCCGGACGTGCGCCTCGTAGATCACCGTGTCGTGGTACGGCGTCGCGGGTGGACGGTCGTGGCCCCAGCCGAAGAACGGGTTGACCACGATGGACTTCGGCACGTAGGAGGCCGAGTCGGTGTCCTCGCGGCTGTCGGGGTCGCCGAAGTGGTACCCGTACACCGCCTGGTCCCATTGGACGCCGCCCTCGATGGCCTTGGCGTACGGGTCGAGGAGGACCTTGCTGGGGTTGCACCGCTGGCCGCGCGAGGGGTCGTAGGGCCCGTGCACGCGGTAGCCGTACCGCTGGCCGGGGCCGATGCCCGGCAGGTAGCCGTGCCACACGAAGCCCTCGCACTCGGTGAGCGCGACGCGTTCCTCCACGTTGTCCTCACCGAAGAGGCAGAGCTCCACACGCTCGCCGACCTCGGTGTACAGCGCGAAGTTCGTTCCCGCGCCGTCATATGTAGCCCCGAGCGGATAGGGGTCGCCGGGCCAAGTTTCGATCATGTCACCACCCGGATAGGGATTTGCCCCATGTTCCCCTGACCATGCCGTCCAGCGCAGGCCAGTGCGTCCATCACTTGGCCAAGGGGGACATTGTGCACTTTCCGTCAAGGACCTTCCGTCATGGTGCCGCATGTCGTGGGTGCCGCACCGGCACGGGCCGCCGTATGATCGGCGGCCCGTGCCAGGCTACTCGACACCCGGGCCCGGCCCGCACCGGACACTCGCGGGCCCGCCGGCCACCTCACCGGCGGGCCCCGGCCTCCTCGCGGGCCCGCCAGGTCCGCTCGCGGGCCCGTACCGCGCCGGTCAGGGCGTCCAGAAGTTGCCGCTGGCCACGATCATCACCTGGAGCTGGATGCTGGTCGAGTAGTAGTCGCTCGAGGTGAACGTCGTGTTCAGCATCTTGGTCCACAGCGCGTCGAGCCAGGCCTGGCCGCCGGAGTCGGTCATCGCCGCGACCGTGAACGGCGCGAAGAACGCCGGCTCGCTCCCGCTCTCGATCTGCGTGCCGCCCAGCGAGTAGCCGACCGCGATCTTGGACGGGTCGCCGCCGGTCTTGCCCCTGATCCAGGTGCTCAGCTTGCGCGCCGAGGCGAGCGAGGCGGCGTCGCCGCTGGTCACCGCGTCGGTGCCGATCCGCCACGGGTCACGGCAGGCGTTCCACCAGTACTTGCCGTCGTTGGCGTCCTCCAGCACCTCACCGGGCGCGGGCTTCGGCGTGGTGTTGGTGTTCACCACGAAGTCGGCCAGCAGCCCGGTCGAGGCGGCGTAGGTGGACTGCTGGGAGGTGATCAGGTTCTGGTGCGCGGTCCTGATCGTGTCCCAGGCGGTGTCGCCGGTCGCCTTCCTGAACGCCCTGAAGTGGCCGATCAGCCAGTCGGACGAGCGGGTGACGTAGTAGAGGGAGTCACCGGAGGTGCTCCAGTCGCCGAGCCGCGTCAGGTGGGTGGCAGGGTTGACCTCGCTCGCCTTGATCGCGTTGATGTGCCGGATCGCGAGGGCCTTGTAGTCGTAGGTGCCCGTGCTGCCCCACTGCCGGTCGGCGAGCAGCAGGCCGTACGCCACGTCCAGGTCGCCGTCGGTCGCCGAGTCCGACCCGTTGACGCTCCGGCACGAGGTGTCCTGCTCGGCGGCCAGCAGGTCGGCGTTGTTCACCGACGGGTGCGCCAGCATGTACTTCACCATGCCGTCGAACGCGGTCTTGGCGTTCGGGTCGGCGCCGGCCATCGTCGCCAGGATCACCATGCCGTAGCCCTGGCCCTCGGCGACGTAGGGGTGGTCGGCGTCGGGCGAGATGACCTCGTACCAGCCGTTGCCGCAGTTCTGCCTGAGGAAGGCGCTCTTCCACTTGTCGTAGTAGGTGACCACGGCCTGGTCCAGGGTGGCCTGCGACCCGGACGGCTTCAGCGTCCCGGCGGCGTACGGGAACAGGTGCGAGCCGAACGGCACGGCCGGGCCGGTGCCGCCCGTCTGGGTCGTGACGGTGAGACGGTCGAGGTTCGGGCCGCCGACGGAGGTCGTGGCCGTCGCGCGCACGGTGTTGGCGCCCGCGTTCAGCGTGGCGGTCAGGGTGCCGTCGGCCCAGGTGTCCCACGAGCCGGTCCCGGCGAACGCCTTGGCCGAGGCCACGACGGCGCCGTTGACGCGGACGTCCATCGGGCGGTTCACCGTCGTCCCGTTGGCGTAGCGGAGCGCCAGGGTCGCGGCGCCGGCGGTGGCGGCGGTGACCGTCCACTCGACGTAGCCGCCGGCGACGTTGGTGTAGTCGACGAACCCCGACCCGGAGTAGCCGGTGTGGTCGGTGGCCACCGATCCCTGCGAGATCGTGGCGCTCTCCGCCTCGTACTGCGTGGACGCGGCCGACGCGCCGCTCTGGGCCGACACGGCGAGCGCCAGCGCCAGCGTGAGGATGGTGGCGGCGGTGCGGGCAAGACGATGCACCTGGATGTCCTCTCCTTCGGGGGGTGTTCTGAGCCGGTCAGGAGGGCCAGGGGACCTGCGGGGAGCGGTGGAAGTTCACCGAGCGCGCCGCCCAGCGCGGTCCCTGCGCGGCCAGGCGCACGCGGTACTCCGCCCAGGAACGGCCCTTCGCCGGCGACCACCCGATCTCCGCGATCCCCGGCAGCCGGGGGTAGGCCATGTACTCCAGGTCGTCCACGGTCCGCAGCGACTCGGTCCAGATCGGCGCCTCGACGCCGAGCACGTCGTCCTCGCCGACGCCCGTGATGAGCTTGGCGGGATCCCACTCGTAGGCCCGGCGCGCCTCGACCAGGGCCGCCCAGTCCTGCCCGAGTTTGGTCGCGGCGGTGTACTTCATGTCGAGGTAGGCGTGGTCGGCGGGCGCCATGACGATCTTCACGCCTCTGCGTGCGGCCGTGCGGGCGAGTTCGGTGCCCTCCTGGGTGCCGGTCACCGGGTTCCAGTGCTCGGCCACCGAGTCCGCCGACGGGCGGGCGTCCGCGATCTCCTCCCAGCCCATCATGCTCTTGCCGTGCGCGTGGACGATCTTCTGCACGCGTGCGACGAACCTCCGGTAGTCGGCGCGCTTGGTGCTCTTGGCCTCGTCCCCGCCGATGTTGATGTACGGGCCGGGCGTGAGGCGGGCCAGCTCGCCGATCACCGCGTCAAGGAACCGGTAGGTGACGTCCTTGCCGGTGCACAGGGAGCTGAAGCCGACCTCGGTGCCGGTGTAGGGCGCGCGCCGCCGGCCGTCGCAGTTCAGCGAGGCGTACGAGGCGAGTGCGGCGTTGGTGTGCCCGGGGGTGTCGATCTCCGGGATGAGCGTGATGAAGCGGCTCCTGGCGTACCGCACGATCTCGGAGTAGTCGGCCTGGGTGTAGTGCCCGCCCGGGCCGCCGCCGACCGAGGTCCGGCCGCCGATTCTCGTCAGGAGCGGCCTGCTCCTGATCGCGATCCGCCAGCCCTGGTCGTCGCTGAGGTGCAGGTGGAACATGTTGATCTTGTATGCGGCGGCGAGGTCGATGTAGTGCTTCACCTGGTCGACGGTGAAGAAGTGCCGGGCGACGTCGAGCATCACGCCCCGGTAGGCGAACCTGGGCGTGTCGGACACGTGGACGCCCGTGATCGGCCACGGGCCTGGCCGCACCTTGAGGCTCTCGGCCTTCGCGGGCAGGAGCTGGCGGAGCGTCTGCACGCCACGGAACAGGCCCTGGGCGGTGTCCGCCGCCAGCAGGACGCCCGTGGCGCCGACGTCGAGCCGGTAGCCCTCCTCGCCCAGCCCGGTCAGGCCGGTCGCGTCCAGGACGATGCCGTCCTCGGTCTCGCTCCGCACGACCGGCAGCGCGTACCCCGTCGAGCGGCGCAGCAGATTGGCCAGGTACGAGGCCGCGCCCGCGCCGGCCGCCGACCGGACGACGATCCGCGTGCCCGGACGCAGCGCGTACGCCTCGCCGGTCGCCTCCAGGGAGACGGGCGCGGGCACGAGGCGGGGGGCGGCGGGACGCTGGTCGGCCTGGGCCCGTACCGGCGCCAGGCAGGAGACCGCCACCAGCACGGCCATCGGCACTCCGAGCCACTGGGTTCCGGCGGACGGTGTTCCGCGCCGTCGCGGCGCGCTCGGCACGGCTCGCGGCACTCCGGGTCTCTGGGACGGTCGCACCGGGCCTCCAGGGCTTCGTTAGTAAGGTTTCCTTACCTGCCTCTGCGAGGGAACCGTAGAGCGGCCATGGCCGATCGTCAAGGCTCTGAACATGTGGGGCGCGGTGCGGCCGCCGGGTGGCTCAGGCGATCTTCCTGGCCTGGCCCGCGTCCGGCGGCTCGAAGAAGTTGAGCAGTCCCTCCCCCTTGCAGGTGCGGCACTCCCGGCCGCCCTCGCCCGCGCCGTCTCCCCCGCAGGTGCGGCAGGCGACCACCCGGTCGAACCGGGGGTCGCGGTAGGTGTGCCTGGTCCGGTACCGGATGATCGCCCAGCCCTGCACCCACGCGAACCCGTCGATCTCCGCGAAGACGGCGTCGCTCAGTTCCCAGTGGCGGGCCAGCGTCTGCTCGCGAAGAAGGGTCCACAGGCCGGCCGTGATCCCGGCTGGGCTGACATTCATAGAGGATCGTCCTCTCGTTCCAGGGTTGAGCGGGTTGCTCGCACTGGGCCGGTGCCCCATCACCGGTCCGGCGGTAAGTGTCTGAAGATGAAGAAACCGGCCGTACGCCCCTCGCCGCACGACCCCGGTCCCGCAGGCCCCCCACCCCGAGGGGACGCGACTCCCAGGGGTGATGCCTCCCGTACCAAGGGCTACCCTTCTCTTTACCCTGGTTAGTACCAAGAGCAACCGCCATTGGCAATTGCCAGAAAAGACTGTCTCGGTGGCTACCTAGGATGATCACCGGAGGCGAATAGCGTGAGCTGACACGCCGCCGGTCGCCTGGGACGCCAGGACGTGCGGCGACCGCCCACGTCAGGAAGGGGATGAGCGCCTGTGGCCGGGGTGAATCCGACCCTGCGACGCCGGCAGCTCGCCACCCGGCTGCGCGAGCTCCGCAAGGACGCCGGGCTCAGCCTCGACGACGTCGCCGCGCGACTCGAATGCTCCACGGCGAAGATCAGCAGGATCGAGACCGCGCGGCGGGGGGTGATCCCCCGGGACGTGCGGGACCTGTGCGAGATCTACGGCGCCGGACGGCCGGAGGCCGACGCCCTGATGGCCATGGCCAGGGAGGCGCGCCAGCCCGGCTGGTGGAAGACCTACGACGAGCACGAGTTCCATCTGTACATCGGGCTGGAGGCCGAGGCCTCCTCGATCACCAGCTACGACACGTGCGCCGTCCCCGGCCTGCTGCAGACCCGGGAGTACGCCAAGGCGATCATCCGGGGCGTCCTGCCGGGCATCGAGGAGAAGGTGCTGGTCGAGCGGGCCGACGCCCGCATGAAGCGCCAGGAGGTCCTCTACCAGAACACGCCGCCGCACCACCTCGTGCTCCTGGACGAGTCCGCCCTGCACCGGCACATCGGCGGCCCGGAGACGATGCGGGAGCAGTTACTCCACCTGGTCGAGGTCGCCCGCCATCCGCACATCACCATTCGGGTGATTCCGTTCAGCGTGGGCGCGCACATCGGGTTCAACAGTGCCTTCACGCTTCTTGAGATGGTTGATCCGGGAGTGCCCGATATCGTGTATACAGAAGCGTTGACCCGCCTCGAATACTATGACAGACCCGCCGATCTGGCCATGTACAGAGAGACCGTCGGACGCCTCCTGGCGGTGAGCCTGGAGCCTCCGCTCTCCATGGAACGCATCGAAGAGGTGGGCCGGAACACGGCCCTGTGACGGGGGCGGCCAGGCGGCACTCTCCCGCCGCTGGGTTGATGGCATAATACCGGATATGAGGCACCAATCAGCTGTGTCTCATATCATATCCATCAGCCGTCAGGAGAAACAGATGAGGCTCTCGCCGGCCACGAGGTATTCCGACCTTGCCTGGCGCGTCGCGAGGGACTGCAACACATCGAATTGCGTGACCGTTGCGGTCACGGACGGGATGGTTGCCGTTCGCGACTCAAAGAATCCCGACAGCCCTGTTCTTCTCTACACCGAGAGCGAGTGGCAGGCCTTCATCAACGGCGCAAAGAACGGGGAGTTCGACATCACGAGCCTCTCCGCCTAGTCATAAATAGCCGAACGGTTCCCGGGGTAGGCCAGAACGACCGCCTCGGGAACCGGGGGTGTCGTCGGCCGAAGCCTTCCTGAACTGCACAGATGCTATCGGCCGTCAGGGTCGCCACACCCGCCTCCGCTCCCCTTATTTCCGCCTTTGGAACGAAATAAGCGGCATTTCCCTCCCCCGCTCGGACGCCGACCTGGCCTCTTTGCCGGGAAAATCCGGATAAATCCTGAAGTGACTCGGACGGCCTTGCCTCCGGCGACGGCCCTTTTCGGTCCGGCATGGAAGATCACTCCGCACGATCCGGCTCTGGCACTCCGATCAAAACGACTCGGAATTAAGCGCGCTGAACCTGGATCGCGATTAACAATACCGATCGGAAAACACTCCGGCCGCGCCCGGCCGAACATTCCCGGCGCCGCAGAAAAGCCCGGATCCGGCGACCGGACCGGGCACGGAAATCCCGCCGAGAGTCGACCGTCCACCCCGGTTCGCCGATGATTCCACCGAATCGGAATAACCGAATCGAGATCACCGGAACCGGAGGGAATGGCGGGGCAATGCGTTCCGGGTCGCCGGAAGTGTTCGCGTCATCCCGGACCCGGCATACCTGAACATCATAACCCAGCCCACGTAGTGATCAACCTGAGAAGAAGCCCGTACCGGAGGGTGCCGCCGCGAATTCCGGGAGCCGGCGGCGGCCGATTCGCGGCCCCGGCGAACGCGCGCGGAATAGCATGGCCGCGGCCATGCCCCGGCTCGCGGGCGGGACGGGCCGGTGACCGCGGGCTTCTGCCCCGGCGACCGCCCTCGCCGGACGGCGGCCGGGCCGGCTCCACCCCGGCGCGCGGCCCCACAGCCCCTGCCTGGGCGGGGTTTGGTCGCGGGGAGGCGGGTAGCCGGAGTCCTTTCCCCCCACAGTTTCACCGGAGGACATACAGATGGGCGGATTCAAGAAGTTCCTGATGCGCGGCAATCTCGTGGAACTCGCCGTCGCGGTCGTGGTAGGAGCCACTTTCAGCGGGCTGATCCAAGCACTGGTGACCGATCTGGTCACTCCGCTCATCGGTGCGGTCACCGGCGGTAAGCAGCCCGACTTCTCCGACTACTCCTTCACCCTCAACGGCTCGAAGTTCATGTACGGCGACTTCGTCAACCACCTGCTGACCTTCGCCATCATCGCCGCGGTGATCTACTGGCTGGTCGTCATGCCGATGACCCGGCTGATCGGCTTCTTCGACCGTGACAAGCAGGCCACCGAGAAGCAGTGCCCCGAGTGCCTGAGCGACATCCCGCTGGACGCCCGGCGCTGCGCGTTCTGCACCGCCGAGCTGACCGTCGTCCCGGCCAACGACCGCCCGCCGGTCTGAGGCCCGGTCAACCAGAGGCGGCCGGTCGAGGACCCGAGTGCTTCACACGCGGAGGCGGCCGGCGAGGAATAGTCGCTTGTGAGGGTGGGTTGTTCGGGGCGTGAGTGATCTGATCCGCGGGATCGCCCGTGGCGAGTCGCGCGTCCCGCTGTCCATCCTCGACCTGGCCACCGTGGGCGCCGGCGACACGCCGTCCGGCGCCCTGCGGACGACCACCGAGCTGGCGCGGCGTGCCGAGGAATGGGGCTACCACCGGTTCTGGGTGGCCGAGCACCACGGGATGCCGAGCGTCGCCAGCTCGTCCCCCGCGGTGATCCTGGCCCATCTCGGCGCGAGCACCCGGAGCATCCGGCTGGGCTCGGGCGGCGTCATGCTGCCGAACCACGCCCCCATCATCATCGCCGAGCAGTTCGGCACCCTGCACGCCCTGCATCCGGGCCGCATCGACCTCGGGCTCGGGCGCGCGCCCGGCACCGACCAGGCGACCGCCCGGGCGCTGCGCCGCATGGCGTCCCCGGACGCCGACGACTTCCCCCAGCAGCTCGCCGAGCTGACCGCCTTCCTGGACGACGCCCACCCCGCCGGGCACCCATACGAGCGCATCCACGCCGTCCCCGGCGAGGCCAGCGCCCCCGGCTCGGGGCGCCCGCCGATCTGGCTGCTCGGTTCCAGCGGTTTCAGCGCCCAGCTCGCCGGTCTGCTCGGGTTGCCGTTCGCGTTCGCGCACCACTTCAGCGCGGCCAACACGCTGCCCGCGCTGGAGCTGTACCGCTCGTCGTTCCAGCCGTCCAGCGTCCTGGACCGCCCCTACGCCCTGATCGGTGTCAGCGCGGTCGCGGCCGGCACGCCGGAGGAGGCGCTGCGGAGCGCGCGGACCACCGCACTCGGCATGCTGCGGCTCCGCCGGGGCACGCCCGCACCGATCCCCACGCCGGAGGAGGCCGAGGCCTACCCCTACAGCCCGGTCGAGGAGCAGTTCGTCCGCGACTGGCTGTCGAACGTCGTGACCGGCGACGGGGACGGCGTCCGGGCCGGCCTTGAGGCGCTGCGCGAGCGTACGGGCGCGGACGAGCTGATGATCACCACGGGTGTGCACGGAGGCGAGGCGCGGCTCCGCTCGTTCGAGCTGATCGCCCGCGCGTATGGTATGACCGGCGGGGAACGCCATCCCGCTCCCGCCGTGAAGATCGCCGGAAACGCGTGACGCGCATGTAGTAAATCCGGCAAACCGGATAGAACGGCCAGACCGGGCGGCCCGCGACCGACCGTAATCCCCGGCCCGCCAAGGCTGATCTGTAACATGCCTGTAACATTTGCCGCCGGCCCCCCAGGAGGCCGACGGCCCTTCATGCCTGCTCGGCGGCCTGAGCAGGCCGATCGGCGAGGCGGCGGGAGCGGGTCACTCGCGAGCGCCTGACCTCCTGCGCCACGGACACCCCAGCTTCACCAGGATTCTCTGACTGGGACCTTTCTTCGCATGGAATATGTCCGTAACATCGCCTCCAGATCGGCGTGGAACTTCACCGGAAACATCTGTTGACACGCAAGAAACACTGTTAGTGTAATGGGAGCGCTCCCACGCCTTCGCGACATGCTTTGAAAGCGGAGGAAGCCGGATGGCTGACCAGCCCACGCTTGCCCAGGTAGCAGCCGAGGCAGGGGTCTCCCCCGCCACGGCCTCGCGAGTTCTCACCGGCTCGGTGCGGGTGAGCACGTCGACCCGCCGTCAGGTCCATGACGCCATGTCCCGTCTGGGTTACGTACGACACCGCGCCCCTCGCGGAACGTCCGCCCGGCGGTCCGATCAGCTCGTCGCGGCGGTGATCTGCGAGCACACCCAGCGCATGTTCTCCGAGCCCTTCTACGCACGATTGCTGTGCGCCGCCGACGAGGTCTTCACCAGCTACGGCGTGCCGCTCGTCATGATGACCGCCACCCCGGCGACCTCGACGATCACCGCGCCACCGCTGGTGACCGGTTCGTTCGACGGTGTCCTGCTCGCGGGCGCCAGGGAACGACATCCCCTCGCGGTCACCCTGGCCGCCTCGGGGATCGCGGTGCGCAGCGCCGGGCGCCCCCCGGACGGCATCGACCTGCCCTTCGTCGACATGGACAACTTCGACGGGGCCCGGCAGGCCGCCGAGCACCTCCTGCTGACCAACCGGCGGGCGATCACCGTCATCGCCGGGCCGCCCACGCTGCCCGGCGCCCGAGATCGCCTGGACGGCTTCCTCCGCACGCTGAACGCCGCCGGGATGACCGACGTCCCCGTGGCGTACGGCGACTTCACGCACGCCTCGGGCGCGCACGCCATGCAGTGGCTGCTGCAACGCTCGCCGCACCTCGACGCGGTCTTCGCCTCCTCCGACCCGATGGCCGCGGGCGCGATGCAGTCCCTGCGCCGCGCCGGGCGCCGGGTGCCCGACGACGTCGCCGTGGTCGGGTTCGACGACGCCCCGCTGGCCAAGCACACCTCCCCCACCCTCACCACCGTCCGCCAGCCGGTCGAGGAGCTCGGCGTGCTGGCGGCCAGGATGCTGCTGATGTCGATCTCCTCTGAGGACGAAGTCCCGCACGGCAACCCGATCCTGCCCACGGAGCTGGTGGTACGTGAATCAACTTGATTCGGGAGGCATGCGGGAAGGCGATGTGCTCACGCGCAGGTACCGGCTCGTGGAGCAGATCGCGTCGGGGGGGATGTCCGCCATCTGGCGGGCGTTCGACCAGTCCCTGCACCGGACCGTCGCCATCAAGGTCCTGGACGGCAGCGTCGGCGGCGACCACGGCGGGCGCGACCTGATCAGAAGGGAGGCGCGGGCGACCGCGCGCCTGATCCACCCGGACGCGATCGAGGTCTACGACTACGGCGAGACCGTCACGGCACGCGGCCGGCTGGCCGCGTACGTCGTGATGCGCCTGCTCGACGGGCGCCCGCTGTCGGAGCGGCTCACCGAGGGCCCGCTGCCCTGGCGCGAGGCGGCGGTCATCGGGGCCAGGGTGGCGGTGGTGCTCGCGGCGGCCCACCAGCGCGGCATCGTGCACCGCGACGTCACCGCCGAGAACGTCCTGCTCACCCCCGAGGGCGCCAAGCTGCTCGACTTCGGGATAGCGGCTTTCGTCGGCGAGCACGTCGACAAGCGGCTGGCCGACTTCGGCACCCCGCCGTACGTGGCTCCTGAGCGGCTGTCCGGCGCCAGCGTCCACCCGGCGGTCGACGTGTACGCCCTGGGGGTGCTGATCTTCGAGATGATGACGGCCACCCTGCCGTACCCGGAGACCACCTGGGAAGCGGTGGAGTCGGCCCGGCGCACCGGACCGCCACCGGCGCCGCGCGGGGTGGCCGGGCTGCCGCCCGAGGTCACCGACCTGTGCCGGAGCTGCCTGGCCCAGGACCCGGGTGAACGGCCGAGCGCCCAGTACGTGGCCGACACCCTCACCGCGTCGCTCAGCGCCGCCCGCGACGCGGAGAGGTGGGTCAGGCGCGCCCGCATGACGACCGTCGCCGTGGCCGCGCTGGCGACCTGGACGGCGGCCCTGCTGTGGATCCAGCCGGACCTGTCGGCGCCGGTCGCGGCGGTGGTCACCGCCGCTGCCTCGGTGTCCGGCACCCCGCCGGCCCCGGACCCTGACCCACCGGCGACCCCGCAGGCCGCGCGATCGCCGGAGCCCCCCGATCCGCCCGCCTCCGCCGCCCCGGACCGTCCTGATTCGGTGCGATCCCCCGCGGGCTGGGAGCCCGGCCCCTCGGCCGGGTCCCACGCGACGCTCACCCAGGCCGTGGGACGGTTCGACGCCGTCCTGTCGGCGGGCGAGACCTCCGGGTCCATCCGCGCCGACGTCGCGCTCGACCTGCGGCAGGTGGTGCACAACCTGGTGCGGTCGCTGAACGACCCGGGCCAGGGCCTGAAGGACGCCCGCAGGAAGCTCGACGACCGGGCCAGGGAGGGCAGCCTGTCCCCCGGTGTCCACGAGAAGCTGGCCCAGGGGCTCATCCTGATCGGCATCGCCCTCCAGAACGCAACCTGACCCGTCCGTCAGGGCGACAGGCAGCGCCCGCTCGCGGCCGAAAGGCGCGGCCAGGGGTCCGCGCGGGGTGGGAGCGCTCCCAGGCTTTTGGGGCCTCCCGCCCGCGCGACAGAGGTCAGACCCGATGAAAGTTACATATCCCCGCCCAGGTCAACGCGGGACCGGCTCGGCTCACGGTTGACGTGCCGGAAAACCGCGCCGAAGCATGACGAGCGCGGCCTGGCCGTACAGCGCCCGGCAGTGTCCGGGCCCGCCGGCCAGTGGCCACGGCCGTGTCCGGCCGAGGCCGGCACCACCCCCTCCCCGGACGGTGCCGTCGCGCCTCGCCTCAGTCACGAAGGGCACCGATGAAGACTCCATGGAGCGGCAGGAGGTGGCAGGCCGCGCTCACTGTCGTGGCGACCGTCGCCGCCACCACCGCGCTGGCGCTCACCCTCGGCCCGGCACCCGCCCAGGCGGCGGGCGGGACCGGCACGGGTTACCTGCACACCAACGGCAACAAGATCGTCGACAGCACCGGCGCGACCGTACGCCTGACCGGTATCAACTGGTTTGGGATGGAAACGGACAATAAGACCTTTCATGGCCTGTGGTCGAGCAACCCGTGGCGGAGCCAGCTCGACCTCATGGCGAGCCTCGGCTACAACACCCTGCGGGTGCCGTTCTCCGACGACGCCGTCAAGCCCGGCGCGGTCGCGACCAGCGTGAACACCTTCACCAACCCCGACCTCGTCGGCCTGTCCCCCATGCAGATCCTGGACAAGGTCGTGGACTACGTCGGGAGCAAGGGGATGCGCGTCATCCTCGACCGGCACCGGCCCACCTCGGCGGGCCAGACCGCGCTCTGGTACACGAGCGGCGTACCGGAGAGCACCTGGATCAACGACTGGAAGACGCTCGCGCAGCACTACGCGGGCAACACCACCGTCATCGGCGCCGACCTGCACAACGAGCCGCACGCCGACGGGACCGAGCCGAACAGCACCGGCGCGTGCTGGGGCTGCGGCGACACCGCCCGTGACTGGCGGCTCGCCGCCGAGCGCGCCGGGAACGCCGTCCTCGGCGTGCAGCCGAACTGGCTCATCTTCGTCGAGGGCGTGAGCTGCCCGAGCGGCGGCAACGCCAACGTCTGGGACGACATCCCCGACGAGCCCTGCGGCTGGTGGGGCGGCAACCTGTCCAAGGCCAAGGACTTCCCGGTGCGGCTGAACGTCGCCAACCGGCTGGTCTACTCCCCCCACGAGTACGCCACCTCGGTCTTCCACCAGACCTGGTTCGACGACCCCACCTACCCGGCGAACATGCCCGCCATCTGGGACCGCTTCTGGGGCTACCTCTACAAGCAGAACATCGCGCCCATCATGATGGGCGAGTTCGGCACCACGCTGGCCAGCAACACCGACAAGATCTGGCTGCAGGAGCTGATGAAGTACACCGGCACCGGCGTGAACGGCATGTCGTTCACCTACTGGTCCTGGAACCCGAACTCCGGTGACACCGGTGGCATCCTGAAGGACGACTGGACGACCGTCGACCAGGCCAAGCAGAGCATCCTGCAGCCCTACCTCATCGCGCCGGTGGGCGGCGGGGGCGGCGGCGGGGGCACCCCGACGCCCACCCCGACCGCCGCCACCTGCGGGACGACGTACACGCTGACCAACACCTGGTCCGGCGGCTTCCAGGCCGAACTCGCGATCAGGAACAACGGGGCGTCGAGCTGGAACAACTGGGCGGTGAGCTGGACGGTGCCGTCCGGAGTCACCCTGGGCAGCGGATGGAACGCCACCGTCACCCAGAGCGGCACCACCATCACCGCCAGGGCGCCGTCGTACGCGGCGAGCCTGGCGCCCGGCCAGTCGGTCACCGTGGGCTTCACCGCCAACGGGCCCTCGACCCCGGGCCCGTCGAACATCGTCTGCTCCTAGACCGGTCCCCCGCGGGCACGCCGAGCCCGCCCGCGGGAGTACCGGAGACCTCGACGAGGGCGCGCCGTTCGCGGCGCGCCCTCGTTTTCTGTGACGGCATTTCCCCATATGCGGGACCAATGTCGCTTCACCACTAAAGCGCCATAGCCTCCTTATATCAGGCTTTAATCAACCCTAATCCACATATCAGGCCGGACATTAGCCATCGGCATGTCGCACGCGATAGCGGCATGATCGGTAGGTACGGTGGGATCTCAAGACGCATCATCGGTAATGCGTTTTCACATAGCGATACCAAAAGAAAAGGACCATCATATGAAGCACGCCAGTCGACCTCGTGCCGGACGGAGAAATCTCGTCCGCACCTTGCTGGCAGCGGCCATCCCGGCCGTGGTCGCGATGGGGGCCATCGTCGCGACGCCGAACACCGCGAGCGCGGCGACCGCGCCCGTGGCGCTCGGCACGGCCGCGAACTTCGCGGTATTGGCCGGCACCACGGTGACCAACACGGGCCCCACCGCCGTCACCGGTGACCTCGGAGTCAGCCCCGGATCGGCGGTGACCGGCTTCCCGCCCGGCGTCGTGACGGGAACGATCCACGCGGCCGACGCCACCGCCGCGCAGGCCCAGACCGACCTCACCGCCGCGTACACCGACGCCGCGTCGCGGACCCCCGCGACCACTGTGCCGACCCAGCTCGGCGGGACCACGCTGACGCCCGGCGTGTACAACTCGGCGGCGGGCACCTTCCAGATCACCGGGAACCTGACCCTGGACGCGCAGGGGGACCCGAACGCGGTCTTCATCTTCCAGACGGCGTCCACACTGGTCACGGCGTCCGCCAGCACGGTGACGCTCGCGGGGGGCGCCCAGGCGTGCAACGTGTTCTGGCAGGTCGGCAGCTCGGCCACGCTGGGGACCGGCTCCACCTTCGCCGGCAACATCCTGGCGCTGACCTCGATCACCGTGACCACCGGCGTCACCGTCAACGGCCGCACACTGGCCCGCAACGGCGCCGTCACCCTGGACACCGACACCATCGCCCGGACCATCTGCCCGATCCCACCCAAGGCGACCACCACCGCGGTCACCTCGTCGTGCACGAGCAACGGACCGGGGAGCGCGGTGACGCTGACCGCGACGGTCACCGCCGCCAACGGGAGCATTCCCACCGGCACGGTCACCTTCAGCTCCGACGGGGTCTTCCTGGGGAACGCGACGCTCAACGGGAGCGGGCAGGCGACGCTGACCCCGCCGAGACTGGCCGAGGGTGAGCACAGGATCATCGCTGCCTACCCGGGCACCACGCTGCTCGATCCGAGCGCGTCGGAGACGCTGACCCTGGACGTCGGCCCATGCGGGGCCTGCGCCGAGGAGTGCGACGGGGACTGCGACGACGAGAAGGCCGACGACCGGTCCACCACCAAGAGGCACCGCGAGGAGCGGGGTCGCCACCACCGGGACCACCACCGCCTGCTCACGGTCCAGGCCCTGCACACGCTGCACGGCGTGATCCACGAGGGCCGGCACGGGGGCCACCACTCCCGTTACCATTCCGCGTCGAGGAGCCGGCCGGTCCACCATTACAAAGCACACTGGAAGCCGCGTTTCCACGTCCGCAAAATTCACCATGTGAAGCCGCGGCCGCACGCGATCGTCACCGGTTGACGTGAAATTCGGCTGATGAGGGGAATCCGGGGTCCCGTCCGACCTCACCGGACGGGACCCCGGTGATACGAACGACAACTATCGCAAGCCGATGACCCCAAACAAAGAACCTACCGGAACTTCCGGGCTCTCCGGCGCGGCGCCGTCCCCCGGACCACCCTCGGCGGAATCACCCCCGACCGGGACATTCCCGGCCACGCCACCGTCCCAGGGACCACCCTCGGTGGAAACACTCCCGGCCGCGACGTCCTCGTCCGACCCACCGTCCCAGGGACCACCCTCGGCGGAAACACTCCCGGCCGCGACGTCCTCGTCCGACCCACCGTCCCAGGGACCACCCTCGGCGGAAACGCTCCCGGCCGCGTCACCGTCCCCCGGACCGGCCTCGGCGGAAACGTTCCCGGCCAGGACGCCATCGGCCGCACCATCGCCGACCAGGACATCTTCGCTCGGACCACCGCCGGTCCCGGCCACGTCCGCCGGCCTGCCGCCGGACCGGGCGCCCGCCGGGGCGTCGTCCCTCTGGCGGCGGTCGACCTCGTCCTCCAGCTCGCGTGAGCGCACCGCGAAGTCGTCCAGGGCATCCTCCGAGCCGCGCAGCAGCGTCTCCGCCCATGACTCCTCGAGCTCGCTCAGCTCGTCGAGCAGGTCGCGCACGCTCAGTTCTCTCGGGTCCACTCTGTTCATGACTCCACCATGTACCCTCAGCGCCGAAACCGTCACATCAGGACAAAGCGGTATATCTCACACTCTTACGGTCGCCCGAGTGGCCCGGCAGGCCGTCGCCCGGCCCCCCTACCCCGCCTCGACCGGCCGAACCGGCCGGGCCACCGGCCGTGGATCGGCGACCTGAAAGTTTCAGCCACCTCGCGAAGCTCGGCATAAGCCCCGCATAAGAACGGCCAGGCTGGCGACCATGGGCGCTACCCAGCCCCTGAAACGCGCCTGACACGTCATTGACATCTTTGTCGTACTCACCAGAATCCGATGTGGGAGCGCTCCCATATCACACCACCTTCCCCTTCCGGTGCGTGACCGACGCTGCGCCACCTTCTGTACCGTCCATCGCCTTTCATCACTTTGGAGTACGTCCAGAATGTCAACATCATCGTTTGGGGCGGGAGCGCTCCCACGTTCACGGATGAAGAGACGTGGCGTGTGGGTCGCGCTCACCAGCCTGGCGGCCGGCCTGTTCACGGTCCTGGCCTCCGTCCCGGCCTCAGCGGCCGTCGCCTGTTCGGTCGACTACACGGTCAACGACTGGGGCGGCGGCTTCACCGGGAACGTGAAGATCACCAACAGCGGTGACGCCTGGACCAGCTGGACCCTGGGCTTCGCCTTCGCCGGCAACCAGCGGGTCAGCCAGGGCTGGAGCGCCACCTGGTCGCAGAGCGGCGCGAACGTCACCGCCACCAGTCTGAGCTGGAACGGCGCCCTCGGCAACGGCCAGTCGACCAACATCGGCTTCAACGGCACCTACAGCGGGACCAACGCCAAGCCGGCCGCCTTCACGGTCAACGGCGTCACCTGCAACGGCGGCGGCACGCCCACCAACCAGGCACCGACCGTCAGCCTGACCTCGCCGACCGCGGGCCAGACCTACACCGCGCCCGCGACCGTCAACCTGGCCGCGAACGCCGCCGACTCCGACGGCACGGTGGCCAAGGTCGACTTCTACAACGGCACGACCCTGCTCGGCACCGACACCAGCTCCCCGTACACGTTCGCCTGGTCGAACGTGGCCGCGGGCAGCTACTCGCTGACCGCCAAGGCGACCGACAACGCCGGAGCCGCGACCACCTCGTCCCCGGTGGGCATCACGGTCACCGGCACGGCGGCCTCCACGATCGTCGTGAGCCCGACCAGCCTGGTCGTCCCCGAGGGCGGCACCGCGACGTACTCGGTGAAGCTCTCCAAGGCCCCCACCTCGAGCGTCACCGTGGCGACCGCGCGGGCGAGCGGCGGTGACACCGACCTGACCGTGCAGTCCGGCGCGTCGCTGACGTTCACGACGTCCAACTGGAACACGGCGCAGACGGTCACGCTCGCCGCGGCCGAGGACACCGACACCACCGCGGGCACGGCGACGTTCAACTCGACCGCCAGCGGCTGGACGACCGGCTCGCTCGCGGCCACCGAGGTCGACAACGACGGCGGCGGCGGGAACTCCGACTACATCGCGCGGTTCACCACGATGTACAACAAGCTGCACGACCCGGCCAACGGGTACTTCTCCCCCGAGGGCGTCCCCTACCACTCGGTGGAGACCCTGATGGTCGAGGCGCCCGACCAGGGCCACGAGACGACCTCGGAGGCGTTCAGCTACTTCCTGTGGCTGGAGGCGGTGTACGGGCAGGTCACCGGCACCTGGTCCAGGTTCAACGACGCCTGGGCCACCATGGAGAGGTACATCATCCCCTCCTCGACCGACCAGCCCACGAACTCGTTCTACAACCCGAGCAAGCCGGCCACCTACGCCGGCGAGTGGGACGCCATCAACCAGTACCCCTCGCAGCTCGACAGCGGGGTGTCGGTGGGCGTCGACCCGATCGCCAACGAACTGCAGACCGCCTACGGCACCCGTGACGTGTACGGCATGCACTGGCTGCTCGACGTCGACAACACCTACGGCTACGGCCGCTGCGGCGACGGCACCACCAAGCCCGCCTACATCAACACCTACCAGCGCGGCCCGGAGGAGTCGGTCTTCGAGACGGTGCCCCAGCCGTCCTGCGACACCTTCAAGCACGGCGGGCCCAACGGCTACCTGGACCTGTTCACCAAGGACACCTCCTACGCCAAGCAGTGGAAGTACACCGACGCCCCCGACGCCGACGCGCGTGCCGTCCAGGCCGCGTACTGGGCGCTGACCTGGGCCACGGCGCAGGGCAAGGCGTCGCAGATCTCGGCCACGGTCGCCAAGGCCGCGAAGATGGGCGACTACCTCCGCTACGCGATGTACGACAAGTACTTCAAGAAGCAGGGCTGCACCAGCACCTCCTGCGCGGCGGGCACCGGCAAGGACAGCGCCTCCTACCTGCTGTCCTGGTACTACGCCTGGGGCGGCGCGAACGACACCTCCGCGGGCTGGGCGTGGCGCATCGGCGCCAGCCACAACCACTCCGGTTACCAGAACCCGCTCGCGGCCTGGGCCCTGTCCAACGTGGACGCGCTCAAGCCCAAGGGCTCGACCGCCGTCGCCGACTGGACCACCAGCCTGACCCGGCAGATCGAGTTCTACCGCTGGCTGCAGTCGTCGGAGGGGGCCATCGCCGGTGGCGCCACCAACAGCTGGCAGGGCCACTACGCGGCGCCGCCCTCGGGCACGCCGACCTTCTACGGCATGGCCTACGACTGGCAGCCGGTCTACCACGACCCGCCGTCGAACCAGTGGTTCGGCTTCCAGGCGTGGTCGATGGAGCGGGTGGCGGAGTACTACTACGCCACCGGCAACGCCACCGCCAAGGCCGTCCTGGACAAGTGGGTCGCCTGGGCCAGCGCCAACACCACCGTCAGCTCAGCCGGAGTGATCCGGATGCCCTCGACGCTGCGCTGGACCGGCCAGCCCGACACCTGGAACGCCGCCAGCCCGGGGAGCAACGCGAGCCTGCACGTCTCGATCGCCGACTACACCAACGACGTCGGCGTGGCGGGCGCGTACGCCAAGGTCCTGATGTACTACGCCGCCAAGTCCGGCGACACGGCCGCCAAGAACCTGGCCAAGTCGCTGCTCGACGGCATCTGGGCCAACAACCAGGACTCCAAGGGCGTGTCGGTGCCGGAGACCAAGGCCGACTACAACCGGCTCGACGACCCCATCTACATCCCGTCCGGCTGGACCGGCAAGATGCCGAACGGCGACACGATCAACTCCAGCTCGACCTTCATCTCCATCCGGTCCTGGTACCGCAACGACCCGGACTGGCCGAAGGTCCAGGCCTACCTGAACGGCACGGCCTCCGCGCCGTCGTTCAACTACCACCGCTTCTGGGCGCAGGTCGACGTCGCGATCGCCCTCGCCGAGTACGGGCGGCTGTTCCCCTGATCCGGCCTGGGCGCGGCGGTGCCTGACACATCGCCGCGCCCCTCCGAAGGGCGGATCGCGATGACGCCTGACACGTCATCACGCACCCCCCAGGGCGGAGTGCGGCGGCGCCTGACACGCCGTCGCACCCTCTCGAAGGACGGGGCGCGGCGGGCCTGACCCCCGCCGCGCCCCGCCCACCCCGACAGGCACCACCGGCGTCCCCCCCCACGAGAGGCGATCGCTGTCCCGCAGACGCACGCTCACCGGCCTGGCGATCCTCGTCGCCTCGGCCACGCTGTTCCCCGTGCTCACGTCCTCAGCCGCCGCCGCGCCCGCGTTCGCCTACGGCGAGGCGCTGCAGAAGTCGTTGTTCTTCTACGAGGCCCAGCGCTCGGGCGACCTGCCGGCCGGAAACCGGGTCACCTGGCGGGGGGACTCGGCCCTGGCCGACGGCGCGAGCGCGGGCCTGGACCTCACCGGGGGCTGGTACGACGCCGGCGACCACGTGAAGTTCGGGCTGCCGATGGCGGCGAGCGCGACCATGCTGGCGTGGGGGGCCGTGGAGTACCGCGACGCCTACCAGGGCTCGGGGCAGCTCCCGTACCTGCTGGACAACCTGAAGTGGGTGAACGACTACCTCATCAGGGCCCATCCGTCGGCGAACGTGCTGTACGGGCAGGTGGGCAACGGCGGGACCGACCACGCGTGGTGGGGACCGGCCGAGGTCATGCCGATGGCCCGCCCGGCGTACAAGATCGACGCCTCGTGCGGGGGGTCGGACCTCGCGGGCGAGACGGCGGCGGCCATGGCGGCGTCCTCGATGGTCTTCCGCCCGACCAACCCGACTTATGCCGACACGCTGGTCAGCCATGCCCGGCAGCTCTACACCTTCGCCGACACCGTCAGGAAGAAGTACAGCGACTGCATCACCGACGCCGCCGGGTACTACCAGTCGTGGAGCGGCTACAACGACGAGCTGGTCTGGGGCGCCATCTGGCTCTACCGGGCGACCGGCGAGGCGTCGTACCTGACCAAGGCCGAGGCGTACTACGACACCCTCGGCACCGAGCCGCAGAGCACGACCCGGTCCTACAAGTGGACGATCGCCTGGGACGACAAGTCGTACGGCGCCTACGTGCTGCTCGCCAAGCTCACCGGCAAGCAGAAGTACGTGGACGACGCGAACCGGTGGCTCGACTTCTGGACGGTCGGCGTGAACGGCGCCAAGGTGAACTACTCGCCGGGTGGCGAGGCCGTGCTCGACCAGTGGGGCTCGCTGCGGTACGCCGCCAACACCGCGTTCGTCGCGCTGGTCTACAGCGACTGGGTGACCGACACGACGCTGAAGGCGCGCTACCACGACTTCGGCGTCCGGCAGATCAACTACGCGCTGGGCGACAATCCACGCAAGTCCTCGTACGTCATCGGCTTCGGCGCGAACCCCCCGAAGAACCCGCACCACCGCACGGCGCACGGCTCCTGGTCCAACAACCTCAACGAGCCGGTCGCCAGCAGGCACATCCTGTACGGCGCGCTGGTCGGCGGCCCGACGTCCGCGAACGACGCCTACACCGACAGCCGGAACGACTACGTGATGAACGAGGTCGCCACCGACTACAACGCGGCCTTCACCGGCGCGCTCGCCCGGCTGTACAAGGAGTACGGCGGCGCCCCGCTGACCGGATTCCCGGTCGCCGAGACGCCCGACGGGCCGGAGATCTACCTCCAGGCCTCGGTGAACTCGGCGGGCACCACCTACACCGAGATCAAGGCGCTCGTGGTGAACCACTCGGCGTGGCCGGCGCGCGCGCTGACGGACGGCACGTTCCGCTACTACTTCACCCTGGACGGCGCGACCACGCCCGCCCAGATCACGCTGTCGTCGGCCTACACCCAGTGCAAGGCGCCGACCGGGCCGACCTTGTTCTCGGGCAAGGTCTACTACGTCACGATCGACTGCTCGGGCACGGCCATCGCCCCGGCCGGCCAGTCGGAGTCGCGGCGCGAGGTCCAGTTCCGGATCGCCTCCTCGTCGGGGTCGTGGGACCCGGCCAACGACTGGTCGTACACCGGGGTGGCCACCACCCCGGGCGCCACGCCGGTGACCGTGCGGAACATCCCGCTGTACTCCGGCGGCGCCAGGATCTGGGGCGACCCGCCGGGCACCGGCCCCGACCCGACCCCCACACCGACCCCGACTCCGACCGTCACCCCCACCCCCACCCCCACACCGACCCCGACCCCGACGCCCACGGCCGGCACGGCGTGCGCGGCGACGTACACGATCAGCGGCGCCTGGCAGGGCAACTTCCAGGCCGACGTGGCGGTACGGAACACCGGGAGCACGGCGATCACCGGCTGGACGGTGGGATGGACGTTCCCCAGCGGCCAGACGATCACTCAGATCTGGGGCGCCACCCACACGCAGACCGGAAGCGGCGTGTCGGTGAGGAACGCCGGCTGGAACGGCGGCCTGGCGGCCGGCGGGTCCACCTCCTTCGGCTTCATCGCGAGCCTGAACGGAGCGAACGGAGTCCCGGCCTCCGTGACCTGCACGCCCGCCTGAGCCCCGCACCCGTGGTCTCGATTTGCCCTGGGAGCGCGAGACCACGGCCCGGCCGGGCCCTCCAGCACGGCCCGGCCGGGCACTTCCCATTCGGACAAGGAGCGCCACCCATGCGTCACCTCTCGCGGCTCATGACCCTCGCGGTCGCCGCAGGATCGCTCGCCGCGGCCCTGGTCCTGCCCGCCGTGCCGGCGGTCGCGGCCCCCGCCGCGGCGGCACCGGCGGGGTTCGTCAGCGCCAGTGGAGGCAAGTTCATCCTGAACGGCAAGGACTTCAGGTACGGCGGGTCGAACAACTACTACATGATCTTCGGATCCCAGGCCATGACGGACGACGTCTTCGCCGACGCCAAGAGCATGAACCTCACCGTGCTGCGCGCGTGGGCCTCGCTGGACATCGGCTCGCTCGACGGCTCGATGCCGTCGGTGGACGGCGGGCCGAAGGCGGACGTCTACTTCCAGTACTGGGACCCGGCGGCCAGGAGGCCCGTGTACAACGACGGCGCCACCGGTCTGCAGCGCCTGGACGCCGTGCTGGCGAAGGCCGGCCAGATGGGCATCAAGCTGATCCTCCCCTTCGTGAACAACTGGAAGGAATTCGGGGGGATGGACCAGTACGTGAAGTGGGCCGGCGGCCAGTACCACGACGAGTTCTACACCAGCGCCACGATCCGGCAGTGGTACAAGGACTGGATCGGCCACCTGCTCAACCGGACCAACACCGTCACCGGGGTGAAGTACAAGGACGACCCGGCGATCTTCTCGTGGGAGCTGGGCAACGAGCCGCGCTGCATCAACGCCAACCTGCCTGCCTCCGGTACCTGCACGCCCACGACGCTGGTCAACTGGGTGACCGAGATCTCGGCCTACGTGAAGAGCCAGGACCCGAACCACATGCTGTCGGTGGGCGACGAGGGCTTCCTGGCGAGGGGCAACGCCTCCGACTGGCTGTACAACGCGGCCGACGGCGTGGACCACGAGGCGATGACCAGGGTGGCGAACATCGACTACGGCACCTTCCACCTGTACCCGAACGGGTGGGGGCGCACGGCCGACTGGGGCACCCAGTGGATCAAGGACCACGCGGCGGCGGCCGACGCGTACGGCAAGCCGACGATCCTGGAGGAGTTCGGCATCACCGGGAGCGACCGGGACACGGTGTACAAGACGTGGACCAGCACGGTTCGCACGGGCACCGCGGACGGGTGGAACTTCTGGATCCTCACCGGCGTCGACTGGGACGGGGTCAGTCCCTACCCCGACTACGACGGGTTCCGGGTGATGTACCCGAGCGCGACGGCGACGGTCCTGTCCGGCGAGGCGGCCCTGATCAGCGGGTCCGGGGGCGGCGGTGACACCCAGGCGCCGACCACACCGGGCACGCCCACCGCGTCCACCATCACCTCGTCCGGTGCCACCCTGACCTGGACGGCCTCCACCGACAACACCGCCGTCACCGGCTACGACATCGTCAACGCCGCCAACACCGTTCTGGGATCATCCACCGGCGCGACGACCACCCTCACCGGACTCACCCCCGCCACCTCCTACACCCTGCGCGTCATCGCCAAGGACGCCGCGGGCAACCGCTCCACCGCCTCAGCATCCGTCACCTTCACCACCACCACAGGCGGCGGGGGCGGCACCTGCAAGGTCACCTACGGGGCGAACAGCTGGGGCGGCGGGTTCTCCGCGAGCGTCACCGTCACCAACACCGGCACCGCCCCGATCACCGCCTGGACGCTGAGGTTCACCTTCCCGGGCAACCAGCAGGTCACCCAGGGCTGGTCGGCCAACTGGACGCAGAGCGGCGCCGTGGTGACCGCGACGAACATGCCGTGGAACGGGTCCCTCGCCGCCGGCCAGTCGACCGGGATCGGGTTCAACGGCTCCTACACCGGCACCAACACCAACCCCTCCTCGTTCACGCTCAACGGCCAGACCTGCTCCTGACCGCCCACAGGGGTACGGCTCCCGGGCCGTACCCCTGCCTTGGGCCCGGTCGCCGAAAGTCTCCGCGGTGACACGGACGTCTCCGGCGCGCCCTGTACCACGTCAGAAAGGAACACCTCGTGTTGACCAAGGTGTGGAAAGCGCTGCCGATCGCGGCCGTCCTGCTGGCGGGCGCGGCCCTGCCGTCGTACGCCGCCGCCTCGACGCTCCGCGACGGCGCGGCGGCCGCCGGCCGGTACTTCGGCACCGCCGTCGCCGCCGGCCCGCTGTCCAACGAGTCGCAGTACATCACGGTGCTCGACCGCGAGTTCAACTCCGTCACCGCCGAGAACGCCATGAAGTGGGACGCCACCGAGCCCTCGGCCGGATCCTTCTCCTACGGGAGCGCCGACGCCCTGGTCACCCACGCCCAGGCCCACGGCCAGCAGGTCCGCGGCCACACGCTCGTCTGGCACAACCAGACCCCGTCCTGGGTGCAGAACCTGGCCGCCGCCGACCTGCGGACCGCGATGCAGAACCACATCGCCAACGTGGTCGGCCACTTCAAGGGCAAGATCTACGCCTGGGACGTCGTCAACGAGATCTTCGACGACAACGGCGGCTTCCGCAGCAGCTTCTGGTCCCAGAAGCTCGGGCAGACCTTCGTCGCCGACGCCTTCACCGCCGCGCGCGCGGCCGACCCTGCGGCCAAGCTGTACATCAACGACTACAACGTGGAAGGCGTCAACTCCAAGAGCACCGCGATGTACAACCTGGTCAGGACGCTGAAGTCGCAGGGTGTGCCGATCGACGGCGTGGGCCTGCAGGCCCACCTGATCGTCGGCCAGGTGCCCTCCGACCTGCAGCAGAACATCCAGCGCTTCGCCGACCTCGGCGTGGACGTGGCGCTGACCGAGCTGGACATCCGCATGCAGACCCCGTCGGACTCCACCAAGCTGGCCAACCAGCGCACCGACTACAACCGGGTCACCACCGCCTGCCTGGCCGTGACGCGCTGCGTGGGCATCACCGTGTGGGGCTTCACCGACAAGTACTCCTGGGTGCCGGACGTGTTCTCCGGCCAGGGCGCGGCGCTGCCGTACAACGAGAACTACCAGGCCAAGCCCGCCTACACCGGCATGCTCGACGCGCTGAACGGGGGCACGGGCGGGGGCGGCGGTGACACCCAGGCGCCGACCACACCGGGCACGCCCACCGCGTCCACCGTCACCTCGTCCGGTGCCACCCTGACCTGGACGGCCTCCACCGACAACACCGCGGTCACCGGCTACGACATCGTCAACGCCGCCAACACCGTTCTGGGATCATCCACCGGCGCGACGACCACCCTCACCGGACTCACCCCCGCCACCTCCTACACCCTGCGCGTCATCGCCAAGGACGCCGCGGGCAACCGCTCCACCGCCTCAGCATCCGTCACCTTCACCACCACCACAGGCGGCGGGGGCGGGAGCGGCGCGTGCACCGCGACGTATTCGGTGGTCAACTCCTGGCAGAACGGCTTCCAGGCCGGGGTCACCGTCACCAACACCGGCACCGCCGCGATCACCGGTTGGACGGTCACCTGGACCTTCCCGAACGGCCAGACGATCACGCAGCTCTGGAACGGCACGCTCACCCAGTCCGGCTCGGCGATCACCGTGCGGAACGCCTCCTACAACGGTGCCCTCGGCGTGGGCGCCTCGACCACGTTCGGCTTCACCGGAACCCACACCGGCACCAACAACGCGCCGTCCAGCGTCACCTGTTCCTAGGGGACCTCCGGCGGGTTCCGGGACTCCCCGGAGCCCGCCGGGCCGCGCGTCCGCGTGAACGCCAGCCCGGCGGCGAGCACCGCGAAGGGCAGCACCATCAGCACGTACCGGTGGTCGAAGTCGGCGGTCATCGCGGGCAGGACCAGCAGGGCCGACCCGCTCGCCAGGGCGAAGAGCGCGTCCGCCCGCCGCCTGCGCGCCTGCGCGACCACCCCCACCAGGCCGGCGGCCATCAGCACCGCGAGCAGCGGGCCGGGCACGCGTACCCACTGCTGGTAGGTCACCATCGCCCCCGCGTACGGCCGCACGAGCACGGTCTGCGCGGGCCCCCGCTCGTACGCCCGCGCGGCGTCGCCGGCGGTCATGCCCTCCTTGACCTCGGAGGTGGACAGCGTGGTGCGGGTCTTCGCGAACTCGTACGACTTCACGAGATTCGGCGAGGGGTGCGGCAGCCGCGTCCAGGAGAAGGCCTTGGCCGCGTCGCGGAGCACCGTCTCGGCGTAGTCCAGCGGCTGCGCGCGGATGGCGCGGAGCGCGAAGCTGCGGGTGAGCGCGTTGGCCTTGTCGCTGAACATCGGCAACCGCCGCAGCGGCGAGCCCATCACCCAGATGTAGCGCGAGGAGGCCATGCGCTCGTCCACCGGTTCGGTCGGGCACAGCCACGCCTCGGACGCCGGCGGCCTGATCTCGGCGCAGTCGGCGAAGGACATCGTCCGCGCCCACAGGAGCGTGCCGTCGGCGCTGGTCAGCCCGAAGCTGCCCTGCTCGGCGTGGTACCAGCTCGCGTAGGCGCACAACGGCACGACCATGGCGACGGCCGTCGCGGCGATCCCCCGCCACCCGGCACGGCGCAGGACCAGGCACACCACGACCACGGCCAGCAGCGGGACGCCGACCGTGCGCAGGACCGCCGCGCAGCCGATCAGCACCCCGGCGGCGGCGCCCCACGGGACCGTGAGCACCGGGCGCCACAGCAGGATCGCGGCCGCCGCCACGAGCAGGGCCGCGAACAGCGTGTCCGCCATGATCATGTGTTCGAGCTGGACCTGGTAGGCGTCGAACAACAGGGGGACGGCGAGCAGGGTCGCCCCCCACCCGGGCAGGCCGTACCGGCGCAGCAGCGCGTAGACCACGACGGCGGAGAGCAGCCCGAGCAGGTGCTGTAACGCGACGACGAGGGTGGTGCTGTGGAACGGCTCCAGCGCCCACAGGAACAGCGAGTACCCCGAGCTGCGCGACCGGCTCGGCCACAACTGCAGCGCGCCGGAGACGTAGGTATAGGAGTCGCCGTCGAACCAGATCGCCCGCCGGTAGCCGAGCATCGCGCACAGCCGTACCAGCGCGGCCGCCACGAGGGCGAGGCCGAAGAACAGGTTGTTCCGTACGGCTGATCTGGTCACCGGCGATCTCCCGGCTGGGCGGCAAGGTCGTTTTCGAGGCTATCGATATGTGAGTTACGGGCGGTCGTATTCAGGGTTTTCCCAGGGAGCGGCCGGCCGCGAGGCCGGTGGATCACAGGGGCGATCCAGCTCCGGTGAAGTGCGGAATGTCATCACCGCAGCTCAGCGGCCACCCTACTCCTTACAGAGGGTGATATTTCAAGAAAAGCGCGTATCCGCCGGATTGGTAGTGAGAATCGGTAGTACGTGTACCGACAGGACTGGGGGGTCCAGTGACGCGAGCCGTCCGGCTGGCGCTGGTGGCCGGCGTCCTCGTTCTCGCGGCCGGATCGGCCCCGTTGATCGGCGGCGAGCTCAACCGCGTGGTGGCCATCGCCCAGGCGATCCAGCGCGGACAGGAACAGTCGAAGTGGCCCGGCGGGGCGATCCCGTACGTCTGGGGCGGCGGCCACGCGTCCAAGGCCGGCCCCTCGCTCGGCACCTGCAAGGGCTACCACGGCTCCGTCAAGCCCTGCCCGGCCGCCACCACCCTGGGCCTGGACTGCTCCGGCCTCACCCGCTGGGTGTACCAGCTCGCCTTCGAGAAGGACGTACTCGGCGGCGGCAACACCGACGACCACGTCCGCCGCCTGCACAAGGTCCCCGCCGCCACCGCCCGCCCCGGCGACCTGGTCTTCTACGGCAAGATCCGCAAAAGGTCCGTCAAGACCCACCACGTCGGCATCTACATCGGCGGCGGCAGAATGATCAACGCCCTCCGCACCGGCACCACCGTCCGCACCGACCGCGTCACCCTCCTCCCCGACCTCGCCGGCTACTACCGCTACGAGAACTGACCCCTGTTCGGCTCCCCGCGCACGGGCCACCGGGGGTCCTCCGAAGGCCGGACGGTGCTGGTCATACGGGGGGCGGGAGGGGGTGATGGGTTATGACATTTGTCCTAATTAACTTAGGAAGGGACGCACTGCGCCGTTCAATCGTAGGGCTGTCAGAGTGGAGGGGTGGACATAGCTGATCTTTCCCTCCGGCCCCCACGGCACCGTGTGAGCCGCACCGCGATCTGGTTCTGGGCCGTGCGCGCCGCCGCCGGGTGGCTCGTGGTCATCGCCCTCCAGGTCGGGTGGACCCTTCTCGACGACGGTGAGGGCACCGCCCATTACGTGTTCCTCGCCATCACGGGCGTCCTCGCGGTGGCCCACGTGAGCGTCATGCCGTGGTGGCGGTACCGCGTCCATCGCTGGGAGACCACGGCCGACGCGGTGTACACCCAGTCGGGCTGGCTCCAGCAGGAGTGGCGCATCGCCCCCATCTCGCGCATCCAGACCGTGGACAGCGAGCGGGGGCCGCTGGAGCAGCTCTTCGGGCTGGCCAACGTCACGGTCACCACCGCGTCGGCCGCCGGCCCGCTGCGCGTGAACGGGCTCGACCGGGACACGGCGCAGCGGCTCATCGACGAGCTGACGGCCACCACCGGGACCTCGCAGGGAGACGCCACGTGAACGCCGAGCCTGAAGGCCCCGGGCCCACGACCACGACGGGCGTCCCCGCGCCGGTCGGCCCGGCCGACGACCCGGCCGGTGGGCAGGACGCGGGTCGGGTCGCCGGGCAGGACGCGAGTCGCGTCGCCGGGCAGGACGCGAGTCGGGTCGCCGGGCAGGACGACGGCGATGGCGCGTCTGGTGGGCGGGGGGTCGACACGGGGGGCTGGCGGCGGCTGAGCAGGCGGATGCTGATCATCCATCCGTTCCAGGAGGTCGTGCGCAGCTTCCCGGCCCTGATCGGGCTGCTGTTCGCCGGCTCGGCCCGGGGGGGCCAGGGCCACATCTGGACCCTCGTCGGCCTCGGCGTCATGATCGTCCTGGGTACGCTTCGGTGGTTCACGACCACGTACCGCGTCACGCCGCAGTACGTCCAGGTGCGGAAGGGGCTGGTCCGCCGCAAGGTGCTGACCGCGCCGCGCGACCGGATCAGGACCGTGGACGTGACCTCCCACGTGATGCACCGCATCCTCGGGCTGGCCAGGGTCGAGATCGGCACCGGCAGGTCGGACCGGAAGGACGGGGGCACGCTCAAGCTCGACGCGCTGCACGCCACCGAGGTCGACCGGCTGCGGGACGAGTTGCTGCACCGCCGTCCCGCCGCTTCCGCCGCCACCTCCGCGGCGGGCTCCCGTACGGGCGTCCCCCTCCCGGCGGGCGCGCAGACCGGCCTTCCCACCCCGGCGGGCGCGTCGACCGGCCTCACCACCCCGGCGGACCCCGCAGGCGGCGTCGCCCCGGGCGGCGTCGCGGCGCACGCGCCGGTGGGTTCGGCCGCGTACGGTCACGCGGGCGTGGCCGAGGCCCCCGAGACCGTGCTGGCCGCCCTGCGGCCCCAGTGGATCCGCTACGGCCCCTTCACCCTGTCCGGCCTGGTCACGGTCGGCGTGCTGGCCGGTTTCGTGTCGCGCATCGTCTCGGAGGGCAACGTCGACCTGCTGAGCGCGGGACCGGTGCGCCAGGTGGTCGACTGGTTCGGCCGGGAGGCGCTGATCCTGCAGATCGCCGCCTCGCTGCTGGTGCTCGCGGTCTTCGTCGCGGTCGCCTCCACGATCGGGTACATCCTCGCGTTCTGGGCCTTCCGCCTCACCCGCACGCCGGGCGGCACACTGCACGTGACGCGCGGGCTCATCACCACGAGGGCGACCACGCTGGAGGAACGCCGTCTGCGCGGCATCGAGCTCAGCGAGCCGCTGCTGCTGCGCGCGGTGGGCGGGGCGCGCTGCATCGCGGTCGCGACCGGCCTGCGGGTCGGGCGCGGGGCGCAGCGGGGCGGGTCCATGCTGCTGCCGCCGGCCCCGCGCGCCGAGGCGCTGAACGTCGCCGCGCGCGTGATCGGCACTTCCGGCCCGCTGACGGCGGAGCTGGTCCCGCACGGCCCCGCCGCGCTGCGCCGAAGGTTCACCCGCGCGCTCACCACGGGCGCGATCTTCACCGGGGTGCTGCTGGTGCTGTCGTACTGGCTGGGGCTGCCCGCGTGGACGTGGCAGACCACGCTGGTGGCGACGGTGGTGGCCATGCCCGTGGCGGCCGACCGGTACCGCAGCCTGGGCCACACCATCGAGGGCGACCACCTGGTCACGCGGTGGGGCTCGCTCGTCCGGCGGCGCGTGGCGCTGCACCGCGACGGGATCATCGGCTGGAACGTCCGCAGGTCGTTCTTCCAGCGGCGGGCCGGGCTCGCGACGCTGACCGCGACCACGGCGGCGGGCGGCCAGGGGTACAGCGTCTGGGACGTGGACCTGTCCGAGGCCCTGCGCACGGCCGACCGGGGCATCCCCGGCCTGCTCACCCCGTTCCTGGTGCGGGACGGCGAGGCGTGAGCGGTGGCGCCGTTAGCCCACCGCAATCTGGGCGGGCGCGTAGGCGGGCGCGGTGAGGGCAATGGAAGCCCGGCCGGCGGAAACGACCGCCGGCCACCCGGGTACGGCGCCCGGCGGCGCGCCGGCGAGCGACTAGCGGAAGACGGGCTTTGATGGGTCTCGCACGAGAGTTCGGCAGGCGTTTCGGACGCAAGGGCCGGCGCCTGCGCACGGTGGCCCGGGACGCGTTCGGGTGGCGGGACCTGCGGCCGGGGCAGCAGGACGCCATGGAGCACCTGCTGGCCGGGCGTGACGTGCTCGTCGTCATGCCGACCGGCAGCGGGAAGTCGGCCGTCTACCAGATCCCCGCCCTGCTCCTTGACGGGCCCACGGTGGTGGTCTCCCCGTTGATCGCCCTGCAGCGCGACCAGGTGGCCGGGCTGGCGCTCAAGGACGCGGGCGGCGCCGTCGCGGTGAACTCGGCCCAGTCGGACGGCACCAGCGACGCCTCCTTCGACCAGTTGCGCGCGGGCACCGCCGAGTTCATCTTCCTGTCGCCCGAGCAGCTCGCCAAGCCGGAGGTGATCGAACGGCTGCGCGCGGCGCGGCCCTCGCTGATCGCCATCGACGAGGCGCACTGCGTGTCGGCGTGGGGGCACGACTTCCGGCCCGACTACCTGCGGCTGGGCCAGGCGATCGAACGCCTCGGCCACCCGCCGGTGGTGGCGCTGACCGCGACGGCGGCGCCGCTGGTCCGTGACGACATCCTCAGCTCGCTCGGCCTGACGGGCGCCGTGCAGATCGTCCGCGGGTTCGACCGGCCGAACATCGACCTGCGGGTGCGCAGGTTCGTCGACAAGGACGACAAGCGCCGCGCCCTGATCGAGGACGCCGCCGGCCGGCAGGGCCTCGGCCTGGTGTACGTCGCGACGCGGCGCGCGGCCGACGAGTACGCGGCGGCGCTGCGGGACGCGGGACGGCGGGCGGAGGCGTACCACGCGGGGTTGAAGGCGGCCGAGCGGCACCGGGTCCACGAGCTGTTCCGCGAGGACGGGCTGGACGTGGTCGTCGCCACCTCGGCGTTCGGGATGGGCATCGACAAGCCGGATGTGCGGTTCGTCCTGCACTCCGACCCGCCGGAGTCGCTGGACTCCTACTACCAGGAGATCGGCCGCGCCGGGCGTGACCAGGAGCCCGCGTCCGCCGTCCTGTTCTACCGGCCCGAGGACCTCGGCATCCGCAGGTTCTTCGCCGGCGGGCGCGTCGACGAGGAGCTGGTGCAACGTGTGGCGACGCTCGTCCACGAGCACGGCGGCGTCGTGCCGGCCCCCGAGCTGCGCGAGCTGCTGGACGTCGGCCCGTCCAAGCTGACCGGGGTGGTGAACCTGCTGGAGCGGGTCGGCGCCGTCACGGTGACCGAGGACGGCGACCTGCGGTCCACCGCGGACGGGCCCACGCCCGAGCGGGCGGCCGCCGAGGCGGCGGGGCTGGACGACACGCGACGCAAGGTCGACGAGTCGCGGATCGAGATGATGCGCGGGTACGCCGAGACGACGGGCTGCCGGCGGCGGGTGCTGCTCGAGTACTTCGGCGAGCCCCACGAGCGGGCCTGCGGGAACTGCGACACCTGCCGCTCGGGCGCCCTGACGGCGGCCACGGCCGCCCCGGCCCGGAAGCCGGACGACGGCCCGTTCCCGATGCACGCGAAGGTGCGCCACAACGCGTGGGGCCCCGGCGTGGTCATGAGCCGCGAACCCGACCGCATCACGGTCCTGTTCGAGGACGTCGGCTACAAGACCCTCTCCCTGGAAGCCGTCGAACGCGACAACCTCCTCGTCCTCTCGGACTGACCCTCGCGGGTCAGGGTTGGAAGCGGTAGCCCATGCCGGGTTCGGTCAGTAGGTGGCGGGGGTGGGCGGGGTCGCGTTCTAGTTTGCGGCGGAGCTGGACCATGTACTGGCGCAGGTAGTGGGTCTCCTTGAGGTAGCCGTCGCCCCAGACCTCGGTGAGCAGGCGCCGCTGGCTGATGAGCTTGCCCGGGTTGCGGAGCAGGATGGCCAGCAGGTTCCACTCGGTCGGGGTGAGGCGCACGCCGCTGGAGACGGTCATCCCGACCAGGTCCACCACGTGGTCGCCGACCGCGATCTCGGCCAGTTCGCCGTCGTGGGCGGCCGAGCGCCGGGTGACGGCACGGATCCTGGCCAGGAGCTCGTCGATGCCGAACGGCTTGGTGACGTAGTCGTCGGCGCCGGCGTCGAGCGCGTCCACCTTGTCGGCGCTGCCCGCCCGCCCCGACAGCACGATGATCGGCACGCTGGTCCAGCCGCGGAGGCCGTGGATGACCTCCACGCCGTCGATGTCGGGCAGGCCCAGGTCGAGCACGACCAGGTCGGGGTGCCAGTCGGCCGCGTGCCGCAGGGCGGTGCCGCCGTCCCTGGCCACCTCGACGTCGTAGTGGCGCGCGACGAGGTTGATGCGCAGCGCCCGCAGTAGCTGGGGTTCGTCGTCGACGACGAGGATCTTGGTCATGCGGCGCCCGCCCTGGAGGAGATCGGCAATGTGATGATCATGGTCAGGCCGCCGCCGGGGGTCTCCTCGGGGACCAGGGTGCCGCCCATGGCCTCGGTGAGTCCCCTGGCGAGCGCGAGGCCGAGGCCGACCCCGGTGTGGTTGTCGCGGTCGCCGAGGCGCTGGAACGGGAGGAAGACCTGGTCGTGCTGGGAGGCCGGGATGCCGGGCCCCCGGTCGGCGACCCGGATCTCGACGTGCTCGCCGTACGCGCTGGCGGTGACCAGGACCTTCTCCCCCGGCGGGCTGTACCTGACCGCGTTGGAGATGAGGTTGACCAGCACGCGCTCCAGCAGCGCCGGGTCGGCGACGACCTCGGGCAGCTCGTCGGAGATCTCGTCGTGGACGCGCACGCGAAGCGGGCCGAGGTCGTCGAGCGACCGGGGCACGATCTCCTCCACGCCGATCGGCCGGGCGGCCAGGCCGAGGACGCCCGCCTGCAGGCGGCTCATGTCCAGCAGGTTGGCCACCAGGCGGTCGAGCTTGTCCAGCGACTCCCCGGCGGTGGCCAGGAGCTCCTCGTGGTCCTCGGGGCTCCACGCGATGTCGCCGCCGAGGCTGTCGACGGCGGCCTTGGCCGAGGCGAGCGGGGTGCGCAGGTCGTGGCCGACGGCGGCGAGCAGGGCCGTGCGCATCCTGTCGGCCTCCTCCAAGGGCCGTGCCCGCTCGGCCTCCTCCGTCAGCCGCTCCTGACGCAGCGCGACGGCAGCCTCGGCGGCGAACGCCTCGACCACCCGGCGGTCGGCCGCGTCGAGCGGCCGCCCGCGCAGCGCCATGACCAGATCCTCGTCGATGACGACGTCGGTGTCGGCCTCGGTGGGGCATCCGACGGTGTCCGCGCCGGCGGTGGCGACGACGCGCCAGGCACGCGGGTCGGACCGGTCGCCGGGGACCGGTCCCGATCCCGGCCGCCGCTCCAGCAGGGTCACCGCCGCCAGGTTGAAGGTCTCCCGCAGCCGGTCGAGCAAGGAGGGCAGGGCGGCGTCGCCGCGCAGCACGTGTCCCGCGAGCGTGGACAGCACCTCGGCCTCGGCGCCGGCCCGCGCGGCCTCCCTGGTACGTCGGGCGGCGAGGTCGACCACGGCGCTGACCATGACCGCCACCAGCACGTACACGGTGAGCGCCACCACATTCTCCGGGCGGGCCACGGTCAGCGTGTGGAGGGGCGGGGTGAAGAAGAAGTTGAGCAGGGCGAACCCGAGCACCGCCGCCGTGACGGCCGGCCACATGCCGCCCGCCAGGGCCACCAGGACGACCACCAGCAGGAACAGCAGGATCTCCGCGGGCAGCGTGAGGTGCTCGCGCAGCCCGTGGAGCGCGGCCGTCAGGGCGGGCAGCCCGGCCAGCGTGATCGCCCACCCGGCGCCGCGCCGCCGCAGGGGGAGCGCCGCGCGGCCGCCCCTGGCGGCCGGGCCACGGACGGCGGCCGGGTGGCTGATCATGTGGACGTCGATCGACCCGGCCAGCGCCGTCGTGGTCACCCCGACGCTCCGCGAGAGCAGGCCGGCGAGCCGCCCCCGGCGCGCGGCGCCGAGGACGAGCTGGGTGGCGTTGACGCCGCGGGCGAAGTCGATGAGCGCGCGTGCGACGTCGTCCCCGACGACCTGGTGGTAGCTGCCTCCCAGGCTCTCCACCAGGACCCGCTGCCTGGCCAGCCGCGCAGGGTCGGCGCCGGTCAGGTCGTCGGACCTGGTGACGTGCACGGCCATCAGGTCGGCCGCCCGGTTGCGGCCGGCGATCCTGGCCGCCCTGCGGATCAGCGTGTCGCCCTCGGGGCCGCCGGTGAGCGCGACGACCACGCGTTCACGGGTCTCCCAGGTCCCGGCGATGCCGTGGTCGGCACGGTACCGGTCGAGCTGGTCCTCGACCTTCCCGGCGACCCACAGCAGGGCCAGTTCCCGCAGCGCGGTCAGGTT
Organism: Sphaerisporangium corydalis; assembly: GCF_025506355.1. Lineage (GTDB taxonomy): Bacteria > Actinomycetota > Actinomycetes > Streptosporangiales > Streptosporangiaceae > Sphaerisporangium > Sphaerisporangium corydalis. The sequence goes on from NZ_JANZYP010000045.1 coordinate 70,692, forward strand.
GCCCACGCGGAAGTAGTTGCCGAGGGCGGCGTCGATCTTCTCAGGGCCGTACACGTTGCCGTGGGCCATGCGGCGGCGCAGCGCCTCGGGGGCCATGTCGACGAGTTCCACCTGGTCGGCCCGCCGGACGACCTCGTCGGGGATCGTCTCGCGCTGCGGGATGCCGGTGATCTGCTGGACGACGTCGTTCAGCGACTCCAGGTGCTGGATGTTGACCGTCGTGATCACGTCGATTCCCGCGTCGAGGATGTCCTCCACGTCCTGCCAGCGCTTGGGGTTCCGCGAGCCGGGGACGTTGGTGTGCGCGATCTCGTCGACCAGCGCGACCTTCGGCCGCCGGCCGATCACCGCGCCGGGGTCGAGTTCGGTGAAGACCGCACCCCGGTGGCTCAGGGTCCGCCGGGGGACGGTCTCCAGGCCTTCGAGCAGGCCGGCGGTGTGGGCGCGGCCGTGCGTCTCCACCAGGCCGACGACGACGTCGGTGCCCCGCCCGGCCCGGCGGTGGGCCTCCGCGAGCATCGCGAAGGTCTTCCCCACGCCGGGCGCCGCGCCCAGATACACCCGAAGCCGACCTCTGCCGGTTTCCCCCATGTGTCCAGGCTACGGCCGGGGCATCGGGGACGCTCGCTACGCGGTGCTCGCGCGGGTCCCGCGCGTCGTGGTGGTGCCCGAGCCCCTGCCGGGGATCAACGGCGTGCCGAGGATCGCGTGCCCGGCGACGGCGACGCAGACGACGCCCAGCACCAGCCCCCAGCTCACGTCGGTCAGGTGGTGCATGCCCCGGTACAGGCGGGAGATCGCGACGATCAGCGGCGCGGCGATACCGATCGTCCACCACAGGACCTTCAGGAGGGTGTGGCGGTGGGTGTGCAGGGTCAGGACGAGCGCCATCCCGCAGTAGAAGCCGACGGCCGCGCTGGTGTGCCCCGAGGGGAAGCTGGACGTGGGCGGCGCGGGGTCGAGGTGGTGGACGGTCGGCCTCGGGCGCTGGACGAACACGGTGGCCAGCAGGAACACGACGTTCTGCGACAGCACGGCCAGCACGATGAAGATCGACTCACGCCACCGGTTGAAGGCCAGCCGGAAGGCGATGGCGGCGATGGCGGTCAGCACGACGACCACCGGCGTGTCCGACAGCATCGACCCATAGTGGGTGAGGTCGTTGAACAGGGGGGTGCGGTCCGCCGCGAGGCCCTGGTTGACCGCCACCTCGCCGGCGATCTCGCTGCGGAACGGCTTGATGATCAGGAAGCCGAGACCGAGGGTCACGGCGGCCAGGATCGTGAGGGGAAGCATGATGAGGCGCAGCACCGCGCCGGCGGTCTCCGACCACCGCGTGCCGCTCGCCACCACTTCAGTGTCGGTGACCATGGGTACTTCCCTTCGGGGAGATGTCTTCTCTGGCCTCCGGCTCGACACCGTCGAGGTGCGGCTCGGAGGGGCGGCGGCCGATCTCTCGGCGCCAGGTCTCGAAGCCCGCCGCGGTCGCCGCGATGACGGCGACCCCGAACACCACGCCGGCCGTCACGTCGGTGACCCAGTGCACGCCGAGGGCGACGCGCGTGTAGGCGACACCGCCGACGATCACCGCGCCGGTGAGCCAGGCGATGATCCGCTGCCGGCGGTTCAGTACCGGCAGAAGCAGGAGGATGAGGATGCCCGCGCCGAGCGTCGCGTTGACGGCGTGCCCCGAGGGGAACGACGCGCCGGGCGCGAGGTCGACCGGGTTGGGCAGGTGGGGCCGCGCCCGGTCGACGACGACCTTGAGCGCGAGCCCGAGCAGGCCGCCCACGGTGATCGTGGTCACCGCCCAGATGGCCAGCCTGGGGGCGCGCCGGAACACCAGATAGGCCGCGGCCAGCCCGACCAGGACCCGCCAGGTCCCCGGGCCGAACACGTTGGTCCACAGCTGGAGGAAGCTCACCCAGCCGGGGTGGCCGAGGGCGAAGGCGTGCAGTGCGTCGGCCGCGCCCTCGTCGATCCGGTTCACCGGGCCGAAGGAGGACTTGACCAGGAGCAGCAGCAGCCCGAACGGGACCAGGACCAGGAACACCGCGCCCGAGGCGAGCGTGAGCCGCAGCCCTAGGCGCCGGTCGGGGTCGAACCGCTTCCTGATCCGCCCGGCGCCCCCGGACGGGCCGGCTGGCGGGTTCCCGTCCGTGGCCGGGCCCGCGGCGGCGCCACCCGGGCGCGCGTCCTTTCCAGGACGGCCCGCGCCGGTCAGCCGGTTCCCGAACGTGCTCATCGTGACCCCCCGTACGTGTCCATCACTGATCCCTACCCGCCGGAACGCGTTCCGCCCGGTGCCCGTCGCTGGCGTCCGCGCGGCCCGCCACCGGGCCCTCGGCGTCCGCGCGGCCCGCGGCCGGGCCGGGGTCCTCGGTGATCGGGCCGCCGGTGCCGCCCCGGCACGCCTCCAGTTGCGCGGCGAACGACAGGCCGAGGAACAGCGCCACCGAGCTGAGCAGGGACCACAGGAGCAGGGCCATGACGGCGGTCAGCGGCCCGTACGTCGCGCCGAACGAGCCGGACTTCTCGACGTAGAGGGAGAGGCCCCAGGTGAACACGGTCCACAGGGCCAGCGCCACGAGTGCCCCGGCGGCGAGCCAGGTGTGGCCGGGCTGCCTGCGCCTGGGGGCCGCGCGGAACAGGACCGAGGCCGACAGCACGGCGAGCAGGAAGCCCACCGGCCACCGGAGCAGCCGCCAGGCCGTTGTCGCGGTGTCCCCCCAGTGGTAGACGCCGGCGAGCGCGTCGCCGATCGCCCTGCCGCCCACCATGATCAGGAAGCCGAGCGTCATCAGGGACCCGGCGGTGAGTGCCATCACCACGGCCTTGGTGTACTTGCGCCGGAACGGGCTGTCGCGCTCGACGCCGTAGATGCGGTTGGCGCCCCGCTCGACCTGGGCCATGGCCGTCGTGAGGCCGACGATCGCCGTGACCAGGCCGGCCCACAGGGCGATGGCGCCGCCGTCGCCGGCGTGGCGCTCGCTCACCGCGAGCGCGTCCTGGATCACCTGCCGGCCCGATCCGGGGAGGATGGCGCGGATCGTCCGCTGGACGACCTGCCCGAGACGCTCCTGGTGGAGCCAGGAGCTGAGGCCGACGGCCGCGATGGCCCCGGGGATGATGGCCAGGCAGATCTGGAACGCCAGCGCGCGGGAGTGGCTGAAGCCGTCGCCGTACCTGAAGCGGACGAAGGAGTCGCGGACCAGGTGCCAGCCGCCGTACCGGCGCAGCGTCACCCAGGCGTCGTCGGCGCTCAGTTCCTCGCCGCTCATCGACCGCGTCTGCGGGACCGTGGTGGCCGTGCCCATGGTCAGCCCCGCTTCTCGCGAGGCGTGCGCAGCAGCAGCGCGCCCGGCCTGGTCTCGATCGACATGGAGGAGCCGAGGCCGATCGGGTCGCCGTCGCACTCGTGCAGGACCGCCGGCTCGACGTCGATCTTGGCGCGTTCGGCGGTGTACCGCTCGGCGCGCCGGTCGTAGCGCTGGGACCGGGTCATGACGTGGCCGACGACGCGCAGCCAGTCCATCGGGGTGCGCGGGGCCAGGATGAGGATGTCCAGGCGGCCGTCGTCGGGCTCGGCGTCGGGCAGGAGGCGCAGGCCGCCCTGGAGCTGGCCGACGTTGCCGATGAGCACCATCATCGCCCGCCTGCGGATCGTCGTGCGCCCGTCCAGGCAGAGCGTGACCTGGAAGGGGTGGTCGCCGAGGTGCTTCACCAGCCCGCCCACGTAGGCGAGCCAGCCGATCTTGGCCTTGACGCCGTCGCTGGTGCTGTCCGCCATGGAGGCGTCCAGGCCGATCCCGGCCATGACGGTGAAGGGACGGCCGTCGATCATCCCGAGGTCGAGCGCCCGCGTCTCGCCCTCCACTCCGGTGCGGACGGCGTCCTCCAGCGCGGTGGGGAGCTTGAGGTTGCGGGCCAGCAGGTTGCCGGTGCCGGCGGGCAGGATGGCCATCGGCACCTGGGTGCCCATCAGGCCCTCCGCGCACGCCCGGACGGTGCCGTCGCCGCCTGAGGCGAAGACCAGCTCGGCGCCCTCGGACACGGCCTGCTTGGCCATGCCCACTCCGGGGTCCTCGGCGGTCGTCTCCAGCCACAGGGGCTCGGCCCAGCCGTGGCGCGCGAGTTCGGCCGTCACCTCGGCGCGGTGGCGGTCCAGCTCGGACACCTTGGTCGGGTTCACGATCACGGCTGATAGGGGCACGAGGGTGCGTGCTACCCGGATCTTCCCGCTTTGAACAACCGCCCGCGCCCAGGATCCGCCGGGCGTCTCGTCCCCGGACGGGCGCCGGTGGTCAGTGGGCCTCGCGGGGCTCAGGAGCCGCCGAGCACCTCGGCGACGACGCAGGTGATGTTGTCGGGCCCGCCCGCGTCCTTGGCCAGGTCGATCATCCGCTGCGCGGACGCGCCGAGGTCCTTGATCTGGGTGAGCGTCTCGTGCAGCGCCTGCGGCCCGACGACCCCGCTCAGCCCGTCGGAGCAGATCAGGTAGCGGTCGCCCGCGCGCGCCTCGCGCATGGACAGGTCGGGCTCGACCGAGCCGCTGCCGCCGAGCGCCCGCATCAGCAGGGAGCGGCGCGGGTGCGCGGCGGCCTGCTCGGGGGTCATCTGCCCGTCGTCGACCAGCGACTGCACGAGGGTGTGGTCGCGGGTGATCTGGTACAGGTAGCCCTCGCGCAGCAGGTAGGCGCGGGAGTCGCCGATGTGGGCCAGGGCGAAGCGCGTGCCGTCCCAGAGCATGGCGGTGAGGGTGGTGCCCATGCCGGTGAGCTTGGGATCGCGGGCCGCCATGTCCTTGAGCCGCCGCCCGGCGTCGGTGATCGCGGTCTCCATCGCGCCCAGCAGGTCGGCGCTGGGCGGGTCGCTGTCCAGGGCCGACAGGGCGGCGATGACGGTGGCGCTGGCCACCTCGCCGTGGCTGTGGCCGCCCATCCCGTCGGCGACCGCGAGGAGCCGTGGACCGGCGTACACCGAGTCTTCGTTCTGCTGGCGGCGCAGACCGACGTCGGTGCGAGCCGCGTAACGCAGCGTGAGCGACGCGTTGTTCGACATGGTCTCAGTAAATCATTGGTTGAAACACTTCACAACCATATAATTTGTGGATTGCAGTGGCATGGTGGACTAATCTGACCCGTGGGAGGCGAGGCGGACCCGTGGGTGAGCAGGGAGATGCGACGCGAATGGGACACGATGCCACGTTGAACGCGGGCGACATCGCACGGCTCGCCGATGTCGGTCGCGCCGCCGTCAGCAACTGGCGCCGCCGCTACGACGACTTCCCCCAGCCCGTGGGCGGCACGGCCGCGAGCCCGCTCTTCTCCCTTCCCGAGATCGAGGAATGGCTGCGCCGCAATGGCAAATCGTATGAGATGTCGTTGGGTGACCGCGTCTGGCAGCGCCTGCGCGCCTCCGGTGACGACTTACGCCTCGGCGATCTGGTGGGATGCGCGGGCGCGTTCCTGCTCTACCTGAGCCGCGACCCTGGCGGCTGGCGGCGCGTCACGCGCGGCCCCGAGCTCGCCAAGGGACTCCATCAGACGGCCACCGCCGCCACGTCCGACCTTCCCGTTCCGGTCGACTGGGACCTCATCGACACCAGGCTGTACCGGCTGATCGCTGATCTGGCCGCCGAGCAGGGCCCGCTCGCCGCTTTCGAGCTGCTCTGCGAGCGCTACGTGGAGGCCCACTCCCGGCAGCTCGCCGTCACCCGGCCCGACGTCGCCGAGCTGATGGCCCGGCTGGCCCGCTTCGAGCTGGACCCGGCCGGCGGGGTGCGCACCGTCCTCGACCCGTCGTGCGGCGTCGGCGCCCTGCTGCTGCCCTTCTCGGGCGCCCGGGTGCTCGGGCAGGAGGCCGGCGACACCGGCGCGCTGCTCACCGCCGTACGGCTGCTGCTGCGCGACCCGGACGCGCGGGTCGTCGCCGGCGACGCGCTCCGCCTGGACGGGTTCCCCGGCGCGCGCGCCGACGTCGTGGTGTGCGACCCGCCGTTCAACGAGCGCGCCTGGGGCTACGAGGAGCTGACCGGCGACCCCCGGTGGGAGTACGGCCTGCCGCCGCGCGGCGAGTCGGAGCTGGCCTGGGTGCAGCACTGCCTGGCCCACGCGCGCCCCGGCGGCCTGGTCGCCATCCTGATGCCCGCCGCCTCGGCGAGCCGCCGCCCCGGGAAGCGCATCCGGGGCAACCTGCTGCGGGCCGGCGCCCTGCGGGCCGTGATCACGCTGTCGGCCGGCGGCCCCGACCTGTGGCTGCTGCGCCGCCCCGAGGCCGGCGAGCGTCCGCCGTCGCTGGTGCTGATGGTGGACGCCGACGGCGGCGTCCCGGCCGCCGAGGCCGCGTGGCGGGCGTTCGCGGCCGACCCGGAGGCCGAGCCGCCCGGCGCCGCCCACGCCGTCCGCATCATCGACCTGCTGGACGACGAGGTGGACCTCAGCCCGGCCCGGCACCGCCCCCACCCGGGCGACGAGCACGCCGACCTGGGGTTCGGCGGGGTCCGTGACCGGTTCCTCGCCTCGGTGGCCTCGCTGCCGCGCGCGCTGCCCGCCATCGGCGTGCTGACCGGCGCGCGCGACCTGCCGAGCGCGTCGGTCGGCGAGCTGGTCAGGGCCGGGCTGGTCACCGTCCACCAGGGGCCGGCGAGGATGGCGACCGACGCGGGCGACCTGCCGGTGCTGACGGCCGCCGACCTCGTCTCCGGCGGCCGGCCCTCCGGGCGCACCACCCCCGACCCGGGTCACGTCGTCCTGGAACCGGGGGACGTCGTCGCGACGACCACGGCCACCGACGGCGCCGCGCGCACGCTCGCCGAGGGGGGCGCGGTTCTCGGGCCCCAGCTCCATCTCTACCGCGTGGACCCCGAGCGGATGGACCCCGACTTCCTGGCCGGGTACCTCAGGTACGCCGGAACCGCGGGGACGAACCGGTCGCATCCGGGCGCCAGCCGGGTGGACGCGCGCCGGGTGCGGATCCCGAGGGTCTCCCTGTCCGAGCAGCGCGCCTACGGCCGGGCCTTCCGCGAGCTCCTCGCCCTGGAGGACGGCCTGCGTGAGACAACGGCTCTGGGGGAGACGCTGGTCCGGCTAGGCTTTGACGGGCTGGCCGGCGGCAGGCTCCGTCCCGAGGCCTGACGGCGGCCACCGATGCCCGGCGCGCGATCCCCTGGGCGGCGGGCGGCGGTGTGGCCGGTGGACGGCGGTATGCCGGCGGCCATCTGCGGCCCGGCGGCTGAGGGTGTATTTTCCCCGATAGATCATTAGGAGGGGTGAATGGTCATCGGCGACCGGTACGTGCTTGACGACCTTCCCCTCGGCCAGGGCGGCATGGGCGCCGTCTACGGTGGCCACGACAAGCACCTCGACCGCAGGGTCGCCGTCAAGTTCCTCCGCTTCCCCGGCGGGCACGACGAGGAGCTGGAACAGCGCTTCATGCGCGAGGCGCGCATCCTGGCCCGGCTGGAACACGCCGGGGCCCCGATCCTGTACGACTTCGGCACCTTCGACCGGCGCCTGTTCCAGGTCATGCAGTTCATCGACGGTGTCACCGTCGCCGACCTGGTCAGCGAGCACGGCCCGCTGCCCGTCCCGTGGGCCGCCGCCATCGCCGCGCAGGCGTGCGCGGTGCTGTCGGCCGCCCACGCGCTCGCCATCTGCCACCGCGACCTCAAGCCGACCAACCTGATGCTCTGTCCCGACGGCAGCGTCAAGGTGCTCGACTTCGGGCTCGCCATGCTGCGCGAGGCGGACGTCACCCAGTTCACCCGCATCGGCCAGATCCTCGGCACCCCCGCGTACATGTCGCCCGAGCAGATCCAGCGCGGGCTCGCCGGGCCGCGCAGCGACCTGTACGCGCTCGGCTGCGTCCTGCACGAGATGCTGACCGGGCGCCAGCTCTTCGCCGGGCCGACCGAGTACTCGGTGTTCGAGAAGCAGGTCAACGAGCGCCCGCCGCCGGTGCCCGACGTGCCCGAGGAGCTGAACGCGCTGATCGCGGAACTGCTGGCCAAGCAGCCCGAGGACCGCCCCTCCGACGCCAACGCGCTCTACGACCGGCTGCAGCCGTTCGCGGTCGACCTGCCGATGCTCCCCGGCTTCCTCACCCCGCCGTCGGTGCCGAGCCCCGGCCGCATGTACGCCCGGGTGGTCGGCCGCGTCCTTCCCTGAGCGCCCAGGGCGGCCCGTCCGGGGGATCGGCCGTCAGCAGCCGTCGGTGGAGTTCAGGTTCGCCAGCACGACCTCGAAGATGTCCCGCAACTGCTCGGCCTGCTCGGGGGTGAGCCGGTCGAACAGGACGCGCCGCACCTCCTCGACATGGCCGGGCGCGGCCTCGGCGAGCGCGGCGAAGCCCTCGTCGGTGAGCGTGGCCACCGTCGTGCGCGCGTCGCCGGGACGCTTGCCCCGGCACACCCAGCCCAGGGTCTCCAGCTTGGACACCGCGTGGGAGAGCCGGCTGGCCGACGAGCGCACCCGCCGGGCCAGCTCGGTCATGGTCATCGACCGGCCGGGCGCCTCCGACAGCATCGCCAGGATCATGTAGTAGGTGTGCGGCATGCCGGAGTCGCGCTGCAACTGGCGGTCCAGGGACTCGTGCAGGAGCTGCGAGGCCCACAGGAACGTGCGCCACGACCGCTGCTCATCGTCGTCCAGCCACCGCGTCTCGCTCACCCGCCCAGACTACCTGTTTACTTGAGCGCTCAAATGAAGCCGCGGCGGCGGCGGGCCGTTCGGCGGGCCTGTCATCAGCCCACCGATCCGGTCGTCAGCGGGTGCCCTCCGGGGTGCGGCGCAGGGCCCTGCCGGGGAGCGCGCCCGTGGGCCGGCCGTCGTCGATGACGGCCACCCCGCCGACGAACACGTACGGGATGCCGGTGGGCGGCCTGCGCGGCTCGGCGAAGGTCGCCCCGTCGCCGACGGTGGCCGGGTCGAACAGGACCAGGTCGGCGTGGTACCCGGGCCGGACCAGCCCCCGCTCGACGAGCTTCAGCCGCCTGGCGGCGTTGCCGGTCAGGTGGGCGACGCACTCCTCCAGCGTGAGCACGCCCTGGTCGCGCACGTAGTAGCCCAGGTAGCGAGGGAAGGTGCCCCACGCGCGTGGGTGCGGCCTGGCGCCGGTGAGCAGCCCGTCGCTGCCGCCGGTGTGCGCGGGATGCCGCATGATCGCCCGCAGGTTGTCCTCGTTGCCCACCAGGTGCAGGATCGTGGTGCCGAGCCCGTCCTCGACCAGCAGGCTGCGGTACACCTCGAAGGGGTCCCGCCCGGAGTCGGCGGCGAGCCTGGCGATCGTCCGGCCGGTCGCCCAGCCCAGCTCGGGCGAGCGCGTGCCCGAGACGCCCACACTGTCCCAGTCGACCGGCACGCCGTGGCAGCCGTCCGAGCCGACCTCCTCCATGACCTGCCGGATGCGCTCGGCCTCCACCGGGTCGCCCAGGCGGGCCAGGGCGCGATCGGGCCCGCCCTCGGACGCCCAGCCCGGCAGCAGCGCGGCGAGCGTCGTGGACCCGGGCCGGTAGGGGTAGCTGTCGAGCGTGATGTCGCAGCCGTCGCCGATGGCGGCGTCGAGCAGGCTCAGCAGCTCACCGGCGCGCCCGGCGTTGATGGGGAAGTTCATCGTCGCGTGCGACAGGTGCAGCGGGCATCCCGACGCGCGCGACACCTCGACCATCTCGGCGTACGCCTCAAGGGCCCCGGCGCCGTACGAGCGGTGGTGCGGGGCGTAGAAGCCGCCGAGGCGGGCGACGACCCGGCACAGCTCGACCAGTTCCCCGGCCGGGGCGTACATGCCGGGGGTGTAGGTGAGGCCGCTGGACATGCCGACCGCGCCCTCGGTCATGGCGGTGGCGACCAGCGACTTCTGCCGGTCCAGCTCGGCGGCGGTGGCCGGGCGCGCGTCCCAGCCCATGGCGAGCATGCGCACCGTGCCCTGCGGCACCAGGTAGCAGGCGTTGACGGCGATGCCCCGGTCGAGCCGGGACAGGTACTCCCCGACCGAGCGCCAGTCCCAGTCGAACCCGTCGGGGTCGCCGTTCCACCCGGTGATCTGCCGGCGGATCTGCGCGAGCGTGGTGTCGTCGACGGGCGCGTACGACAGCCCGTCCTGCCCGAGCACCTCGCAGGTGACGCCCTGGGCGACCTTGGCCAGATGGCCGGGGTCGGCGAGCAGGGCCAGGTCGGAGTGGGCGTGCATGTCGACGAAACCGGGGGCGAGCGCGAGCCCGTCCGCGTCGATGACCCGCACGCCGTCGCCCGCCGCGCGCCCTCCGGGGCCGCTCGTGGCGCGCGGCGCGATCTCGGCGATTCGCCCGTCGGCGAGCGTCACGTCGGCGACGTACGACGCCGCGCCCGAGCCGTCGACGACCGTGGCCCCCCGCAGGACCGTAACCGTCATCAGAAGTACGTCCGGACCATGTCGACCACCTCGGGGTCATCGGCGTCCACGTCGTCCACCACAGGGATCATGGCCCACTTGTCGAACGCCGTGCACGGGTGGGACAGCCCGAGGCGGACCACGTCGCCGCAGCCGAGGTCGGAACCCGGGTCCAGGGCCAGGAACGTGAGCTGGTCGCTGAGCGCCGTGACGCGCGCGCCGGCGAGCATCGGCCCGTTCCTGCCGCGCACGATCTGCGGTTCGGGCAGCCCCTCGTCGAAGGGGAGGTCGCGCTTGCCGGCGTCGAGCAGCGCGAGCCCCGGCTCGGGGCGGGACACCACCCGGGCCCAGGCGTGCATCGCCGACCGGAACGGCACCGGCCCCGCGCCCCTGACCAGCGGGGAGACCGCGCGGTAGAAGCCGTCGTCGTGCACGATGTACGCGCCGGAGCGCAGCACCAGGCGCGGGCCGGCGTCGCCGAGCACGTCCACCACCTGGTCGAAGTACGCGCTGCCGCCCGCGGTGACGATCGGCTCGTCGACCTCGTACTCCAGGTGGTCGTACAGGGCGGCCATCCGCTTGAGGAAGGCGTCCACCGCCGTGAGGCTCGTCGCGGAGGCGTCGTGGCCGAGGGTGCCCTCGTATCCGGCTACGCCCGCGAGCCGCAGCGTGGGCGCGGCCCGCACCGCGCCCGCGATGGCGACCGCCTCGTCCTCGTCGCGCACGCCCGTACGGCCGCCGGGCGCGCCCAGCTCGACGCACACGTCCACCGGCCGGCCGGTGCCCGCCGCGCGCAGGGCGGAGTCCATGATCTCGACGGACCGCACCGAGTCCGCCCAGCAGGTGAACGAGAAGCCGGGGTCGTCGTCGAGCTGGGCGCCCAGCCACGCCAGCCCGGCCGGGTCGAGCAGGCTGGTCACGAGCATCAGGCGGCTCACCCGGAAGGAACGCGCGACGCGGAGCTGCGGCAGGTTCGCGAGCGTGATGCCCCACGCCCCGGCGGCGAGCTGGCGCATCCAGAGCGCGGGGGCCATGGTGGTCTTGCCGTGCGGGGCCAGGGACGCGCCCGCGGCCTCGGTGTAGGCGGCCATGGTGGCGACGTTGTGGTCGACGGCGCGGCGTTCGAGGGTGAGCAGCGGCGTGCCGAAGTCCGCCAGCGTCGGGCGGCCGGACAGGTACTCCCCGACGGTGCCGGCGCCGCCGGGCGTGCGGAGCGGCGCGGCCTTGAACCTCCAGTCGAGAGGCTCTTCGCGCAGGGCGGCGACAGCGGTGGTGTCGATGGGCACCAAGAGCCTCCTCGATATCGGCTACGCGATATTTGCGTAATTTGCGCTAGTTTCTATCTTTTCTAACCGGCTCCGGTCAACGCCATCCCACCGCGACCGGAACCCGCCGTCCGCCCTGGCAGCCGAAGCCGTCCACAGGCTGAACGGCCGCCCGGCGCGACCGTACAGCGCCCCCGGTAGGCTCGGCGGCGGAAATACGGAACCGATCCGCGGAGACGTGATGAGTGACAAGACCGCCGTCAGCACCACGGACGCCCCCGCGCCCATGCCGGTGTTCTCCCAGGGCGTCCGCAAGGGCGTACTCCTCCAGGTCTCCGGCCAGGGACCGCAGGACCCGCACACGTCGGAGTTCCTCCACCCGGGCGACGTACGCGGCCAGACCCTGCGCACCCTGAGGAACGTCAAGGCCATCCTGGAAGCGGGCGGCGCGACCGTCGAGGACGTGCTGATGTTCCGCGTCTACCTCACGACACGTGAGCACTTCGCGGCCATGAACGAGATCTACGGCGCGTTCGTCACCGAGCACTGCCCGAGCGGCGTGCTGCCCGGCCGCACCACCATCTTCACCGGGCTGCCCCGCGAGGAGATGCTCGTGGAGATCGACGCCCTCGCCGTCGTCGGCTGACCGGCCAGGTCCGACGCGGGCTGACCGGCCAGGTCCGACGCGCCTGGCCTCGGTGGGGTCGGCCGGGGCGCTCGGGGTCAGGTCAGTTCGGCGAAGCGTTCCACCTTCTCGATCGTGCCCGACACGATGATGACGTCCCCGTACATCAGGACGGTCGAGGCCGTGGCGTAGGTGAACTCCTGGCCCTGGCTCTTGACGCCCACCACCGTCACGCCGTGCTTGGTGCGCAGCTTGCACTCCCCGAGGGGCACCCCGACCAGCTCCTTCGGCGGCAGGGTCTTGACCAGGGCGAAGTTGTCGTCCACCTCGATGTAGTCGAGCATCCGGCCGGTGACCAGGTGGGCCACGCGCTCCCCCATGTCGTGCTCGGGCTGCACGACGTGCCCGACGCCGATCTGCTCCAGGATCCGCGCGTGCTGGCGGCTGACCGCCTTGGCCCAGATGTTCTCTATCTCCAGCTCCACCAGGAGGGACGCCGTCAGGATGCTCGCCTCCAGGTCGCCGCCGATCGCGACGACGGCCTGGTAGAAGTCGGGCACGCCGAGCTGGCGGAGCGCCTCGATGTCGGTGGAGTCCGCGGTCACCACGTGCGTCAGGGTGCCCGAAAGGTTCTGCACCACCTTGGGGCGGTTGTCGATGGCCAGCACCTCGGTGCCCCTGCGGACCAGCTCCACCGCGAGCGAGGTGCCGAACCGGCCCAGGCCGATGACCACCACGGGACTGTCCCTACTGTACTCAGCCAACGATGGGTCGCTCCTCGGGCAGCTCGTAACGGGTGGTGCGCTCGCGCAACGCCAGCGCCGACCCCAGGGTCAGCGGGCCCACGCGGCCCACGAACATCAGCACCAGGATCAGCACGTGCCCGGCCGGTGGCAGGTCGGCGGTGATTCCGGTGGACATGCCGGCCGTGCCGAACGCCGACACCGCCTCGAACAACACCTTGTCCAGGCTATGCGGCGTCAGCGCGAGCAGCGCGTACGTCGACACCGCGACCAGCCCCACGCTCATCAGCATGATCGCCAGCGCCTGGCGCTGGATCGCCTCGGGGATCCGGCGGCGCCCGACGTTCACCCTGCTCTCGCCGCGCAGCTCGGCCCACAGGACGAACGCCAGCAGCCCGAACGTGGTCACCTTGATGCCGCCGCCGGTGCTCGCGCTGCCGCCGCCGATGAACATCAGCACATCGGTGGCCAGCCAGCTCGACGGGTACATCTGCGTGATGTCGATGCTGTTGAAGCCCGCGCTGCGCGGCATGACGCCGGTGAAGAACGCGGCCAGCAGCTTGGCGGGCTCCGAGAGCGGGCCGAGCGTCTTCGGGTTCGACCACTCGGTCACCAGGAACACCAGCGTGCCGAACACGATCAGCACGGCCGACACCCCGAGCGTGAGCCGGGTCAGGACCGACCACCTCCTGGGCCGGCGCCAGAACCGGAGCAGCTCGAACCAGACCGGGAACCCCAGCCCGCCGACGATCACGGCGACCGCGATCGTCACGCAGATCCACGGATCCGAGGCGAACCTCACCAGGCTGTCCGGCCACAGCGCGAACCCCGAGTTGTTGAACGCCGCGACCGCGTGGAACGCCCCCAGGTACGCCGCCCGGCCAGGCGGCTCGCCGTACCCGGCCATGAAACGCGCGGCCAGCACCGCCGCGGTGACCAGTTCGGACACCAGGCTGAACACAACGACCTTGCGGACGACCCTGCGCAGGTCGATCATGCTGATCGCCCGGGTCTCCGCCTGGGCCAGCAGGCTCGCCCGCAACCCCAGCCGGCCGGACACCAGGACGGCGAAGAGCGTCGCCAGCGTCATGATCCCCAGCCCGCCCACCTGCACGAGCCCGGCGATCACCACCTCGCCGAAGACCGACCAGTGCGTGCCGGTGTCCACGATGACCAGCCCGGTCACGCACACCGCCGACGTGGCCGTGAACACCGCCTCCAGCAGGTCCGCCCGCCTGCCGGTGGCGGTCGCGACGGGCAGCGAGAGCAGCACCGTGCCCACGGCCGCGACCAGGCCGAACGCGCCGACGATCACCTGCGCCGGGTGCTGGAAGCGGTTGAGCAGCGCTCCCCCGAACCCCGGGCCGCCGTACATCCGCGTCACGGAACGGCCACCACACGGGCGCGCCCGGCCGGCGGATCGGCGAAACTCCAGATCATCGATGCCCCCGGCCCGTAAGGGTGACGACGGCATCCGCCCGCAGGACCCGCCAGCGTACGGGAGCACAGTAACAAGCCCGCCAAACGCCGACCAAAACCCTCCCTCCCCTCCCCCGCCCTG
>NZ_JANZYP010000046.1 GCF_025506355.1 Sphaerisporangium corydalis
CGGTCCCCCCTCGACCGCCCCGCCCGGTCCCCCCTCGACCGCCTCGCCCGATACCTGCCCGGCCGTCACGCCTCCGCCGTGCCCGTCCGTGACCGGCCGATCCGTGACCCGCTCGTAGTGCGCCCGCCCGCCCGCGACCCGCTCGTCGTGGGGACGGGATGCCCGGCCGGTGGGCGGGCTCGCCGCCAGGGCGTGCAGGAACGCCTCGATCTCCGGCGTGCCGCGGTCGTGCTGGAAGACGAGTTCGAGGGTGTCGTAGGTCAGCTCCCGCGCCCGGCCGGCGTCGATCCCCTGGGCGCGCAGACGGTCGCCGAACGCGGCGGCGGCCCGCCCCAGCACCGCCTCGCCGTCCGTGCCCTGCGGCACCGCTCCGTGCGTCACCGGCCCGGTCGTGGTGGCCGGCGGCGGCGTTCCGGGGGCCGCCGGGGTGTCGGCCTGGTCGTCGGAGGGGGTCGCGCCCAGACGGCGCATGGCCAGCAGGGCAAGCAGGTCCACGAGAGGGTGGGCGGAGACCAGGTCCAGCAGGTTCTCGGTGATGTGCCGCAGGCCGTCCAGCACGATGGGCAGCTCGCCGGGGCCGACGACCCCGCCGAAGCCGCCCGGTTCGGCGCCGGCGGCGCGCAGCAGGTCGCGGCGCCGCCGTCCGCCCGCGACGTACGCGGCGCCGATCCGCCCGGCGGATGCCGCCTCGGCGGGGGTCACCCGCTCGGCGATCCGCCGGGACCAGGCGGCGACGGGGTCCACGGAGCCGCCCACCTGTGGGTTCACGCGGTGAAGACGACGCGGAAGGCGTAGAAGCCCTCGTTGGTGGAGCCGGTCAGCGTGAGCCGGGCCCCGCTGCCGCCGATCACGCCGGTGATGCGGGCGCCGGTCTTGAGCGCGTAGACCATGGGAATGCTCCCGAGGCCGTCACGGCAGGGGATCAGCGCCTGCTGGCCGTAGAACGTGTTGTAGGTCGTCGCCTTGTCGCTGTGGGTGGCGACCAGCCGTCCGGAGAACCGCCCGCTCGCGCTGTAGGTGCTGGTCCAGTAGCCGAGCAGGACGCCCGGCGGCTTGGCTACCGCCGCCGAGCCGAGCTGGAACGACCCGGTCGAGCCGATGGAGCCCGCGTAGAAGAGCCAGGTGAAGGGGTTCCGCTCGACGTACCCGCCGTACGACTTGCGCGGCCCGGTGCTGAACTGGGCGGAGGTGCGGTAGGTGGTCCGGCCGGTCAGCCGCCTGCCGCCGCCGCTGCCGCAGTAGTCGTAGGACTCCAGGGTCACGGTCGCCCGGCCACGGAAGACCTTGGCGGCGGCGGATTGCGCGGCGGCGGCGGCGGGGGTGGCCAGCCCGGTCGCCAGAGTCAGTGTGATCAGGGCGCCTAACGTGATCAGCCTGTTTCTCATCGGTGTCCTCCAGAGCCCATTGGTCCGAGAGCGCACCGCGATGCTGTCAGTTTTGGAACGGTTCAACCTCATCGAATGATGGGATTTTCCCGCAATCCCATTCGTGCCGGGTGCGGGCGTTTTTATGGAAATACGATGATTTATCCCCTGGCGCGCGGCACCGGCCGTCCCGTGCCAATGCGCCCCCGTGCCAATGCGCCCTCGTCCCGCCCCCCGCCGCCGAGCCGCCCACGGCGGGGGAGGGCCCGGCATCGACGGCGGACGGTACGGCGTCCGGCCGAGCGGGCGGGGCGTGAGCCCGCTGGGGATAGGGCGCGGGTTTCACAACCGGATGAGGTCGGTGGTTAAGGGGCTATTGACGGCTTCGACGGGCTGATTTATCGTCCTCTCGAAATTAAAACGTTTTTTGACGGCTGCCCTTGGAGACCCCATGACCGGCACTGCCAGCATGCGCGCGTTCGGACCAGGGACCCTCCCGGCCCCGGCCGGAACGGTCGATGATCCGACGTCGCGGCGCCGATGCCCGGCACCGTCACCGCGCGGCCGGACCCCGGCGCGGCCGTCCCGCACCGCCACACCCGCTTAAACCGTTTTACCAGCACCTGATCCGCCTGTTCCGTACCCCCCAACGGATCTTCAGGAGAGTCGGTATGCCCCCCACCCCCTCCCGTCCGCCACGCCCGCGCACGATCGCGGCCCTCTTCCTGGCCCTGGCCGCCCTGCTGTTCGGCCTGACCCCCGTGCCGACGGCCGCCCAGGCCGCCGCCCTCGTCGACCTCACCGGCGCCGGCTGGATCTGGTACCCCGAAGGAAGCCCCGGCCAGTCCGCGCCCGCCGGCACCCGCTACCTGCGGCGCACCTTCACCGTCCCCTCGGGCGCCGTCACCGACGCCCAGCTCGTCGTCACCGGCGACGACACGCTGGACGTCTGGCTGAACGGGGTGCCGCTCGCGGGCTCGTCCCGGAGCACCGACTCCTGGCAGCGGTCGATCTATGTCGACCTGGCGTCCGCCGTCCGCGCGGGGTCCAACACGGTCGCGGTCGCGGCGCGCAACACCTCGGCGGGACCGGCGGGCGTGATCGCCAGGCTGAGGGTGACCACCGCGGGCGGCACGACCGAGCTGGTCACCGACGGCGCCTGGAAGGCCGCGAACACGGTCACCCCCGGCTGGATCGAGCCGTCCTACGCCGACGGCTCCTGGCCGGCCGCGGCCGTCTCCGGCACCTACGGGGCCGCCCCGTGGGGCACCGGCGTGGCCGCCCCCGACCTCGCCGCCGCGTCACCGCTGGCCGTCACCGGCCCCGTCACCGAACGCCGGGCGACGCCCATCGGCATCGAGGCGACCGGCCCCCGCTTCGGCTGGACGCTGACCGGCGGGGGAGGCGCGCAGGTCCAGGCCGCGTACCAGATCGTCGTCGCCACCACCGAGGCCGCCGCCCAGGCGGGCACCGGCAACGTCTGGGACAGCGGCCGGGTGGTCTCCGGGCGGTCGGTGGACGCCGCGTACGGCGGCGCCGCGCTGGCGTCCGCCACGCGCTACTACTGGCGCGTGCGGGTGTGGGACTCCCAGGGCCGCACGGGCGCGTGGGGTCCTGTCACCTGGTTCGAGACCGGCCTGCGCGACCCGTCGGCGGAGTGGCAGGCCGGTTTCGTCGGCGCTCCCGCCGGCGCGCCCGCCGTGTCCGGGGCGAACTGGATCTGGTACCCCGAAGGCGACCCCGCGACGAACGCGCCGCAGGCCACCCGCTACCTCCGCCGCTCGTTCACCCTGCCCGCCGGGACGATCGGGCGGGCCCGGCTCACCGTCACCGGCGACGACACCGCCGACGTGTGGGTCAACGGCACCCAGGTGAGCACCTCGCCGCGCGCCGTGGACTCCTGGAAGTCGGCCGCCGTCCTGGACGTCGCCGCCCGCCTGCACTCCGGCGCCAACACCCTCGCGATCGCGGCGCAGAACACCACGGTGTCCCCGGCCGGGGTGCTCGCCGCCCTGGAGGTCGACGTGGCCGGGGCGGGCACCACCCGGCTGGTCACCGACACCGCATGGAAGGCGTCGCAGAGCGGGCCGTCCGGCTGGCAGCAGCCGGGCTTCGACGACTCCGCCTGGCCGGCCGCCCGCGTCGCCGCCGCCTACGGCAGCGGGCCCTGGGCCGCGAACGTGTCGGTGACCGAGCCCGCGCCCTACCTCCGCAAGGGGTTCAACCTGGCCAAACCGGTCGCGAGCGCGCGCCTGATGGTCACCGCGCTCGGCCTGCACGAGACCCGGATCAACGGCGCGAAGGTCGGCACCGAGGCGCTGGCGCCCGGCTGGACCGACTACGGCAAGCGCCTGGCCTACCGCACCTTCGACGTGACCGCCCAGGTCCACCAGGGGGACAACGCCCTCGGCGCGCTGCTCGGCAACGGCTGGTACTCCGGTTCCATCGGCTTCGCGGGCAGTCAGAGGTACGGCACCCACCCGTGGTACTCCGCCCAGCTGGCCGTGCGCTTCACCGACGGCACCACCCAGACCGTAAGGACCGACTCCTCCTGGCGGACGGCGCCGAGCCCGATCCGCTCCGACGACCTCTACCACGGCGAGGAGTACGATGCCCAGGCCGCCCGCGCGGGCTGGGACACGGCCGGCTACTCCGACGCGGGCTGGTCGGCGGTGACGGTACGCACCGGCGCGGTGCCGCGTCTGGTGGCCGCCGTCGACCCCGGCGTGGCCGTGCAGGCGAGCATCACCCCGGTGTCGGTGGCCCAGCCCAAGCCCGGCGTGTGGGTGCTGGACCTGGGGCAGAACTTCGCGGGATGGAACCGGCTGCGCGTGCGCGGGCCGGCGGGCACCACCGTGACGATGCGCCACGCCGAGGTGCTCAACCCCGACGGCACCATCTACACGGCCAACCTCCGCGCCGCGCGGGCGACCGACCGGTTCACCCTCGCGGGCACCGGCGCCGACGAGGTGTACGAGCCGAGGTTCACCGTCCACGGCTACCGGTACGTCGAGCTGACCGGCTTCCCCGGCACGCCGACGACGGCCAGTGTGACGGGCCTGGCCGCGTGGACCGGCGGCGCGGTGACCGGCACGTTCGACTCCTCCAGCGCGCTGGTCGACCAGCTCCAGCACAACATCCTGTGGGGGGCGCGCTCCAACATGCTGTCGGTGCCCACCGACTGCCCCCAGCGTGACGAACGGCTCGGCTGGACCGGGGACATCGCCATCTTCGCCGGCACCTCGACGTTCAACTTCGACGTGCACGGCCTGCTGGACAAGTTCGCGGACGACCTCACCGACGCCCAGCACGCGGACGGCGCGTTCACCGACGTGGCGCCGGACGTCTGCTGCGGCGCGGGCAAGGCCGGCTGGGCCGACGCCGGCGTCATCGTCCCCTACACCGTGTGGCAGCGATACGGGGACCTGCGGGTCGTCGACGAGCACTACACGGCGATGAAGCGCTGGGTCGACTACTCCAGGAGCACCTCGGGAGCGGACCTGATCCGCAACCAGGACACCTACGGGGACTGGCTCAACGTCAACGACAACACCGCGAACGACCTGATCTCCACCGCCTACTTCGGGCACGTCGCCCGGCTGCTCGCGCGGATGGCCGCCGCGACCGGGCGCACCGCCGACGCCGCCTCCTACGGCACGCTCGCCGACCAGGTGGCGCAGGCGTTCACCGCCAGGTTCGTGGCGGCGGACGGCACCGTCTCGGGGAACACCCAGACCGGTTACGTCCTGGCGCTGTCGTTCGGCCTGGTGCCCTCCGGCCGGGTGCAGGCGGTCGCCGACAAGCTCGCGGCCAAGGTGGCGGCCAGTGGCGGTCACCTCAGCGTCGGCTTCCTCGGCGTCGAGAACCTGCTGCCGGTGCTCGCCGACCACGGCCACCTCGACACCGCCTACCAGGTGCTCCTGCAGCCAGGCTACCCCGGGTGGGGCTACATGAGCGGCCGAGGCGCCACCACGATCTGGGAGCGCTGGGACGGCATCCGCACCGACGGGTCCTTCCAGGACCCCGGCATGAACTCCTTCAACCACTACGGTCTCGGGTCGGTCGGCGACTGGCTGTACCGCTCGGTCGGCGGGCTCGGGCCCGACGACCGCGACCCGGGCTACCGCCGGCTCGTCATCGCCCCGCGCCCGGGCGGCGGCCTGACCTCCGGCAAGTCCGACCTGCGCACCCCGTACGGCCGCGCGCTCAGCGACTGGTCCATCAGCGCGGGGACGCTGACGTTGCAAGTGGAGGTCCCGGCGAACGCCACCGCCACCGTCCGGGTCCCGGCGACCGCGTCCGCGACCGTCACCGCGCCGGCTCAGGCCGTGTCCATGGGCTACGCCGACGGCGCGGCCACCTACCAGCTCGGCGCGGGCTCCTACACCTTCACCACCCCTGCCTGACGCCGGACCGTACGGTGGGGCGGCCCGCACTCCGCGAGCCGCCCCACCACATTCGCGTTCAGCCCGGGGTCGGCCGGTCGCGCCTGGAACGCCGCCCGGCGGAGATCTGGAGCAGCAGAACACCCAGCAGGATCGCGCAGATCCCGCCGGCGACGGCGAGTCCGAGTACTCGGGAGTCCGTCCCGGTGAAAGGCAGCTCGGATTTACTCGGTCCGCGATATCCTGGTTTGTCGCCCGTCGGCCCCGTTTTCCCGGTCAGGTCGCCCGGCCCCGTTTTCCCGGTCAGGTCGCCCGGCCTCGTTCTTCCGGTCACCTCGCCCGATCCCGTGCTTCCGGTCAGGTCACCCGATCGGGTCGAGCCACCTGATTCAGGTGCCTCGCCGTATTCGATCGAACGGGAGTACTCCCCGGACGTGATGAATTCCCGGGGATCGCTGAATTCGAGCGAGCTACCGGATTCATCGGATTTGGGAACGATAGTGAAGGAAGTAGCTGTATCGCCGGATTTGGGGGGTTGTGGGATGGGGCCTGTGGAAGGATAGACGCGCACCGCCACCTGGCCGTCGGGCAGGCGGGCCGGGTCCTTACCGGAGGCCGTGTCGTCGGCCGCCCGCCTGCCGCCGTCCGCTCCGTCCCCGCCACGGGCGAATGCCGCCGTCGGAATGCAAAGGGCGAGCACGACCCCGATGCCGAGCAGGATTGGTATGAGCCGTCCGTACATTACTTTCCCCCGAAGAACCAAAAATTTCGTCCACTGACCGCCGGTTGAACATGTCAGGCTGTCGTTGGTTTACCCGTTTCTCATGGGATCTCACCACGATTGCGATGTATCGTGCTCGTCCGTACGTCTCTGATGCTTCGGGACGGATCGGGTGGGATGTGGCCGGATGTCGCATGCTTATAAGTGCCATGGTGGAGATGATGCTTAATGGCAGCGAATTCGCGTTTATCGAACAACAAATATTCGCCCTATCGGTGCGGATGCCGCCTGAATCGGAATTGCGGACGACACGGTCATAAGGCGAAGACCCCGTCCCACAAGCGGAGAACGACCCGCGTAGGCCACAATCCTTGACACTCTCTGTGATCATGCGAATACTTCCTGCTGTTGATCAACATGGGCCGCGGGGGCAGCATGTCAAGAGGTCGAAACCGCGTGGGCGTGCCGATGGTGGGCATCACGGGCCGGATCCGGCGAGCGGCGAGCGGTGGGCTGGCCGTCGTCTGCCTGCAGTGGGCGAACTGTCCGGTCCTCCTCGCCGACTCCAAGCCGGCACCCACCTTCTCGCTGCAGGTGAGCCCGACCCGTCTGGTCGTGCCGGCCGGCACGACCGCCACCTCGCAGCACTTCCAGCTGACCAACGGTGGCCGGTCGCCCTTCGTCGTGACCGTCGAGAAGGCCGACTTCACCGCGGACGTGCACGGTGCGCTGCGCTTCCGCCCCAACGCCCCCTACGCCGCCTCGAACTGGGTCGAAGTCCAGCCGACGAGCTTCCGCATGGCACCCGGCACCACGAAGGACGTGTCGGTGAGGATCAACGTGCCCGGCATGTCGGAACCGGGAGACCATCAGCTCGCCGTGCTCTTCAAGGTCCCGGCCGGCCGTAACGGGGCCAACATCAGGATCAACCGGGTGGTGGCCGCCCCGGTGCTGATCGCGGTTCCGGGCTCCATCGATGATTCGGTCGCCATAGCGGGCCTTCACGCGCCCGGGTTCGTCATGGGCGGCCCCGTCCCCATCACCACGACGATCCGCAGCGTCGGCACGATCCACCGCGACTTCCGGGGCGTCCGGCGGCTGCGGGTCCGGGTCGGCGGCGACAACGTCCAGTTCCCGGACTTCACCGTGCTCCGTGGCCTGGACCGTGAGGTCACCGCCCGCTGGAACCCACCGCTGATCTGCGTCTGTCACGCGACCGTGTCCATCACCGGCCCCGGTGGGACCAAGCGGGCCGCCACCGTGCGGATCGTCGTCCTTCCGCTGGACCTCCTGGCGATCATTCTCGCCGTGGTCCTGGCACTGCTCAATCTCGGCTGGTATCTGCGGCGCCGGTACCGGGCCAAGGTCCTGGCCGCCGCCGCCGCTCTGAACGCGCGTGAGGACGGCCTCGATGCCTAGGCCGCACCGCCGCCCCGTACCCGGCCGCCGTCGGTCCGCCCTGACCGTGCGATGGGCGCGGAAGCCGCGCCGCGCGATCGCGCGAGTAGCGCTGGTCGGCCTGCTCGGCTCAGTACTGGCCGTGCCCCTGAACGGGGTGCCGGCCGCACGCGCGGCCGGCACCCTGCTGTTCAACCAGCCCTTCCACAACAACACCGTGGACCCGACCTATCCGGTGACGATCCCCGCGCTGCCCACCGGCGCGGCCGGGACCAACGGCGCCTGCCTGACGGCGGTCGGCAACCCCAGCGGCGCCGGCCTGCACAGCTGCGCGACCAACACCGACGCCCAGGGGCTCGGCGCGCTCCGTCTCACCAACACGTCGACCTTCCAGGAGGGCGGCGTCTTCGGTGCCACCAGCGCGCCCACCTCCGAGGGCCTCGACGTGACGTTCAACGCCTACCAGTACGGAGGCGGCTCCGCGGACGGTATGACCTTCGTGGCGGCGGCCGTGGATCCCGCCGTCCCGCTGCCGCCCGCGAACATCGGCCAGCCCGGCGGTGCGCTCGGCTACTCGTCGACCAAGCAGGGAAACCTCGTGGGCCTGGCGAACGCCTACCTCGGGGTCGGATTCGACGTCTTCGGGAACTTCAGCAACAACGTTTACGAAGGCAGCGGCTGCACCGACCCCCCCTACATCAGCACGACGGGCGCCAGGGTGCCCGGGCAGGTGGTCGTGCGTGGTCCCGGGAACGGCATCGTCGGCTACTGCGCCATAAACAGCACCGCCACGACCGTCACATCCCCCGTGGTCCCCCTGCACGGGACCACACGTGCCGCGTCCAAAGTGCCGGTCGAGGTGGTCATCAATCCCACCGGGTCGAGTTTCACCACGGTCTCGGGTGTGGTGGTCGCCGCCGGCGCGTACAAGGTGGTGTTCACTCCGGTCGGCGGATCACCCAGGACGCTGGCGGGCACCTTGCCCACGGTCTCCTCCACGCTGTATCCCTCGACCACCTGGCTCAACGCCGCCGGCATCCCCCGCCAGCTGGTGTTCGGCTGGGTGGGGGCCACCGGGTCGGTGACCGACTTCCACGAGATCGACAACGCGAACGTGGTGACCTTCAACCCGGTCCCGAGCTTGAACGTCGCCCAGACCAGCTACAACGGATCCTCCCCGCAGCCTGGTGACCCGGTCACCTACACCGTCGTCCCCAGCGTCAGCTCGACGGGCAGCAACGAGACCTCGCCGATCTCGGTCACCGAGACGATGCCCGCCGGGACCGTCCCCGTGGGAGCGTTCGGGACGGGCTGGGTCTGCGCGGCACCCGTCGGTCAGAAGATCACCTGTACCAACAGCAACGCCCCCTTCGCCGCCGGGTCGTCCCTGTCGCCGATCACGGTCGTCGGCATCGTCACCGGCAGTAGCGTCACCCCCGCCCTGATCCAGTCCTCGTCCACCGTGACGGCCTCGTCGATCGACGCCGACCCCGGCATCGCGCTCACGACGACCGCCGGGACGATCCCCGCGAACCCCTCCGGCATCACCGTCACCCCGTCCAGCAGCACGATCGCCGGAGGGGTCGCCGTCACGGTGGGCGGGAGCAACCTGTCGGGCGCGACCGCGATCGAGATCGGTACCACCGCCGAGCAGCGCGCGGGCACGCCGGTGGTGCTGCTGCCGTGCGCGTCCGGCCCGGCCGCGGGGTGCTTCACCGTGAACGCCAACGGGAGTCTGCAGATCTCCTCGATGCCGTCGCGCACGTCGGCCGCCGCGGTGACGGTGACGGTGGTGACCCAGGGCGTCGCCGGTGCCGCGGCCTACGTGTACACCGACAAGCCCGCCACCCCCGCCGCCCCGGTCGCCACGGCAGGTTCGTCCAGCGCCACCGTCACCTGGGTGGCTCCGGCGAGCAACGGCAGTACCATCACCGGATACCTCGTGACCCCCTACCGCAACGGGGTCGCCCAGACCGTCCAGTCCTTCGACGCCTCCACCACCACCCGGACGCTGACCGGGCTGACCGTGGGGGCGACCTACACCTTCACCGTCGCGGCGGTGAACTCGCTGGGCACCAGTACGGCCAGCCCTCCGTCCAACGCGGTGGTCCCGTACACGGTGCCGGGCCAGCCGGCCGTCCCCACGGCGGTCGCCGGAGACTCGCAGGCCACGGTGACCTGGACCGCCCCGGCGACCGGCGGGAGTCCCATCACCGGATACGTCGTCACGCCGTACATCGGTCTGGTGGCACAGACCCCGCAGACCTTCACCGGTACCGCGACGACGCAGACGGTGACCGGCCTGACGCCGGGCACCGCCTACACCTTCACCGTGGCGGCGCAGAACGTGGCCGGGACCGGCCCTGCGTCGGCACGGTCGGCGGCCGTGACCCCCAACGCCTCACCGGCCCTGACCTTCGCGCCGCCGCCCGCCGGGCAGGTCGCGATCGCCTACAGCGACCAGTTGACGTTCAGCGGGGGGACCGGGCCGTACGTCTGGTCGGTGAGCGCGGGCACCCTGCCACCGGGTATCACCCTGAACGCGAGCACCGGTCTGCTGTCGGGCACGCCCACGACGGGCGGGAGCTCCTCCTTCACCGTCAGGCTCGTCGACGCGAACAACCAGAGCGACACCAGGGCGGCGACCATCGTCATCGCGGCCAGCCCGACGCTGACCTTCGCGCCGCCGCCGGCCGGGCAGGTCGGGGCCCCCTACAGTGACCAGCTGACGTTCAGCGGGGGGACCGGGCCGTACGTCTGGTCGGTGAGCGCGGGCAGCCTGCCGCCGGGTATCACCCTGAACACCGGCACCGGCCTGCTGTCGGGCACGCCCACCACCACCGGGAGCTCGTCCTTCACCATCAAGATCGTCGACGCGAACAACCAGAGCGACACCAGGGCGGCGAGCCTCGTCATCGGGGTCGGCCCCGTGGTGATCACCAAGACGGCCGACACCCAGGCGGCCACGGCGGGCACGACCGTTCACTACACGATCACGGTACACAACACCGGGACGAGCGCCTTCACCGGCGTGAGCTTCACCGACCCGCTGACGGACGTCCTGGACGACGCCACCTACAACAGCGACGTCACGGCCTCATCCGGGACTGCCGCCTTCACCAGCCCGAACGTGACCTGGACCGGCAACCTGGCGGCCGGCGCCACGGCGACGATCACCTATTCGATGACCGTCAAGCCCCTGGGCTCGGGAGACGGCGCGATGTCCAACACCGTCACCTCCACCACCCTCGGCGCCAACTGCGCGGCCGGTGTGCTCGACTCCCGATGCGCGGTCACGATCACCCTCCTCGGCCTGACGATCACCAAGCTCTCCGACGTCCTCACCACGACCCCGGGCACGACCGTGCACTACACGATCACGGTGACCAACACCGGGCAGACGGCGTACGCGGCGGCGAACTTCTCCGATCCGCTCGCGGGGGTGCTGGACGACGCGACCTACAACGCCGACGCCTCGGCCACCTCGGGCACGGTCTCGTTCGCGAGCCAGACGCTGTCCTGGACCGGAGGCCTGGCGCCTGGGGGATCCGCGAGCATCACCTACTCGGTGACGGTGAAGGACCCGGACACCGGAGACAAGAACCTGACGAACACGGTGACATCCGCCAGCGCGGGCAACAACTGCCCGTCAGGGGGCACCGACCCGCGCTGCACCACCACGATCACGGCGCTGATCCCGAAGCTGACGATCGTCTCCAGCACTGATGTGAGCACGGTGGTCCCGACGGGGGTGGTTCGGTACACGGTGACGGTGACCAACACCGGGCAGACCCCGTACACGGGTGCCAACTTCAACTTCTGGCTGGCCGGGGCGCTGGACAACGCGACCTACAACGGGGACGCCACCACCACCTCGGGCAACCTGGTATTCAACCTGGACGGGTCGGTCACCTGGACCGGGAACGTGCCGATCGGCGGGACGGTCACCCTGAGCGCCTCGCTCACGGTCAACAACCCCCCCACCGGGGGCAGCACCATGACCTCCACCCTGACCTCCACCACCCCGGGCAGCAACTGCCCCATCGGGGGCACCGCCCCGGCCTGCGCCACCACCGTCACCATCTTGATCCCGGCCCTGACCATCACCAAGACCGCCGACACGGCCACCACCACCCCCGGCCAGACCATCACCTACACCACCGTCATCGCCAACACCGGGCAGACCCCCTACACCGGAGCCACCATCAACGACTCCCTGACCGGGGTGCTCACCGACGCCACCTACAACGCCGACGCCACCACCACCACCGGCACCCTGACCTACACCGCACCCAACCTCGGCTGGACCGGCAACCTGGCCATCGGCGCCACCGCCACCATCACCTACACCGCCACCGTCCTCAACCCCGACCCCGGCGACAAACAAATCTTCAACACCATCACCTCCACCGAACTCGGCAACAACTGCCCAACCGGCAGCACCGACACCGCCTGCACCGCCCGCGTCACCGTCCTGACCCCCGCCCTCACCATCACCAAGACCTCCAGCACCCCCACCGTGGTCGGCGGCGGCACCCTCACCTACACGATCACCGTCGCCAACACCGGCCAGACCCCCTACACCGGCGCCACCCTCACCGATGACCTCACCGGGATCCTGGACGACGCCACCTACAACGCCGACGCCACCGCCACCACCGGCACCGCCACCTACACCGCACCCGACCTGACCTGGACCGGCAATCTGGCCATCGGCGCCACCGCCACCATCACCTACACCATGACCATGCACAGCGCCGGCGTCGGCTCGGGGAACGGCACCCTCACCAACACGGTCACCTCCGCCACCCCCGGCAACAACTGCCCCGCCGGTGGCTCCGACCCGCGCTGCACGGTCACGGTCAAGCTCTCCCAGCTGCTGCTCACCCAGAGCTACTCGTCTCTCACGACGACACCGGGGTCGGTGATCAACCTCAACGCCACGTTCACCAATGTCGGTCAGACCCCCTACGTAGGGATCAGAGTCCTCGCCGGGAGCGCGGGGACCATCGACGACGCCATTCCCAATGGTGACCAGGTCGCCAGCTCAGGCACGCTGTTGCTGACCGCCACCGGAATCACCTGGATCGGGAACATCCCCGTCGGCGGTGTCGTCACTGTTACCGGCAGCCTGACCGTGAAGAACCCGGACACCGGGGACAAGATCATCACTGGCACGCTCGTCTCGGCCGCCCCGGGCAACAACTGCCCCGCCGGAGGCACTGATCCGCTGTGCACCGCCCGGACGGACGTGCTGACCCCGGCCCTGTCCATCACCAAGACCGCCGACACCGCCACCCAGGTCCCGGGTGGAGCTGTCGGATACACGGTCGTCATCCAGAACACCGGCCAGACCCCCTACACAGGCGCGACGGTGACCGACGACCTGAGCGGCGTGCTCACCGACGCGACCTACGCCGCCGACGCCGCCGCGACCGCCGGCTCGGTCTCCTACTCCGCCCCGGTGCTGACCTGGACCGGTGATCTGGCGGTCGGCGCCACAGTGACCGTGACCTACAGTGTCACCGTCCTCGATCCGGATCCGGGCAACAAATCGCTGATCAACACGGCGGTCTCCAGCGACGTCGGCAGCACCTGTCCTCCCAATAGCGGGAACCCGGCCTGTGTAGCGTTCGTCACCGTCCTCACTCCTGCACTGACCATCGTCAAGACCTCCGGCCAGCCGTTCACGACGGCGGGTGGCACCGTCGCCTACACGATCACGGTCACCAACAGCGGGCAGACGCCCTACACCGGAGCCGCCCTGGCCGATGACCTGTCCGGGGTCCTGGACGACGCGACCTACGGCGCGGACGCCTCGGCGACGTCGGGCACGGTGGGCTACACCGCGCCGAACCTGACCTGGACCGGGAACCTGGCGGTGGGCGCCGCGGCGACCATCACCTACACCGTCAACGTCGACAACCCCGACCCTGGGGACGCGAGCCTGGTCAACACCGTCACCTCGCCCACCACGGGCAGCAACTGCCCGTCGGCGGCGCCGAACCTGTTGTGCACCGCGACCGTCGCGGTCACTCCGACCACCGCGCTGACCTTCATCAAGACCGCCGGGGCGCCCTCGACCGTGCGAGGAGCGGTGGTGAGTTACACCATCACCATCGCCAACTCCGCCGCGTCCCCCTATCTCGCCGCGACCTTCACCGACCCGCTGACCGGCGTGCTGGACGACGCCACCTACAACGCCAACGCCTCGGCCACCTCCGGGACCGTGGGATATTCGGCGCCCAACCTCACCTGGACCGGTGACGTGCCGGCGGGCGGGTCGGTCACCGTCACCTATTCGGTGACCGTGCACGCGTCGCCCACCGGTGACGACACGCTGGCCAACACCCTCGTCTCCAGCGCGACGGACGGCAACTGTCCCTCCGGGGGGAACGACCCCCGCTGCAAGGCCAAGGTGACCGTCTCCAGCCTTACGCTCCTCAACACCGCCGACACCGCGACCACGACACCGGGCGGGGTCGTCCGGCTGACCTCCACCTTCACCAACACCGGCCAGACCCCCTACGCGCAGATCAGCGTCACCCTGTCCAGTGACGACCTGCTGGACGATGTGACGCCGAAGGGCGACGAGACCGCCAGTTCGGGGACCCTGCTGCTGGGCCCGACCGGGCTGGTGTGGCGGGGGGACATCCTGCCCGGCGACTCCGTGTCCGTTACGTCGAGTTTCACGGTCAACGATCCCGACACCGGGGACAAGCACATCGTCTCCACTTCGGTGTCGAACACCCCCGGGAGCAACTGCCCGACCGGGAGCTCCGACCCACGGTGCAGTGCCACTGTGGAGGTGCTGATACCAGAACTCACCATCGCCAAGACCGCCAGCGCCCCGACGACGGTCCCGGGCGGCATGATCGGTTACACGCTCACCATTCACAACACGGGTGAGACGCCGTACACGGGGATCAGCGTCACCGACTCGCTGACGGGCATGCTGGACGACGCCGTATACAACGGAGACGGAGCCGCGGCCACCGGCACGGTGTCGTTCTCCAGCCCTGTCCTGACCTGGACGGGCGATGTCCCGCTCGGCGCCACGGTGACCGTGACCTATTCGGTGACCGTCCGCAACCCAGATCCGGGTGGCAAGCTCATGGTCAATAGCGTGACGTCCACGGCCCAAGGGAGCACCTGCACATCCAAGGTCACGAGCGCGGCCTGCATCACCAGCGTGGGCGTGCTCACGCCGCTTCTGATCATCGTGAAGTCCTCGAACGTCGCCACGACGACGTCGGGGGCGACCGTGCGCTACACGGTGACGGTGACCAACCGTGGCCAGACATCGTATGCGGTGGCAGGGTTCTCCGATCCGCTGGCGGGGGTGCTGGACGACGCGACCTACAACGCCGACGCCTCGACCACCTCGGGCACGGTCTCGTTCGCGAGCCAGACGGTGTCCTGGACCGGCAGTCTGGGCGTGAGCAGCGCCGCCACGATCACCTACTCGGTGACGGTGAAGACTCCCGATACGGGGGACAAGAGCTTGACCAACACCGTCATCTCGGCCACCTCGGGGAACAACTGCCCCTCAGGCGGCAGCGACCCCCGGTGTACGACCACGGTGCCGGCCGCCGTGCTGACGATCACTTCGAGTACTGATGTGAGCACGGTGGTCCCGACGGGGGTGGTGCGGTACACGGTGACGGTGACCAACACCGGGCAGACCCCGTACACGGGTGCCAACTTCAACTTCTGGCTGGCCGGGGCGCTGGACAACGCCACCTACAACGGGGACGCCACCACCACCTCGGGCAACCTGGACTTCAACCTCGACGGGTCGGTCACCTGGACCGGGAACGTGCCGATCGGCGGGACGGTCACCCTGAGCGCCTCGGTCACCGTCAACAACCCGCCCACCGGCGGCAGCACCATGACCTCCACCCTGACCTCCACCACCCCGGGCAACAACTGCCCCATCGGGGGCACCGACCCGGCCTGCGCCACCACCGTCACCATCCTGATCCCGGCCCTGACCATCACCAAGACCGCCGACATGTCCACCGCGACTCCCGGTTCGACCATCACCTACACGGTCCTGATCGCCAACACCGGACAAAGCGCTTACACCGCCGCTGTTGTCGACGACTCCCTGGCCGGAGTGCTCACCGACGCCACCTACGGCAACGACGCCACCGCCACCACCGGCTCCCTGGCCTACACCGCCCCCACCCTGACCTGGACCGGGAACCTGGCGGTCGGCGCCACCGCCACCATCACCTACACCGCCACCGTCCTGAACCCCGACCCCGGCGACAAACAAATCTTCAACACCATCACCTCCACCGAACTCGGCAGCAACTGCCCCACCATCGGAATCGATCCCGCCTGCACCGCCCGCATCACCGTCCTGGTCCCCGCCCTCACCATCACCAAGACCTCTGACGCCCCCTCCATCGTGATCGGCGGCACATCCTCCATCGTGGCCGGTGACGTCGTCTCTTACACGATCACCGTCGCCAACACCGGTCAGACCGCCTACACGGGCGCCGCCCTCACCGACGACCTCACCGGAGTCCTGGACGACGCCGCCTACGGCAACGACGCCACCGCCACCAGCGGCACCGTCACGTACACCGCCCCCAACCTGGGCTGGACCGGGGACCTGGCCATCGGTGCCACCGCCACCATCACCTACAGCGTCACCACGATCAGCCCCGACCTCGGCGACGGCGTCCTGACCAACACCACGGCCTCCGCGACCGCCGGCAGCAACTGCCCGGCGGCGAGCCTTGACGTCCGCTGCGCCACGTCGGTCATCGTCATCGCGCAGAGCATCACCCTGGGCGTCCTCACCGACGGGTTCACGCTGACCGGAGTCCCGGACACCACTGTGCGAAGGGACGGCGTGGTGACCTTGACGGTCGCCAGCAACGCTCCCGGGGGCTACAACGTCATGCTGCGGGCAGTCTCGCCGGTGCTGACCACGCCCCTCGACACCGCCACGATCCCGATCGCCAATCTGAAGGTCCGCGAAACGGGCACATCCACGTTCCAGCCCCTCTCGTCCATCACCTCGATCCCCATCCACAGTCAATCCGAGCCATCGGCGCTGGAGGGTGACGCACTGAGCAATGACTACGAGGTTGACATTCCATTTGTCCCATCTGGTCGGTATTCGGGGATTCTCGAGTACATTACCAGTACGCTGTGATAATTAATGACCGATTTGGCTGATCTGCCGCTTAAATTCTGATCCGGGTTGGATTCTCTCGACAAAGGTGGGCGCGGGGTGCTCCGGGAGTTTAGCCAGAGCATAATCGGGTGATCACTGGAAATACAGGGGAATATTCCAAGGGGGCGATATGTCTTATATCCGGAGAGCTCGCGTCGTGTGCATGGGAATCATGCTGGTGGGCACGGCGACGGCGGTCGGGACGTTGGGCTCGAACGTCCTGCCCGCTCAGGCCGACACCGACGCGGACACCACGATCGCGAACGTCGACGTGAGCTCGTCGATCACGCTGACGAACCTGACCCCGTCGTTCACGCTGACCGGCGCGCCCGGGTCGGTGCCGACGACCGGGGCGACTCCGGTGACCATGACCGTGACCACCAACAACTTCGCGGGCTACAACGTCACGGTCGTGCCCGCGACCGCGAACCTCGTCGGCGCCATACCGGGGAACACCGACGTCATCCCGTCGAACGACCTGGAGGTCAACGGCCCGGCCCAGGGGGCCGCCTATGTGCACCTGATATTCGGCACCCCGATCGTCGTGGCCACCAAGGCCTCGGCGTCGGAGCCGGACGGCGACACGATCACCAACAATTACCGGATCACCGTCCCGTTCGTCCGCCCGGACATCTACACCGGCACTCTGAACTACGTCGCCACCACTTTGTAGCCGGGGGCGGAAAAGGTGTTTTGGCGGCGGGCCGTCGACTCGCCAGGACGATATGCGGCGCTTCGGCCCGGGGCCGGGGGAAAATGGTTCCGTCGGCTCTGCCGTCCGCCCGGGTTCTCCATCGGACGCGGGTCGAAAGGGGCATGAATTCAGCACTTCAGGGGGTACAGAGATATGACCTCGCGCGCCACCCGGGTCCGTGAAGGCGCCGCGCGCGGTTTTCGCGCGCCGGCCCGCCGTCTCGGTGCCGCGGCGGTCGTCTCGCTCGTCGTGATGCCCTCCGGGACGGTCGCGGCGTGGGCCGCCGTGCCCTCCCCGGCCGCCACGGAACGGGCGTACGCGCTGCGCATCGGCATCGACGACGGGCACAGCAGCGTCCGGCAGGGTGACCGGCTCACCTACACCACCAAGGTCAGCAACACCGGCAGCGCCGGCTCGCCCCCACTAGTGCTCACGCAGACCCTGACGCCCGGCCTGAAACTCCTGTCCTCAACACCCAAGGGCAAGGTCTTCCCGGACCGGATCGCCTGGAACAGGACACTGGCCGCCGGGAAGACCGACCAGTTCAGCGTCACCGTCGAGGTCGGACGGCTGCCCGCCAAACTGGAGCGGCTGGCGGCCGTGGCGTGCGCCTCGGCCAGGAGCGACAAACGGCCCATCGTCTGCGCCAGCCACCTGGACCGCCTGCCGGGCTCCTCGCCGGAGACGCTCCAGGGCCCGATACCCGGTCTGGTCTCCGGCCGTGGCCTGTGGTTCGCGGTCGCCGGAGCGGCGGCGGTGCTGACGGCGTCGCTGGGACTGGCCGTCAGAAGACGCAGGACGCGCCCCCGGACCTGACGCTGGGACCGTGTCAGGTCCGGAGTACGAGGTCCGGACGCGCGTCAGGTTTCGGACCCCCTGTCCGGGGTCCGCGTCAGGGCTCGTCGGCGAACTTCACCGTCACCTTCGTGAACCCGAGTGACTTGAGCATGCCCTCAAGCATGATCTTGGTGTTCTGGTTGGCGCGGTTGAGCAGGTCGCTGGACCGCGCGGCCTCGGAGATCTTCTTCTCGGCCAGGACGTAGAGCTCCTGCTGGTTCTCGGGCGAACTGGACAGCATGCCCTGGACCCGGTCCAGGATGCCGCGCTCCTGGGCGTAGACGTAGGACTTGCTGTTGTCGAGGTTGGTCTTCTCCAGTTGCGCGCGGGGCAGCCGCACGGTGACCTCGGTGCGGTCGGCGGAGACGGTGAGCGCGTCCTTGCCCATCGCCGAGAAGTCGACGTAGGCGTCCACGCTCCCCGCGCCCACGAACAGCGTGCGCGAGCCCTTGATGGCGTCCGGGAGGAACGCGGCGTCCTTCTCCAGGTCCACGATGACCTGGAAGTTGCCGCTCGCGGACTGGAACCGGCTCATGTTCTGGATCGACTGGAGGAGGACCGGCTGGCTGCGGTCGATCGTCGATTCGCCGAACGGGTTGAGGTACGACCAGGTCAGCCTGGCGCCGACGACGAGAAGGACGAGCACGGTGATGGCGCCCGCGAGAAAGCGCCAGCCGCGTCGTGACCGGCGCTCGGCCGGTTCCGCTGCCACCGCTGTCTGGGGGGTCGACGTCTGACGGTTCACGGCAGTTTCCTTCCCGAGATGGACCCCTTCTCACATCATGTCCGGGAAGATGATGGTCCGTGCGCCGCCCCTGTCAGCCGGGTGGGGCGGGCATGGTGGGGTAGGGCGAGCCGGGGACGGGGGATTGGACCTGGTAGGCGGTGGCCGCCCCCCGGCCCGGCGGGGACGCCACCGGACGGACGCTCCCGTACATCATGGGGCGTGGCACGACCTGGTTCGCCACCCCGCCGAAATGACCCGTCTTCAGGCCGCACGTGGCGAAGTCGGTGTAGAACATGCGCAGCCAGTCGCGACGCTGGCTCTCGGTCAGCCCGGAGAACCACGTGGCCGCCGCCTGCTGCCCGGCCACCGGGCCGCTGGGCAGCGGATCCCCCCGCAGCCAGGCGGTGACGATGGCGCGGTAGCCGCCCGCGGGGCCGTCCCCGCACGGGCGGGCCAGCCTCTCCACGAACTCCGCCGCCGCCCGCTCGGCGTACCCGGGCGTGAGGTCGTCGACGTGGATCGGCACCACGCCGGGAGCGGGCACCGAGGCGTCCTCGCGCGGGCGCTGCTCGACCCGGGAGAACGCGGCGGGCGTGCCGGTCAGCCGGGCGGCGAGCGTGGTGAACGTGGCGCCGAGGTCGGTCAGCCCGCTGCGCATCCCCGGATGGACGCAGACCGTGATCGGCCACTCCTGGCAGGAGTAGACCATCGGCTCGGTGGCGGCGACGGCCTGCGGCTCGCCCAGCAGCCGGGCCATGCCCGTGCCCGCCGCGAGGACCGCCACCATCGCCCCGGCGAGCACGAGCGCGCGCCGGGTGACCACCGCCGTCCAGGTGAGGAACAGCGCGGCGGTGACGCCGACCAGCCAGAGCGTCTGGTTGGCGAACGCCACCGGGCGCAGGCCCTCGAACGGGTCGTACGGCTCCGAGGTGCTGGGCGCCAGCCGGGCGGCCCACAGCGAGCCGCCGGCCAGGGACGTGAACAGGCCGTACGCGCCGAGACCCGCCAGGACGGGCGTGACCGCCCAGGGCAGCATCCAGCCCGTGATCCACCCCGACACCGCATAGAGCGCGAGCCCGGCCGCCCCCACGGCCAGGCCGGTGGGCGCCAGATGGCCCGCCTGCTCGGTCAGGACGGCCTTGATCGCGAGCATGGTCACCGTGGCGCCGAACGCGCCCACGACGACCGCGAGGACCGCCAGCGGCGCCCTCAGCACCCGCCAGCCGCCCAGCACCCGGCCCCGCAGGGCGCGGCGTTTTCGCACGGCCACCCACGCGGCGAACGCCGCCGCCACCGGGCCGGTCAGCCGGAGCGATCCGATGACCGCGACGACGATGTTCTCCCATGCGGCGATACCTGGGACAAGGACGCTCCAAGCGGCGAGCAGGCCCAGCGCGAGCAGTATTCCTACCGCCACCAGCGCGCTGTGCTTCAGCTCCTCGCGTGAAACGCCCCTTTGCTCAAGCACGGTCCCGCGTGGACCGGAGATCCGGCCACGCCGCCCGTGCCACTGCACTGCTGCTGTTCATTCAGGACCCCCCGTGCCTGGATGAGCGGCGCTCAAGGCTCTGGGTGCCGGCCCCTTGGCACCCGTGCCCGATCCAACCGCCACGCCGTACGTCCACGGGATCGCGTGAGCGCGCCTCGCGTCGCACGGCGCGGCTTTCCCCGTGCTTTGGACCGGGCTTTGCCGCGCCTCACCTCTTGACATGCACACCATAACGGAGCGTGATGTTTGCCGTCCCGCTTCTTGGGGAACCTGTGAGACTTGGTCACCCTGGGTCAGCCACCGGGGCAGGCGCTAGCGTAGCGGTGTGTCCATCGGTGTACCCAAACCGCTCAACCTGCCGTTCGATCCCATCGAGCGCGCCGCCGAAACCTGGCGTGTCCACTTCGGGCCGTCGTCCGCGATGGCGGCCGTCACATCGATCATGAGAGCGCACCAGATCCTCCTGGGGCAACTGGACACGCTGCTCAGGCCGCATGACTTGACGTTCGCGCGATATGAGGCGCTCGTCCTGCTGACCTTCAGCAGGACCGGCTCCCTTCCGCTGTCGCGGATCGGCGAGCGGCTCATGGTCCATCCCACCAGCGTGACCAACACCGTCGACCGCCTGGAGCGCGCGGGGCTCGTCCGCCGCGCGCGCAACCCCAAGGACGGGCGCGGCGTCCTCGCCGAGATCAGCGACAAGGGCCGCGAGGCCGTGGAGCGGGCGACCGCCGATCTCATGGGCGCCGGCTTCTGCATGACGATGTACGGCGAGACCGACCTGTCGGAGATGTTCGGCCTGCTGCGCACGATCAGGGTGGCCGCCGGCGACTTCGAGGGCGGCGAGGGGCCCGGAACGCCGGAAGGGGGCCCGCCCGGTACGGACGAGCCCCCTGGCCGGGACTGATCGAGGTCAGTGGCGCACGGCGCGCAGGGCGTCGACGATGCCCTTGCCGTAGAAGCCGTTCGACCCCGTGGTGCCCTCGCACACGTGGGTCGCGGTGACCGTGTTACCCGCGGGCAGGTGGCGGGTGTAGGTGTAGGCGGGCGGGCTCGGGCACGCCGTCTTGGTGGCCGTGCCCTTCAGGATGGCCTCGACGACGCCGGGGTCCAGCGTCTTGCCGCCGGTGCGCCCGTCGCGGCGGCCGTACTCGCTGACGATCAGCGCCGCGACGCCCACCGCGCGGGGCGAGGCCATCGAGGTGCCCTGCAGGTACTGGTAGTACGCGCAGGTCGCGCCGGCGCAGTCCTTCACGACGTAGTTCACCGTCGGGTCGCCGTTGACGTCGATCTCGCCGTTCGCGACGGCGAGGGACTTGGGATAGGCCGCCAGCGTGGCCCTGGTGATGTCGCGGACGTTGTCCGGGTTGTCGTAGGTGTCGCCGCCGGGCGAGGCGACGTCCACATAGCCGTTGCCGTAGTCGGAGTAGTACGCCTTGCGCTTGCTGATGCCGGTCGAGGAGACCGAGATGACGTGCTCGCCCTCGCTGGGCATGGAGACGCAGCTCGGCGGGATGGTGCGCGCGTGGGGTTTCTCGCCGGGCTCGCTGGCGAAGTCGGGGCTGGAGGCGTCGGCGAGCTCCTTGGTGTAGTCGGTGCCGCCGTTGCCCGCGGCCGACACCAGCGTGACGCCGTGGCGGTGGGCGTAGTTCAGGGCGCGCTGGGTGGCCCGGATGACCGTCGCCTGCTCCAGCCGGTCGGCCGGCGAGTCCGCCGGGTTGTCGGTGCAGTTGAACAGCCACGGGTCGATGTAGTAGCTCATGTTGACGACGTCGACGCCGATGTCGCCCGCGTAGGTGAGCGCGTCCACGGTGGGCTGGAGGAAGAAGTAGCCGGAGTCCTGGCCCGCGCGCAGGTTGACCAGCGTGACCTTGGGCGCCACGCCGGAGATCCCGAGCTTGTTGATCGGGGAGGCGATCGAGGAGGCCACGTGGGTGCCGTGCCCGTCCTCGTCCACGTTGTTCGGGTCCTGGCAGGACTGGTCCGGCTCCTCCTCGCAGGGGCCGTCGATCGGGTCGCCGTTGGCGTCGGCGGGGATGTCGACGGTGAAGTTGCGGCTCAGCGACCGGTTGAAGTTCGGCGCGATGTCAGGGTGGGAGCCGTCGATGCCGGTGTCCAGGACGCCGACCAGGACCCCCGGGTCGCCCTTCTCGTACTTGTGCGCCTCCTCGGCGTGGATCTGCTTCATGTCCCACTGGAGTTCCGAGAGGGGCTCGGCCTTGGTGCTCCGGCCGTGCCGGAGCGCCCCGCTCTCACGGCCCTCCCGCTCCACGGCCCGTGACCGCCCGGACTGGGAGCCGAGCGCCGACCGCGCGGCGGACTTCGGGACGCCGCCGATCACCCGGTCGTGGGAGACGCCGTCGATGACCGCGCTGGCGGAGATCGCCGAGGCGAAGCCGGGGTCGGCGGTGGTCACCGTGGCCAGCCCGACCGCCGTGTTCACCTTCACGACGCTGCCGCCCGCCGCCTCGATCGCCTTCTGCGCATCCGAGGCCGAAGCGCCTTCCTTGTAGAGGACGACGTACTGGTTGGTTCCCGAGGGCCCGGCCGTGGCCGGCCCGGCCTGCGCGGGAAGCGCCACGGCCGCCGTGATGACGGCCGCCGCGGCGGAGACGACGATGAAGCGTTTCACACCCACCTCCAGTGAGCTGAAGACATTCCGAGCCCATCGTTCGGGATAACCGCTCCCCATGACGGTTCCGTGCGAATTCGCGATGAAGGCGTGACATACCAAGGCCGGCCCCGGTGTCACCCGGTCACGACCATGAGCACGTCCGGGATGCGGCAGGATTGGACTATGAGCCCAGCGGACTTCACTCGACCGGCATCGTTGCAGGGGGCTGTCGACCTCGGCGCGCGTAAGCAGGCACTGGAAGCGCAGGCCCGTCGTGAGGCGGCCGCCGCGCAGCCCGCCTCAGGAGGCGCCCCGGGCACGCCCGGCGGTGCGGTGATCATCGACGTCACCGACGAGACCTTCGCCACCGACGTGATCGAGCGCTCCATGCGCACCCCGGTGGTCCTCGACCTGTGGGCCACGTGGTGCGAGCCGTGCAAGCAGCTCAGCCCGATCCTGGAGAAGCTCGCCGCCGAGGCGGCGGGGCGGTGGGTGCTCGCCAAGGTCGACGTGGACGCCAGCCCCCAGATCAGCGGCGCGCTCCAGGTGCAGAGCATCCCGACCGTGCTGGCCGTCTTCCAGGGCCAGGCGGTGACCGGCTTCCAGGGGGCGCTCCCCGAGGCGCAGGTGCGGCAGTGGCTCGACCAGCTCCTCCAGGCGCTCGCCCAGTACCTCCCGCCCCCCGGCGAGGCCCCGGTGGAGGACCCCGCCGCCCAGGAGCAGGACCTGCCGGCCGCCGACCCCGACCTGCTCGCGGCCGAGCAGGCCATCGACGACGGCGACCTCGACGCGGCGGCCGCCGCCTACGAGCGGCTGCTGGCCAGGGCCCCGGCCGACCAGGACGCCAAGATCGGCCTCGCCGGGGTGGGGCTCGTGCGCCGCACCCAGGACCTGGACCCCGGCGCCGTGCTCCGCGCCGCCGCCGAGGACCCCGCCGACATCGGCGCGCAGATACAGGCCGCCGACGTGGAGATGCTCGGGGGCCAGGTCGACGAGGCGTTCGACCGGCTGGTCGCGCTCGTGCGCCGCACCTCAGGCGACGACCGCGACCGCGCCAGGCGCCACCTCCTCGACCTGTTCGACGCCCTGCCCGCCGGGGACGCCTCGGTCGCCAAGGCCCGCAGAGGGCTCGCCAGCGCCCTGTTCTGACCCGACCGCCCCTCCCGTCCCACGACGCTCCCGCGCCCCACGGGCCGCGGGAGCGCCACCGGCCACCGTGGCCCACCCCTAGAAGGGCCCCAGGTGTGATCCTTCGCCGCCGGACGGCGGAAGCTCACGGCCGGGTCTGGCACGATGGGTATCCCGAACGAGCAGGCGAGCCGGATGCGCGACAGCGAGCACCCGAGCGAGCGCGACCATGACCACCCGCAAAGGAGCGGATCGACGTGGCCACCGTGCCGAGCGTGTCGTACTCGATCACCGTCCGTCTTGAGGTGCCGGCGGGCGGCAAGGCCGTCAGCCAGCTGACCCACGCCGTGGAGAACGCCGGCGGCGTCGTGACCGCCCTCGACGTGACCAACGCCGGTCACGAGAAGCTGCGCATCGACGTCACCTGCGCCGCCAGGGACACCGACCACGCCCAGATCATCGTCGACAGCCTCGAGTCCGTCGAGGGCGTCGTCCTGCACAAGGTCAGCGACCGCACCTTCCTGATGCACCTCGGCGGCAAGATCGAGATGCAGTCCAAGGTCCCGCTGCGCAACCGCGACGAACTGTCGATGGCCTACACCCCGGGGGTGGCGCGGGTCTCGCTGGCCATCGCGCGCAACCCCGAGGACGCCCGCCGCCTGACGATCAAGCGCAACACCGTCGCGGTGGTCACCGACGGGTCGGCCGTGCTCGGCCTCGGCAACATCGGCCCGGCGGCGGCGCTGCCGGTCATGGAGGGCAAGGCCGCCCTGTTCAAGCGGTTCGCCGGCATCGACGCCTGGCCGCTCTGCCTGGACACCCAGGACGTCGACACCATCGTGGAGGTCGTCCGCTGCATCGCCCCCGGGTTCGGCGGCATCAACCTGGAGGACATCTCGGCGCCGCGCTGCTTCGAGATCGAGCGTCGGCTGCGCGAGCTGCTGGACATCCCGGTCTTCCACGACGACCAGCACGGCACGGCCATCTGCGTCCTCGCGGCGCTGACCAACGCGCTGCGCGTCGTCGGCAAGGCCCTGCCCGACGTGCGGATCGCCATGGCCGGGGCCGGCGCGGCCGGCACCGCCGTGCTGCGCCTGCTGCGCGCGGCCGGGGCGCGCAACGTGGTCGTGTGCGACTACCTCGGCGCGGTGCACAAGGGCCGTGACGACCTCGACGAGTCGCTGCGGTGGATCGCCGAGAACACCAACGCCGACGGGTACGTCGGCGACCTGCGCGGCGCGGTGAAGGGCGCCGACGTGTTCATCGGCGTCTCGGCCCCCGGCATCCTCACCAAGGACGACATCGCCACCATGGCCGAGTCGGCCGTGGTCTTCGCGCTGGCCAACCCCGAGCCCGAGGTGTCGCCCGACGACGCCAGGGAGCACGCCGCGGTGGTCGCCACCGGCCGGTCGGACTACCCGAACCAGATCAACAACGTGCTGGCCTTCCCCGGCGTCTTCCGCGGCCTGCTGGACGCGCAGTCGCGCATGGTCACCGAGTCCATGCTGCTGGCCGCCGCCAACGCCCTGGCGAACGTCGTGTCCGAGGAGGAGCTCGGCCCGAACTACATCGTCCCCAGCGTCTTCCACCCCGACGTCGCCACCGCGGTCGCCGCGGCCGTGCGCGAGTCGGCGGGCGGCAAGGTCCGCGGCCTGACCGAGGCCTAGGACCCACGTCCGGGGCGCGGGGCGGCGCACAGGGCTGTCCGGGCGCGGGACCGCGCCCAGGGCTCCGGGAAGGCCTCGGCTACGGTGCCGGGTAGCGGCGCCGGCCGTAGGGGGAGCGCGGGCGCAAGAGGGGCTCGGCGGGGGTGCGGCGCGGCCAGATCAGCGCGACCCACCACAGCATGCCGCCGAAGACCATCAGCCCCACGGCGGTCGCCACCTTGCCCCACAGGTCGGCGGGCGGCCCGGTGTAGGGCAGATGGCGGATCGACCGGTACTCCATGTGGGTCACCGGATGCCGGTGCAGCAGCGGGTTGTACCGATGGGACAGCAGGCCCTCGCTCCGCCCCTCGCCGCCCCGCTCGTCGTCGCTCTCGCTGTAGACCGACTCGCGGTACTCGCCGTAGGACTCCTCCTCGGGCCGGCACCGCGACCACACCTGGTACCTGCCGGTGCCCTGGCCGGCGAGGGTGACCGCGATGCGCTCGGTCGCCCGGGGCTCGACGTGCACCGGGATGGTGCGCTCGACGCCCGGCCACAGCACGCCGTTCCTGACGAGCGTGTCGCCGCGGCGGACGGAGTACTCGACGGTGCCGTGGTCGCGCGGCGCGGTCATCACGACGTTGGCGTCCCCGGACGGGCACTCGACGCGGGACACGGCCACGTCCACGCGCCCGTCGCGGTCGTCCCGGTCGTCCCGGGAGTCCCGGAGCCCCCGGGAGCCGTACAGGTCGCGGTCCAGGTCGCGCTCGTCGTCGCCGTCGCGCCCGTGCGCGCCGGTGAGGGCGTGGGAGTGGTGGGAGGCGCGTTCGGCCCCGCCGAGGCCGGCGGCGTGCGATCCGCGGCTCGCGGGGACGGCGACGGCGGCGCCCACGGCCATGAGCGCCACAAGGAGCAGGCGGGTCACCCGGGCACTCCCTTCTCTCCACGACTTTCCGCACGGCGCGGTTTCGGCAAACTGATCCCCCAGTGGGCGATCTCTGCAACGGAGAGTTCCCGCTCGATCGCCATGAGTAACATATGGCGAGGTGAAAGCCCTCTCTGCCCAGGGTCAGGCGCGCGTTCGGGGCATCACACGTCATGATGGATGCATGGCGGAGGCGATCTACGTCGGCGGGCTGCTGGTGGCGACGCCACTGCTGGACGACCCGAATTTCCGGCGCGGCGTCGTGTTGATCCTTGAACACGACGAGGACGGGGGGACCCTCGGCGTCATGCTCAACCGGCCGAGCGAGGTCACCGTGACCCAGGTGCTGCCCTCATGGGACGCGCTGGTGACCGGGCCTCCTGTGCTGTTCGAGGGAGGGCCCGTGCAGACCGACAGCGCGCTGGCCCTGGCCTCGGTGCCGAGCGGGGAGGAGCCCCTCGGGTGGCGCAGGCTCCACGCGGGCAGCTCCGCGGTCTCCAAGCTCGGCACGGTGGACCTGGACGCGCCGCCGGAGATCCTGGCCGGTGAGATCACGCAGATGCGCATCTTCGCGGGGTACGCCGGCTGGACGGCGGGCCAGCTCGAGGCCGAGATCCGCGAGGGTTCGTGGTACGTGGTGGAGGCCGAGCCCGGCGACACCTTCGACTCGCTGCCGACGAACCTGTGGCGGTCGGTGCTGCGCCGTCAGCCCGGCGAGCTGGCCTTCGTCGCGACCTGCCCGGACGACCCCAAGCTCAACTGACCCCACCCGGGGGTCAGCGCCGCCTCGGCGAGGTTCAGCAGGTCGGTCACGTTGCCGACCAGGCCGACGAGCTGGCAGTCGCGCTCGGCGGCGCACTCGAAGCCGACGCGCAGCGCCGATGTGATCAACGCCACGAGCAGGCGGGGGCGCGGGTCGGCCGCGGGATCGGTGCCCTGGCGCCTGGCCAGCTCGGCGGTGAGCTTCTTCTCGGTCTCGGCCATGCGGGCGAAGCCGGTCGCCAGCAGCGCGGGGTTGGCGTCGATCACCCGCCGGTGCTTGAGGAAACGCTCGGTGTCGTCGGCCGCGTTGGCCTCCATCTGGTGGATGAACTCGCGGAACGCCGTGGCGAGGGCGGCCAGGGGCGCCTCGCCGGCCGGGCGGGCGGCGAGGGCGGTGGTGACGAGCTCCTCGTACTCGACGGTGAAGTCGAGGGCGAGGTCCTCCTTGCTGCCGAAGTACCGGAAGAACGTGCGGGGTGAGACGTCCACCGCGGCGGCGATCTGGTCGACGGTGGTCGCTTCGTACCCCTGGACCAGGAAGAGGTCGAAGGCCGCGTCGATCAGAGCCAACCGGGTCTGATGCTTCTTGCGCTCGCGAAGACCCATGCCAGACACCTCCTCGAAACCTTCACTTCACATTCTGCCATAAGTCACCATCTGTCGTATAAAAGAGTTTGTCATCTGTCATGGACTGACATAAATTACCCGCAGGCTGACCATTCATCGAATCGGGGGGACCCACTCATGGCACAAGCGCTGGCCGCGCCGCCCGCCGCGCCGGAGCGACGCGGGCACGGCCATCCTTGGCTCACACTGCTCGCCGTCGCGCTCGGCGTGATCATGGTAATGCTCGACGGCACCGTCGTCGCCATCGCCAACCCGGTGATCGGCAAGGACCTGGGGGCCTCGCTCTCGGACCTTCAGTGGATCACCAGCGGCTACCTGCTCGCCCTGGCCGTCTTCCTGATCACCGCCGGCAAACTCGGCGACCTGTTCGGGCACAAGCGGGTCTTCCTCGTCGGCATCGCGGGCTTCGCGCTCACCTCGCTCGCCATCGGCCTCACCTCCTCGATCGGCGTGCTGATCGCCCTGCGGGTGCTCCAGGGCCTGTTCGGC
The DNA here is from genome assembly GCF_025506355.1 of Sphaerisporangium corydalis. Taxonomy (GTDB): domain Bacteria; phylum Actinomycetota; class Actinomycetes; order Streptosporangiales; family Streptosporangiaceae; genus Sphaerisporangium; species Sphaerisporangium corydalis. Next base: position 29,000 of record NZ_JANZYP010000046.1, read on the forward strand.
GCGCTGCTCCAGCCCGCGGCCCTCGCGCTGCTGCGCGCCGCCTTCCCGGCCGAGCGGCTCAACATGGCGATCGGCATCTGGGGCGCGGCGATCGGCCTGTCGAGCGCCGCCGGCCCGATCGTCGGCGGCGTGCTGGTGGAGAACGTGAGCTGGCAGTCGGTCTTCTTCATCAACGTGCCCGTCGGCGTGGTCGCGCTGATCGTCGGGCTCTGGGTGATCAAGGAGAGCAGGGCCGAGTCCCTGTCGAGGATCGACGCACCCGGCGTGCTGCTGCTGTCCGGCGCGATGTTCTGCCTGGTGTGGGCGATCATCAAGGCCCCGGGCTACGGCTGGGGCGACACCAGGACCATCGCGTTCTTCGCGGGCGCCCTCGTCCTCGGGGTCGCGTTCGTCCTGTGGCAGCGCAGGGCGGCCGAGCCGCTGCTGCCCCTCAGCCTGTTCCACAACGCGTCGGTCTCCATCGGCACCGCGCTCATGGTGCTGATGGCCTTCTCGATGTTCGGCGCCATGTTCTTCCTCACCTTCTACTTCCAGGGCGTGCACGGCCTGTCCCCGCTGGAGTCGGGCATGCGCATGCTCCCGATGAGCGCCGGCATGATCGTCGCCTCGCCGCTGGCCGGCTTCGCGCTCAGCAAGTTCGGCCCCCGGGTGCCGATCGCCCTCGGCATGATCATCACCGCGGCCTCGATGTTCCTGCTCTCCCGCCTCGGGCTGGAGGCCTCCTACTTCGACACCGCCATCCCGTTCGTGCTACTCGCCTTCGGCCTGTCGCCGGTCATGGTGGGCGCCACGGAGGTCATCGTCGGCAACTCGCCCGAGGAGCTGAGCGGCGTCGCCGGAGGCATGCAGCAGTCGGCCATGCAGGTGGGCGGCTCGCTCGGCACCGCCGTGCTCGGCGCGCTGATCACCGCCAAGGTGGCCGACGTCCTGCCCGGCAACCTCGCCGCGGTCAAGCTGCCCTCCACCCCCGCCCAGATCGACGCGATGAAGAACGCCGTCGCGCTCGGCGTCGCGCCCGTGCCGCCCGGGGCCCCCAAGCCGGTGGCCGACGCGCTCACCCAGGCCGCGCACCTCTCCTTCCTTGAGGGCATGCACTTCGGCTTCGGCGTGGCCGTCGCGGTGGCCGTGCTCGCGGCGATCCTCGCGCTGTTCGTCAAGGCGGGCCGCAAGACCGACGCCGCGGCCGTGCACGTGGGCTGACGACCCCTCTCTACCGGTACGGCCCGCGCGCCCGCGCGGGCCGTACGCCGTCGTGCGGCCTCCTCGCCGGCCCGCGCGGGCCGATTGGGAGGTTCGTCCGCCTGAGCGGCCCTGGGCGCACGTAGACTCGGGTGTTGTGAGCACGAAGATCCTTCCCGAGAGCGAAGTGCGGCCGAACCTCTCCCACGGTGACGATGGAGATCACGAGCGGTTCTCGCACTACGCCGACAAGAACAAGATCACCGAGAGCATGGTCTCCGGTACTCCCATCCGGGCCCTCTGCGGCAAGATCTGGGTCCCCAGCCGCGACCCCAAGAAGTACCCGGTGTGCCCCGAGTGCAAAGAGATCTACGAGGGCCTGCCGATGGGCGGCCAACCCGGCGGCGGCAAGTGAGTGTTGCTCCCGCCTGATCGGCGCCGCTGGAGCTAGCGTCAGCACTTCGACCTGCGAAAACGGGGGAGTGCATGGTGCGGCGCGCGGTGGCCGTGGGTTTGGTGTGCCTGTTGGCGTCCGGAGGTGTGCCCGGCCCGGCCCGCGCCGCGGTCGCGCGCACCTGTCCCGACGCGCGGGCGCCCGGGGCCGGGGCGCGGCCCGCCGAGCCGGGCACGCCCGACGCCCGTGAGTCCGCCCTCATGCTCGCCGACATGCGCCGGCGGCTCCGCGCCTCGCACGCCCGGGTCCGCGCGACGGACCTGATCGTGGTGCCGCTGTGGATCCACGTCATCACCGACACGCGCATGGGCGCCCCCGACATCGCGCTCGGCCCGCAGGTCGAGGCGCTCAACGCCGCGTACGGCGGGCGGCTGGGCGGGGCGGACACCCGCGTCCGGTTCGCCCTGCGCGGGGTGACGCACACCGACAACGCGACCTGGTTCCGCGCGCCCCTCGCCAACGAGGCGCCGATGAAGGAGGCGCTGCACCGAGGCGGCGCTGAGACGCTGAACCTCTACGTGGCGCAGCTCGGCGAGCTGGTGCTCGGGTACTCCACCTACCCTCACTGGTACCGCGGCCGGCCCGCCCTGGACGGCGTGGTGATCGACTGGCGCAGCCTGCCCGGCGGCTCGCTGCGCGACTTCTCCAGGGGGTACACCGGCGTCCACGAGATCGGCCACTGGCTCGGACTGCTGCACACCTTCGAGAACGGTTGCGCCCCGCCGGGGGACTCGGTCGACGACACCCCGCCCGAGGCCGTCCCCACGCAGGGCTGCCCGGCGCGCAAGGACTCCTGCCCGGAGCCCGGCGACGACCCGTCGCACAACTTCATGGACTACGCGCACGACCGCTGCATGTCCGAGTTCACCGCCGGGCAGGCCACCCGCATGCACGAGATGTGGGCCGCCTACCGCCTCTCACCCGTCTGACCGTCCCTCTCCCGCCCGAGGCGCCCGCCGTCACTCGCGCCACACCGGTCACACCCGTCACACCGCGCGGCCGCGCGCCGGGATCCGGTGGCCCCAGGTGATGCTTTTCCGGGCGACATGCACGGTGTTCGTTGACGGATGGGCGTCCCGGGTGCCGATACTCAGTGCACCGGGAGGAGGCGCGGTGGACGAGCACTGGACCGAGCGACGGCCGTACGGCGACCACACGTGGCCCGCGCCGCAGGAGGAGGGCCTGCCGCCGTCCGCGAGGCTGTACGGGGCGCCCGCGCCGCCATCGAGGGTCAGGATGCCCTCGTGGCTCAGGAGGGCGCTGGTCCTCGTCGTGGGGCTCGCCGCAGGGGTCGCGGTGGTCGCCGGGGCCGTCGCCCTGGTCATGTCCCGCCTCAACGCCCCCGGGCCCCCCGTGGACGTCGTGGACACCGCGGCCGGCGTGAGCTACCCGGTGCCCGAGGGATGGCGGCGCGGAACGGTCCCGCCGGTCACCGGCTTCACCTCCGTCGCCGGCGCCGACGGGGCCGCGCTGGTCATGTCCCGGCCGGGGGAGTCGGTCGACGTCTCCGGGCCGAGGGCCGCCGCGATCGACCTCGCCGACCTTTACTCCCGGCTGCTCCTGCACGGCGACACCGTCGACGTGGTGGACGATCGCACGGTGAGCGCGGGCGGGTTCACCGGTCATTCACGGGCGCTGCGGGCGAGCTACACCGACGTGGTCAACCAGCCGTCCTATCTGCGCGTGACGCTTCTCACCAAGGACGGCAGGACCGTGGTCCTCCTCGGCATGGCGCAGCCCGACGACCCGAGGCGGCGCGCCGAGATCGACGCCGTGCTCAAGGGCGTGAGATAGCGGTGACACCCGTGCTCAACGGGGGTGGGACAGGCCTGCGACCGGCCCGGGGACCCCGCCAGGGGCGGCCGGGCGGCGCCGCCGTGGACGCCCGTAGCACGAACGGCCGGGTATGGCGAGAATCCCCGGGCCCGGCACGTCTTGTCGGTGGCCCCCACTATGGTGGCTTCACTGTGAGGGAGCGAAACAAGCGCGACGACAAGATCATAAATCGGGGCGAAGGCCCGGTGGCCCGGAGAGGCCATCTGACCAGGAGGTCGGCGTGAGCTCGTCTGCCGCATCCCATCTGTCACCCGCCTATCCCGACCGCGCCGCGTGGGGCACCGCCCCGAAACTGCGCGCGTGGCAGCAGGAGGCCCTCGACCTCTACTTCCGGCGCGAGCCCCGTGACTTCCTCACGGTGGCGACCCCCGGCGCGGGCAAGACGACGTACGCGCTGCGCATCGCGAGCGAGCTGCTGAGCCGCGGCGTCGTGCGCGCCGTGACGATCGTCACCCCCACCGAGCACCTCAAGCGGCAGTGGGCCGACGCCGCCGGCCGGGTGGGCATCGCCATCGACCCCGAGTTCACGAACAGCCAGGGCAAGCCCTCCCCCGACTACACCGGCGTCGCGGTGACCTACGCCCAGGTGGCGATGCACCCCGCGCTCCACCGCAACCGCACCGAGGACCACCGCACGCTGGTCATCTTCGACGAGATCCACCACGCGGGCGACGCCAAGTCCTGGGGCGACGGCATCAGCGAGGCCTTCGAGCCCGCCACGCGGCGGCTGGGCCTCACCGGCACCCCGTTCCGCTCCGACACCAGCCCGATCCCGTTCGTCACCTACGCCGAGGACGGCGAGGGCGTCCGGCGCAGCATGTCCGACTACTCCTACGGGTACGGGCCCGCGCTCGCCGACGGGGTGGTCCGCCCGGTCATCTTCCTGGCCTACGCCGGCGCGATGCGCTGGCGCACCCGCGCCGGCGACGAGATCACCGCCACGCTCGGCACGCCGCTGACCAAGGACCAGCTCGGCCAGGCCTGGCGCGCCGCCCTCGACCCGAAGGGCGACTGGATCCGCCAGGTCCTGATCGCCGCCGACAAACGGCTCACCGAAGTGCGCAGGGGCGTCCCCGACGCCGGCGCCATGGTGATCGCGACCGACCACGAGACGGCCCGCGCGTACGCCAAGCACCTCCGGGCGATCACCGGCCAGGGCGCCACGGTCGTGCTGTCCGACGACCCCGGCGCCTCCGACAAGATCAAGTCGTTCGGCGCCTCGGAGCAGCGCTGGCTGGTCGCGGTGCGCATGGTGTCGGAAGGCGTGGACATCCCGCGCCTGGCCGTCGGCGTCTACGCGACCAGCGTCTCCACCCCGCTGTTCTTCGCCCAGGCGGTGGGGCGTTTCGTCCGCGCGCGCAGGCGGGGGGAGACCGCCTCGGTGTTCCTGCCCTCGGTGCCCACCCTCATGGGCCTGGCCGGCGAGATGGAGACCGAGCGCGACCACGTCCTCGACCGCAAGCTCCCCGAGGAGGGCCTCGACGACTTCCTGGTCGAGGAGGCCCAGCAGAAGAAGGACAATCCCGACGTCCTCGGTGACGAACTGCCGTTCGAGACCGTCGAGGCGTCCGCCACCTTCGACCGGGTGCTGTTCGACGGCGGCGAGTTCGGCACGGCCGCCGAGACCGGCTCGGCCGAGGAGGAGGACTTCCTCGGCCTGCCCGGCCTGCTGGAGCCCGACCAGGTGGCGGTGCTGCTGCGCAAGCACCAGGCCGACCAGCAGGCCGCCAGGCGCCGCAAGGCGGCCGATCCCCGCCCCGAGCCGGTCCTTGCCCCCCACGAGGTGATGGGCGCCCTGCGCAAGGAGCTGAACGGCCTCGTGGGCGCCTGGAACCACCGCACCGGCCAGCCGCACGGCGTCATCCACGCCGAGCTCCGCCGCGCCTGCGGGGGCCCCGCCATCGCCCAGGCGTCCGCCGACCAGATCCGGCAGCGCATCGGCCAGATCCGCAAGTGGGCCGCCCAGCGCACCCGCTGAGCGCCGGCCGTTCTGAAACGCCCGCGCCCAGTGTTCCCGCTGGGCGCGTTCTGAAAGCGGCCCGCCCGGCGTTGGGCGGGCCGGCCGTCAGGCCGTTCTGACGATGGGGGTGCCGACCAGCTCGACGCCGGCCGAGCCCAGCTCGGTGAGCGCCGTCGCGGTCGTGGCCTCGGCCACCCCCGCCGTCAGGTCGAGCAGCACGCGCGTCGCGAAGCCGTTCGCGGCGGCGTCCAGCGCGGTGGCCCGCACACAGTGGTCGATGGCGATGCCGACCACGTCCACCCGCTCGACCCCGCGCGAGCGCAGCCACTCCGCCAGGCCGGTGCCGTCGCCGCTCGCGCCCTCGAAGCCGCTGTAGGCGGCGCTGTGCCGGCCCTTGCTGAAGATCTCCTCGACGGCCGAGGTGTCGAGCGCCGGGTGGAAACCGGCCCCGTCGGTGCCGACCACGCAGTGCGGCGGCCAGCTGTGCACGTAGTCGGGCCGGTCGGCGAAGTGGGCACCGGGGTCCACGTGGTAGTCGCGGGTGGCGACCACGTGGTCGTACCCGCCGGACGCGGCGCGCGGGCCGATGGCCGCGGCCACCTCCGCGCCGCCGCCGACCGCGAGGCTGCCGCCCTCGCAGAAGTCGTTCTGCACGTCAACGATGACAAGAGTGGTCTTCATCGGGCTCACCTCGCCGATCAGGGGTGGTCAGGGCCGGGGGAGAAGGGTCAGAGGCCGGGAAGGGCCCGGGGGAGAGGGGTCAGGAGAAGACGGTCGGGATCGCCGGGTCGCCCTGGGAGAGCTGGTGGGCCGAGGAGGGGAGCTCCGCCATCGAGGCGCGGTGCCGTTCCCGCGCGGCCGCCAGTGGCTCGCGCCCGACGATCTCGCCGCCCCGCACCAGCTCGCGCAGCAGCGTCCGCGCGCCCTCGGGAGCGGCCTCCCCGGGCACGGTGGTGACCAGCTCGGCGGTGGCGACGCCGTCCTCGACGGCGCGGAACGCGGCCTTCTGGCCGCCCTTGCTCGGCTTGCCGACCGACTTCTTGGCCACCGGCGCGAGGACGCCGTCGCCCTCGTCCCGCGCGACGAGCTTGTAGACCATGGCCGCCGTCGGCGCCCCCGATCCGGTGGCGACCGAGGTGCCCACCCCGTACCCGTCGACCGGGGCCGAGGCCAGGGCGGCGATGGCGAACTCGTCCAGGTCGCTGGTGACCACGATGCGCGTGCCGGTGGCGCCGAGCGAGTCGAGCATCCGCCGCACCTCGTGGGCGGCCACGTCCAGGTCGCCGGAGTCGATGCGCACCGCCCCGAGCGCGGGACCGGCCAGCTCGACGGCGGTGCGCACGGCCTTGGCCACGTCGTAGGTGTCGACCAGCAGGGTGGTGCCGGGCCCGAGGGAGTCGATCTGCGCCTGGAAGGCCTCGTACTCCGAGCCGTGCAGCAGCGTGAAGGCGTGCGCGCTGGTCCCGGCGGTGGGCACGCCGTACCTGCTGCCGGCCATGAGGTTGGAGGTGGAGGAGAAGCCCGCGAGGTAGGCGGCCCGCGCGGAGGCGACCGCCGCCTGCTCGTGGGTGCGCCGCGAGCCCATCTCGATGATCGGGCGCGACCCGGCGGCGTGCACCATGCGGGAGGCCGCCATGGCGATCGCCGAGTCGTGGTTGAGTATGGAGAGGATCACGGTCTCCAGGAGCACGGCCTCGGCGAAGGCGCCCCGCACGACCATGATCGGAGAGCCGGGGAAGTAGCATTCGCCCTCGCGGTAGCCGAGCACGTCGCCCGAGAAGCGGTAGGACGCGAGGAAGTCCAGCGTCCGCTCGTTCACCACCTGGTGCCCGCGCAGGAACGCCAGTTCGGCGTCACCGAAGCGGAAGTCCTCGATCGCGTCCAGCACCCGCCCGGTGCCCGCGACAACCCCGTACCTGCGCCCGGCGGGAAGGTGGCGGGCGAAGACCTCGAAGACCGCGCTCCGGCCGGCCGCGCCGCTCTCCAGCGCCGCCTGCAGCATCGTCAGCTCATAGTGATCGGTAAGCAACGCGCTGCTCATGGGCATTGTCACAAGTCGAAGACTACGACCGGCGTAGGGCAGGATGGGAATGTGGGTAGTACCGCTCCAGCCGAAGTCGAACGTCCCGCATCAGACGTCCGCCCCGACCTTCCATGGCTGACGCTCGTCTGGAACGACCCGGTGAATCTCATGTCATACGTGACCTACGTGCTGCAGACCGTCTTCGGCTATCCCAAGGCGAAGGCCGAGAAGCTCATGCTCGACGTGCACCACAAGGGCAGGGCCGTGGTGTCCAGTGGCACGCGTGAGGAGATGGAACGCGACGTGCAGATCCTTCACTCCTACGGGCTGTGGGCGACCGTCCAGCGGGACTCCGCGTGAGCACGGGCTTCAGCTCCGCGGGCCGTGGCGGGGCGAGCATTCTGCTGGACGCGGGGGAGGCCTCGATCCTCCGCTCGCTGGTCGAGCAGGTGCTCGGCCTGGTCGAGCCCGGCGAGACCGGTGACGACCCCCTGCAGAAGGCGCTCGGCATCGGCTCGGCCGAGGTGCCGTCCGACCCCGTGCTCGCCCGCCTGTTCCCCTCCGCGTACGCCGACGACGACAAGGCCTCGGCGGAGTTCCGCCGCTACACCGAGGCCACCCTTCGCGAGGGCAAGCGCGCCGACGCCGAGACGCTGCTGGAGACCGCCGAGCAAGGAAAGGTCGAGCTCACCGCCGAGCAGGCGCAGTCGTGGCTGCGGGCGCTCAACGACGTCCGGCTGGCGCTGGGCGTGCGCCTTGAGGTCACCGAGGAGATCCACGAGGAACTGGCCGACATGGCCGAGAACGACCCGCGCTACCCGGCGTACGTCACCTACGACTGGCTCACCTACCTCCAGGACACGCTGGTCCGGGCGCTTTGGTAGCTTCCAGGCATGCTGACGATCTCACGGGAGCTGGTCGACAAGATCATCGCCCATGCCTGGGCCGATCACCCCGACGAGGCCTGCGGGGTGATCGCCGGGCCGGCCGGCTCCGACCGCCCCGAACGCTTCGTCCCCATGGAGAACGCCGAGCGGTCGCCGACGTTCTACCGCTTCGACTCCATGGAGCAGTTCCGCGTATGGCGTGACATGGACGAAGCCGACGAGGAGCCGGTGGTCGTCTACCACTCCCACACCTCCACCGAGGCCTACCCCTCGCGCACCGACGTGACCTACGCCTCCGAGCCGGGCGCCCATTACGTGCTGGTCTCCACGGCCGATCCGGACAGCGTGCAGTTCCGCTCCTTCCGCGTGGTCGACGGTGTGGTGACCGAGGAGAAGGTCGAGATCGTCGAGGTGTGACCCCCGGTGACGGCCATCGGCGCGAACCCCGGGAAGCGGTAGAGTTGGGACCATGCTGACGACTGACCCGCTGACCGGGGGCGCCGCGGTGCGCCCTGGGGATTCGTCGCCCGTGCAGAACCACCTCTTCGCGCACACTCCCTTCGCCGTCGTCTACGACTGTTCCTGATCTTCAGGAATCCCCGTCCAAACAGCCGTGTTCGCACTCTTCGGGTGCCCGTGACGACCACTGAACAAGGAGATTGACCCGCGATGGCCATCGAGGTTCGCATTCCCACCATTCTTCGCACCTATACCGACGGGGCCAAGTCGGTCGACGCCGCCGGTGCGACGCTGTCCGACCTGATCGGCGACCTGGAGTCCCGGCACCCGGGCCTGCGGGCCCGCATCGTCGACGACTCCGGCCTGCGCCGGTTCGTCAACGTCTACCTCAACGACGAGGACGTCCGGTTCCTCGGCGGCCTGGACACCCCGGTCGCCGACGGCGACACCGTGACCGTGCTGCCCGCCGTGGCCGGAGGCCGTCGCTAGCCATGCGCTTCGACTCGCTGATCGACTCGGTCGGGGGCACTCCGCTGGTCGGGCTGCCGCGCCTGTCCCCCTCCGGGGACGTGCGCATCTGGGCCAAGCTGGAGGACCGCAACCCGACCGGGTCGGTCAAGGACCGTCCCGCGCTGTGGATGATCGAGCAGGCCGAGAAGGAGGGCCTGCTCGCCCCCGGCTGCACGATCTTGGAGCCGACCTCCGGCAACACCGGCATCTCGCTGGCGATGTCGGCCCGCCTCAAGGGCTACAAGCTGATCTGCGTGATGCCGGAGAACACCTCCGAGGAACGCCGCCAGCTCCTGCGCATGTACGGCGCGGAGATCATCTCCTCGCCGGCGGCGGGCGGCTCCAACGAGGCGGTGCGCGTCGCCAAGGCGCTGTCGGCCGAGCATCCCGACTGGGTGATGCTCTACCAGTACGGCAACCCGGCCAACTGGCGCTCCCACTACGAGTCGACCGGCCCGGAGATCCTCGCGGACCTCCCGTCGATCACGCACTTCGTCGCCGGGCTCGGCACCACCGGCACGCTCATGGGCGTCGGCCGCTACCTGCGCGAGCACGTCCCCGGCGTCCAGATCGTGGCCGCCGAGCCGAGGTACGGCGAGCTGGTGTACGGCCTGCGCAACGTGGACGAGGGCTTCATCCCCGAGATCTACGACGCCGACGTGCTGACCACGCGGTTCTCGGTGACCTCGGCCGACGCGCTGCGCCGTACGCGCGAACTGCTCGGCACCGAGGGCATCTTCGCCGGCGTCTCCACCGGCTGCGCCCTGCACGCCGCCCTGGGCATGGCCGCCAAGGCCGTGAAGGCGGGGGAGCGGGCCGACATCGCCTTCATCGTGGCCGACGGCGGCTGGAAGTACCTGTCCACCGGCGCCTACGAGGGCACCCTCGACGAGGCGGAGGACCGCCTCGAAGGCCAGCTCTGGGCCTGACCGCCCCCCTGCTTCGCCCTAGGGCTCGGCCTGGTCTGCGAACGCCTGGCCTCGCCGTGAGACCCCGGACCGAGCGCGTGCGCGCGGGCCCGGGAACGCGGACAGGGCCCGGCCTTGGGCGGCCGAGCCCTGCGATCCCGTCGTCCGGTGGGCCATGGGGCCCGGGGCGACGTGCCAGGCGCTCAGTGGATCAGCGCCCGAGGGGTGCTCAGTTGAACAGCACCCGGAGGCTGAACGACGTGGTGTCGCCGGACTGCTTGCCGCTCAGGCCGACGGCGCGCAGCGTCTTGAGGTTGGCGCGCTCCTCGCCCTGAAGGCTTCCGAGGTAGTACTTCTCGATCTTGTCGAGGTCGACGTAGACCGCCGCGGTCGCGGAGTCCGCGTCCGGGATGGCGATCTTGAAGGTCTCGCTCTCGCCGAGCGTCCCCTCCTTGGCCAGCGAGCCGGCGTACCCCTGCGTGCTGGACAGGATCAGACGCCCGTCCGCCTGCGCCTTGGCGATCTGCGGTGCGGCGGTCCCCGAAGCGGCGAGGAATCCCTCGATCTTGGTGATGACCGCCTGGGCCTTGGCGGTGTCGGTGGTGAGCACGGCGCCGACGTTGGGCGTGGCCCCGTCGAGACCCTGCCCGTCCAGCGCGACCGTCAGGTTCTTGCCGAGCAGGGTGACCAGGTCGCCGGGAAGGGCGATCCCGCTCTGCGCGGCCTGGGCGGTGATGTCGGTGGCGCCCGCGCTCTCGGCCGCCTTCATGAGCTGCGGCCACTGCTTGGCGAAGGTCTCGCCGAGCCCGGAGACCGACAGCGCCGCCGCGGTCGTGGCCGGGAGCTGGGACAGCCGGATCGCCTCGGGGTCGGCCGCGGTCTTCATGTCGCTGCCCCGGGAGATGCCGGTGAGCTCCACGTAGCCGCTGTCGAACCGCAGGGCGCCCGCGAAGCGCGCGTCCTTGACCAGTGCCAGGGCGCCGGCCTCCGTGGCCGCGGGGGTCCCGGAGATCTTGGCGAGCTTGGCGGCGTCGCCCCAGAAGGACAGCACGCCGGGCTCACCGAGGGCCTGCAGGTCGCCCGAGAACGTGGGGTCGCCCGACAGCGGCGCCGCCTTGGCGTAGCCGTCGGCCGCCGCCTGGGTGGCGGCGAGGATCGCGTAGTCGTCGCGGAACGCCAGGCCGCTCATCGCGTCGCCCATGTTCAGCTTCTTCAGCCCGGCGCGGGCGCCGGTCTCGTCGGTGACCTGGAGGGCCACCACGATGTCGGGCGAGGAGCCCTCCTTGGGCGCGAGGACGCCGACGCCGAGGCGCGAGCCGAGCCAGGGCTCGATGTCGCGGGCGTAGTCGACCTTGGCCAGGTCCTTGCTGTCCTTGCTGATCAGGTCGAACAGCGCCTTGCGCGGGTCGTCGCCGGTGAAGCTGGATCGCGTGGCGGAGAACTTCCTGGCCAGGTTGAACAGCGCCACCTTCTGGTTGGCCGCCGGGTCGAGGTCGACCCGCACGTAGGCCAGGCTCCCGGCGGGGAGCACGTCCTCAGGCTGCGTGCCGCCCCCGCTGAGCAGGGAGACCGCGAACACGCCACCGCCGGTGACGACGGCCACCACGACGGCGGCGATGATCGCCACCAGCCATCCGCGCCCCCGCTTGCGGGGGGGCGATAAGGGGGTGCCCAGCTCCCCCTGCTGCCAGGCCGGCTGCCCGCCGGACTGGTCCCAATGAGTCTGGGCGCCACCCTGGTCCCAGTGGGTCTGCGCGCCACCCTGGTCCCAGTGGGTCTGGCCGCCGGACTGGTCCCAGTGGGCCTGGGCCCCGCCCTGGTTCCATTGGGGCTGACCGCCCTGGGGCGGGGCGGCGTGCTGCGGGCCTCCGTGCTGCGGGCCTCCGTGCTGCGGGGCCGCGTGCTGCGGGGCCGCGTGCTGCGGGCCACCTTGCTGCGGCGCGGCGTGCTGCGGGCCTCCGTGCTGCGGCGCGCCGTGCTGCTGCGGGTACTGCTGGGCGTACGGGCCCGGGGCGTCTTCGGGTCGCCGATAGGACACGGTCCTGTCGGGGTCCTGGCCGAAAGGATAGGGGGGACGCGGTTGGTCTGGCATGGTCCACTCTCGCTGCGGTGAGGAAGGGGTTCGTCTGAAAGGTAGATCCTCGTGGTAGCGAGACACTTGCAGGGCACTTTCCACCGATTAGGCTGACGACCCAGAACAACATTCGGTCGACCGGCGAAGCGGGGCGAAGGGTACAGATGACGAAATTCGACGAGGCGACGCAGGCGATCAGGGTCGACGAGACCACCTATGACGTGTGCCTCGACCCCGGCTACTCCATCGGCGGCCCGCTCAACGGCGGCTACCTCATGGCCGCGATACTGCGCGCCGTCGTCGACGCCTCGCCCTACGTTCACCCCGTCTCCACCGCCGCCCAGTTCCTCCGCGCGCCGAGGCCCGGCCCCGCCCGCGTCCGGCTGGAGCCGCTCAAGACCGGCAGGACCGCCACCATGACCCGGGCGACCCTCGTCCAGGACGACGCCGCCTACATCGAGGCCCTCGTGACCACCGCCACCCTCGGCGGCGCCGCGAGCGAGTGGGCCGGCGCGCCCGCGGTGGCCATGCCCCCGGTCGAGGAGTGCGTCGCGCTGCCGGACCCCAAGCCCATGTCGAACATGACCCTCAACGCCCAGATGCGCCTGCTCTTCGACCCCCCGACCATCGGCTGGCTGACCGGCGAGCCCTCCGGCCGGCCGGAGTCGCGGGCCTACTTCCGCATGGCCGAGCCCCAGGACCCCGACCCGTTCGTCCTGGCCCTGGCCGTCGACGCCCTGCCGCCGGTCGTCTTCTCCGCCGGCCGGCGCGGGTGGGCGCCGACGGTCGAGCTGACCTGGCACCTCCGGGCGCTCCCGGCCCCCGGCTGGCTGATCCTCGCCGGCCAGGGACGGCTGATCAGGGACGGCTGGTTCGACGAGGACGTCGAGGTGTGGGACTCCGAGGGGAACCTGGTCGCCCAGTCGCGCCAGCTCGCCCGCCTCGGCCGCTCCTGAGCCGGTACGGCGCGTCCCGGCCCGGAGGGATTACTCCGATGTGAGGATTCTTACCGCGAGCGATTGTGCGCGGTCCCCTAACCTTGTGAATCATGTCGGACATCGGGAGCGTCGCCCACGCGCCATGGGTCAGCGTCATCGAGACCTCGGACGAGCACCACGACCGGGAGGATCCCGCGATCGGGATCTTCGACAGCGGCGTGGGAGGCCTCACCGTCGCGCGGGCGATCATCGACCAGCTCCCGAACGAGCCGATCCTGTACGTCGCCGACACCGCGCGCCAGCCGTACGGGCCCAAACGCATCGCCGAGGTGCGCGCGTACGCGCTCGAAGTGATGGACCACCTCGTCGAGCACGACGTGAAGATGCTCGTGATCGCCTGCAACAGCGCCAGCGCCGCCGTGCTGAGGGACGCCAGGGAGCGGTACGAGGTCCCGGTGGTCGAGGTCATCCAGCCGGCGACGCGCAGGGCCGTGCGGGCCACCAGGAACGGCCGGGTGGGCGTCATCGCGACCCGGGCCACCATCGGCTCCATGGCCTACCAGGACGCCTTCGCGGCGGCGCCCGACGTGCGCCTCACGGGTGTGGCCGCCCCCCGGCTGGTGGAGTTCGTCGAGCGCGGCGAGACCATGAGCGACGAGGTCATCCAGGTCGCCCGCGAGTACCTCCAGCCGGTGGTCGACGACGGCTGCGACACCCTGATCCTCGGCTGCACCCACTACCCGCTGCTCGCCGGGGCGATCTCGTACGTCATGGGGAACGACGTCACGCTGGTCTCCAGCGCGGACGAGACCGCCAAGGACGTCTTCCGCGTGCTGCACGACCGCGGGCTGGCGGGCCAGGGCTCACGGCCCCGCCACCGGTTCCGCGCGACCGGTGACGGCGACCTGTTCGCCCACCTGGGCCGCCGGTTCCTCGGGCCCGAGATCGGCACCGTCGAGCGAGCGCTGGTCGGAGATGTTTCGGGCGAAGAGGCGTTGACCGCGCCCAGTTAGGAGGCAGCCGTGAAGTTGACGATCGTCGGGTGCTCGGGGAGTTTTCCCGGTCCGGAGAGCCCCGCGTCGTGTTACCTGCTGGAGGCCGAGGGCTTCCGGTTGCTCCTCGACTTCGGCAACGGCTCCCTTGGGGTCCTGCAACGGCATATCGGGCTGTACGAGGTGGACGCCATCTGCCTGTCCCACCTGCACGCCGACCACTGCCTCGACCTGTGCGCCTACCACGTGGTGCGCACCTACTCGCCCGCCCGCCCGCTGCCCCGCGTGCCCGTCTACGCCCCCGCCGACGCCCCGCGCCGGCTCGCCGCCGCGTACGGCATGGCCGAGGAGCCCGGCCTGGAGACCGCCTTCGACTTCACGCGCCTGCTGCCCGGCACGTTCTCGGTGGGCCCTTTCGAGGTGACGGCCGCGCTGATGAACCACCCCGTGGAGACGTACGGCTTCCGCGTCTCCCACGGCGGCCACTCGGTGGCGTACTCCGCCGACACCGGTGAGTCGACCGAGCTGGTGAAGCTCGCCGAGGGCGCGGACATCCTGCTGTGCGAGGCGTCCTTTCTCGACCGGCCGGGCATCCCGGCCGACCTCCACCTGACCGGCAGGCAGGCCGCCGAGCACGCCGCGCGCGCGGGCGTCGGCACGCTCGTGCTCACCCATCTGGTGCCCTGGTACGACCAGTCCGAAATCTTCGGCGACGCCTGCCGGGGAGGCTTCGACGGCCGTGTTGAACTCGCTCGGAGCGGGGCCGTGTATGACCTAAGGTGAGGCTCATGGCACGCGACGATGGACGCAGTCCCGACCAGCTTCGGCCGGTGACGATCACCCGGAACTGGCTCGCCCACGCCGAGGGCTCGGTCCTCGTGGAGTTCGGCGGCACCAAGGTGCTGTGCGCCGCCTCCGTCCAGGACAGCGTGCCCCGGTGGCGCCGGGGCAGCGGCCTCGGCTGGATCACCGCCGAGTACGCCATGCTGCCGCGCGCCACCAACACGCGCAGCGACCGCGAGTCGGTGCGCGGCAAGATCGGCGGGCGCACGCACGAGATCTCCCGGCTGATCGGGCGGTCGCTGCGGGCGTGCGTCGACTACAAGGTCCTCGGCGAGAACTCCATCGTGCTCGACTGCGACGTGCTCCAGGCCGACGGCGGCACCCGCACGGCCGCGATCACCGGGGCGTACGTCGCGCTGGCCGACGCCATCGCCTGGATGCGCAAGCGCAAGATGTGCAACGGCGACCCGCTGGTCGACTCGGTGGCCGCCGTCTCGGTCGGCATCGTGGGCTCGACCCCCCTGCTCGACCTCTGCTACACCGAGGACGTCGCCGCCGAGACCGACATGAACGTCGTGATGACCGGCTCGGGGGAGTTCGTCGAGGTCCAGGGCACCGCCGAGGGCGTGCCGTTCGACCGTTCGACCCTGGACGCCCTGCTCGACCTCGCCGGCGCGGGCTGCGCCGAGCTGACCCTGCGCCAGCGGGAGGCCCTGTCGTGACCGCGTCGTGGCGGGTGGTGCTGGCGACCCGCAACCAGGGCAAGATCGTCGAGCTGCGGCGGATCCTGGCGGAGGCCGACCAGAAGACCGAGATCGTCGGGCTCGACGCGTTCCCCGAGATCGGCGACGTCGCGGAGACCGGCCTGACCTTCGCCGAGAACGCCCTGCTCAAGGCGCACGCCGTCGCCTCGGCGAGCGGCCTGCCCGCCATCGCCGACGACTCCGGGCTCTGCGTGGACGCGCTGAGCGGCATGCCCGGCATCTTCTCCGCCCGCTGGTCGGGCTCCCACGGCGACGACGCCGCGAACCTGCGGTTGCTGCTCGCCCAGATCTCCGACGTCCCCGAAGGCCACCGCGGCGCCCATTTCGCCTGCGCGGCGGCGCTCGCGCTGCCGTCGGGCGAGGAGCGCGTCGTCGAGGGCACGCTCGCCGGCTCGGTGATCCACGTCCCGCGCGGGACCGGCGGGTTCGGGTACGACCCGGTGTTCGTGCCCGAGGGCGAGACCCGCACGACCGCCGAGATGACCCCTGCGGAGAAGGACGCCATCAGCCACCGCGGCCGTGCCTTCCGCGCCCTGGTCCCCGTGATCGCCGAGACCCTGGGCGCCCTCTGAGGGCTTCGCCGGGCCTTGCCTGGTCGCTTCGCCGGGTCTCTACTGGTCGCTTCGCTGGGCTTCGCCTGGTCGCGGGAGGGTTCCACCGTAACCAGGGTGTAAGAACCCTGGTGGTGTTATGGGCGTAGCGTTCGTTTCGTGAACAAGAACCAACCCCGCCCCCACGGTCCCGCGTGGGCGGCGGCCCTCATAGGCGTGGTCGCGGGTGCGGTGGCCCTCGGCGTCGGCCAGCTCGCGGCGGGCGTGATCAATCCCAAGGCGTCCCCGGTCATCGTCGTCGGCGACGCCGCCGTCGACCGCACTCCGGCGGCGGTGAAGGACTGGGCGATCCGGTCCTTCGGCTCGAACGACAAACTGGTGCTGATCAGCGGCATCGTCGTGGTGCTCGCCCTCATCGCCGCCGGTCTCGGGCTGCTGGCCCGCAGGCGGGTGGGGTACGGCACGACCGGCCTGATGATCTTCGGCGTGGTCGGCGTCGCGGCCGCGATCAGCCGCCCCGACTCGGGCCCGTTCGACATCCTTCCTTCGGTGATCGGCGCGGGCGCGGGCGCCTGGGCGCTCACCATCCTGGCCCGCCGGACCTGGCCGGTCGTGGAACCCGGCTACGAGGACCTCCGCCCCTACCGCTCCGAGGAATCCACCTCCACTTCCCCGGAACCCGCCCCCACCTCCCCGGAACCCCCCTCGCCGGAGCCCGGCTCCTCCGAAGATCCGGCGCCGGCGGGCGTGCCCGGGACGGGGCGGGCGGAGCTGCCGCCGGTCATGCGGGCGGGCGGCCGGCTCTACGAGTTCGACCGGCGCGGCCTGCTGACCGGTGTCGTCGTCGGCGCGGTCGCCGCCGGGGCCACCGAGCTGGCCGGGCGGGCCCTGGCCGGGCGGCTGGACGTCGACACCGAACGCGCGGGCATCGCGCTGCCCAAGCCCGCGACGCCGGCCAAGCCCCTGCCCGCCGGGGTCGACCTGCACATCAAGGAACTCTCCCCCTTCAGCACCCCGAACCGGGACTTCTACCGCGTCGACACCGCGCTGGTCATCCCTCAGGTGGACCCCAAGACCTGGACCCTGAAAATCCACGGCATGGTCGACAAGCCCGTCGAGCTGACCTTCGCCGACCTGCTCAAGCGGCCGCTCATGGAGGCCGACGTGACGCTGACCTGCGTGTCCAATGACGTCGGCGGCCCGTATGTCGGCAACGCCCGGTGGCTCGGCGCCCGCCTGGCCGACGTGCTGCGCCAGGCCGGCCTGCGGTCGGGGGCCGACATGCTGCTGTCCACCTCCTCCGACGGCTTCACCGCGGGCACCCCGATCGACATCGTGATGGACGGGCGTGACGCGATGCTCGCCATCGCGATGAACGGCGAGGTCCTTCCCCAGGCCCACGGCTTCCCGGTGCGCCAGGTCGTGCCCGGCCTGTACGGCTACGTGTCGGCGACCAAGTGGATCACCGACATCAAGGTCACCCGCTACGACCAGGACGAGGCGTACTGGACACCGCGCGGATGGGCGCCCAAGGGCCCGATCAAGACCGGGTCCCGCATCGACGTGCCCGTGGGCGGCTCCACGATCCCCGCGGGCCGGACGGCCATCGCGGGCGTCGCGTGGGCGCAGCATCGCGGCGTGGCCGGCGTGGAGGTGCAGGTCGACAAGGGTCCCTGGCAGCCGGCGCGGCTGGCCGAGGTGCCCGGCCCCGACACCTGGCGCCAGTGGACCATCGACTGGCAGGCCACCCCCGGCAAGCACACCGTCGCGGTCCGGGCCACCGACGCGGCCGGCCACACCCAGACCGAGGAGTACGCGCCGCCCGCCCCCGACGGGGCCACCGGCTGGCACTCCATCCTCGTCGTCGTCAAGTGAAGCCCGTGCGGGCCCGGGGTGTGGTCCCAGGTGAATCCTGGAATCGGCCGCCGCCCGTTCGCCGCGCCCCTACGATCGGCCTCTGACCGGGTCTGTTCGGTAGTGGGGGGAACGCATTGTCCGGAACCAGTCACGGTGATCCGTCACGGCCGGGGGCGCTCTGGCGGTTCGGCGGGGTGGGCTACAACCCCGTCGTCACCTCCGACGGCGTCCGCTGGCGCGACTACGAGCTCGCGGCGGAGTCGCCGGGCCCGGCTCGCGCACGCGGCGGCCCGTCGCCCAAGGGGTACGCCGCCCCGGACCCGCAGCGGGACGCCCTGCTGGCCCGGCGGCTCGAAGGACTGCTGCCCCGCTGGCCCGAGCGCCTCCAGCCCCACCGCCCCGACGCGCCACCGTCCCCCCACTCCGGCGGGTTCCCGCCGCAGTGGAGCGGGCGGGAGGTGGCCGCGTGGGCCCGTCCGGACGACGACTGGTTCGACGATCCCCGCCGGCCCGTCCGGCTGGACGCCTCGCGGTCGTACGGCACCCCCGGCGGGCTCGCGTGGCCCGATCCCCAGGTCCAGGAGGACCTGTGCCAGGCCGTGCCCGGCGGGGTCCGCTTCCCCGACCCGCGCGGCGCCTGGATCCGCCTGGTCAACGGTGAGGGCCCCTCCGAGGACCCCTTCCGGGCGACCAACTCCCTCGACTGCGCGCTCGCGGTCGTGTCGACCTGGCACGGCGAGCCGGCCGTGGCCGCCCCGCGGCAGCCCGAGTACAACCGGGTGGGCATGCCGTCGCTGAGCGGCGAGACCGGCGGGGTGGCCAGGGCCGAGCGCTGGCTGGGCCACCGCTTCGAGTACGCCGGGCAGGGGCGCCGGGTGTACGCGGCGGTCGCCCGGCGGCTGGAGGCGGGCGGGCACGGCTCCGCCGCCGTGCTGATCACCCGCTGGCCCTCCGGGGGCAGCCACGCGTGGAACGCGGTGAACGCGGGAGGCGAGGTGGTGTGGGTCGACGCCCAGCGCGGGCACACCTCCGTGGACCCGCCCGCCGGGCCGGTCACCGGCGTCTTCTGCGTCGTCCTCGACCGGCGGGGGCGGCGCCTGTGAGCGGCCGGCCGGTGACGGCGGAGCAGGCCCGCGTGCTGGCCGAGGAGTACTTCAACGGCCCCCTGCCCGCCGCCGAGGCGACCGAAGTCGGCCTGTACGCCTTCGAGGAGGGGTACGTCGCCTGGGCCAGGGGCCCCGAGCCCCGCGAGCCGAGCACCCTGCCCGCCACCGTCGGCGGCGGGTGCGTCGTCATCGACAAGGCCACCGGCGAGCTCTCCATCCGCCCGCTGCTGAACCCGCAGAACGTCGCCGACCAGTGGCCGGGCCACCACCCCCGCTGACCCCCGCCCCCCGGTCGCCGGTCGTCGCCCAGCGGCCGGGGACGCAGGCGGGCGGCCAGGGGGCGCCGGGCGACGACCGGGAGCGCGGTCAGTCGCTGGCCAGGGAGGCGACGATGGACGCGCGGGCCGCGCGCCGGGCGGGGAACACGGCCGCGAGGACGCCGGCCAGTCCCGACAGGGCGACCAGCCCCGCGACCTGCGCGAGGGGCACCCTGAACAGGATGTCCGCCATGAGGGTCTGTGCGGCCACCCACCCGAACACCAGGCCCAGTGCCACGCCGACGATCGCCCCGATGAGCCCGAGGATGAGCGCCTCGGCCGACAGCATCCGCCGCAACTGCCCCCGGGTCAGGCCGAGCGCCCTGAGCAGGGCCGACTCGCGGGAACGCTCGTGCACCGACAGGCTGAGCGTGTTGGCGATGCCGAGCAGCGAGATGAGCACCGCGAGGCCCAGCAGCCCCACGATGATCATGAGGGTCATGTCGAGCGTCTCGTCGAACTCGCGCCGCACCTCGGTCGAGCTGACGACCTGCGCGGTCGGGTACGGCATGGCCGCGGCCTCGACCGCCTTCCTGGAGACGTCGGCGGCCACACCGTCCTTGGCGTTGACCAGGATCCGGTCGTCGCCGACCGCGCCGAAGTAGGTGTCGAAGGCGCCGTCGGGCACGGTGACGCCCGGCAGCGCCTCGGTCTCCCCGTCGAAGGTCCCGAGGACCCGCACCTCGACGGTGCCCGCCTTGGGGGTGGTCAGCGTGATCGTCCCGCCGGGCGCCACCCCGAGGTCCTTGGCCACGGAGTCGGACACCAGCGCGGAACCGGCCGTGAAGCCGGTCATGGAGCCGCCGCGCAGCGCGGGCTTGTACGGCCCGCTGAACGTCCCGACGGTGAGCTTGCCGCCGCCCGACCCGCCGCCCGACCCGCCGCCCGTCCCGCCGCCCCGGCCGGCGCGGGCCTGCCGGATCTCCACGACCGAGGTCAGCTCCGGCCTGGCCCGCAGCGCACCGGCCAGGTCCCGGGGGACCGAGGAGTTCTCCGACTCGCCGGCCTGCGCCGACACCATGTAGTCGACCGGGAACTGCTCGTCCAGCTTGACGGTGTACGTGGCCCGCATGGTGGCGGTGATGACCGAGATCAGGGTCATCAGCGTGACGCCGATCGTCAGCGCGACGGTCGTCGTGGCCGAACGCTTCGGGTTGCGCCGTGAGTTGTCCATGGCGAGCCGCCCCGGGACCCCGAACAGCTTCGCGGGCGCCCAGCCGGCGAACGCGCTCAGCGGCCGGACGATGACCGGCCCGAGGACCAGCACCGCGCAGAAGGTCAGCGTGCCGCCGCCCATGGCCACGTAGAGCGCCACCGGCCCCGGGTCCGCCACGACCGCGGCCACGGTCAGGCCGCCGCCGGTCAGCAGGAACAGCGCGGCGAACGCGATCCGCAGCATTCCGGTGGTGAACGTCTGCTCGTCGGTCTGGGTGCGCAGCGCCGCGATGGGCGCCACCCTGGTGGCCGTGCGTGCCGGGAGCAGCGCGGCGCCGACGGTGACGACCAGCCCGACGGCCAGCGCGATGGCGATGGTCCGGGGCGCGAGCGCGACGCCCGCCGAGGGCAGGTTCTGCCCGGTCGCCTTCAGCACGGCGAGCGCCCCGGCGCCGAGGCCGAGCCCGGTCAGCAGGCCGAGAGCCGACGAGATGAGCCCGACCACCGCCGACTCCAGCAGGATGGAGCCGAAGACCTGCCTGCGGGTGGCGCCGATGCAGCGCAGCAGCGCCATCTCCCTGGTGCGCTGGGCGACCAGGATGTTGAACGTGTTGTAGATGACCAGGGCAGCGACGAGCATCGCGACCAGGCCGAACATCAGCAGACCCAGGGTGAGGATCTCGGTGTCGGCGCCGTTGCTCCTGGCCAGTTGCTGGGCGAGCTGCTGCCCGGTCCAGACCGTGGCACCGGTGCCGCCGAGCGCCGAGGTGATCGCGGCCCGCAGATTCTCGGGGGTGACGCCGTCCGAGGCCGCGATGTCGATCTCGTGGAAGCCGGTCTCCCCGGTCATCGCCTGCGCGGTGGCGGTGGTGAACCCGACCGCGCCGGTGTAGGCGAGCATCTGGTCGACGCCGACGTCCACGAGCCCGGTCACCTGGAACGCGTGCGGCCGGTGCCGGGAGTCCAGCACCGTCACGGTGTCGCCTGTGGTGAAGCCCCTGGTCTTCGCGGTGTTGGTGTCGATGACCACCTGCCCGGCGGCGGTCGGCGCGGTGCCGGAGGCGATCGTCGTGCGGTCCAGCCTGCCGGTGACGACGGAGAAGCCCGTGGTGGGGGCGCTGCCGACCGCCTTGCCGTCCTTGCCGACGAGCGCCGCGTCCCCCCGGACCAGTCCCTGCGCCTCGGCGACCCCGGCCACGCCGCGGATCCGGGTCAGGTCGGCGGTGCTGAGCCGGGGCGCCTTCTCGCCGCCCGACTCGGCCGGGCGCACCGCCACGTCCACCTTGTCGGCGGAGGCGGCGATGCGCTGGGTGAAGCCCGCCTGGAGGGTGTCGGTGAGCACGAACGTGCCCGCGATGAACCCCACCCCCAGGGTGATCGCCAGCGAGGTGAGCAGCAGCCGGAGCTTGTGCGCCAGCAACCCCGCCAGTGTCGTTCTGAGCACGTTCAGGCCTCCAGCTTCAGGAGCGTGTCGAGCACGGTCTGGGGGGTCGGCGCGGCCAGCTCGGTGACCAGCGCGCCGTCCCTGAGGAACACCACGCGGTCGGCGTACGAGGCGGCGACCGGGTCGTGGGTGACCATGACAATGGTCTGGTGGAGGTCGCGCACGGAGGTGCGCAGGAAGGACAGCACCTCCGCGCCGCTGCGCGAGTCGAGGTTGCCGGTCGGCTCGTCGGCGAAGATCACCTGCGGTTTGCTGATGAGCGCGCGGGCGACCGCGACGCGCTGCTGCTGGCCGCCGGACAGTTCGCTCGGCCGGTGCCCGAGCCGGTCGGCGAGGCCGACGGTGCCGATGACGGTGTCGAAGAGCTCCTGGTCGACCTGCCGCCCGGCGATGTCCACGGGCAGGCGGATGTTCTGCTCGGCGGTCAGGGTGGGGAGCAGGTTGAAGGCCTGGAAGATGAAGCCCACCCGGTCGCGTCGCAACAGCGTGAGCCGCTTGTCGCCGAGCCGGGTGATGTCGACGTCGCCGATGCGCACCTCGCCTTCGGTGACGGTGTCCAGCCCCGCCAGGCAGTGCATCAGCGTGGACTTCCCCGAGCCCGACGGGCCCATGATCGCGGTGAAGGCACCGGTGTCGAACCCGACGTCGACGCCGCGCAGCGCGTGGACGGCGGCGTCGCCGTGGCCGTAGATCTTCGTCACACCCTTGGCGGCGACGGCGGGCATGGTCCGGCGGCCGGTCTCTGCTCCGGTGACGGTCATGTCTGACTCCTCAGGCGATAGCCGTGAAATGCGGAAATATCTATGCACTTCACGCTATTGCCGTGATCACCGAGGTTCATGGCCCCTGCGAACGGACCTCGCCTACCCCCGCAGGGTGGCCGCCGGAGGCCGGTGCGACCCCTGATGTACCCGCGAGTCAGCCTTTCGGCCGACCCGGCGTCACTTCTCCGGGGACGGGCCGGCCGGGATGATCAGGCCGGTCTCGTAGGCGTACACGACGGCCTGCGCGCGGTCGCGGACGCCGAGCTTGGCGAGCACCCGGCCCAGATGGGTCTTGACCGTCGCCTCCGCCAGGGTGAGCCGCCTGGCGATCTCCAGGTTGGACAGGCCCCGCCCGACCAGCACCAGGACCTCGCGCTCGCGGGCGGTGAGCTGGCGGAGGCCGTCCGGCTCGGCCGACGTGGTGGCCGGCAGGTGGACGGCGAACCGCCGCAGCAGCCGCATGGTCGTGCTGGGCGCCACCACCGCGTCCCCGGCGTGCACGGCGTGGATCGCGCTGATCAGGTCGCCGGGCGGCACGTCCTTCAGCAGGAACCCCGAGGCCCCGGCCTTCAGCGCCGCGAAGGCGTACTCGTCGAGGTCGAACGTCGTCAGGATCAGCACCTTGGGCGGGTCGTCCATGGCCATGATCAGCCGGGTCGCCTCCACGCCGTCCATGCGCGGCATCCGCACGTCCATCAGGACCACGTCGGCGGCGATCGTGCCGAGCAGCCGCACGGCCGCGGCGCCGTCGGCGGCCTCCCCGACGACGTCGATGTCCGGCTGGGCGCCGAGCACCATGCGGAACCCGGCGCGGACGAGCTCCTGGTCGTCGACCAGCACCACCTGGATGCTCACGCTGCCCTGCCCACCGGAAGCCGTACGTCCACCTGGAATCCTCCTCCGGCCCGGGGAGAGGCGCGCACGCTCCCGTCGTACATCGCGACGCGCTCACGCATGCCGATCAGCCCGTGCCCGTCGATGCTGCGGGGCGCGGACGCGCCGCGCCCGTCGTCGGTCACCCGCAACGAGATCTCCCGGGGACCGTACTCCATCCGCACCCGGGCGCGGGTGCCGGGCCCGCCGTGCTTGAGGGTGTTGGTGAGCGCCTCCTGGACGATGCGGTAGATGACCAGCTGCTCGCCCTCGGGCAGGTCGCGGCGGGCGCCGTCCACGACGAACTCCACCGGCAGGCCGGATCGGCGCACCTGGGCCACCAGCTCGTCGAGTTCGGCGACGCCCGGCTGCGGCGCGTAGTCCTCGTCGCCCCCGCCGTCCTGCCGCAGCACCCCGACCAGGCGGCGCATCTCGGCCAGCGCCTGCCGCCCGGTGCTGGAGATCGTCTGCACGGCGTGGCGCGCCTGCTCGGGGTCGCGGTCGATGGTGTAGCCGGCCCCGTCGGCCTGGACGATCATCACGCTGACGTTGTGGGCCACCACGTCGTGCAGCTCCCGGGCGATGCGCGCCCGCTCGGCAGCGGCGGCGATGCGGGCCTGCTGGTCGCGCTCGTGCTCGGCGCGCTCGGCCCGTTCCTCCAGGCTTTCGAGGTACCGCTGCCTGGTGTTGGCGTAGATGCCGCTGATCCAGGTCACGACGGTGAACAGCGAGCCGGAGGCGAAGGCCAGGAAGTTCAGCTCGCTCCAGCGGATCAGCGCCAGGCACACCCCGAGCTCGGCGACCGCCCCGGCGGCCAGGGCCCAGCGCAGGGTGCACCGGGTGGCGACGCCGTACATCGCGACGAGCACGGCGACGTTGGCCGGGACCGGCTCGACGGGGGCCAGCCACTGGACGAAGCTGACGAGCGAGACCGCGGCGAACACGTGGACGGGACGGCTGCGCCGCCAGGCGAGCGGGGCCAGGAGCAGGGTGGACAGCAGGAGGTATCCGGGGATGCCGAGGTGGATCGCCCCCGGGAGGTGGTTGTCCTGCGCGTAGTTCCTGACCGGTATCAGGCACATGATCGCCAGTGGCACCATGATGAGGGCGTTGACCAGCCCACCATGGCGCGAGACCCAAGCACGTACTCTGCCGAACACGATTTCAACCCTACGTTCGCCCAGTTCACCGACCTTCCCTCTGAAGAGGGATCTCTGCCTACGACCCTGGTCGTAGGTGACAAATCGCCTTACACCGGTCTTACGGCTCGTGCGGCATAGTTCTTTTTGGGAGCACCTCCGGGTGAGTAAAGGGAGATAGGGATGTTGGGGTAAAAGACGAAGGGTCGTGTGGCAGGGGGAACGCCACGCGACCCGGAGGACCCTGACAGAGATCTCCGTTTTCCCGCGCCTGACGCCCACTGCCCAGCGGGCCGATGCGGACGAGCCGCCTCCATGTGGAGGCGGCTTTCGTGTGTCACCGGCCGTGTACGGCGTCCGTGGTGGCCTTCTCGGCGACCGCCCAGTTGCCGCCCGCCGTGGCCAGCATGGGCAGCCAGGTGCCGACCGTGTCCACGCCGCCCGCGAGCTGGTCGGCCGCGCCGTTGCGCACGGCGCTGAAGGCGTGGGCCACCGGGATGCCGATCACCCCGAATCCGGGCAGGCCGACCTCGTTGGTGCGGGCCGCGTCCAGGGCCCGGCCTAGGGTCGCGCCGACGGTGCTCTCCAGCGCCTTGCCCAGGGCGCGGATCGCGTCCGGGTGGACGAGCTTCAGGTCCTTGGACTGCGCGGCCCGGTAGCCGGTGGGCACCGGCTCCCCGTCCTTGATCTCCTTGGGCCAGGGCACGGTGCGCACGTCCCCCGTGAGGGCCGAGCCGAAGGGACCGCTCAGGATGTAGGCGCCGGGCACGCCCGTGAGGGCACCGTTGACCGCGAACGCGCTGAACCGCCGCACACCCGCGTTCTTGATCACCTGCGAGGCGGCGTGGGAGAAGATCTTCGCCATCAGGCGGTTGACCTCGTCGACGTACTTGGTGAGGGACACCACCCGCTCACGGGCGCCCGCCAGCGCCGCGTTGCCCACCGCCTGGCCCGCGAGGCCGTTCGAGAAGGCGGTCCGCGCGATGGCGAGGGTCGCCGCCCCGATGACCGCGGAGGCGATCCCGAGCGTGCTGTAGGCCACGGCGCCCGATTTGAGTGTGTCGCCGAGATCGTCGTACATGGCCGCGGCCTCGTCGAGCGCCCGCCCGTAGGGCTCGACGCGGCTGGTGACGAAGGCGTCCTTCCCCTTCTCGTTCCACTCGCGCGTGCCGGCCGCGATCTCGTCCCCGAGCAGGGTGCCCGCCGAGCGCACGAGCGTCGCGACGTGCTCGAACCTGTCGGCGGCGTGCCATATCTGGGCGGGGTCGGAGACGAACGTCGTCAGCGCGGCCGCGATGGGCAGGCCCACGAGGGGCAGCACATAGGCGGCGGCCACGGCCTGGGCCGCGCCCGAGACACTCGGCGCCGAGGTGATCACGTCCGCTTTGGTAACGCCCATGAGGACCGCTTTCCAAGGGAGCCCGGAGACTATGGCAATCGATCACCAAAGGTACGAACGATGGCACGGCTTGGCAACAGGATGTGATGGCCGAGTCACGTGATGATCATCAGGAAACGATCGCCGGCGCACGTGATGATCACCAGGATCGTGGTCCGCGCGCTGGCGACCTGGAACGCCGGATCGGTCTCGGTGGGGTCGGTGGGATTCGAACCCACACTGTCAGGTACCTAAAACCTGTGCCTCCTGCCATTGGGCTACGACCCCGTGCCCGGTGCGGCTTGCGCCATCTTAGTTGAGGGCGCGGCGGCAACCGTACTGATTAGTCGAGGCCGAGTTCCTTGCGCAGGCGGGCGACGTGCCCCGTCGCCCGCACCTTGTAGAGCGCCTTCTCGATCTTCCCCTCGGCGTCGATGACGAACGTCGACCGCAGCACCCCGACGGTCGTCCGGCCGTACATGGTCTTCTCGCCGTAGGCGCCGTACGCCTGGTGGGTCGTGAGATCGGGGTCCGACAGCAGCGGGAACGTCAGGGCGTCGCGCTCGGCGAACTTCGCCAGCTTCTGCGGGGTGTCCTTCGACACGCCGAGGACGACGAACCCGGAGGCGGCCAGGGCGTCGAGGCTGTCGCGGAAGTCGCACGCCTGCTTGGTGCACCCGGGCGTCATCGCGGCGGGGTAGAAGTAGAGGATGACCCGTTTGCCGCGAAAGGACTTCAGGCTGGTGTTGTCGCCGGTCGCGTCGGGCAGGGTGAAGTCGGGTGCGGCGTCGCCGGGCTCGAGTCTCGTCTGCGTCACGGGAACAACCTACCGGCACGCCCCGCGTGCCGGGTGGTGACCGGACCTGACAGACTGATCGCTCAAACGTAGCGGCGGGCCGGCGAAGGCGGCCCGTCCGGGGACGAGGAGAAGGGGATCGTCATGGCGGACACCGGTCCCGAGGCGCTCGAGCGGGACATAGAGCGCACCCGGGCGGAGCTGGCATACACCGTGGACGCCATCGTGGACCGCGTCAGCCCCAAGCGGGTCGCGGAGCGCGGCGTCGCCAAGGTCAAGGCCAACGCCGGGGAACTGGTCGCGGCGGCTCGCGACCTGGTCGCGGGTCACCCGCCCAGGCACGCCGAGCTGAGGGCCTACGGCGGCGAGCCGGCGGCGTACGGCGAGGACGATGGCTGGCAGGACGACTTCCCCGCGAGGAACCTCGCCCCGATCCTCATCGGCGTGGGCGCCATCGTCGTGGTCGGCGCCCTGATAGCCATCCGCCGCCGCCGCACCCGCTGACCACCCCATCCCTTCGCGCGCCCGCTGACCACCACGTCTGTTTGCGCGCCCGCTGACCCTCACGTCCGTTCGCGCGCCCGCTGACAACCACGTCCGTTCGCGTGCCCGCTGACCACCCCTTCCCTTCGCGGGGTCGAGACGCATTCATTGCCTGAGCTCGCGGTGTCGGTCGTTGGTTCGCCGGGGGCCGTGCAGCACGCTGGGGAGTTGTCCCCTTCGGCGATGGGTGTGGGATGAGACGTTTCACGGGACGCGCGGCCCTCCTCGGCGTGATCGTGTTCACGCTCGCCGCGATCGGCCGCCCGGCCGTGTGGGCGGCTCCGTCCGGCGCCGCCGTGGCCGGCTCCGCGTCCGAGTCCGCGTCCGGATCCGCCTTTGCGTCCGGCTCCGCGTCCGCGCAGGAGGACTGGGTGCTACTGGCGATCAGCAAGGGCACCACGACCTGGCCGGTCGACCGGGTCGTGCTGCTGCGGTGTTCCCCCGTCGTCGGCGGCACCCATCCGCAGGCGAGCGCGGCCTGCGCGGTCCTCCGGCAGGTCGGGGGCGACCTGAGCCGGCTCAGGGGCCCGGCGGGCAGGGCGTGCACGTTCGACTACCGCCCGGTGACGGTGTCGGCGACCGGAAGGTGGGAAGGGCGGCCGATCTCGTTCGTGTCGACCTACGGCAACCCGTGCGTGATGATGCGCAACCTGGGCGTGGTGGCCGGCTTCTGACCTCCGGCCGTCGCCCCCGCCGTGATGCCCGGCTTCTGACCTCCGGGCATCGCCCTCAGCCGTGATGCCCGGCCGCGCCGCCGGTCCCTGTGCCGGCCCTGGGTCCGGGCCGGCCCCGATCACAGGAAGGTCTTGCCCTCGCCTCGATAGGTCGGCACGGTCTCGACCACGCGGTCGCCCTCCACAAGGTGCAGCGCGTCGAAGCGTTCGCACAGCTCCCCGGCCTTGGCGTGGCGGAACCACACGCGGTCGCCGACGCGCAGGTCGTGGGCGGCCTGGCCGATCAGCGGCGTCTGCACCTCGCCCGCGCCCTCCCTGGAGTCGTACCGCAGCCCGGCGGGGAGGTAGGGCTGCGGCAGGCGGGACGCCCCGGGGGAGCCCGACGCGTGGTAGCCGCCGCCCAGGACGGTGACGACACCGGGGACGGGCCTGCGCACCACGGGGAGCGCGAACAGCGCGGCGGGGCTGCCGGTGACGCTCCGGTAGAAGTCGAACAGCCGGGGATGGTAGAAGCCCGACCCGGCGGCGATCTCGGTGATGGCCTTCTCCCGGGTGGTCTTCTCGACCGATCCCGTGCCGCCGCCGTTGACGAACTCCAGGTCGGTGATCTGCCGGACGGCCCCGGCGATGCGTCCCCTGCGGATGGTCAGCTCGCGTTGTGACCGTGCCTGCATCCAGCGGATCACCTGGCCGTACGGGCCCGGCACGCGGTCGCCGACGCCGGCGATCTGCGCCTCGTAGGCCATCAGCCCGACCAGCCGGAACCCGGGGCGTTTGGCCATCTCGGCGGCCAGTTCCACGGCCTGGTCCGGCCGGCGGACCGGGGAGCGCAGCACCCCGGCGCGCACCTTGCCGGCCAGAGCCGTGAAGCCCGCGTCGATGTCCAGACATATCCGGATCTCATGGCGGGACGGCACCCGGTCGACCGCCGCGTCGATGGCGTCGAGATGTTCCGAGCAGTCGGCCATGATCGTGATCTCCCGGGCCGCCCGCGCGTCGCCCGCCAGCTCGGCCAGCGCGGGCGCGCTGGCCGTCGGGTAGGCCACCAGGATGTCGGAGAACCCTTCGCGGGCCAGCCACAGCGCCTCGGGCAGCGTGAACGCCATGACCCCGGCGTACCCGTCCATGTCCAGGACGCGGCGCAGGACCGCGCGGCAGCGGATCGACTTGCTGGCCACCCGGATGGGCTTGCCCTTGGCACGACGGGCCATGGCGGCGCCGTTGGACCGGAGCGCGTCCAGGTCCAGGATCGCGAAGGGAGGATCCAAGTCCGCGGTGGCCCGGTCATAGCGCTGACGGTCGTCCATGAACAGCAGCTTAATCCGGCCGCGTAAATGAGCCTAGGTCATGTTAGTCGTGTCTCCCGCTCCTGCCTGGGGGGATGGCACGGGAGTCGCGCGATGGGACGGCACGGGGCTGGCGCGGGAACCCGGCCGGAACGCCAGACCGGCGGCGAGGCAGGCCACGGGGATGACGGGGACGACGTACCGGTGGTCGAACGCCGCGATCAGCGGGGGCAGGAGGAGAAGGGTCATCGCGACCGCCCACGGCAACAGGACCGGCCCGCCCAGCCGCCGCCACCGGACGAGCACCCCCGCCAGACCGGCGAGCAGGATCACCGCCAGCAGCGGGCCCCGGACATAGCCCTGCTCCTGGTAGGCGCGCAACGCGCCGGCGAACGGCTCGACGACCATGGTGTCGGCCCTGCGGCCCTGGTAGGCGGCGGTCAGCTCAGGCGCGCCGCGCCCCGACGAGGCGACGCTGTCGGTGAACGGTCTCACCGAGTCAGGGAAGACGTACGCGCTCTGCGGTCCCCTTACGGGATAGACCCGGCGGTTCCACTCGAAGCTCCACAAGGCGTCCCTGACGCCGGTCAGCAGGAAGTCGACCGGCTGCGCGAGGATCGCCTCCTTGGCGAACGCCCCCGCGAGCCGTTCCCGGTCGGCGTCCTTGCCGATCTTGGAGATCGGGGAGTCGGCGTCCCAGATGTAGGACGGGGGCGGGAGCCGTCGCCCGGGGGGCCCGGCCGGGCACAGGACCCGCTCCTCGCCGGCCGGTTTGATCTCGGCGCAGTCGGCGAAGCTCATGGTTCGCGCCCAGAGCCAGACGTTGCTCTGCCCGAGGCCGTAGCTCCCGTGCTCGGCGTGGTACCAGACCGCGTAGCCGCCGATGCCGACGGCGGCGGCCAGCCCGCAGGCGATCAGGACGCGCGGGCCGGCCCGCGCGAGCAGCAGGCACACGAGCACGACGACCAGCACCGGGAGGCCGACCGTGCGGGTGAGGGTCGCGCCCATCAGCAGCAGCCCGGCCGCGACGGCCGTCCATACCCCCGGCCGCTCCCGCCAGAGCAGCACCGTCACCGCGGCCGTAACCAGGGCGGTGAACAGCAGATCGGCCATGACCAGGTGTTCGAGCTGGACCATGTGGACGTCGAGCAGCACCGGGACGGCCGCCAGCGTCGCGCCCCACCCAGGCAGGCCGGTGCGGCGGCGGAGCACCGCGTAGACGCAGGCCGCCATGCCGAGCCCGAGAAGGTGCTGCACGACCACGACCGCGCCGAAGCTCTCCAGCGGGCGGAGCGCCCACAGGAACAGCGAGTAGCCGGAGGGGCGCGAGTCGAGGGGTTGCGGGTCGAGGGCCGCGTTGACGTACACGAAGGAGTCGGCCCAGAACCACAGGGCCGGACGGTATCCGAGCACGGCGACCAGCCTGAGCGCCGCGCCCGCGGCCAGCGCGAGGAGGAACACCCAGTGTGCCCGCGCGAACGCGGGCCGGGCGACGGACACCTCCGCGCCTGTGGGGGCGACCATGTTCGGAGTCGTGCCCGGCAGCACCTGAACCTCCTCGGGGAGACGACAGGCAACTCATGCTAGGCGCCTCCCCCGACCCACCGCGCCCTCTGTCCACAGCCCTGCCCCGGTCGGCCGCCTTGTCCACAGCCCCGCTCCCCGCCGACCCCGCTGCCCGGTCCGGGCGGCCGGTCCACCGCGGGCCTGGATCGCCGGTCAGGTGTGGGCGAAGGTGTGGCGGTAGCGGGTGGGGGTCGTGCCGAGGATCCGGGCGAAGTGGCGGCGGAGCATCGTGGCGGTGCCGAAGCCGCACCGCGTGGCCACCTGCTCGATCGACAGGTCCGTGGTCTCCAGGAGGCGCTGCGCCTCGGTCACCCGTTGCCGGATCAGCCACTGGGCCGGGGTGGCGCCGGTCTGCGAGACGAAGTCGCGGGCGAACGTGCGCGGCGCGCTCCGCGCGTGCCGGGCCAGGTCGGTGACGGTGAGCGGCAGGGAGAGGTGGCCTCGCGCCCATTCGAGGGTGGCGGTGACCGCCGACCGGCCGCCGGCCATCTGGGGGACCGGCCGTTCGACGAACTGGGCCTGACCGCCGTCGCGGTGCGCGGCGGTGACCATGCGGCGGGCGATCGTGTTGGCCACGGCCGCGCCGTGGGCCCGACGGACCAGCTCCAGGCACAGATCGACGCCGCCCGCCGTGCCGGCCGCGGTCCACACCCCGCCGTCCTCCATGAACAGCACGTCGGGGACGACGGTGACGCCAGGGTGGTCGCGGGCGAGTCGTTCGGTGAGCAGCCAGTGGGTGACGGCCCGGCGGCCTTCCAGGATGCCGGCCGCCGCGAGTACGAAGGCGCCCGAGCAGAGCGAGGCGATCGTCCCTCCGCCCGCGTGCGCGGCGCGCAGGGCCTCGATGATCGCGGCGGGCACGGGGGCGGAGGGGTCCTCGCGGCCGGGGGCCACGACCAGGTCCGCGCCGGCCAGCCCGTCGAGGCCGTGCGTGGCCTCGACCCGCGCGCCGGGATGCATCCGCACGGGCCTTCCGTCCACCGAGCAGCGGCGCAGCTCGAAGGCCGGCACCCCGCCGTCCGCGCGGTCCATGCCCCAGACCTCGGCCATGACCGCGTAGTCGAAGGCGCGCATGTCGTCGTAGATCAGGGCCGCCACCGTCCGCATGGCAGGAATGTAGCGCACAATGACATTTCTGCCACTCGCCGGTGGACGCCGGGAGGCCGAGGCTGGTCGTCATGAGCGAGATCGAGATCGACAAGAACGCCGCCCTGATCGTCATCGACGTCCAGGAGGGCTTCACGGATCCCTACTGGGGCCGCAGGGACAATCCCGCCGCCGAGGAGAACATCGCCGCGCTGATCCGCGAGTGGCGTGCGGAGCGGCGGCCGATCGTGATCGTCCGGCACGATTCACGGACTCCGGGGTCGCCACTGCTGCCGGGCGCGCCGGGCAACGCGGTCAAGGATCTGGTGGCGGTGGCACTCGGGCCTGAGGCGCCCGACCTGTTCCTCACCAAGTCGGTCAACTCGGCGTTCTACGGCAGGCCGAACCTGGACGAATGGCTGCGCGGGCACGGGATCGGGCAGATCATCATCGTCGGGATGCAGACCAACATGTGCAACGAGACCACCGCCCGCATGGCGGGCAACCTGGGCTACCAGGTGCTGTACCCGATCGACGCCATGCACACCTTCGACGCCACCGGCCCGGACGGCGAGGTGGTCACCGCCGAGGACCTCACCCGCGCCACCGCCGCCAGCCTCCACCACGGCGGCTTCGCCCAAGTAATCCACACCACCGACCTCCTCACCACCTCCCCCTCCTGACTGTTTCCCTCACGACTGGGCCCGGCCGCCAGGAAGGGGACGCTGGGAATGGCGAAGAGAATCCCCGGCCCCGCCGCCAGGAATCACGCCCGCGTCGCCGGAGATCGCCGAACGGAACGGGTTCTCATACGCCGCCTACTTGGACGCGCAGCCCTACGGCCGTACCTCCAACGATCGCCGGTCGATCGCCGAGTTGGTCCGCGGGTTTGACGCACTCCGGGCCGAGGCCCTGCCGTTCAGTCAGTCACTCCGGCTAATAGAGGAAGCGGTGAACCGAATTGGCGCAAGATCTTCGCGGCGCACGTTGGTATAAGAGCAGTTTCAGCGCCGACCAAGGCGAGTGTGTCGAGGTGGCGTCGAACCTGCGCGGGGTTCTCGCGGTTCGTGACAGTAAGAACCTGGCCGGTCCGGTCCTGGTCGTGACGCCCGGCGAGTGGTCGGCGTTCCTGGCCGGTGTCAAGCACGGCACCCTCTGACCCGGGGCGAACCACCCCACCATCGACACCATGGTCCAGCGCCGGACGCTCGGTAATGGAGCGCCGTTGGCGCGCGCTTTTCTTTGGGCGGCGCTCGCCGTTGGTGGTCTTCGCCGACTCGCGAGCCGGGCGGTCGCGTGGGTGACAACCCCTGGTTGACTTGACAACCGGGGGTTGTCATAATGGGGTCATGGTCAAGCACATCGAATCGGCGGCGCACGCCGCACTCCTTGAGGAACTGAAGCGGGTTCGCGCGGCGGCGATCGAGCATACCCGCGCGGCGCGGGAGCTGTCCCGGCAGCGTCGCCGGCTCATCGACGCGATGCTGGCCGAGGGCTTCGCGCAAGCCGATCTGGCCAGGGAGCTGGGGGTGACCCGCCAGGCGATCCAGAAGATGGTCGCGGCCGGTCAGGACGGGCCGTCCCGGTGATTCCGACAGTGCGGGGCAGTGATCCCGACAGTGCGAGGTGGTCTACGGACTCCACGCGGTGGTCTACGGACACCTAGCGTTTGATGGGCTTGCTGTTCGTGGTGCGGTGATGTGGGTGGAAAGGGGAATGAAGCTTGCTGTGGTCGGTCAGGTATATAGGATCATGGTGTCAGCACGTGCCACTCTCTAGTGAGGGTCATGACAGCGGACATCGAGCCCAGGTCTCTCTCTGAGATCACCCAGGACATCGGGTGGAACATGTCCGATGTCGCCGTCCTTTCGGGGCTGGACGAGAGCACGGTCTGCCGGTTGTGGGACAAGGCCGGGTGGCTGGACCGGATCAGTGGCCGGTCGCTGCAGAGCCTCATGGCGTCGGTGCCGGGGATCGCCGAGTACTGCATGGAGCACTCCATCCTGAAGCGCCGCGACGAGCTCGTCGGGGAGTTACAGGCGGAAGGGCTGTCGGTCGACCTCGCGGCCCTGGAGACCTCCACCGTGGCGCAGCAGCATCTCCTGAACGCCCTGGAGGCCGCACTCCACATCGTCAGGAACGAGGCGACCCAGAAGGTCTCCTCGTTCCTCGCCCGTTTCTGGGGGCGGGAGCAGGACCGCGCGCTTGAGGCGCTGTACTCGACCGAGCGTGGCCACGGCCTGCTGAAGGACCCGTGCAAACTCGTGGACTCCTCGATCGAGCTCGTCCCCCGGCTGAACCGCAAGACCTACTCGTTCCACTCCATCCTCGCGCTCAACATCCTGACCCACCAGG
The DNA here is from genome assembly GCF_025506355.1 of Sphaerisporangium corydalis. GTDB lineage: Bacteria > Actinomycetota > Actinomycetes > Streptosporangiales > Streptosporangiaceae > Sphaerisporangium > Sphaerisporangium corydalis. Next base: position 63,657 of record NZ_JANZYP010000046.1, read on the forward strand.
TCAGCAAGGTGACCGGGGCGCCGGTGATGGAACCGGCCCCCCAGGTCCCCGGGCGCCAGACCGCGTTCATGATGCGGGGCGTGGTGATGGGCCTGCTCATCAGCTCCAACGACCTCGACCTGGCCGAGAGGTACCGGCGCGAGCTCGACACGACGCCGGTGTACGCGGCCCTGGAGGAATGGTCGTTCCCCACCTACACGCACGACGGCCGGACGAGTTCCGACTTCGTCCTGCCCGCCTCACTGCTGCTGCGCAACACCGCGGCCGAGGTCCTGCGGGAGATATCAAGCTACAACGAGGCATACCTGTACTACCTGGCCTCGACCTATCTCCCGCTGGCCCTGCAACGCGACCTCACGTTCGGGTCGAGGATCGCCGACCTGACCTCGGCCCTCGAACTGCGGGGAGCCGACTGCCGGGAGAGAAGGGCACGGGAGGCATGCGGCAAACTGGTGAGGCAGCTGAAGGGCATGCCCTGATTCACGACGACGAAAGAGGAGGCAGTGGGGGAAGCGACCCGAGCCGCCGCGAAGCTCGCGCGCTCACGATGGGAGGCCAATGCGGAGTACTGGGTCCGGGTCATCCGGGAGCGCCGTGACCGCTACCGCACCGAACTCACCGACACGGCCGTCCTGGACGCGATCGGGCCCTGCGCGGGACGGCGGGTCCTGGACGCGGGGTGCGGCGAGGGGTACCTCGCCCGGCATCTGGCGTCCTCGGGCGCCGACGTCGTGGGCGTCGACGCCTGCGAAGGGCTGATCGACGCGGCCAAGACGGTTCCGCACGACCCGACCGGATCCCTGTCGTTCGCGCGGGCGAGCGTCGACGCGCTGCCCGTCGGGGACGGGGTGTTCGACCTGGTGGTGTGCAACCACGTGTTCAGCCACCTCCCGGACCCCTCGTGCGCGATCCACGAGTTCGGCCGGGTGCTGAAGAGCGGCGGGCGGCTGGTCATCCTCACGCTGCACCCGTGCTTCTACACCGAGAACTCCGAGCACGGGGCGACGAGCAGCGTGCCGGCGTCGCGGTACTTCACGCCGCGCAGCGTCGACCAGCACTTCATGGTCGACGGGCTCGAATCACCGTCGGTGATCACCTCCTGGCTGCGCCCGCTGGAGTACTACTCCACGACGCTGCGCGAGGCGGGGTTCGTCATGACCGACCTGCGAGAGCCCCGCCCGACCGACGAGCAGCTCCGGGACGACCCCTGGTGGCGCGAGGGCTTCCCGGCCGCCCTGTTCATCCTCCTGGTGGCCGAGCGGCGATGAGCCGGCCCACCTGACGCCGGGGCGGGTCCTCGTACCCGGCCCCGGCATGCGACCCCCGCGACCCCGCCTGGGACGCCCGCGACCCATACAGGCGCCGGATCACAATGCCGACGAACCGTTCGCGAGGCACGAAGCCGTAGTGGCGGGAGTCCCAGCTCGTCGCCCGGTTGTCGCCCAGCACCACGACGGACCCGGGCGGCACGACCTCGCCGGCCAGCTCACGGACGTCCGGGAACTCCCAGGTGACGGGCAGCCGGTCGCCGGGCACGGCCACGACCCGCTTGAGCAGGAGCTGGCGGTCCCGCATCGCCACGGGCCCCTTCGCGCTCGGCAGGTCGGGGAACCGGAAGACGAGCACCTGCCCCGTGCGGGCCTCCTTCGTCCGCCGGACCAGCACGCGGTCGCCGGAGGACAGCGCCGGTTCCATGCTGGGGCCGTCGACGGTGGCGACCAGGAAGGACCGGCGTACCGACAGCAGCAGCAGCCCGGCGGCCAGCGCCACCCCGGCGGCCGGCAGGACGGCGGCCGGAAGACGACGGGTCACAATGCCTCCTGGTATCCGGTCGCCTGCAGGCGGAAGAGCCTCGCGTAGCTGCCGCCCGCGGTGAGCAGGACGTCATGGGATCCGTGCTCGGTGATGCGCCCGTCGTCCAGGACCGCGATGTGGTCGGCGTCGCGGACGGCGCTGAGCCGGTGGGAGATCAGCAGGCTGGTCCGGTCCTCACGGTGTTCCCGCATGCGGGCGTGGATCTCGTGTTCGGCTTCGGGGTCCAGGCCCGAGCCGGGTTCGTCGAGGATCATCAGGTCCCTGTCGGAGCGTATGAAGGCCCGGGCCAACGCGAGGCGCTGCCACTGCCCGCCGGACAGCACGACTCCGGTGACCGGGTCGTCCTTGTCGGTCCCGATCACGAACATGCGGGTCAGCGGTGTGTCGTAGCCCCGGGGAAGCCCGGTCAGCTTGTCGTGTATCCCGGCGCGCGCGGCCGCCCGCTCGATCCGTGCCGGGTCGCGCAGGGCGGTCAGGTCGCCGAGGGCGATGTTGTCGCGGGCGGTCATGTCGTAGTTCATGTGGTCCTGGAACACCGCGCTGATCCGCTCGCGCAGCCCGTCCGGGGGGATGTCCCGCAGATCCACGCCGTCCCACAGGATCTGCCCGCGGGTCGGGTCGTACATCCGGCACAGCAGTTTGACCAGCGTCGTCTTTCCCGCGCCGTTGAGCCCGACGAGGGCGACGGCGCGCCCGTGCGGGATGGTGAGGTCCACCCCGCGCAGGACCCACGGGTGGTCGTCGCTGTAGCGGAACCACACGTCGCGCAGTTCGACGCCGTGCCGCAGGCGTGGCGCGTGCCCCTGCGGCGCGGCCGGCAGGTCCGGCTCGGCGGTGACGACGGCGAGGTAGTGGGCGAAGGACAGCAGCCGCGCCTGCCCGCCGGAGATCGCCGAGGTCAGCGCCCCCAGCGAGGCCTGCACGCCGACGACGGCCGCCAGGAACATCGACACGTCCCCGATGCTCAGGTCGCCGCGCCGCGCCGCCGTGACCGCCCACCACAGCCCCGCCCCGGCGACCAGGGCGCTCACCACCGTCAGCCCGCCCTGGACGCGCAGTTCGCGCAGGTCCATCCGCTGGACGGCGGTGTTGGCCGACCGCCGTTCCTCGATCATCCGGGCGCGCAGGAACGCCCCGATGCCGAAGAGCCGGATCTCGGTCGCGGCGGCGACCCCGGTGAGCAGCTGGCTGTAGAAGTACTCCCGCCGGTAGTACTGCTCGATGCCCCACTCCACGCCCGACCGGCGCCGGGCAAGGACGATCTCGGCCGCGAGGGCGGGGAGCGCGGCCAGCAGCACCACGGCCGTCATCGGGGGGCTGAGGACCAGCAGGGACCCGACGAAACCGGCGAGGGACAGCGCGCCTCCGAGAGCGCCGCCGCTGCCGTCCACCAGCTCGGCGATCCGGCCGGTGCCGTCCTGCGCCAGCCGGAGCCGGTCCTGGAACGCCGGGTCCTCGAAGGTGCGCAGGCCCACCTGGCGTCCGGCCGCGACGAACAGCCGTTCGGTGGCGGCCAGGTGGGCGGACCTGCCGATCTGGGCCCTCAGGTACTGCACCGCCACCGGGAGTGCGGCGGCGACCAGCCCGGTGGCGACCAGCCCGAGCGCCAGGCCGCCGACCGCGCCGTCCGGGGTCGTCAACCGGTCGATCACCAGCTTGGTGAGCCACGCGGTCGCGATCGGCGCCGCGGCCGAGGCCAGGGTGACGAGCAGGAACGCCGACACGTTCGCCGAGGCCGCCCGCCAGATCAGCGAGAGCGCCTCGGCGGCGGAGGCGCGCGGTTCCCGAGGGCCGACGCGCCGGTCCTCCTCCGGGATCACCCCGTGCCCACGACGGGGTCGCGCGGGTTCCAGGCCGGCAGTTCGTCCATCCGCGAGCCCACGGCGACGACCTTGTGATCGTCGCCGACCAGGTACAGCGCGGGCGTCCAGCTGTTCTGGAACGCCAGCGCGACCGGCCCGCCGCCGAGATCGGCCGCGACGACCCGGGCCACGGGGCTGAGCGCCCGTATCGCCGTCTCGTCGCCGCCGCCGACCACCGCCAGGACCTGATCGCGCCCCAGCCCGCGCGCGTGCTCGGCGAAACGCGGCAGCAGTTCGTGGCAGGCTTCGCAGCCGGCCGAGAAGAAGCCGACCACCCCGGTCAGCGTGCCGTCCGACACCGGCTCGCCGGCGGTCGTCTCCACGCTGAACGAGCCGATGGGGGAGCCGGGTCCCAGTGTGAACAACGGCCCGGGGTGGTCGTTCCGCGACCGCATCCGGCGCAGGATCCCGATCGTGAGCAGCAGGTTCAGCAGGCACAGCACGCCGAGCAGCACCACGGCGGCGACAAGGTAGGGCATCAGGAACTCCTCGCGAACAGGTCGGCGATGTCGTCGAAGGAGACGATCAGGATGGCTCCGAACAGCCCCGCCGCGACCGCCACCGCTCCGCCGGCCGGCGGGAAGAGCCGCTCGGGCGCCAGCCAGCCCAGGCCGGCGATGCCCAGGAGCGTGGCGTTTCGTACGAGGTGGCGGGGCCCGATGGGCGTGCTGGAGGCGCCGAAGCACCGGCACGGGGCCTGCCGCCCGCGCCGCAGGGCCACGGCGATGGCCGCGCTGAACGCGATGAGCAGTGCGCAGGCGAGCGCGAAGCCGTACGAGGTCGCCGGCGGCGTCACCAGGAGGATCGGGGTCGCCGCCTCCAGGGCGACGACGAGCATGGCCAGCGGTCGCACGAGCCCGGCCCCGACAGGGGCGAGCGCCGGCAGCGACCGTCTGAACCCGGGGAGGTCCCGGAGTTTCGCCACCGCCGAGGCCAGGAAGACCAGGGCGATCAGGGTGGCGCATCCAGCCCTCACGTACTCCATGTCAGCGTCTTCTCGTCATGGACGGCCCGTGCGACGGCGTGGTGCCGCCGCACGAGGCCCCCTTTGTGGACAGGGTCAGCAGGTGTTGCGGACCTTGCTCCACTCGCAACCGGTCTGCGGGCAGCAGAACCGGTACCAGTAGCCCGGATGGCCGGCGGAGTTGCAGAAGTAGCCTCCGGCGCAGGCGGACGCGGTGGCCCTCGGGACGATACGGTCGATCATTCGATCAATGAGACGACTCACAGGTTCTCTCCTTTGACGTTCATTGCGAGAAATGGCGTAAATGGTGGATTTGCCATTGTGAAGCGTGCTACAGAGATCTCTTTCCTCACGACCCTTCGCGCTCGGGGGATTCACCTGAAATGCGCTTTCCGGCCTGTTTCATGACAGACCCGCTCCCCTGGCCTTTCACCGTGCCCATTCGCGGAAGGCGGATCCGCGACGGGCACCGAACAGAGTGAGTGGCCGGCGGGTCCGCCGAGGCACTGTTCGCACAACAGACACCTTTACGCGCATGCGGGCGCCGAGTCACTACCGCTTGCACGCGCGCAAAAGACCTAGGGCACGCTACGGAATTGCGACCCTGCGTTTGGTGAGGACGCCGAGGTGCGCGGCCTGGGGGACGGGCGTCGCGCTCACAGGAACATGGCCCGGCCCAGGTCCGCGACGAAGCGCGCGAGCGGGGCGCGGGCGCGGAACAATTCGTGCAGTTCAGGGGTCGGCGTCTCGCCCAGCCGTTCGAGCGGCAGCGCGGTCCAGGCGTTGCGGAGCACGAGCGACGCGACGTACCCGAAGCGCACCTGCCCGGGATCGACCGTGAGCTCCGCCGTGTAGGCGGCCAGTATGGCCGAGTGGACGGCCGTCAGCTCGGACGGATCGCCGGTCCCGGCGTAGGGCAGGCCCACCAGAAGCTGGCCGAGGTCGAAGCCGACGGGCAGCGGGGTCGGCCAGCTCCAGTCGATGGCCACGAAGTCGGCCGGGCCGAGGGCGGGCACCAGCAGGTTCTGGGGACAGGCGTCGCCGTGGGCCAGGGTGTGCGGCAGTTCGTCCACGGCGTCGAGCAGCCAGGTGATCCGCTCGCTGAGCGCGAGCAGGTCCTCCCTGAGCGGCGCGTCGACGTACGGGGCCACCAGCGGGTGGTCCCACGTGGCCGGGTCGCGCATCTGGGGGAGGATGACCGAGGCGACGGGCCCGTCGGCGAAATGCCGCAGCGCGCTCAGCTGCGGCCGGGCGCCCCGCGCGACGGGGTTCATGGCGGCCAGCCGCCCCAGCAGGCCGGCGGCCGACCGATAGCGGCCGAGGTCCCACGGACCGGGAGCCTCGCGTACGTCCTCCAGCCACATCACCAGGCGGTCGTCCCCGAGGTCGTCGACGCGGTGGAGGCGGGGGAGGCGCAGACCGTCGGGCAGCGGGAACGGCTTGAGGTAGACGTCGAGATCGGCCCTCCACGGGAACTCCGCGATCATCTTCGACCGGAACGACGCCGGAAGCGAGCCGATCGCGGGCCAGTGCCGCAGCGAGCGGATCGACTTGGCGACGAACGACCACCGGGCCCCCGACGTCGTCACGCCGCTCACGCGGTGCAGCCCGCCCGTGGAGGGCGACCCGGGCGCGCCGATCGGCTCGACCCGCTGTTCGGCTATCTCCGCGCCCCGGTCACCGAGACTCTCCCGGACCAGCTCGGTCAGATCGGTCGGCCCGCCCAGGACGGCCGGGCCGGTCGGGTCGTTCCCCGGCGTGCTCATGAGCCGACCATGCCGTGTTGGACGAGGGCCTCGCATGAGTACGGCCTACTCAAATACGCTCGACGCGTGCCGAACCCCTGGCCCTTCGCCGGTCGTACCGAGGACCTCAGGACCGTACGTTCAGCCGCCGGCGGGGTCATCGTGGCAGGGCCGCCGGGCGTGGGCAAGAGCCGGCTCGTCGGCCACGCCGTGCGCGACCTCGACGGGGTCGCCTGGGTGCGGGCGACCAGGTCGGCCGCGGAGATCCCGCTCGGCGCGTTCGCGCACCTGCTCCCGCCCATGCCGGCCGGCGTGAACACGCTGGGCTGGGCCGCGGACGCGTTGAAGGCCCCCGTACTGGTCGTGGACGACGCCCATCTGCTCGACCCGGTATCGGCGGCCCTGGTCCACCACGTGGTCACCCGGCGCCGGACACGGGTGCTCGCGACGGTGCGCACCACGGACGCGGTGCCGGACGCGGTCGTGGCCCTGTGGAAGGACGGCCTGCTGCACCGCCTGGACCTCGGGCCGCTGTCCCCGGCCGAGGCGGCGCGGCTGGTGGAGGCGGCGCTCGGAGGGCGGGTCGAGTCCACAGCCCGGCGGCGGTTGTGGCAGGTCAGCCAGGGCAACGCCCTCTACCTGCGCGAGCTCGTGCTGTCGGGCGTGCTGAGCGACGTCGGCGGGCTGTGGCTCTGGCAGGGCTCGCTGACGCTGACCGCGACACTGCGGGAGACCGTCGAGGCGCGGCTCGGCGTGCTGGCCGCCGACGAGCGCGCGGCGCTGGAGTTCCTCGCGTACGGGGAGCCGCTCGGCGCCGGCACGCTCGCCGCGCTGGCGTCCCCCTCGGCGGCCGAGTCCCTGGAGGACCGCCAGCTCGTCACCGTGCGGCCCGACGGGAACCGTCTCCTCGTCCGCCTCGCGCACCCCCTGTACGGCGAGGTGATCCGTGACCGGTGCGGGACCCTGCGCGCGCGCAAGGTGCTGCGCGCGCTGGCCGAGGCCGTGGAGGCGGCGGGCGCGCGCCGCCGCGAGGACGTCCTCCGGGTCGCGGTCTGGCGGCTCGACGGCGGTGTGCCCGGGGAGCCGGGGCCGCTCGCGGCCGCCTGCGAGAGCGCCAGGGCCGTACGGGACCTGGAGCTGGCCGAGCGGCTCGGGCGCGCCGCGGTCGCCGCGGGAGGGGGGCCGCACGCCCGCGTCGGGCTGGCCAGGGTCCTGAGCTGTGCCGACAGGCCCCTGGACGCCGAGGAGGTGTTCGCCGAGGCGTGGGCCTCGGACATGGGCGAGCACGACCGCGTCGAGTGCGGCGTCAACCGGGCGGTGAACCTCTCCATGGGGCTGGGCCGGGTCGCGGAGGCGCGGGCCCTGCTGGCCGAGACCGCGGCGGCCGTGACCTCGGACGAGAGCAGGCGGGCGGTACGTGTGCTCGATGTGGTGCTCGACGTGTCCGCCGGCGACCTGGTGGCGGCCCGGTCGACGGTCTCCGAACTGCGCGCCGGGCCGGTCACCGGGCGCCTGGCCTACGGGCTCGTGCCCGCCGAGGCCGCGCTGCTGGCCGCCGAGGGCCGCCCGGTGGAGTGCCTCGCGCAGGTGCGTACCGCGCTCGACATGCTCGAAGGCGCGCCGGAGAACCTGCCCAGCATGACCGCGGCCGTGACCGAGGCGGCGGTGGTCGCCACCGTCCTGCTCGGCGACCTGGCGGGCGCGGAGGAGCACGTGGCGACGGCCCAGCGCCTGTACGGCGAGTTCGGCACCTGGAACAGGGCGATCGCCCTGTTCAACTCGCGGCGGGCGCAGATCCACCGGTTGCGGGGACGGCCCGCCGAGGCCGTCGCGTGGTGCCTGGACGCGGCTGCCCGGCTGCCCGAGCCGAGCCCCGACGCCGGAATCTGCTTCGGCGAGCTGGCGCACGCGTACGCCCTGCTCGGCGATCCGGCCGCCGAGGAGACGCTGGCCCGGGGCGTGGCGGCCGTGCTGCCCTTCGCCCCGTACGTGTCGTTCCCCCTGGAGCAGGCCAAGGTGTGGATCCTCGCCGGGCAGGGTGACATCCCAGGGGCGATCAGGACCGCGCTCGGCGCGGTGACGCACCCGTGCGACGAGCCGTTCGCCCTGCACGACGTCGTCCGGCTCGGCCGCCCCGACCTGGTCGCCGACCGGCTGGCCCGGCTGCCGATCGACGGCCCGCTGGTGGCCCTGTTCGCCCGGCACGCCGCCGCGACCACACCGGCCGGGCTGGAAGGCGTGTCGGCGGCGTTCGAGGACATGGGCCTGATCCTCCACGCGGCCGAGGCGGCGGCGCAGGCGGGCGACCTGTACGAGAGGATCGGCCGCGCGCGGCAGGCGCAGGGGGCCAGGAGCCGGGCGTGGACGCTCGCGCGGCGCTGCGAGGGAGCACGGACGCCCGCCCTGCTGACCCTCGCCGCCCCCGACCTGACCCCGCGGCAGCGGGAGATCGCCCGGCTGGCCGCGTCAGGACTGACCAACCGGGAGATCGCCGCCCGGCTGGTCGTCTCGGTGCGGACGGTCGGCAACACCCTGGTCGCCGTCTACGAGAAGGTGGGCGTCAGCGACCGCGCGGCCCTGACCGGCCTGCTGAACCTGCTCGGCTGATCTCCGCGGGCCGCGCCGCACGGTCCCGCCGGCCCGCTGAATACGGTCGGCCCGCTGACTCCGCCCGGCCCGCTGAATCCGCCCGGCCGGCGTCCGCGAGGCGGGTCAGCACTCGATGACGTTGACGGCGAGGCCGCCGCGGCTGGTCTCCTTGTACTTGTCGAGCATGTCGCGTCCGGTGTCGCGCATGGTCTTGATGGCCTTGTCCAGGGACACGAAGTGGCGGCCGTCGCCGCGCAGGGCGATGCGGGCCGCGGCGATGGCCTTGATGGAGGCGACCGCGTTGCGCTCGATGCACGGGATCTGCACCAGGCCGCCGATCGGGTCGCACGTCAGGCCGAGGTTGTGCTCGATGCCGATCTCCGCGGCGTTCTCCACCTGCTCGGGCGTGCCGCCGAGCACCTCGGTCAGCCCCGCCGCCGCCATCGAGCAGGCCGACCCGACCTCGCCCTGGCAGCCCACCTCGGCGCCGGAGATCGAGGCGTTCTCCTTGAACAGGACGCCGATCGCCCCCGCCGTGAGCAGGAAGCGGACGACGCCGTCGTCGTCGGCCTGGTGGGTGAACCGGTCGTAGTACGTCAGCACGGCCGGGATGATGCCGGCGGCGCCGTTGGTGGGCGCGGTCACGATGCGGCCGCCCGCCGCGTTCTCCTCGTTCACGGCCAGGGCGAACAGCGTGACCCAGTCCATCGTCTGGAGCGGGTCCTTCTCGGGGGACTCGCTCTGCAGCCGCCGCAGCAACTGGTTGGCCCGCCTGCGGACCTTCAGGCCGCCCGGCAGCACGCCCTCCTTGGCGCTGCCGCGCCGGACGCACTCCTGCATGACCTCCCAGAGGTGGAGCAGCTCAGACCGGATCTCCTGCTCGGTGCGGCCGAAGGCCCGCTCGTTCTCCAGCATCAGCCGCGAGATCGACAGGCCGGTGTCGGAGCAGTGGCCCAGCAGCTCCGCCGCCGTGGTGAAGGGGTGGGGGAGCTCGGTGTCGTCGGACTTGATCCGGTCGGCGCCCGTGGCCGTCTCGTCCACGACGAACCCGCCGCCCACGGAGTAGTAGACCTTCTCGCGCAGCGGGTCTCCCTCGGGCGCTAAGGCGGTGAACCGCATCCCGTTGGGGTGCTGGGGCAGCGAGATCTTGCGTTCGAAGACCAGGTCCTCGCCGATGACGAAGGGGATCTCGCGGGTCCCGTACAGCTTGACGGTTCCGGCGGCGCGCATCGCCGCCACCCGCTCGTCCACGGTGTCGACGTCGACCAGCTCGGGCTTCTCGCCCGACAGCCCCAGCAGGACGGCCTTGTCGCTGCCGTGGCCCTTGCCGGTCAGGCCGAGCGAGCCGTACAGGATGACCTCGACGCGGGCGGTCTTCTCCAGTAACCCGTCCTGGTCGAGCCCCCGGGCGAACTTGTGCGCCGCCGCCATCGGCCCGCCGGTGTGCGAACTCGACGGCCCGATGCCGATTTTGAAAAGATCGAAGACGCTGATCGCCACTGCTCTCCGCCCTTCGGAACAGGTTGTGCTGGCGCTCCGGCGAGCCGGGTGGCTCGCCGGAGCCGGCCGTCATGGTCCAGCCGGGCCGGAGGGATCAGTGACCCTCAGGACTCGGCCGAGGTGACGGTGGTGTACTCCTCAGAGGTGAGCAGGTCCTCGGGACCGCCCTCCATGCGCACGCGGAACAGCCAGCCCTCGCCGTACGGGTCGGAGTTGACCAGCGAGGGGTCGTCGACGACGGTCTGGTTGACCTCGACGACCTCGCCGGTCACCGGCGCGTAGATGTCGCTGACGGACTTGGTGGACTCGACCTCTCCGATGGCGTCGCCGGCTTCGACGGTTGCACCCGTCTCCGGCAGTTGGACGAAGACCACGTCACCCAGCGCCTCGGCGGCGAACGCCGTGATCCCCACGGTCACGGTGAGGCCGTCGTCGAGCCCGGCCACCCACTCGTGCTCCTTGGTGTAGCTGAGCTCCTCGGGAATGCTGCTCACATGCTCCTCCGGTAAAAAGGCAGGTCAACCACGTCGACCGGTTCATGGCTACCACGGATGTCGACCGCGAGCCCCTCGGACACGTTGGTGTCCACGTAGGCCATCGCGATCGGCTTGCCGAGCGACTGCGACGGCGCGCCGCTGGTCACCTCTCCAACGACGGTGCCGTCCGTCAGCAGCACCACAGGGTAGCCGTGGCGCGGCACTCGGCGACCCCGCGCGACCAGGCCGGTGAGGCGCCGTCGCGGGGGGACGTCCTTCAGCGGCGACAGTGCCGCCCGGCCGACGAAGTCGCCCGGCTTGCCGAACTTCACGACGCGGCCGAGGCCGGCGTCGAAGGGGGTCAGCCCGGCGTTCAGCTCGTTGCCGTACAGGGGCATGCCCGCCTCCAGGCGGAGCGTGTCACGGGCGGACAGGCCGGCGGGCCGCAGGCCGTGGTCGGCGCCCGCCTTGGTGATCTCCTGCCACAGCGGCACCGCGTCCTCGCCGGCGACGAACAGCTCGAAGCCGTCCTCCCCGGTGTACCCCGTGCGGGCGATCAGGGCCTCGAACCCGGCGACGGTGCCCGGCAGCCCCGCGTAGTACTTCAGTCCGGGCAGGTCGGCGTCGGTGAGCGCGCCGAGGATCTCCTGCGAGCGCGGCCCCTGGACGGCGATCAGCGCGTACCGGTCGGACCGGTCGTCGATCTCGGCCTGGAACCCGCGCGACCGCTCGGTCAGCTCGGCGGCGACCCGCTCGTAGTTGGAGGCGTTGGCCACGACGAGGAACTCCTCGGCGCCGAGCCGGTAGACGATCAGGTCGTCGAGCACGCCGCCGTCGGCGGCGCAGATCATGGTGTAGCGGGCGCGGCCCGGTTCGAGCACCGACAGGTGGCCGACCAGCGCGTGGTCCAGCGCCTCGCCCCCCTGCGGGCCGGTGACGAAGATCTCGCCCATGTGGGAGAGGTCGAACAGGCCGGCGGCCGTGCGCACCGCGTTGTGCTCGGCGGACTCGCTGCCGTAGCGCAACGGCATCAGCCAGCCGGCGAAGTCGGTGAGCGTCGCGCCGAGGCCCTCGTGCACCTCGCGGAGCGGTGTGGATCTGGACATGATTCGCACCTCAGACAGGGTTGGATGAGAGCATCCTCCCCCTCTGTCATCGGTGCCTGAGAGTTTCGCCCGAGATTTACCGGACTTTCACCTTCGGCGAGGCCCTCCGGGGAGGGCCTGCTTTCCAGAGATCACCTGGCCCGCGCGGTCCTTTGCCTTGTGAGGTTCGCGGGGAGGACTTGCTCCTTCAGGGGTCCTGACCGGATGTCAGGACGCTCTCCCGCACGGGATCATCGGTGTTCCCGCTCACCTTACCAATCTCGCCCGGCTGTCGCGGCGGTGACCAGCGCCTCGAACAGATGGCCCTCCTGGCCGGCCTCCGGGTGCCACTGCACGGCGAGGGCGAAGGGGCGGCCGGGGAGCTCGACGGCCTCGACGGTGCCGTCCTCGCAGGTGGCGGTCACGACGAGCCCGTCACCGAGGCGGTCGGCGGCCTGGTGGTGGTAGTGGGCGGCCTCGGCCTTGGCGGTGCCGAGCGCGTCCGCGACCCGGCTGCCCGGTTCCAGCCGTACGGGCAGGTGGCCGAACTCGCCGGGGGCGGGGGAGTGGCCGGCGTGGCCCACCACGTCGGGCAGGTGCTGGTGGAGGCTGCCGCCCAGGGACACGTTCAGTACCTGGAGCCCCCGGCAGATGCCGAGGAACGGGAGGTCGCACGCCAGCGCGGCATCGACCAGCCCGAACTCGGCCTCATCACGAAATTTCCGGACGTATCCGGTCTGGTCGTGCGGGTGCTCGCCGTACCTGCCCGGGTCGACGTCGCCGCCGCCCGCCACGATCAGGCCGTCCAGCCGCTCGACCAGCCCGGCGGGCTCGCCCGCCGGGGGCAGGATGACCGGCTGGCCCCCCGCCCGCACGATGTGCTCGACGTAGGTGTACGGCAGCAGCGCGGCCGGCATCCGCCACACCGTGAAGGTGGCGGGCTCGACGTAGCAGGTGATGCCGATGACGGGCCGGGACACCCCTACACCGGGGTGACGTAGGCGCCGGAGATGCCGCCGTCCACCAGGAACTCGGCCCCGGTGATGAAGCTCGCGTCGTCGGAGGCGAGGAACGCGACGGCGGCGGCGATCTCTGAGGCCTCGGCGAACCGGCCGACCGGGATGTGGACCAGCCGCCGCTGGGCGCGCTCGGGGTCCTTGGCGAACAACTCCTGGAGCAGCGGGGTGTTGACCGGTCCCGGGCACAGCGCGTTGACCCGGATGCCCTCGCGGGCGAACTGGACGCCCAGCTCGCGCGACATGGCGAGCACGCCGCCCTTGGACGCGGTGTAGGAGATCTGGGACGTCGCCGAGCCCATCACCGCCACGAACGACGCGGTGTTGATGATCGACCCCTTGCCCTGGCGCCGCATGTACGGCAGGACGTGCTTGCAGCACAGGTACACGCTGGTCAGGTTGACGTCCTGGACCCGCCGCCAGGCCTCGATGCCGGTGGACAGGATCGAGTCGTCGTCGGGCGGGGAGATGCCCGCGTTGTTGAAGGCGATGTCCACGCTGCCGTAGGTGTCGAAGGCCGTCTCGAACATCCGGCTGACGTCCTGCTCGCTGGTGACGTCGGCGCGGACGAACAGGCCGCCCACCTCGTCGGCCAGCTTGGCGCCGCCCTCCTCGTCGAGGTCGGCGCACACGACCTTCGCGCCCTCCTCGGCGAAGCGGCGGGCCGTGGCCAGGCCGATGCCGCCCGCCGCCCCCGTGATCACGGCGACGCGGTCCCGCAGTCGTTGCATAGTGACGAACTCCCTGGTGCTCGGGTGAGCCGGCTGGTGGCGCGCCCGCCCGTCGGGCGCGGCGGCTCGCCGACTCGGTGGTTCCGGAGGCCCGGTGGTTCCGGAGGTCGGTGACGCGGTCGTTCAGTGGGCGATGAAGACGTTCTTGGTCTCGGTGAAGGCGGCCAGCGCGTCCGGCCCGAGCTCCCTGCCCAGGCCCGACTCCTTGTAGCCGCCGAACGGCGTCCAGTACCGCACCGAGGAGTGGGAGTTGACCGACAGGTTGCCCGCCTCGACCGCGCGGGCCACCCGGAGGGCCCGTCCCACGTCCCGGGTCCAGATCGACCCCGAAAGGCCATATTTCGTGTTATTTGCGATTTGGATGGCCTCGGCCTCGTCGGTGAACGGGACCACGCTCACGACGGGACCGAAGATCTCCTCGGTGAACGCGCGGTCGTCCAGCGAGTCGTGGGTCAGCACGGTCGGCGGGAACCAGTACCCCCGGCCCGGCGGGCAGCTCCCCTGGAAGCGCGGCGTGCCGGTGACGAAGGAGGTGACCCGTTCGAGGTGCTCGGCGCTGATCAGCGGGCCGAGGTCGGTGCCGGGATCGGCCGGATCGCCCACCTTCAGCCCGCCCACGGCCCGGCCCAGCCGGTCGAGGAACTCGTCGTGCACCTCGCGCTGCACCAGGATCCGCGACCGCGCGCAGCAGTCCTGCCCGCTGTTGTCGAACACCGCCCCGGGCGCGGTCGCGGCCGCCTGCGCGAGGTCGGAGTCGGCGAAGACGATGTTGGCGCTCTTGCCGCCCAGCTCCAGGGTGACCCGCTTGACGTTCTGGGCCGCCCTGGCGGCGATCAGCTTGCCGACCTCGGTCGACCCGGTGAACACGATCTTGCGGACGCCGGGGTGGTCCACCAGCCCGGCCCCCGCGACCTCCCCCGCCCCGGGCAGCACCTGGAGCACTCCCTCGGGCAGCCCCGCCTCAAGGGCCAGCTCGGCCAGCCGCAGGGCCGTCAGCGGCGTCCACTCCGCGGGCTTGACGATGACGGTGTTGCCGGCCGCCAGCGCGGGGGCCGTACCCCACATCATGATCACCATGGGGAAGTTCCACGGGACGATCACCCCGACGACGCCCAGCGGCTCGGCGAAGGTGATGTCCACCCCGCCCGCCACCGGGATCTGCCTGCCGTGGTTGCGCTCAGGCGCGCCCGCGTAGAAGTGCAGCACGTCGCGGACGTTGCCCGCCTCCCAGCGGGCGTTGCCGATCGTGTGACCGGCGTTCGCCAGCTCCAGCCCCGCCAGCTCGTCGGCGTGCCGGTCGACCAGGTCGGCGAAGCGCCGCAGCAGCCGGGCGCGGTCGCCGGGCGCCACGTCCCGCCAGGCGGGGAACGCCTCGCGCGCCCGCTCCACGGCCCGCTCGGTCTCGGCCAGGTCGGCGAGCTCCACGTCGGCCAGGACGTCCTCGGTGGCCGGGTTGATGATCTTCATGTCACATCCGCTCGAATCCCCGGAACAGCTCCCAGTCGGTGACGGCCGCGTCGAAGGCCGCCAGCTCGACGCGGGCGTTGTTCGCGTAGTGCTCGACCACCTGCTCGCCGAGCGCGCTCTTGGCGATCTTCGAACCCTCCCACAGGGCGAGCGCTTCGCGCAGCGTGCTCGGCACGGTGTCGGCGCCCGCGCTGTAGGCGTTGCCCGCGTAGGCCTCCTCCAGCGGCAGTTCGTTCTCGATGCCGTGCAGGCCCGCCGCGATGAGCCCCGACACCGCGAGGTAGGGGTTCACGTCCCCGCCCGGCACGCGGTTCTCGATGCGCAGCGAGGGACCGTGCCCGACCAGGCGCAGCGAGCAGGTGCGGTTGTCCACGCCCCACTTCACCGCCGTCGGCGCGAAGCTGCCGGGAACGTACCGCTTGTAGGAGTTGATGTTCGGCGCGTACAGCATCGTGAGCTCGCGCATGGCGGCGAGCTGGCCCGCGATGAAGTGCTCGCCGATCTTCGACAGCCCGTGGGGGCCGTCCCCCGCCATCACCGGGTCGCCGCCGGAGGCGCGCAGTGAGATGTGGATGTGGCAGGAGTTGCCCTCACGCTGGTTCGGCTTGGCCATGAAGGTCAGCGACATGCCCTCCTGGGCCGCGATCTCCTTGGAGCCGTTCTTGTAGATCGAGTGGTTGTCGCAGGTGGCGAGCGCCTCGTCGAACCTGAACGCGATCTCGTGCTGGCCGAGGTTGCACTCGCCCTTGGCGGACTCGACGTACATCCCCGCGCCTTCCATGCCGAGCCGGATCCGGCGCAGCAGGGGCTCGACGCGGGCGCCGCCGAGCAGCGAGTAGTCCACGTTGTACTGGTTCGCGGGGGTGAGGTCGCGGTAGGCCCGGGACCACGCGGCCTCGTAGGTGTCGTTGTAGACGACGAACTCCAGCTCGGTGCCGACGTAGGCGGCCCAGTCGCGCTCGGCCAGCCGGGCGATCTGCCCGCGCAGGATCTGGCGCGGGGAGGGGACCACGTCGGTGCCGTCCTCCCAGACCAGGTCGGCCATCAGCAGGACCGTGCCCTCCTGCCAGGGCACCCGGCGCAGCGTGGACAGGTCCGGCCGCATCACGAAGTCGCCGTAGCCCCGGTCCCAGGACGACATGCTGTAACCGTCGACGGTGTTCATGTCGATGTCCACGGCGAGGAGGTAGTTGCATCCCTCGGCGGCATGGCTCAGCACCTCCTCCAGGAAGTACCGTGCCGACAGCCGCTTCCCCTGGAGGCGTCCCTGCATGTCGGCGACGGCCAGTAGCACGGTGTCCACCCGGCCGGCGGACACCTCCTCACGCAGTTGGTCGACGGTGAGCACGGCGCTCCCTTCGGGTAAAAGTCTGGAAACAGACCATTGGAGGCATGCAAGCACCAGCGGCGGCTCCGCGTCAACGGTTACGCGGTCCGAGGCGCATGAATGGACTAATCTCGAACCATTGAAGCCCGTCTTAGGGAGGCAGTGATGGGCGAGCCGCAGCTCGTCGCGCTCCTCCGGCCGGTCCGGGCGGGCAACGCCTTCGAGGAGACCGTCGAGCGCCTCCTCCAGGCGATCAAACTCGGCGTGGTCGCGCCAGGCGCCAAACTGCCCCCCGAGCGCGAGCTCGCCGTCCAGCTCGGCATCAGCCGGGTGACGCTCCGCGAGGCGATCCGCGCCCTCCAGGACGCCGGGTACCTCGACGTGCGGCGCGGGCGGTACGGGGGCGCGTTCGTCGTGTACGAACCGCCCCGGCCCCGGCAGGAGGACCTGCGCAGGGCGGTCAACGAGATGGGCCCCTCCGATCTGGCCGACGCGCTGACTTTCCGCATGGCGATGGAGTGCGGCGCCGCCCAGGTCCTGGCCGCCATGGAACTCACCGGTGAGCAGCGCGGGATCCTCACCCGGCGGCTCGCCGACGTCAACGACGCCGCGCCCGCCGACTACCGCCGGCTGGACACCGCCTTCCACCTGTCCATCGCCGAGCTCACCGGCTCGCCGCTGCTCGCCTCCGCCAGCGCCGACGCCCGGCTGCGGGTCACCGACCTGCTCAACGCCATCCCGGTGCTCGGCCCCAACATCGACCACGCCGCCGCGCAGCACGTCGCCATGGTCGAGGCGATCCTGCGGGGCGACCCCGAAGGCGCCAGGAAGGCCGTCGTGGAACACCTGGAGGGCACGGCGGCCCTCCTGCGCGCCTTCCTCGCCTGACAGTCAGGTTGGCGCCTCCCGGTGGGGCCTGACTCCCGGCACCCGTCCGCCTGAGCGCCTCCCGGCGAGGCCTGGCTTCCGGCACCCGTCCGCCGCGCGACCATACAAGCCCTAGACGCCCGTCCTTGCTTTGAGCAGGTACGACGTGGTTCGTCCCCCGCCAGGGGTCGGCAGGGGCCGCTCGACCGGCCGCTCGTGACCTAGCATCGGAAGCGGGGGATGCCTGTGGGGATCTGGTTTCACGAGCGGATCATCGGCACCGGACGGCTGCCGCTCTTCTGCTTCCTGACGGCGCTGATCGTCACGTTCCTGTTCACCCGGCTCAACGTCCGGCTGATCCGGGCCAAGGTGGGCCTGTTCCGCAACGTCAACGTCGGCGACGTCCACGTCCACCACGTCGTGTTCGGCGTCGTGCTCATGCTGTTCGGCGGGGTCGCCGGGCTCGCGACCGCCGGCCTGTCCTCAGGGTGGTACGCGCTGACGGCGGCGGTCTTCGGGGTCGGCGCCGCCCTGGTGCTGGACGAGTTCGCGCTGATCCTGCACCTTCGGGACGTCTACTGGTCGGAGGAGGGACGCACCTCCGTCGACGCCGTCTTCGTGGCCATCGCGATGACGCTGCTCCTGCTGCTGGGAATGCGGCCCTTCGGCTGGGAGGCGCCCGACGCGTCCGACGTCTCCGCGAGCGGCATGTGGACGGCGGTCCTGCTGCTGGCCGGCAACCTCGCGCTCGCCGTCGTCACCCTGCTCAAGGGCAAGATCTGGACCGGCCTCGCCGGGCTGTTCGCGCCGATCCTGCTGATCGCCGGCGCGGTACGGCTGGCGCGCCCCGGCTCGCCGTGGGCCCGCTGGTTCTTCGCCCCAGGGTCACGCAGGCCGAGCGAGGCCAAGATGGCCAAGGCCGTCCACCGCGAGAACCGCTGGCGCCGCCCGGCCATCCGGGCGAAGATCGCCGTCCAGGAGTTCGTCTCCGGCCGGCACGACCTGCCCTCCGTGTGGGGCGGCGAACGCGGCACCAAGTGACGCGCGACGCCCGTCCGGCGCGAGAGCCTGGCGGTCCTCAGGGGTGCTGACCTGCGAAGTGATCGTGGAGAGGCATGATCGGCGCGTGTGAGGGGAGTGGCCGGAGCGAAGGACGACCGGTACCAGGGAGGAAAGCACGATGGGCTTCATGGACAAATGGAAGCTGCGGATGCTGAAGGCCCGGGCCAAGCGAGGGCTGGGGACGAGCACCGGCAACCGCACCATGGCCGCCGAGGCCCGCACCGAAGAGGCCGAGGCCCGCCTGCTCCAGACCGAAAGCCGCATCAAGGAAACCGCCAACGAGATCCGCCGCGAATACGGCACCCGCCCCTGACCCCTTCGCACCCGAACCTGGGGCGACGCGCCCGTCATGCCGGCAAGACGCACGACCCAGGGGCGGTACATCCGCCATACACGACAAGAAAGACCAGACGCTCGTCAGCCTGCCAGGAACGAGGCGATGACCTGCCGGACGTCGTCCCTGGTGAGGTCGAGGTCATGACCGCCGGGCATGAGGTAGGTCGTCACAGGATGTCCCGAGGCCAGGAGCGCGTTGGCGAGATCCAGGGCCTGCGTCGGCGGCACCACGGTGTCGTCGGCGCCGTGCAACAACAGGACGGGCAGCCCGCTGCCCACGTGGTTGGCCGGCGTGACGTCGGCGGTCGCGTCGTCCCCGGCGGCGGGGACATGACCGAGCAGCCGGGCCCACGGGTTCCCTGGCACCCGGGCCTCCGGCCAGTCGGCGGCCATCGGGTCCAGCGGAGGCGAACAGGCGATCACGGCCGCCACGTCACCGGGCGCGTCGATGCCCCGCAGCCCGAGATGAAGCGCCAGATGGGCGCCGGACGACCGTCCCGCGGCCAGTAGCGGCACCCCAGGATGATCGGCCTGAGCCTTACGCGCGGCGGCCCTGACGTCGTCGAGCTGCGCGGGCCAGGTCGCCTCACCACTCAACCGATGCGTAACCGTCACCACGTCAAGCCCGTGAGCGGCCATGACAGCCGCCGACCCCTCCCCCGCGTGCCGCTCCCTCCACGCCCCACCGTGCACCCAAACCAACACCCGCTCCATAACCAAACCCTACGACCCCCACCCCACCCCCCACCCCGAAC
>NZ_JANZYP010000047.1 GCF_025506355.1 Sphaerisporangium corydalis
CACCGGTTACCCCCGCCCCCGGTCCCGCCCCCGGTCCCGCCGCCCCCGGCTATCTCCTCGCACCCGCTGCCATGCAGTGGGCGCCGACGCGGTGGGACGGGGTACGGCGGACTCGGCGCCTCGTACGGCGAGTGGCCGGTGACCCTCATGCGTCTCATGGTCATCACCTGTCTCACCAGGTCACAGCAGTCCCGCCGAGCCACCTCCCCGGCCCTCCCAACGCCCCCATCCCCCGAAATTTCGCAACAAGCCGGGTCCGGTCGCCAACCGCCGGGCGGGCAGGCACGTCTTATAAGCGGGATCCCAAAAGGCGGGTGGGTCGAACTGCTCGCGAACCTGAGGACGGCGGCCCCTCGCGGCGCGGTGAGGGACGCCGTCCTCTTTTTTGGCCGCCTGACCAGGGATTTTTTACTTTCAAGGATTAGGCCCCCAAATCCGGGTAGCCATCACTTCAGCGTGAAGGTGCGAACCTCAAGGGGAGGCTCAATATGTCCATTCAAACCATTCTCGGCGCGATCGTCATCGGTGCCATCGTCGGTGCTCTCGGTCGGCTCGTTCTCCCGGGCCGTCAGCCCATCGGCTGGATCCTCACGATCGTCGTCGGCATCGTCGCCGCGCTGATCGGTACGGCGCTCGCCCAGGTCCTCGGTGTCGCGACGACCAACGGCATCGACTGGATCGAACTCGTCATGCAGGTGGTCCTGGCCGTGATCGGTGTCGCCCTCGTGGCGGGCCTCCGCGGCCGAACCAGGGTCTGACCCTTGGCGAAGCGCACCACCCGGTGATCTTCGCCGCCCGATTCGCCAAGACGAACTCATGGCCGTAAGGCCCTGAAGCGCGGCGATCACCCAAACGGTGCCAGCTTCGCCGGCACCTTCGAAGATCCGCCTGGCCCAGCCAGGCGGATCTTTTGCATTCCCGGCGCGACCGCCCCCGTCAGCGGTCCACGAACCGTTCTCAGACCCACAACCCAAGATCCCTTTAGCGTTCTCAGTACGTACATGAGAAGAGATCCCTCAAGCGTTCTCAGGAGCGCCATCAGAGATCCCCCCGAACGGACCTCAGGACCCTCAGCGACCGTACAAACGGTGCTCAAGGACCCCGAGCGACCGTCCGAACGGTTCTCAAGGACCTCATCAGTGACCTCGGAACGGTCTCGCGACGCACCACAGCGATCTCCGAACGGTCCAAGGAACCACCAGCGACCCGCCGAACAGCCCCAAGGACCCGCCGGTGATCCAGCGGCGTACGCAGGACCCTCGCTTGGCCACTCCTTGGGGTGGCGGGCTACTCCTCAGGCGGCAGCGGGGTGCTGCGCATCCGGCCGCTCGGGGGTGCCGTGGGCTCGCTCGCGTACGCCTGCCGCCTCTCCGCGGACACCTCGTCCTCGTCGGCGCTGTCGGGGCCGTGAGCGGGGTCGGGGACGGCGTCCGCGGCATCCGTGCCGGCCCGCAACGGGGTGGCGTCCTCGCGGAGGTGCGGATAGGGCTGGGTGTCCACCGCCCCCTCCTCGCCGGGCTCGGCGGGCGCGTCGGAGGACGGCCGTCCGGGCTGGTCGGTGACCTGTGGGTACGGCTGGGTGTCGCCGGGCTTGCGGTCGCGGACCGGCTTGGGCAGCGGATGGACGAGTACGTCCCCCGTGGAGGGCCTGACCAGGTCCCCCCAGCGGAGCGGCATGTCGGGATCACGCGGTCGCACGGGCGGCGCCGTACGGCCTCGCGGCTTGGGCACCAGCCGCTGCTCCGGCTCCGGCACGGGCACGGAGTGCTGCTGCTCAGGCGCGGCGGCCTCCTGCTCGCCCCCGACAGGCTGACCCTCGCCCCCGAGATGCTGATCCTCGCTCCCGCCCGAATGATGTCCGGCCTCGGCCGCGCCAGATTGTTGTACGGCTTCACCAGGCTGCTGTGCGGTCGCCTCGGGATGATGCCCGGTCGCGCCGGGCTCGGGCGCGGCATGCCTGGGCGAAGGGTGCTCGCCCCCGGCACGCTCGGGTACGGCATCCCCGACCGGAACGCCCGGATCGGCCGGCTTGGCATGCCCTCCAGAATCGGCGTCCCCGATCCGCCCTGTGTCCCTGATCCGCCCTGTGTCCCTGATCCGGTCCGTGTCCTCGGTCCGGCCCGCGTCTGCGTGCCGGTCCGCGTCTGCGTGCCGGTCCGCGTCTGCGCTTCGGCCCGCGTCATCGAGCGGATCCTCGTCCGGCAGGGGCGGCAGCTCGTCCACGGTCGGCGTCTCGGGCGCCGGAGTCGGCGGCACGACAGGGGCGATCTCCTGGTCGGGCACATGCGGCCGGTCCAGGTGCGGCGCGAAGTCCCGCTCCAGCGGGGAAACGTGACCCGTATGGCTCGTGTGACCGGTGTCGAGCGGCGGGGCCAGATCGGGGTCCCGCTCTTCTCCCCCGAAGGGGACGATGTCACCGCGCGGCGCACGCCCAGGAACGTCCCCCGGCGCGCCCTCAAGATCGTCGTACGTACGGACCGGGAGGCGCCTCGCCGGGAGCATGAAGAGCCACAGTCCGACGACCAGCATCACCCA
This sequence comes from Sphaerisporangium corydalis, assembly GCF_025506355.1. GTDB lineage: Bacteria > Actinomycetota > Actinomycetes > Streptosporangiales > Streptosporangiaceae > Sphaerisporangium > Sphaerisporangium corydalis. The sequence continues at coordinate 2,536 of NZ_JANZYP010000047.1, forward strand.
CGGGGCCACGGCGACGGCCACCGCCGCCTGCCGCGCGCCGATCGAGACGCCCGTCACGATCGCGACGTTGGCCGTGGCCGCCCCCACGATGAGCAGGGCGAGGATCAGCACGGCCTGGACCCGCACGAGCAGGCGCGCGGGGCGCAGCAGGAGCACGCTGATCAGCGCGATCGCGAGGAGCGCGTCGAAGCCGGCGGGGTACAGGTAGGTGAAGTCGACCCGCGCCCCGCCCTTCTCCGCGAGGGCGCGCAGCGCGTCGAAGGACAGCACGCAGGCGGCGGCGGCCAGTGCGGCGACCCCGAGGGCCGCGACGGCGGTCCCGAGGCGGCGCAGTACGAGCGCCGCTCCGCTCGGCTGGGCGGTGGCGGGCTGGGTCTCGGGCCGGCGGGAGGACTGACCTGCCGCCAAGGGGGGAGTGACGTCCATGGCCCTTCGAGCCTACAGAATCGGGGATCCCGTAACCGGCGCGTACGCCGACGCCACGCGGTGATCCGCCACATCGGACCCTGCCCCGTCCGTGCCCCCTCGCCTCCGCCCGGCGGGGGTCCGGGCCCGATTTCCGGGAATCGGGCGTGCTCAAAGGCGGTTCGCCCGAACCTGGCGACAAGGTTGTGCATACCTATGCATAAGGTCACGGACAAGGTGTTCCATTAGGGAGAAGGCCCCCAATCCCCTAGCCCTCGCCGAAAGGTCATCGGATTCACATTCGATTTGACGGCTTGTGAGGTCGGGCAACCAGTCCTGCCACGGCGTGCGAGGCATTAGCCTTGCGTTCGTGAGTCTGCGCCTATACGACACCAGCACCCGTGCGGTCCGCGACTTCGTCCCCATCCAGCCGGGCCGGGTCTCGATTTACCTCTGCGGGGCCACTGTCCAGGCTCCGCCGCATATCGGTCACATCCGCTCGGGGGTCAACTTCGACGTCCTGCGGCGATGGCTCACGCGGTCCGATTACGAGGTGTCGTTCTGCCGCAACGTGACCGATCTCGACGACAAGATCATCCGCGTCGCGGCTCAGGAGGGCGTGCCGTGGTTCGTGATCGCCGAGCGCAACCAGCGCGCCTTCACGTGGGCCTATGACGTCCTCGGCTGCCTGCCGCCCACGGTCGAGCCCAGGGCGATGGGCCACATCCCCGAGATGGTCGAGCTGATCCACCGGCTGATCGACAAGGGCCACGCCTACGCCTCCGGCGGCGACGTCTACTTCGACGTGATGTCCTACGCCGAGCGTTACGGCAGGCTGTCCAACCAGCGCCCGGAGAACATGCGGGCGGCCGGGGACACCGACACCGACTCGGCCAAGCGCGACGGCCGCGACTTCGCCCTGTGGAAGGGCGCCAAGCCCGGCGAGCCCACGTGGCCGACGCCCTGGGGCGCGGGGCGTCCCGGCTGGCATCTCGAATGCTCGGCCATGGCCACCAAGTACCTCGGCGAGACCTTCGACATCCACGGCGGCGGCGTCGACCTGATCTTCCCGCACCACGAGAACGAGATCGCCCAGTCGCAGGCGGCCGGAGACGGCTTCGCGCGCTACTGGCTGCACAACGGCATGCTCAAGATCGGCGCCGAGAAGATGAGCAAGTCTCTCGGCAACTCGCTGCTCGTGCCCGCCATGCTCGGCAAGGTGCGCGCCGTCGAGCTGCGCTACTACCTGGTTGCGGCCCACTACCGCTCCTCGATCGACTACTCCGACGAGGCGCTGGCCGAGGCCGCCGTCGGATACCAGCGCATCGAGGGTTTCGTCACCCGCGCCGCCGAGGTGATCCACGACGTCGACGCGGCGGCGCCGCTCCCGCAGGCGTTCGTGGACGCGATGGACGACGACCTGGGCGTGCCGCAGGCCCTCGCGGTGGTCCACGAGGTCGTCCGCGAGGGCAACGTCGCTCTCGCGCACGGCAACAAGGAACAGGTGGCACGACTTCTCGCCGAGACCCAGACCATGCTCGACGTCCTCGGGCTCGATCCCCGATCACCTCAGTGGCGCGAGTCCAAGGGCGACGCCGGCCTCCGTGACACGGTGGACGCCCTGGTCAGGGTGGCTTTGGAGCAGCGCCAGGCCGCGCGGGCCCGCAAGGACTACGCGGCCGCCGACGCCATCCGCGACCAGCTCGCCGACGCGGGCGTGGTCGTCGAGGACACCCCCCAGGGCCCTCGATGGGAACTGGCGCGCTGATCGCGCCGGTAGGCTGGGACCATGGCTGGTGGGGGTAGTAAAGGGTCCGGTAGGCCCGCGAAGAAGAAGGGCCCCACGCGGGGCACCGGTGGGCAGGGCCGTAGCGCTCTCCAGGGCAGGGGCGCGACCCCGCCCGCCCATGAGCGGCACTGGTTCAAGGACAAGCAACGCGCCCCGGGCGCGGCAGGCGCCGCCTCGGCGGCCCCGCGCGGCGGAGACCGGCCCGCGCGGCCGACGACCCGTGGCAAGCGCGACGACTCTCCCGAGGTCATCGGCGGCCGTAACCCGGTGGTCGAGGCGCTCCGCGCCGAAGTGCCCGCCAACGTGCTCTACGTGGCGCAGCGCGTCGAGAGCGACGACCGCATCCGCGACGCGATCAAAATGGCGGCCAACCGCGGCATCGCGCTGCTCGAGGTCAGCCGCGACAAGCTCGACAGGCTGACCGACGGCGCGGTCCACCAAGGCCTGGCGCTCCAGCTCCCGCCGTACGACTACGCTCACCCCGAGGACCTGGTCGAAAGGGCGCGGGACGCGGCCCAGATCCCGCTGATCATCGCCCTCGACAGCGTCACCGACCCGCGCAACCTCGGCGCAATCGCCCGCTCCGCCACCGCCTTCGGCGCCCACGGCATCCTCGTGCCGTCCCGCCGCTCGGCCGGGGTCACGGCGGGCGCCTGGAAGACCTCGGCGGGCACCCTCGCCCACCTCCCCGTGGCCCGGGCCGCCAACCTGACGAGCACGCTCCGCGAGTACCGCGAGCAGGGCCTGTTCGTCGTCGGCCTCGACGGCGACAGCTCCACCGACATCGGCGACATCAACCTGGCCACCTCGCCGCTGGTCGTCGTGGTCGGCTCCGAGGGCAAGGGCCTGTCCCGCCTCGTCCGCGAGGCCTGCGACGTGATCGCCCGCATCCCCATGAGCCCCGCCGCCGAGTCTCTGAACGCCGGCGTGGCCGCAGGCATAGCCCTCTACGAAATCTCCCGCCTCCGCCGCGCCTGACCCCCGCCACCACCGCCCTCGCCGATCCGACCTTCGCCCTCCACTGGTGCCAACGATCGGTGACGTCGCCCGCACGATACGACTAAACTCGTACCGCACCGCAGGCCGACGTAGCTCAATCGGCAGAGCAACGGTCTTGTAAACCGTAGGTCAGGGGTTCGATTCCCCTCGTCGGCTCCCAGCCCAAAGGCCCCTCGCAACCCTCGCGAGGGGCCTTTCGCTAACAACCCTGCTAACGCTCAGAACCGTCATCCCCGAAAACAAGGTCCTCCGCTTCGCTCCGGGCAGTTTCCCAAGGGGCTCCGCCCCCTTCGACCCCCAATGAGGGGCTCCGCCCCTCAAACTCCCCGGCATAGGTTACGGCGACGCTAACCCTGGCCCTCCCCTCGCCGCTCGATCTCGTCGTAACCAGCTCGCAGGACAGTGAGACGGATACGGTCCGGACCGTCTAGCCGGAGCATCTCCGCGTACCATAAGGCTTCCCAAAGGGCTGTTGCAGGGCTCTCGTTCAGGGCCGCGATCATGACCCTGACCGCCCGACTCTCGACCACAAGCCGATGAGCCGGCGAACCCGGCTCCACGGGCCCGGAATCATGCACGGCCGCGGCCTCAGCAAGGAGATCGCGTTCGACATCTTCCAAGCGCGTCTTCACCTGCTGAGCAACCTCACCCTGCGCTCTCAACGCCGCAAGAGCTTCTTCGACCAACGGTCTCGACAACCCAGCCCGATCTCCCACCAATTCCGCGACGTATGCCGCCATAGCCCTGAGCTTCTCCCGCGCAGGATCCTCTACCAGCGCCGCCAATTGAGGGTCCTCGGCCAGAAGGGCGCGCTGCTCCCGCAGATACGCATCCCGTTCATCATCGGTTTCGGAGTCGGGGGGGTCCGGAAGCGCCTGGATGATCGCGCTGAGCCGGGGCTCGCTGAACCAGTCCGCGCCAAGATGTTGCCCCATGACGGTCTCCGCCAGCCTCAGCGCACCGACCCGCCAGTCCTCGTCCAATTCGGCGACGCTCTCCCAGCGCAGCAGAAATGCCTCGTCATCGTCCCCTTCCTCCGGGTCGAACGGGTCGATGACGGCGATGATGCGTCCGCGTTCGGCGTAAGCGATCTGAGCATCGCCATTCACGTTCCAGAAAACGCTCATGGCCTGGCCATCGCTTGACAAATCGGCCAGCACCGGCAGGCGTGAGCCCTGGAACCCGTTGGGTTCGACGATGAGGTTCCACTGCCCCAGCTTTCCGGTGAGAGCGGAGCCAGAATATTGCGGGAGCGCATCGTGGGCCGCTGTGACGGTCTCGGGGAGGCTGCGACGGCTGATCGTCTGAGGCAGGCCACCGATCCGAAGCAACGCCTCCTCGGAGTCAAGGCCATCGCACCAGGTCAAGCACAGGGAGTGGGTCATGAACGATGGGGGCGGCTGATGGTCATCAGGCATTTCGGCAGCTCCGCAACTGCGTAGTCGGTAATGCGCGGACACCGGTGGCGGACGGCTGGTCAGTCGCCCGCCACGATTCATGCAGGCTAATTCATGATCATGGTGCTTCTCAGTCAGGAACGAAAATCTCGTCGGCAGCTCATCCGGCGCTATCCCATTAGTGCAGAGCCGGCCTTCTGCCGCCGTCACCGTTCCAGCACGAAACCCCTTGATAGCCTGGCACGCATCGCGGGCGCCCACTGGGCCGTGAAGGCGTTCTTCCAAGCCCCAAGAGTCAGATCAGCCTGCACCACTCGCACTAGCATCGGGTCCCGTGATCGTATGGCTTAACGGCACCCACGGCGCAGGTAAGACGACGACCAGCGCAGTCGTGCGGCGACTGATCCCGGATTCACGAGTGTTCGACGCCGAGAAGGTTGGCGAGACGCTTATGGACATCACGCCAGGACTGCCCGCGACGGACAACTTCCAGCACTGGCCACCTTGGCGGCCACTCGTAGTCGAAACCGCCCGCCGCGTACTCGACTACACCGGCGGCACTCTGGTGATGCCTATGACCGTCCTGGTCGAGCAGTACTGGCGCGAGATCAGCACGGGCCTCGCCCAGCATGCCATTCCAGTACGGCACTTCGTCCTTCACGCTGACCAAGACACCCTCCTCGGGCGGATCGAGGGGGACACTCTTCTTGGCCCCTCCCCCTTCCGGCTCAAATACCTTGAGCCCTACGCCGAGGCGGCCCGCACATGGCTACACGCCGAGGCCGAGGTCGTCGACACCACGCACCTAACGCCCGCCCAGGTCGCTCTGCAAATCGCAGAGGCCGTCAGAAGTTGAGGTCGGCTCCCAATCGGTTGCGGTGCATGGGCGTTGGTCCCCGCATCATGCCCATTCTTCGTGCTGATGGCGGTCGACTGATCAGCCGAGTGCGTTTCGGAGTGTTGCCAGGGTTTTGAGGATGATGTCGTAGAGCTTGCGGTCGTTGGGGGTGTCGAGCCACTCGGATAGGGAGACGTAGATCAGGGTCACCGACGTTTCGGCGAGGAGGGCCGCTCGGGGTGGGTCGATGCCTCGGGTCTGGAAGCCTTCGCGGATCGCTTCGGACATGGCCGCTCGCTTGCGCAGGTCGCGTTCCTGCAAGCCGGTGTCGGCGCGTACCAGTTCGCGGCGGGCCAGCAGGGCTGCTTTGCGGGGCTCGAAGCGGGTTTCGGCGACTGTGCGCAGGCCCTCGACGATCAGGGCCAGCGGCTCGGCCGACGGGGGAGCCTCGGCCATCATCGTGGCGACCATGGCCGGCACCTCGGCGTCGTCGGCGTAGAGGACCTCGCGCTTGTCGGCGAAGTGCCGGAAGAAGGTGCGCGTGGTCAGCCCGGCCCGGGCGGTGATCTCAGGGACGGTCGTGGCGGCGAAGCCCTGCTCGGCGAAGAGCTCCAGCGCAGCCTGCTGAAGGCGTTCACGCGCGTCGGGCCGCCATCTGCTCACGTCGCCAGTCTAGTGATGACATGCCGTGTCGTGGTCAGCTAGTGTGATGACACGGCGTGTCATCACAGAGAGTGGAGCAGAGATATGGCGGACGTGTGGATCCTGGGTGGGACCGGTCGCAGCGGCAGGGCGATCGCCGCCCAGTTGCGTGCGCGGGGCATCCGGCCGGTGCTGGTCGGGCGGGACGCCGCGCGCCTGGTCGCGGTGGCCGGGGGCGATGGCATGGTGGTGGCCGGGTCGGTCGAGGCGATGGCGGCCGAGATCCGTCGGCGGCGCCCGGCCGCGGTCGTCAACACGGTCGGCCCGTTCACCCGTACCGCGACGCCGGTGATCCGGGCCTGCCTTCACGGGGGCGGCGACTACCTCGATCTGGCCAACGATCTGTCCGCGGTGGCCACGACGCTCGCGTTGGGCGATTCGGTCGCGGCCTCCGGGCGTACGGTCGTGACCGGTGCCGGATTCGGTGTCACCGCGACAGAAAGCGTGGTCGTGAAGCTCTGCGAGGGGCGCATCGCGCCCGAGCGGGTGAGGGTCGACATGGTGCCGTCGCTCGACACCCAGGCGGGCGTGGTCGGTGAGGCGCTCGCCGCCACCATTCTCGACGGGATCCCGGGCGTCGAGGGCGGCGGCCGGTTCCAGGGACGGCGATACCGCGACGGACGGCTGGTGGCGGCACCGATCGGCGGTGACCCGATGCGGCTGACGCTGCCCGATGGCGGCGTGGTCACCACGGCCGGTATGCCCCTCGGCGAGCTGATGGCGGCCCAGCGCGCCAGCGGCGCGCCGAATGTGGTCGCCGCGTCGAGCGAGGCGCCGTCCTCGCCGGTGGTCCGGGCGATCCTGCCGGTGGCCACGGCGGTGCTGGGCATCCGCCCGGTGCGGGAGTTCGCGATCCGGCGGCTGGCCGCGGTGAAGGTCGCGGCCAAGCCGAAGCCGCGTGAGCACTCGTGGGGGCACGCGGTCGTGCGCTGGTCCGACGGCACTACGCGCGAGGGCTGGCTGCGGCTCGGCGAGGCCCAGGAGTGGACCGGCGCGGTGCCGGCCGAGGTGGTGCGGCGGCTGCTGGCGGGCGAGGGCAAGCCGGGGGCGTTCACCCCGGCCGCGTTGTTCGGCCCGTCCCTGGCCGAGGCGTGCGGAGCCGAGTACGTCGTCTGACGGTATCGGCGCTGTTCGCGTTGGGGGACCACGAGCCGGTCGTACACCCCTCGGCGTATGTGCATCCCGATACCGTTGTCATCGGCTCGAGCTCTCGGTGTGGCCGGCCGCCGTGCTGCGAGCCGGCTTCGGCAGACTGTGGGAAGCGCCATGGGCGCTCACGGGGGACCCGCGCGAGTATCCATCACCGCAGATGAGCGGGCTTCCCGTTGGGCAAGTCGGTCGTGCTGAGGTAGTTGCTGACGTGGCGGAGCCAGGTGGTGTAGCCGGTGGTGACCAGGGTGTCGGGGAGCAGGCGTGTCAAGAACTGGGGGCGGTACTTGTTGGTGCTTTCGGTGGCGGCCAGGTTCGCGGCGCGGGCGGACTGCCGGGAGCGGATCCGCTCGTAGCGGCGCAGCCGCTCCGTCACCGAGCCGGGGCCGTCGAGCACCTGGCCAGGGCCGTCCAAGGCCAGGCCGGGGCCGTCGAGAACCTGGTCGGGGCGGTCGAGGGCCGGGCTGGGGTCGTCCAAGGCCGGGCCGGGGCCGTCGGGCGCCCGGCCGAGGTCGGTGAGCAGTAGGCCGGGGGCGGTGAGTTCGCGGGTCAGGGTCCAGCCGTCTTCTAGTGCCTGGTTCGCGCCCTGGGCCATCGTCGGTGGCATGGAGTGGGCGGCGTCGCCGGCAAGTGTGGTGCGGCCTCTGCCCCAGATCTTCGGTACGCGGTGGCGGTGGTGGGTGAAGCGGTCGATCTGCCCGATCGAGGCGAGCACCTCGGGGACGGGCGCGGCCCAGTGTCCGAAGCGTTCGGTCAGCGCTTCGACGGGCGAGGTGGGCAGCGGCGCGCGGTGGTCGGTCCGATGGTCGAACCACCACAAAAGCTGCCCCTCCCCGGCGGGGATCAGGCCGCAGAGCCCTTCGCGCCCGATCATCATGACGACCCGGTGGGAGGAGACGAGGTCGAGCGGTCCCCTGACGAACCCCTGCCAGGTGACCCACTCCGTGAGCCGGCCGGGGTCGGCACCCCACAGGTGATCGCGTACCACCGAGGAGCGCCCGTCGGCCCCCACGATGACGTCGCCGCGCGCCGTGCTCCCGTCGGCGAAGGTGATCTCGCCCCGCTCGTGGTCCACGTGCGCGCAGGTGTGGCCGAAGCGCAGCACGCCGTCGGGCAGGCCGTCGGAGAGGCGCTCGACCAGCCGTTGCCGGGGCAGGTGCACGTTCGGTGTGCCGTAGCGCCGGGCCACGGCGGCGACGTCGACGGTGACCAGCAGCCGCCCGCCGGACGACCGCGACTCCATCGCGTCGATGCGCCGTCCGACACCGGTGAGGTCGACGTCGAGGTCGCGCAGGATGCCGGTGCTGCCGCTCCAGAGCGTCACGGATCCGCCCACCGTTCGCAGCCCCGGCGCCCGCTCGTACACCTCGACCTCGTGCCCCGACCTGATCAGGCCGCGCGCGGCGGCGAGTCCGGCGACGCCCGCGCCGACGACCAGTACTCTCATTCACGTCACCCTATTTCCGATACCCCAAGTATCTGATACTGAAAGTATCATATATGCCGAGTAGCCCGTCCCCGAGGGGCCGGCGGCCCGATCCGGCCGTCGACGCGAAGATCCGCTCCGCCGTCATGGACCTGCTGCTCCAGCGCGGCCTGGAGGTGACGATGGACGAGGTGGCCGCACACGCCGGAGTGGGCCGTGCCAGCGTGTTCCGGCGCTATGCGACCAAGCGGGACATGCTGCTGGACGCGCTGGCCCAGATGTTCGACATCCAGATCGCCATCCCCGACACCGGCTCACTGACCGGCGACCTGCGGCAGGTGGTCGTCGACACGCTGGCCGCCTGGCAGGACGACCGGGTCGCCGCGCTGAGCCGCCAGATCCTGGGCGAGACCGGACGCGACCCGGCCGTGGCCGACCTCGTGCGCACGAGCATGCGCGACCGGATGGCCCGAACCTGGGCGGTCTACGACCGGGCGATCGAGCGGGGCGAGCTCCGCCCGGACAGCGACCTGTGGCTGCTGACCGACCTGTTCGCCGGTCTCGTGGCTTACCGGGGCCTGCTCAGCCTCGACCTCCCCGACCCCGACGAGATCGTCCGGTCCCTGCTGTACGGCTTCGCCCCGGCGGGCCGGTAGGGCCCTGGTCAGAGGGAGGTCGCCGGTTTGATGTTCTGGTTCAGGTGGAAGATGTTCTGGCGGTCCCACGTCGTCTTCAGGGCGGACAATCTGGCCAGCTTGGCGGCGGGATAGGCGCGGCGGATGCCGCGCTGGCCGTCGTCGGCGGTGAGGGAGTTGACGTAGACGCCGCCCGCGTACGGATCGAGCGCGGCGCCGGCGGCGCGGGCGGCGGCCATCCTGGCGGCGTCCTCGGCCGCGTCGGTCCAGCGGGAACCGGCGCCGAACTCGAACATCGTGCCCCGGTGGCTGAACGCGGCGTCGGACTCGGCGACGTCGGCGATCGCACCGCCGTGCGCCTGCAGCCCGACGCCGGGCAGGTGCGTGCCAGAGCTCAGATCCGTCGCGCCGCGCAGGAGGAACGCCTCGATCGCCGAGGTGGGGAACCGGTTCAGATAGTGGGCGCTGGAATACCTGCGGTACGTGTGGCCGCCGCTGGAGTCGTCCCGCCGCTGCAGTTCGAGGTACGACGGCGTCGTGACCCGCTCCGCGACCGGACGTCCGAGCGCGCGCATCGCCGGCAGCAACCGGCGGCCCCGCACGGGGTCACCGACCCAGACGAACCCGACGGTGGCGATCGGGCCGCCGGTCGTGTCGCCGACGTCCGCCGTGAACGTCGCCTGGCGCGGCGCGACGGCGGACAGGTCCCGCCAGCCTTCGAGCACCGGCACGGCGTCCTCGGCACGGAAGTCGAACTGGGCGACGAGCGTCCGCGTGCCGGTGCGGTGGAGCTGGAACTCGAACTCGGTGACGATGCCGAAGTTGCCGCCGCCGCCGCGCAGGCCCCAGTACAGGTCCGGGTTCTCGGTGCGGCTCGCGGTCACGACCTCACCTTCGGCCGTGACCATCGTGTAGGACACCACGTTGTCGCAGGCCAGGCCGTACCGGCGGGCCAGCCATCCCATGCCGCCGCCGAGGGTCAGGCCGCCGACGCCGGTGTGCGAGACGTTGCCGGCGGTGGTGGCCAGGCCGTAGGGCTGCGTCGCCCGGTCGAGCGCGCCGAGCAGCGCGCCTCCCTGTACCCAGGCGCGCCGCCGGACGGGGTCGACCCGTACGCCGTTCAGCGGGGTCAGGTCGATCATCAGGCCGTCCTCGGGCACGGCGAAGCCGGCCACGTTGTGCCCACCGCAGCGGACACCGATCTCCAGGTCGAGCTCGCGGGCCAGGCGCACCGCGGCCACCACGTCGGCGACGCTCGCGGCCGACACGATCATCCTCGGCCGGCGGTCGATCATGGCGTTCCAGATGGAGCGGGCGGTGTCGTAACCGGCGTCGCCGGGGGTGAGGAGCCGGCCGTCGAGGTGCGGAGCGGTTGTCGTCGTCATGTGTTTTAGCCTGCCGGAAATCGGTACACCCGGTAAGGTCCGATCACATGGGCCGAACAAGGACCAATTCCAGCACCGCCGAAGACCTGCTCATCGAACTGGACCGCACCGGGACCGAACCCCTGCACCGGCAGCTCGAGGCCGCGATCCGGGCCGGCGTCCGGGCGGGCCGGTTGCGGCCGGGCGCGTCGCTGCCGCCCACCCGCACGCTCGCCACCGGCCTCGGGGTGTCGCGCGGCGTGGTGGTGGAGGCGTACCAGCAACTGGTAGCCGAGGGCTACCTCACGAGCCGCTCCGGCGGCTACACCCAGGTCACGGCCGAATCCGTTCCCGAGCCGGCTCCGGTGGCCGGGGTCACCACGGGCCGCACGGCCTTCACGATCGACTTCGGGTACGGGCGCACGGACGTGTCGGCGTTCCCCCGGGCGGCCTGGCTGCGCTCGGTGCGCACCGTGCTCACCACCACGCCCAACGACCGGTTCGCCTACCTCGACGGGCGCGGCGTCCCCGAACTGCGCGACGCCCTCACCGACTACCTCAACCGGGTCCGCGGCACCTCGGCGAGCCCGGAGAACATGGTGATCTCCAGCGGGTACGGGCAGGGCGTCGCGCTGCTGATCCAGGTGCTCGCCGCGCGCGGCGCGCGGCGGCTCGCCGTCGAGGACCCCTCGCCGGAGGATGACGCCCGCCTGGTCGCCAGGTCCGCCGGGCTCGACGTCGTCGGCATTCCGGTCGGGCCGGACGGCATCCTCGTCGAGGAACTCGAGAAGGCCGACGCCGACGCCGTCGTGCTGACGCCGTCGCACCAGTGGCCCACCGGCGGGGTCCTCTCGGCCAGGGCCCGTGCCCAGGTGATCCGCTGGGCGAGGGGGCGCGGGGCCGTCGTGATCGAGGACGACTACGACGCCGAGTACCGCTACGACCGCGCACCCGTCGGCGCGATCCAAGGCCTGGCGCCGGAGCACGTCGTGTACTGCGGCACGGCGAGCAAGACGCTCGCCCCCGGGCTGCGCCTCGGCTGGCTGCTGGTGCCGCCGCACCTGGTGGACGACGTCGCGGCGGCCAAGCTGGTCGCCGACCGAGGCTCGTCGGTGATCGATCAGCTGACCTTCGCCGACTTCCTCAACCGGGGCGAGTTCGACCGGCATCTGCGCCGTATGCGGCCGATCTACCGGCGGCACCGGGACGTCCTGCTCGCCGCGTTACGCGGGCGCCTGCCCGACTTCGTACCGGCCGGGGTCGCGGCCGGCCAGCATGTCGTGGCCTGGCTGCCGCCTGACCTGGACGAGGCCGCCGTCGTGGCCGCCGCCGCCCGGCGCGGCCTCGGCATGTACGGCGTCGCCCGGTACCGCCTGCGTCCCGGCGGCCCGGGCGGGCTGCTCTTCGGTTACGCCACCCTGTCCGAACGCACCATCATCCAGGGCGTCGACATCCTCGCGGACGCGGTCGCGGAGGTCCGCGACTCCTAGCGGCCGGAGGCCCGCGACTCCCAGCGGCCGGAGGTCCGTGACCTGGCGGACGGGGGTCGGCTTCGGCGGGCCCGGAGTTGTCGTAGGCCGCCGATACGCTGCCTGCGAGGAGGCGGTAATGCTGCGGATCACCCAGGCCCAGGCGCTCACCCTGCGGATGGCGGCCCTGCTGCTGCCCGAACGGCGGCACGCCGACGGGCATCACGGTGCGGACCGGCATGACGGGACGGACCGGCCGGCCGACGTGGCCGGGGTGGTGACCTGGCTCGGTGCGATGCAGGCGCAGGACCTGGCCAGCGGCCTGTGGTCGTTCGGTGTCCGCCTGCCTGACCACACCGTCGGCGACGTGACCGCCGCGCTGGAGCGGCGCGAGGCGCTGCGCACCTGGCCGATGCGCGGCACCGTCCACTTCGTTCCGTCGCGAGACGCCCACTGGATGCTCGACCTGATGGGTCCGCGGGCGCTGGCGGGCGCGGCCAAGCGGCGCGAGTTCCTGGGGTTGAGCGAGGAGCTCGCCGAACGGGCGCTGGAGGTGCTGGGCGCGGAGCTGGCCGGAGGCGGCCGATTGACCCGGTCGCAGTGCCTCGCCGTGCTCGCCGACAAGGGCATCGAGGGCGCCGGCCAGTTCGGCTACCACCTGCTGTGGTACGCCAGCCAGCGCGGCGTACTGTGCATCGCCCCGAACATCGGCAACGAGCAGAGTTTCGTGCTGCTGGACGAGTGGGTCCCCGACCCGCACCGGCCCGATCGCGAGGAGGCGCTGGCCACCCTGGCGCTGCGGTTCTTCCGCGGCCGTGGGCCGGCGACCAGGCAGGATTTCGCCGGCTGGACCGGGCTGACCGCCGCCGACGCCAAGCGCGGCATCGCGGCGGCGGGCGACCGGTTGACCGGCGTGACCGTCGAAGGCGTCGAGATGTACCTGGAACCGGCACTGCTCGCCACCGCGCCGTCCGAGCCGCACCCGAGACCGCTCGACACCACGCCGGCCACGACGGACGGCGGCGAGTTCCGCGTCCTGCCCGGGTTCGACGAGTACCTGCTGGGCTACAAGGACCGCTCACTCATGCTCGCCGACGAGCACAAACCGGCCATCATCCCCGGCAACAACGGCGTGTTCCAGGCGACCGTGGTCCGCGACGGCCGGGTCGTCGGCACGTGGAAGCGGTCACTCCTCAAGACCAAGGTGCAGGTCGTGGTCCGTCCCCTCGTGCCGCTGGGCACGGACGACCTGGCGAAGATCGAGCAGGCGTTCGAAGGGTACGCGCGCTTCGTGGGCCGTACGCTCGAGATACGCCCGCCGTGAGCAGGACGAAGACGCGCCTGGCATGAGCCGGACGAAGATGTGGGCGTGAGCCGGACGAAGATGCGCTGGGCATGAGCCGGGGGTTCCGATCGACGGCGCCGGGACCGGGGTCGTGGTGGACGGCGGGCTCCGGCGTCCACCGCCCGCGTGCCGCCGTGCGCCGCTGAAATTTCCACGAGTGACCTGGTACTTCGCGGCCCCGCCCGGCCGCCGCCTCGACATGGGCCGACGTACGCGTCTACCGTCCGCACACCGAATGATCGGCAGGGCGAAGCCGGTCGGCCACCGCCCGCACCCCGTCCGTAAGGGAGTCACCATGCGACGGCGACTGGTCTACGCTCTCCTCGCGGCGCTCGTCGCGTTGGCCGGGCTCGTGGTGACCATGCCCGCGCTCTCCGCGGCCGTGGTGGCCTCGCCCGCGTCGTCCGCGGCGGCGCCCGTGAGGATCATGCCGCTGGGTGACTCCATCACGGGTGGGCCCGGGTGCTGGCGGGCGCTGCTGTGGGATCGGCTGCAGCGTACGGGCTTCACCAACATCGACTTCGTCGGGACCCTGCCGGGCGGCGGGTGTTCGGTGGCGCACGATGGTGACAACGAGGGGCACGGGGGGTTTCTGGCCACCGGCATCGCGAATCAGGACCAGCTGCCGCCGTGGCTCGCCGCCACCCGGCCGGACATCGTGCTCATGCACCTGGGCACCAACGACGTCTGGAACAACCTTCCGACCGCGAGCATCCTCGCCGCGTACGGCAAGCTGGTCGACCAGATGCGCGCGAGCAACGCCGGCATGAAGATCGTCGTGGCCCGGATCATTCCGATGACCCCGAGCGGGTGCACCTGGTGCCCGTCGGGCGTGGCGGCGCTCGACGACGCCATCCCCGGCTGGGCCGCGGGTAAGACCACCGCCCAGTCGCCGATCACGGTGGTCGACCAGTTCACCGGCTTCGACACGGTGGCCGACACGAACGGCGACGGGGTACACCCGGACGATTCGGGCTTCCAGAAGATGTCCGACCGCTGGTACCCGGCGCTGACCCCCCTCCTCGGCGGCGCCCCTCCCACCGACACCACCGCGCCGACGGTCCCGGCCGGGCTGACGGTCACGGTCGGCTGCCCGGCGAAGGTGACGCTGAACTGGACCGCCTCCACCGACAACGTCGGCGTCACCGGCTACGACGTCTACCGCTCGTCCAACAGCGGCCCGTTCACCTCGGTCGGGACGACCACGACCACCTCGTTCACCGAACCCCTCGCAGGCGTCTACAGGTACGAGGTCCGGGCACGCGACGCCGCCGGCAACGCCTCGGCCTTCACGGCGCCGGTCACTGCCGCGCCGCCGCCGTGCCCGACCAACCCGCCGCAGGACACGCGACCGCCCACCGCGCCGGGTACGCCGACCGCGAGCGTCACCTGCGGTTCGGTAAGGCTGACCTGGGCCGCGTCGACGGACGACGTGGGGGTCACCGGCTACGACATCTGGCGTGCGCCCGGCACCACGGGTGGCACGTTCGTCTCCGCCGGCACTTCGGCGACCACGTCGTTCACGCAGTCCGGCGCGGGGACCTTCCGGTACCAGATCCGGGCACGTGACGCCGCCGGGAACACCTCCTCCTTCTCCTCCGCCGTCACGGTCACCGTCACGGCCTGCCCGGGGACCGGCGCGTGCACGGCCGTGTACAGCCAGGTCGGCGGCTGGCCCGGGGCGTTCCAGGGGCAGGTGACCGTGACCAACACCGGCACCACCACGACCACCGGGTGGACGGTGACGCTGACCTTCTCCAGCGGCCAGCGGATCACCCAGATCTGGGGTGCCCGCACCGACGGCACCGCCAGCCCGTACGTGATCGCGAACGAGAGCTACAACGGGACGCTGGCCCCCGCCGCGGCCACCACGTTCGGCTTCCTGGCGAGCGGCACCGGCGACCCGCCCACGGCCACCTGCGTCCGGACACCGTGAGGCCGGCTCCTGACCCGCCCACGGCCACCTGCGTCCGAGCACCGTGAGGCCGGCCCCCTGGACTCGTGGGCACGACGTCAGCGGTCCAGGGGGAGGCGGTAGACGGACACGTGGGAACGTGTTTCGGCGGTGAACTCGGCTCCGGCCCAGTCCCCATGCCTGGCCTCCAGCTCGAACCCGGCCAGCTGGGCCATGAGGTCGAGCTCGGACGGCCAGATGTACCGGTGCGGGGTGCGGAACAGCTGGGCCTGCCTGCTGTCGTCGAAGACGAAGTGATGCGACACGACGTGCTGGCGCAGGGTGTCGTAGGTGTCCAGGCCGATGTGGCCGGGCTCGGAATGCCACACCGTGGCCTGCTGGCCCGGTGGGAGCTTGCGAAGCTCGGGCACCCAGAGCTCGATCACGAACCGGCCGCCGGGCGTGAGGTGGCGGGCGGCATTCCGGAAGCACGCGACCTGCTCGGCCTGGGTGAGCAGGTTCGCGATCGTGTTGTAGACGAGGTAGACGAGTGTGAATTCGCCCGAGGCGACGGCGGTGGCCATGTCGCCGACGACGACTGGGATCGTCGCTTCGTCCGCCTTCGTCCGCAGCTGAGCGAGCATCGGAGGCGACAACTCGATACCGGTCACCGGCACCCCACGCCCGGCGAGCGGAACGGCCACCCGCCCGGTCCCGATGGCGAACTCGAGCGCCCGCCCGTCACCGGCGAGCTCGGCGAGACGTTCCACGGCCGGCCCCAGAACCTCGGCCGCGAACATACCGGTCCCCGGGGTGTCATAACGCCGGGCCGTGTCAGCGTCCCAGATCTCTTCCTGTCGCATGCCTCCCACGATCACCACACGAACGCATGGTGTCCACCGATTTTTCACGGTCCATGAGGCGCCGGTCTGGAAAGTGGTGGCGAGGCGCGGTGCACGCAGACGGGGAATACTTTGTGCGTCCAGGAATTGTTCCATGATACCGGCGCCGCCCAGGAATGGGCGACGCCGGCCGGATACCGCATCCTGGTTCTCGATGGTTCAGGCAGAGGTGTCGGTTCAGGCGGGGAGGACGTTTTCCGCGAAGGCGCCCTGCATGTTGCCTGGGGGTTCGAAGACGAAGACTATGTAGGTTTCGAAGTATTCGCTGCCCTGGCCGGAGGCGCGGCCGATGCCGACCTTTGTGCTGCCTTTCCAGACGAGCTGGGTGAAGTGGCCGCTGCTGCCACTGAACTTGGCGGCGGAGAAATCGTAGGCGTCGATCTCGCTGTACCAGCTCTTGACCGCTTCCGAGCCGGGGAGCGCTTCTGAGCCGCCGCCCCAGAAGATGTTCTCGCCCGTGCCCGCCCGTAGACCGGTGTGGCCGGCGCCGAGTGCCTCCTGCTCGGAGCGTGAGGTGGCGCGGGATTGGGCGTAGGCGTTGAGCGCGGGGTCCAGGACCAGGGGCGGTGCGTGGTGCTTGGCCCGGAAGGCGTTGGCCTCGGCGAGGGCTTCGGCCTGGAAATCGGCGGTCGTGGTGTCGGGGAGTGCGGGACGGGTTCCTGGCATCGGGTTTCCTCAAACGGCACTTTGTGCGCCGGCCGGACCACGATCTCTGCCGACCGTGGATTTCTCGGCCAATCTTTTACCTGGTTCCTTCTATTCGGCAAGGACCGACCCGGAATGCGGGGCCGTAGGGGAAACCGGAATTGATTCGGTCTCTGGATATTCGGCTTTTGTGCCTGCGGAGCGGCTTTCGAGGTGCGGTGCGGTGGGTGGAGATTCCAGGGAAAATGGGCATGGTGAAGAGGCGGACATCGTTGTTCGGGGCCGCCGGGGTGGGGTAAAGGGCCGTTTTCGATTTGCGTAGGGGGAGGTGTCAATATCGGGAAGTGGGCCGGCGCCGGGCCCGTCTTCCGTTTCTGGGGCCTCTCGCGCCTGGACGGCGAGGGGTGGGCGGTGGCCGGGAAGACATGGGCGGACAGGTGGTCGGCCGAGGTGGGCAATTCACGGGCAATGGCGTCGCCGGACTCGACGGGAGGGTGCCTGCGGCAGGTCGCACGACGTGTCCATCCGATCTCAAAGGGTTAGATCGCATGTTGAGCTGAACACGTCAGCGCCGGAGCGTCAATACTCGAACACGATCTGTGAAATACGGGCTCTCGGCCGAGGCAGGCGAGGAGGAATCGTGTGTCGGCGAAAAGACGGAGCCGGTGATCGGCCACGTCCGCCGGGTGTTTCACCGCTGGGCGGTCACATGGAGTTCTCGTGAGGCGGGGCGGGTGTGAAGGTGGCCGGGGTTGGGGAACGGGGGGTGGGGCGGGAGCACCGCTTCCAGGGTGTAGCCGCATTTCTGGGCCACCCGGCAGGACGCGAGATTGTCCACCTGGTGGAGGAGGTCAAGGCGTTCCAGGTTCAAGGTCGTGAAGGCCCAGCGGGAGACGGCGTCCAGGGCGCGTACGGCGATGCCCCGGCCACGGGCCTCCGCGGCCGTCCAGTAGCCCACCTCGGCCGACGGCTCGCCCGGGACGAGCTTCTTCAACAGGATGTGGGCCACCGGCCGCCCGGCCTCCAGCACGGCGAAACCGCACCGTTCCCTGTCCGCCCAGCCGCGACGCTGCGTCTCCAGCCACTCCTTGGCGTCGTTCTCGTCGTTCACCGGGAACCTCGTCCAGCGGCGCAGCACCGGATCACGATAAATCTCGATCAAGGCGGGTATGTCGTCTGTTTCCCATGGCCGGAGGTCGAGCGCGGGAAACCCGGGGGTGGCGTCGGCATGGAGGTGGATCGTCATCGTGCCTTCCTACACGGCCTCCGCGAGATAGGCGAGCGTGGCCCGTCCGGGTTCCGGTCGTGCGGTTCGACGTTCCGGTCGTGCGGGTTCGACGGGTTCCGGTCGTGCTTGACGGCCGGGGGGAAGAGTGATCGAATTTCGCGTCAGCGTCGCGGTGCGCCCGGCAAGGAGATCGTCGTGGGCATGGAGGCGCCGAAGCACGGGACGACCATGGAAACACCCACCGAGCCGGCGGACCGCCTCACGGCGTTCGGCAACCAGCTCATCGAAGTGCACATCTGGCTCCGCGAGGAGCTCGCCCGGCTCCGGGAGAACGTCGATTCCCACCTGGACCCGTCCCTCGATACCCCCTTCGACGGGCTCGGTCAGCGGCCGACGGAGCTGCGGGCGCACTGCCTGGCCTTCTGTTCGGCGCTGAACCGGCATCATCTCGGCGAGGACGGCGGCGCGTTCCTCGTCCTCGGGGAGCGGTTCCCGCCGCTGCGGCCCGTGCTGGAGGAACTGTCGCGCGATCACCACATCGTGACCGGGATCCTGCGCAGGGTGGAGGAGTTGGTGGACGGCCTCGGGACGCGCACTCACCCGGAGGTGGGGCGGGGCGTGCGGGCCGAGGGTGACGGGCGTGGGGGACACGCGGACGTGGTGCGGGGCGTGCGGGCCGAGCTGGACGGCCTGGCGGCGTTGCTGGAGTCGCACTTCGTCTACGAGGAGAAACGGATCGTCGCCGCCCTGAACGCGATGGGCGTCCCAGCCTGGGATGACTCGAGGCCCGATTTCCTGATGACGAACCCTTCGCCGTCCGAACAGGACGAGCAGCGGTGACTTCGCCGTTCGTGCGGGAGGTGCGGTGGTGACTTCACCGTTCGTGCGGGAGGAACAGTGGTGACTTCGCGGCTCGTGCGGGAGGTGCGGTGGTGAATTCGCCGTTCGTACGGGGAGGAGACGCGGTGACTTCGCCGCCGGTACACGAGGAGACATTGTGACGCGACAGCCGACCTTGACGTTGACCGGTACGAACATCGGCGCGCCGCACGCGCGGGCGTTGGCGGAGTTCTACTCCGAGCTGCTGGGCTGGGCCATCGAGCACGACGAGGACGACTGGGTGACGCTCAAGTCTCCGGATGGCGGGACCGGGCTGTCGTTCCAGACCGAAGTGGAGTACGTGCGGCCGACCTGGCCGGCCGGGCCGGGCGACCAGCAGATGATGATGCACCTGGAGATCCAGGTCGACGACCTCGACGCCGCCGTGGCCCATGCGACGGCCTTGGGCGCGACCGTCGCGGAGTACCAGCCGCAGGACGACGTGCGCGTCTGCCTGGATCCCGCCGGCCATCCCTTCTGCCTCTGGCTCTGACCTACCGCGCGGGCCTTTGGATCTGAACTACTGGGCGGGCCGCTGGGGTCTGACCTACCGGGTGCGGGCCGTCGGGTCTGACCGCCGGGCGTGGGTGTCAGGTCGTGGCCTGGGCGGTCAGGCGGTCGGTGTAGCGGAGGATGGCGGTGATGGTGCTGGTGGCCAGGGCGATGTCCGCGTTGCTGGGGCCGAAGGCGTAGGCCTCCACGTAGGCGTACCCCCGGGTGCCGCCGGCGGTGGTGTCGGTGGTGTTGGATACGGCGAACCCGGTCGCGGTCCCCCGGGCGGAGCCGGAGTCCTGGTACTGCATCTTGAGCGTTTCGAGGCGGCGGCGCGCCCGCTCGGCGGCCTTCTGCGGGGTGGAGTAGATCTCGATGTGCGCCTCGGGGCCGTCGAAGTCGGGGAAGGGGTCGTAGCTGTCCGGCCACGACAGTTCCAGCGCGACGGCGTCCACCTTGTCCGGCGCGTCGGAGACCATGACGTCCTTGAAGCCGCTCGTGGTGATCGGCGGCGGCAGCTTCTCGGTGAACGGGCCCTTGCGCACCAGGTCCGCGAGGTAGGACACGTTCGCCTGCTTCAGCGGTTCGGCGGGTTTGTCGTCGCTCGACAGGGCGGGGATGACGCCGATCGTCGCGACGAACGCGGCGACGAGCAGGCTGAAGCGCGTGCGCACGGAGGCGGGGAGCCGGACCACCACCACGGCGACACCCACGCTCGCGGCGAGCAGGATCGCGACATGCCACGCGGAGGCCGTCACGCCGACGATCAGAACGATGATCAGCGCGAGGGACAGTACGGCGACGATCCCGGTGATCAGAAAGCCGGGGGCGAGCAGGAGCGTCCTCCGCCGCGACGCCGCCTTCTTCTCCGAGGGAGTGGCATTCGTCTCCGACGGGGCGAGGGCGGTATTCGTCTCCGAGGGGGCGGGAGCGGCGTTCGTCTTCGACGGGGTGGGGGCGGCCGTTTCCGTCGGTGGGGTGGCGGTGCGCGTGGGATGTGCGGTTTGTACCGTTGATTCGGGAGTGGGTGAGGCGGGCGGCGCGGGTGGCGCCGCCTTCTCCTTCGGTGAGGTACCGGACTCCTCCACGATCGCCGATGCTACTCCGCGACGCCTGGCCGGGTGGGCGACGTGAGAAGTTTGCCCCTGTACGAGGCGCTGGATTCGCCGTCCCACTTTCCGCCATGTCGGCGCCTGGTGAAGGCCGTCGTGGCGAAGGGGTGGTGGGGGTCGGGAGATCAGGGTGGACTGAGGGGGACCCGGTGCCGCGTTCGGCGTCGGCGCCCAGCGAAGTGCCCCCCGACCCCGCTCACTCGCGCTTACCCCCGCTTCGCCATAGAGGGACTCCTCTTCGGCGCCGACTCGGCGGGAGGTAGGACGGCGAATCCGGCGCCTCATACGGGGGCAAACCGGCGGGCTTGGCCGGTGGTAGGTAAGCCCTAGGAGTGTCGGAGGGCTGACTAGGCCGATAGGTCCTTGGTGTGGTGGGGGATCGGTAGGGCCGGTAGGCCTTTGGAAAATCGCCCGAGCCGAAGGCGAGGACCTTTTCAGGCAGGTTTGGCGTCATTAGAAGGGCGCCGGATTCGCCGTTCTACTTCGGATGGGTTTGCCCCCGTATGAGGCGCCGGATTCGCCGTCTCACTTCCCGCCGCGTCGGCGCCCGATGGAGGCCGAAGTGGTGGAGGGACGGAGGGGTGGAGGGGTGGAGGGATGGAGTGGTGGGGCGGAGCGGTGGATGGAGAGTGGGACGGGAGGGTGGGGCTGGAAGGGGGGTTAGGGGCGGTAGGGGGGTGCTATGCCCCAGTCCCAGTGGGGGACGGGGGCTGTGGGGGGTGGGGTGGCGTTGGGTTGGGAGTTGGCGAGGGCGAGGCGGGTGCCCCATTCGATGTAGCCGGTGAAGGCTGCGCGGAACTCCGGGTCGTCCGGCAGGCCGACATCATCGGCGGCGTCCATCAGCAGACTGGCCCACCGCCTGCGTCGCTCTTCGGTGATCGCCTTGCCCAGGTGCATGCGCAGCATGTGCGGGTATCCGCCCCGCTCGCCGGTGTAGCGGGCGGGCCCGCCGAAGACCTCGGACAGCCACATCGCCACATAGCGGGGATGATCCGGATCCATGCCCGCGAACAGCGGGCCGACCAGGTCGTCCCCCTTGACCAGTTCGTAGAACCGCTCGGTCAGCCGCTCGAACGCCTCGGCGCCGCCCGCCCACTCGTACAGCTTGGGCGTGGACCCGCCCCGGCCCCGTACGGCCGTGCGCTCGTAGTGGCGCATCTCCTCGATGGCGTCGATGTAGGGGCTGATCTGGGCCAGGAACGCGGGGAACAGCTCGCCGCCCCTGAACCCTTCCAGGTGATCCTTCGCCGACGTCCAGGTGATCCGTAGCACGTAGCAGGCCGGGTCGTCGACGCATCGGCTGAGCTCGTAGTCCACGCACTGCGGCGCCGCCGCGAGGGAGAGCGCCGCGGTCTGGTACGCCGCCTCGAAGGCGTCCGATCCGCCGACCGGTATCCGGTAGCGGATGTATTCCACGATCATGAGATGGCCGCCTTGCGGTGGGGGACGTCAGCCGGTCCAGAGATTAGCACGTAATCATGTAATCAGAGCGGGTGGGCAAGAAAGGGAACGGGCGGTCCGCCGCTGGGTGGCGCGGGTGGTCGCGCTGGTCATGCGACCCGGACCAGGACGGCCGCCCGCCCTCGTGGTCAGCCGAGCCGGACCAGGACGGACGGCAACCCGCCCTGGTCGGACGTCTGGTCAGCTGGTCATGCGAGCCGGGCCAGGACGGACGGCAGTTCGCCCTCGTGGATCACGGTCAGGCGTCTGGTGGCGCGGGTGATCGCCACGTACAGGTCCTGGCCGCCCTTGGGGGACTGGGTGAGGATCTCCTCGGGTGCCACGACCACCACCGAGTCGAACTCCAGCCCCTTCGACTGGGTGACGGTCAGCACCACCGCGGGCGAGTCCAACGCGTCGGCCGTCAAAGCGGACGCCGCGTCCGGTACCAGGGCGGCGATCTCGCGGTGCCGCGCGTCCGGGGTCAGCACCGCCGTCCGCCCTTCCCCTACCTCCGCCAGCTCCGACATCACCAGCTCAGGAAGCGCCCGGGGAAGGTCCGCGCGGCGGACGCGCAGAGCGCGCGGCGGGGCCTCCCCGTCGCGGACGGAGGTCGGCGGCTCCTGGTCAGGCGCGACCGCCTTCAGCACGTCGGCGGCCACCTCCATGATCTCCGCCGGGGTCCGGTAGTTGACCAGCAGCCGCGCCTCCCGCCACCGGCCCTTAAGGTACGGGTCGAGCATCTCGCCCCACGACCGCGCGCCCGCCGCCGAGCCGGTCTGCGCCACGTCGCCGACCACGGTCAGCGAGCGCGTCGGGATCCGGCGCATGACCGTACGCCAGGCCATCGCCGACAGTTCCTGCGCCTCGTCCACGATCACGTGCCCGTACACCCAGTGCCGGTCGCGCGCCGCGCGCTCAGCGGTCGTCAGCGCGGTGCCGCCCGAGTCGTGGCGGTCGGCCAGGGCCCTGGCGTCGAGCATCTCGGTGACGTCCGCGATCTCCAGCACGCCCTGGGCGTACAGCTCGTCGTCGCGCCGCGCCCGCCGCGCCGCCCGTTCGGCCGCACGGGCGGCTGAGGAGTCCTCACCGAGCAGTTCGGCGGCCTCGTCGAGCAGCGGGACGTCGCCCGTCGTCCACGGCGCGCCCGCCGGCCGCGCCAGCGCCGCGAGCTCGCCGGGGCCGAGATGGGACCCGGCCGCCGAGGCGAGCAGGCCGGGGTCGGCGAGCAGTTCGGCGACCAGCCGCTCGGGCGTGAGCGGGGGCCACAGGTCGTTCAGCGCCGTGCGGACGGAGGCCATCCGCCACAGCGCGGCCTTGGCGTACCGCAGGTCCTCCTCGTCGAGCGGCTGGTCGAGCTGACGCGCCTCGTCCAGGGCCAGCGCGGTGAGCGCCGAGTCGACGAAGAGCTTGCGCGCGACGTTGTGCGGGCCGCGCACGGCCCTGGCGCGCTCGCGGGCGCGCACACAGGTGGCGTGGTCCACCCGCAGCGCCATCCGCTCGACCACGACCTCGACGCCGTCGCGCAGCGACGTCTTGACGTCGATGAGGACCTCCAGGTCGCCGGAGGGCACCCGCTGGCGGTCCCGGACGGCGCCTTTGATCACCTCGACCATCCGCAGGTCGCCCTTGACGGCCGCCGCCCCGGGCTCGTCGGAGGCGGTGGCCCGGACGCCCGGGTACAGCTCGCCCGCGGTGGTCAGCACGACGTCGGTCTCGCCGAGCGAGGGGAGCACGTGGCCGATGTACCGCAGGTACAGTGCGTTCGGCCCGACGACCAGGACGCCCCGGCGCTGGAGCGTCTCGCGGTGCGCGTACAGCAGGTACGCGGCCCGGTGCAGCGCGGCGACGGTCTTGCCCGTGCCGGGGCCGCCCTGGACGACGAGCGCGCCGGGCAGGCCCGAGCGGATCACCTGGTCCTGCTCGGTCTGGATGGTGGCGACCACGTCGCCCATCCGCCCGGTGCGGCCGCGTCGCAGCGCGGCCATGAGGGCGGCCTCGCCGACCAGGGTGCGGCGGTCGGGCTCGCTCATCCTGGCGAGGTCGAACACCTCGTCGTCCAGGTCCACGACCGTACGGCCGCGGGTGTGCAGGTGGCGGCGGCGGACCAGCGGCCCGGGGTCGCCGGGTGTGGCGGTGTAGAACGGGCGGGCGGCGGGGGCGCGCCAGTCGATGAGCACCAGCTCGTCGTGGGCGTCGCGCAGGCCGACCCTGCCGATGTAGTACGTGTCGCCGCCGGTGTCGTCGACCCGGCCGAAGCAGAGCCCGCGTTCCACCCCGGAGAGCTGCGTGACGCGGCGGGCGTACTCGTGGGAGGACACGTCCCGCTCGAAGCGGGCCTGGTGGGTGCCGCCGGGCGTGCCGCGCGCGTACTCCTCGCCGAGTGCCCGTTCGGCGCGCTCGCGTACGGTGTCGAGGCGGTCGTACAGCATGGAGACATGGGCTTGCTCGGCTCGCAGGGCTTCCGTCCTGGCGGTTTCGGATGCGCGACGCTCCATCGGTGTGGTATACTCCTTACGGGCAGTGTTGTAATGAAGCTTTAGGATGCCAAACAGTTGAGCGTAACAGTCCCGCTCCTGTCAGGCATCCCGCAGCGCATCACGATTCGCCCGTACCCACACCTTCCCCGGCCCGGCGTATACACCGCGCCGGAGTACCCGGCCCCGCCGCCTGAAGTGCCCCTACGCGTTCTGGGGCATCGCGGAGAGGGCGTCCTCAAGGGTGGGGAAGGTCTCGAAATGGTGGTCCAGGTTGGTGATCATCAGAAGCCTGGAGATCATCCCGGGTGCCACCGCCAGCGCCAGCCGGCCGTTCATCTCACGGACCCTGTTGTAGGTGTGGACCAGGAGCCCGAGGCCGAGCGAGTCGCAGAACGAGGTCTGGGTGAGGTCCAGCACCAGGCACGGCGGGCGTTTCTCCTCGATCGCGACGTCCAGTTCGGAGCGCAGCAGGGGGACCGCGTTCATGTCGAGTTCGCCGACGATCTCGACGATCACGCAGGGGCCCTCCTGCCTCTCACGAATCACCAACCCTGACTCGCGTGCCGGGTAGCTCATGACTGTCACCTCCGTTGCCGACTCGTTACCCTGACAAAAAGGTAATAAGCCCACATAGCCAAATAAGCAGGTGGGACGGGGTGTCGCCAAGGCGGTGAATGGCCTTCGGGCGCGAGTCAGCGGTTACATAATGAATCGCAATGAAGACGGAAAGTAGTCGGCGTGTCGACGTGAGCATCGTGGTGCCCGTCCACAACTGCCGCCCCTATCTCGACAGGTGCCTCACCTCGCTGCTCCAGCAGCCCGTCAGCAAGGAGATCGTCATCGTGGATGACGGCTCCACCGACGGCAGCCGAGATCTCCTCGCCGACTATGCGGCGAAATTTCCGGAAATACGGGTGTCTTTTCAGCAGGCCTCCGGCGGCGCCGGGCGGCCCAGGAATCACGCGATGGCCCAGGCCAGCGGCCGGTACGTCTTCTTCTGTGACGCCGACGACCATCTCGGCCCCGAGGCGCTGCAACGCATGCTCGCGATGGCCGACCGCAACGACTCCGACATCGTGCTCGGGAAGATGGTCGGTCACGGCCGCCGCGTCCCCACCTCCATGTTCCGGGAGAACCGCGACCGCGCCCCCCTCGGCGAGACCACCGTCTACAACACGCTCACCTGTTTCAAGCTCTTCCGCCGCGAGATGCTCACCCGTCATCACATCCGCTTCGATGAGTCGCTCCGGGTCGGCGAGGACATCGTCTTCTCCGTCCACGCCTACTGCCACGCCCGGACGATCTCGGTGGTCGCCGACCACGACTGCTACCACCTGGTCTGCCGCCCCGACGGCAGCAGCATCATGCAGGAACCGGGCAGCCGCGACCCCCTGGCGTGGCTCCGGATGATCCGCGTCCCCATCGAGCTGATGGCCCGGCACATCCCCGAGGGCCCGCTGCGCGACCACCTCCTGCGCCGGCACTTCCGCTTCGACATCCTCGGCCAGCTCGGCGCGCCCTTCCTGGCGGCCGACCCGGTGGGCCGCCAGGAGATCGCGCGCGAGGTGTCCGACCTGTGCGCGACCTGGCTGACCGACGGGGTACTCGACCGGCTGCGGCCGATCGACCGGCTCAGGGCCGCCTCCACCGGCGACGTCGGCCGCCTCGTCCGGCTCGCCCGCCTGGAGGCCGCGGCGCTGCACCGCCGCCTCACCGCGCTCGACTGGGCGGGCGACCGGCTGGAGGTGTCGGGCCGCGCGTTCCTCACCGACTCCTGGAACGGCGTCGCGGTCGGCCTGCTCCTGCGGGAGCGTTCCACCGCCACCGAGCGCCGGGTCCCGGTGACCGCCGTGGCGGACGTCTTCGCCGGGAGCGTCGAGGTGTCCCGCCTGCCGCCCGGCGTCTGGGACATGTACGTCGTGATCGCCTGCGAGGGCATGCGCCGCGTGGCGCGGTTCGGCGCCGACCGCGAGCCGGAGGTCGGCCGTCCCGGCCCGCGCCTGATGGCCGCGGTCACCGTCCCGTACTTCACCCGCCCGCACGGCAACCTCAGCATCGACGTGGGCGGTCACGTCGTCGCGGTCCCTGGGGCCGTGCGGCTGACCCGCGCCGCCTGGGGCGGCAAGGGCGCGCTGACCATCGAGGGCACCGTCACGGTCGGCGCCGAGTGCCCGGCGGCGCGGTGCGTCAGGCAGGTGGTCTGGCGCGAGCGGTCGTCGGGGAACGAGCGCCGGGCGCCCGCCGCCCCCGTCGGCGACCGGGTGTTCGTCGCGACGGCCACTCTGGACGTCCCGGGCATCTGGGAGGCCAACCTGGAGCTCAACCTCGGCGGCCCGCCCGTGCGCTACCCCGTCCAGGTCGGGGACGCCGAGCTCGGGCCGGGCGTGGCGTGGTGGCGGGGGCGGCGGCGCTGGACGGCGATGGCGCGGGCGTCCAAGATCCGGCGCAAGCTCGTGGTCACCGTGCTGGCCAGGGGCCCCAAGGCCGTCGTCCGCCGCTCCATCCGCATCGGCCGCTGACGCCCTCCTTCGGACGGCCACCCCAGGCCCTCCGGTAACCGAATCGGCCGTACGTCCGCGCCGTCGGGACACTCCTTGTTCGCCCGGCCGCCTTAATGCCTGTTCTTTGCAACTACATAGGTATGGCCTAGAGTTGCCTCAGTTCGACCGCTCGGAGGCTCCTGGTGCACGTACCTGATGGTTTCTTCAACGCCCCGGTGTCCGTCGCCGCAGGAGCGTTCGCGGCCACGGGGCTCGGCGTGTGCCTGCGCGGCGCGCGGCGCGAGCTCGACGACCGCACCGCCCCCATGGCGGGCCTGGTGGCGGCCTTCATCTTCGCCGTGCAGATGCTGAACTTCCCCGTCGCGGCCGGCACCAGCGGCCACCTGCTCGGCGGCACGCTCGCCGCGGTGCTGGTCGGCCCGTACACCGCCGTTTTATGCGTCTCGGTGGTGCTGCTCGTCCAGGGCTTCTTCTTCGCGGACGGCGGGCTCACCGCGCTGGGCGTCAACATCACCCTGATGGCGATCGTCACGACCGTCGTGGGCTGGACGGTGTTCCGCCTGATCGTCCGGGCCGCCCCGCGCGGCCGGAGCGTGGTCCCCATCGCGGCCTTCTTCGGCGCGGCCGTCTCGGTGCCGGTCGCCTCGCTGGCGTTCACCGCGCTGTTCTGGATCGGCGGCACCGCCCCGATCGACGTGTCGTCCGTCGCGGTCACCATGGGCGGCGTGCACGTCCTGATCGGCCTCGGCGAAGGGCTGATCACCGCGCTCACCGTCAGCAGCGTGCTGGCCGTACGTCCCGACCTGGTGTACGGCGCGCGGGGCCTGACCGCTCCGCTGCTGCTGCGCACGCCCGGGGGGACCACCGAGGTGGCCACCGGCCCGGCCCCGCGTCCGCACCGGAGCGCGCGCCCCCTGCTCGCCGGCGGCGCGCTGGTCGCCGTCGTGCTGGCCGGTGTGGTGTCCTTCTACGCCTCCAGCAGCCCCGACGGGCTGGAGAAGGTCGCCGCCGACAAGGGCCTGAACACCCACGAGGCGAGCCACCCGCTCGGCGAGTCGCCACTGGCCGGATACGGCGTCAAGGGGGTCGGCAGCGAGCGCCTGGCCGTCGGGCTGGCCGGCGTCGCCGGAGTCGGCATCACCGTCCTGGCCGGCGGGGCGATCTTCTACGCCGTGCGCCGCCGGGGCCGCTCGGCCGACGAGGCGCACGCCTAGTGGGCGCGGGCCACCAACGGCAGCTCTACCGGCCCGGCGACACGCTGGTCCACCGCCTTCCGCCGCAGTGCAAGCTCCTGGCGGTCGCGTGTTTCGCCGTGGTCGTCGTGGCCACCCCGCGCGAGGCCTTCTGGGCTTTCGGGGTCCACGTCCTGCTGCTGGCGGTGGTGGCGGCGGTCGCCCGCGTCCCGCCCGCGTTCGTGCTGCGGCGCATGGTGATCGAGCTGCCGTTCGTGGTGTTCGCCGTCGCGCTTCCGGTCATCGGGCTGGGCGCGCGGGTCGAGGTGCTCGGGATGTCGCTGAGCGCCGAAGGCCTGTGGGCGGCGTGGAACATCCTGGCCAAGGCCACCCTCGGCGTCGTGGCGAGCGTCCTGCTGGCCGCCACCACCGAGCCGCGCGCGATGCTGCAGGGCGCGCGGCGGCTCAGGCTGCCGCCGCTGCTGGTGCAGATCGCCATGTTCATGCTCCGCTACATGGACGTGATCCTGGACGAGATGCGCAGGATGCGCATCGCCCGCGAGTCGCGCGGGTTCGCCGGCCGCGACCTGCGGCACCTCCCGGTGCTGGCCAAGTCGGCGGGCGCGCTGTTCATCCGCTCCTACGAGCGCGGCGAGCGGGTGCACCTGGCGATGCTGAGCAGGGGGTACACCGGTACGATGCCGGTGATCCACGAGGGTGGCGCCTCGGCGGGAGACTGGGCCACCGCCGTCCTCCTGCCGGTCGCGGCGCTCGTGACGGCCGCGCTCTCGTGGAGCCTCTCGTGACGCCGATCGCTCGGCGCCCCGCTCTCCCGGCCCGTCCCGTGACGGCCGCCCTCTCCTGGAGTCCTCTGTGACCGCGTCACCGCAGCCGCCGCCGTCCCTGCGCGTCGGCGAGCTGGCCTACGCCTACCCCGACGGCACCCAGGCGCTGTTCGGCGTCGACCTGACCATCGGGGCCGGTGAGCGGGTGGCGCTGCTCGGGCCGAACGGCGCGGGCAAGACGACCCTGGTCATGCACCTCAACGGCATCCTGACCGCCGGGCACGGCACGGTCGAGGTGGCCGGGCTGCCGGTGCGCAAGGACACCCTGCCGGAGATCCGCCGCAGGGTCGGGCTGGTGTTCCAGGATCCCGACGACCAGCTCTTCATGCCCACGGTCCGCGAGGACGTCGCGTTCGGGCCGGCGAACCTCGGCGTGCGCGGCGCCGAGCTGGAACACCGGGTAAGGGAGGCGCTCGACCAGGTCGGGCTGCCCGAGGTCATCGACCGCCCGCCGCACCACCTGTCGTTCGGGCAGCGCCGCAGGGTGGCCGTGGCCACCGTCCTGGCGATGCGGCCGGAGATCCTCGTGCTGGACGAGCCGTCGTCGAACCTCGACCCGGCCTCCCGGCGCGAGCTCGCCGAGGTACTGCGCTCCCTGGAGGTGACGGTGCTGATGGTCACGCACGACCTGCCGTACGCCCTGGAGCTGTGCGAGCGCTCGCTCATCCTGTCGGGCGGCGTCATCGCGGCGGACGGCCCGACCCACGAGATCCTCGCCGACGGCGACCTGCTGGCCGCGCACCGCCTGGAGCTGCCGTACGGCTACGTGGTGACCGACCGGCGCCGCTGACATCAGGAGGCGGCCGTAGGTGACCGCCCGGCGCTGGGCCGGGAGGCGACCGGCCGAGGTGATTGCGAAGTAAAGTGGGCCCGCGAGGAGGTTCACATGAAGCTGCGGCTGGCGCGGCGGGCGTTCGGTGACGCCGTCGTCGTGGCTGTCGAGGGTGAGCTCGACCTGTTCACCGCGCCGTTCCTCCGCGACGAGGTGCGCGACGCCATCAAGCAGGACAGCAACCGCCTGGTGCTCGATCTCGCCGCCCTGTCCTTCATGGATTCGAGCGGGCTGTCGGTGCTGATCGAGGCGTGGCGGCTGGCGACCGGCGAGGGCGGCGGCGTCTCCCTGGCGGCCCCGCAGGCGCCCGTGGCCCGCATCCTGCGCACGACCGGGCTCGACCGGCGCATCAAGGTCTACCCCGACGTCGACACGGCCATTTCCGGGGAGATTTGAGCCCCCCTTGTAGAACTTCATTCGGTAGCCACGTTAGGGTCCGGGATATGGACCTGAACGGAGCAGCAGCAATCATCTCAGGCGGTGCCAGCGGCCTCGGTGAGGCCACCGCACGCGAACTCGCCGGCGCGGGCGCCACCGTCGTCATCGCCGACCTCAACGCCGAGCGCGGCAAGGCCCTCGCCGACGAGCTGGGCGGCGTGTTCGTGCAGACCGACGTCTCCGACGAGGCCTCGGTCCAGGCGGCCGTGGACGCCGCCGTCGCCACGGGCAAGCCGCTCCGCGCCGTCGTCAACAGCGCGGGCATCGGCTGGGCCTCCCGCACGGTGGGCCGGGACGGCTCCCCGCACGACCTGGCCAGCTACCGCAAGGTGATCGACGTCAACCTGATCGGCACCTTCAACCTCATGCGCATCGGCGCTGCGGCGATGGCCAGGACCGAGGCCGCCGACGCCGACGGGGCCCGCGGCGTCGTCATCAACACCGCGTCGGTGGCGGGCATCGAGGGCCAGACCGGCCAGGTGGCGTACTCGGCCTCCAAGGGCGGCATCATCGGCATGACCCTGCCGGCCGCGCGCGACCTCGCGGCGGTCGGCGTGCGGGTGCTGACGATCGCGCCGGGCATCATCGACACGCCGATCTACGGCTCGGGCCCGGAGTCCGAGGCGTTCAAGGCCAAGCTGTCCGCGCCGGTGCCGTTCCCCAAGCGGATGGGCCGTGCGTCGGAGTTCGGCCACCTGGTGCGCGCCCTGGTCGAGAACGACTACATGAACGGCGAGGTCATCCGCTTCGACGGCGGCATCCGCTTCCAGCCCAAGTGAGGCACGCCCGCTTCCAGCCCTAGTGAGACCCGCGAACCGGAGGTAAAGGTGTCTGACGAGGTTCTCGTCGAGGTGGAGGGCGGCATCGCCGTCATCACGATCAACAGGCCGAAGGCCAGGAACGCGATCAACGGCGCCGTCGCCCGCGCGGTCGTCGCGGCCCTGGACGAGCTGGAGGAGCGCAAGGACGTCTCCGCGTACGTCCTGACCGGCGCGGGCGGCACCTTCTCCGCGGGCATGGACCTGAAGGGGTTCCTGACCGGGGACGTGCCGCTGGTCCCTGGCCGGGGCTTCGGCGGTCTCACCGAGACGCCGCCGAAGAAGCCCATCGTCGCGGCGGTGGAGGGCTACGCGCTGGCCGGCGGGTTCGAGCTGGTGCTGGCCTGTGACATCGTCGTCGCCTCGGAGGAGGCGAAGTTCGGCCTGCCCGAGCCCAAGCGCGGCCTGGTCGCGGGGGCGGGCGGGGTGATGCGGCTGCCGCGCCGGATCCCCTACCACGTCGCGATGGAGATCGCCCTGACCGGCGACCACTTCCCGGCGGCGCGGCTGTACGAGGTCGGGCTGGTCAACAAGATCACCCCGCCAGGGGAGGCGCTGGCGGCGGCCAAGGAGATCGCGGCCAGGATCGCGGCCAACGCCCCCATGGCGCTGCTGGCGACCAAGCGCGTCATGGTGGAGTCGGCCGACTGGTCGCGCGAGGAGATGTTCGCCAAGCAGGGGGAGATCATCAACCCGGTGTTCGGCTCCAAGGACGCGACCGAGGGCGCCGTGGCGTTCGCCGAGAAGCGGGCCCCCAACTGGGCGGGAGAGTGACCGCGCCCCTCGGATGACGCCGAGGGCCGCCGCGAGTAGGGCGCATGATGCCACCACCGGGTGCAACATGCGCCTTATTCGTGTCTCCGGCGAAATCGCGGGTTAAACCGGCGTTGCGTACGGTAAAGGGAGGACCAAGCACGTTCCACGGCACGTCACAAAAGGAGAGCGATGAGCGAGCACGCGACCGGAGTCGCACCACCGGCCGGGCCGTCGTCGGGAGACGTGGTCAAGCGGCGCGTGGTGGGCCTGGTCACCGGAGCCCTCGGCGCCGCCATCGTCATCTTCCTGCTCGTGGCCGTCGAGTGGGCCGTGGAGGTCGTCGACTACGTCCTGCCGCAGGACTTCGACCAGTACGGCATCGCCTCCCACGAGGTGAACGGCCTGCGGGGCATCCTGCTCGCCCCGTTCCTGCACGCGGGGTTCGCCCACCTGATGGCCAACACCGTCCCCCTGGCCATCCTGGGGTTCCTCGCCGCGCTGCGCGGTCTCGGGCGGTTCTTCGTGGCCAGCCTGATCATCATCGTGGTGAGCGGGCTCGGGGTATGGTTCTTCAGCCCGCCGGGGCTGACGGTCGGCGCCAGCGGCCTGGTATTCGGATATTTCGGCTATGTCGTGACGCGCGGTATGTTCGACAGACACCTGTTCGACATCGTGCTCGGCATCGGGGTGGCCGTCCTGTACTACTCACTGATCTGGGGAGTGCTGCCGGGCCAGCCCGGCATTTCCTGGCAGGGGCATCTGTTCGGGCTGGTGGGCGGTGTGTTCGCGGCCTGGGCGCTACGGCGGCGACGGCGTGCGCGCCGGGTTGAAATTCGCCCCGCCCCCTAATTGATCACAGAATGGGTGAACAGCCCATTATTTCAGAAAGCACACCGTTAAAGATCCTTAACTAGTCGTGACCGGGGTCACTGGGAGAGAATGTCGGCGTGAACAATCTGGGATCTTTGGAGCGCGCCATCATGGAAGTGCTCTGGGATTCCCCAGTACCCCTGCTCGTCCGCGAGCTTCAGGGGGTGCTGAACGACGGCGGCGGCCGGCCGCTCGCGTACACGACGGTGCAGACCGTCGCCGAGCGACTGGTCAGGAAGGGCCTGCTGAGCCGCACGACCGACCGTAAGGCCTTCCGGTACTCCGCCAGCCGCTCGCGCGGCGAACACGTCACAGCGGTCATGCTGGAGGCCCTGGCGGAGAGCCAGGACCGGGCGCCGGTGCTCTCCTGCTTCGCCCAGAGCGTCGAACTCGACGACGCGCTGCGGCTGCTGGAGGAGCTGGCCCGCCGCACGGGCGGGCACAGGCACCCCGGCGGCCCCGGATGGGTGCCGCCGCCCTCGTCCTAGACCGGGGGTCGCCCCAGGTCAGAGACGCTCGACCACGTGGTCGACGCAGGCCGTGAGCGCCTCGACGTCGGCCGGGTCGATCGCCGGGAACATCGCGACGCGGAGCTGGTTCTTGCCCAGCTTGCGGTACGGCTCGGTGTCGACGATGCCGTTGGCCCGCAGGACCTTCGCCACTTCGGCCGCGTCCACCTCGTCGGAGAAGTCGATCGTGCCGACGACGTTGGACCGCTGGGCGGGGTCGGCGACGAAGGGCGTGGTGTAGGTGGTCTTCTCGGCCCAGGTGTAGAGCCGGGTCGCCGAGTCGGTGGTGCGCGCGGTCGTCCAGGCCAGGCCGCCGTTGCCGTTCATCCAGTCGAGCTGGTCGGCCAGCAGGAAGAGCGTGGCCAGGCTCGGGGTGTTGTAGGTCTGGTCCTTGGAGGAGTTGTCGATCGCCGTCGGCAGGCTGAAGAACTCGGGGACGAACCGGTCGGTGGCCGCGATCTCGTCGACCCGGGCCAGCGCGCGGGGCGAGAACAGCGCGATCCACAGGCCGCCGTCGGAGGCGAAGTTCTTCTGCGGCGCGAAGTAGTAGACGTCGGTCTCGCTCACGTCGACCTGCAGCCCGCCCGCGGCGGAGGTGGCGTCGACCAGGACCAGCGAGTCGTCACCGCCCACCCGCTTGATCGGCATGGCCACGCCGGTGGAGGTCTCGTTGTGGGTCAGCGCGTAGACGTCCACGCCGGCCTCGGGCATCGCCGCCGGGTGGGTGCCCGCCTCGGACTTGATCACGGTCGGCTCGCCCAGCCACGGCGCCCGCGTGGCGACGGTGGCGAACTTCGACGAGAACTCGCCGAAGTTGAGGTGCTGGGACTTCTCCTTGATGAGCCCGAAGGACGCGATGTCCCAGAACGCCGTCGTGCCGCCGTTGCCCAGCACCACCTCGTACCCCTCGGGGAGGGAGAACAGGTCGGCGAAGCCCTCGCGGACCCGGCGTACGAGCTGCTTGACCGGCTTCTGGCGGTGGGAGGTGCCCATCAGGCTCGCGCCGGCGGACGCCAGGGCCGCGAGCTGCTCGGGGCGCACCTTCGAAGGCCCGCAGCCGAAACGGCCGTCGGCGGGCTTGAGTTCAGCGGGAATCTCGATGTCAGCCACGTAACAAGCGTAGTGAGCCGCCCCCGCGCTCACGCCCCGGGTCCGGATCGTGAGATACACGCGCACCCGTCCGGAGTGATGCCGGAAACGCGAAAGGCCCGCAACTGGGGGTTGCGGGCCCGGTACGGGGGCCGATGTCCGTGCGGCGCCGGGCCGGCGGGCGGCCCGGGTGGGGATGATCCGCCGGGACCGGCCCCGACGGGGTGCGGCAGCCGCCGGATCAGTGCTTGCCGACGACCTCGTCGGCTCCGGGGACGTCGTTGACCGAACGCTGCGGGGGACCCACGTACTGGGCGCTGGGGCGGACGAGCCTGCCCGTGCGCTTCTGCTCCAGGATGTGCGCCGCCCAGCCTGCGGTGCGCGCACAGGTGAACATCGAGGTGAACATGTGCGGGGGGACCTCGGCGAAGTCCAGCATGATCGCCGCCCAGAACTCCACGTTGGTGGCGAGGACCCGGTCGGGCTTGCGGGCGTGCAGCTCCTCCAGCGCGGCGGTCTCCAGCGCGCAGGCCGCCTCGTAGCGCGGCGCGTTCAGCTCCTGGGCGGTGCGGCGGAGCACGCGCGCGCGGGGGTCCTCGGCGCGGTAGACGCGGTGGCCGAAGCCCATGAGCCGCTCGCCGCTGTCGAGCGCCTTCTTGACGTAGGTCTCGGCGTCCCCGATGCGCTCGACCTCCTCGATCATGTGCAACACGCGGGCGGGGGCCCCGCCGTGCAGCGGGCCGGACATGGCGCCCACCGCGCCCGAGAGGGCGGCGGCCACGTCGGCGCCGGTGGAGGCGATGACGCGGGCGGTGAACGTGGAGGCGTTCATGCCGTGCTCGGCGGCGGAGGTCCAGTACGCGTCGATGGCCTTGACGTGATTGGGATCGGGCTCACCGCGCCAGCGGACCATGAAGCGCTCGACGATCGTGGACGCCTCGTCGACGCGCGCCTGCGGCACCATCGGCAGGCCGAGGCCGCGCGCGGACTGGGCGACGAACGAGAGCGCGGTGACCGAGGCGCGCGCGAGGTCGTCGCGGGCCTGGTCCTCGTCGATGTCGAGGAGCTGGCGGAAGCCGTAGGCCGGGGCCAGCATGGCCAGGGCGCTCTGGACGTCGACGCGGATGTCACCGGAATGGACAGGAATGGGGTAAGGCTCGGCCGGGGGGAGGCCCGGCTTGAACTTGTTGTCGACCAGCAGGCCCCAGACGTGTCCGTACGAGACGCGCCCGACCAGCTCTTCGATGTCGACGCCCCGGTAGCGAAGGGCGCCCCCTTCTTTGTCCGGTTCCGCGATCTCGGTCTCGAACGCTACTACGCCTTCCAGCCCGGGTTTGAAGTCGGACATTCTCGGCCGCCTCCCTTTCTTGAAGTCAAAGCCTTGATGTCGAGATACCGGCGGGTCATATTCAACCCCCTCGGCGGAAGTGCTCCGCCTCCGGACCCGCCGGAACACGATCCGCCCTGGTGGGGGGCGCCGCTCCGGTGGTGGTGCCGAACGCGGAAGAATACCGCTCGTGGATGCCGCTCCGAGCCCGCCGTCCTTCGCCGGGCTTCGCCGTACATACGAGGGACAGCCTCTGAGAGAGGCCGACCTCGCCGCCGATCCTGTGACGCAGTTCTCCGCCTGGTTCGCCGACGCCGTCGAGGCCGGGCTTCCCGAGCCGAACGCCCTGGTGCTGGCGACCGCCTCCGCCGGGGGCAGGCCGACCGCCAGGACCGTGCTGCTCAAGGCCTTCGACCAGGAGGGATTCGTCTTCTTCACCAACTACGAGTCGCGCAAGGGCCGCGACCTCACCGAGAACCCGAGGGCCGGGCTGGTGTTCCCGTGGCACCCGCTGCGGCGCCAGGTGCGCGTGGAGGGCCAGGTGGTGCGGCTCCCGAGAGAGGACTCCGCCGCCTACTTCCACTCCCGCCCGTACGGGTCGCGCATCGGGGCGTGGGCCTCGCGGCAGTCGGCGGTCGTGCCGTCCCGGGAGTCGCTGGACGAGCGCTACCGCGAGCTGGCCGAGCGCTGGCCCGAGGAACCGCCGATGCCCGACTTCTGGGGCGGCTTCCGTGTCGTGCCGTCGGAGGTGGAGTTCTGGCAGGGGCAGGTCGACCGCATGCACGACCGGCTGCGCTACCGCCGGTCGGGTGACGCCTGGGTGGTGGAACGCCTGGCCCCCTGACAGGTCACCTGACACCCGTGGGTAGGGTGCCCGGATACGTGCGAGATGCGCGGTTCTGCCGAGGAGGGGAATGCCGGGGGTCCAGTCAGGCCTGAGACGCGTCGCCGTGGACACCCGGCCGTTGCGCGTGCCCGCGTACCGGCGGCTGCTGCTGGGCCAGGGCGTCTCGTTCATCGGCTTCCAGCTCACCTCGGTGGCGGTCAGCGCCCAGGTGTACGACATCACCGGGTCCTCGCTGTGGGTGGGGCTGCTGGGCCCGGCGAACCTCATCCCGCTGGTCGTCTTCGGGCTGTGGGGCGGCGCCGTCGCCGACGCGGTCGACCGTCGCAGGCTGCTGCTCTGGGGCTCGTTGGTCGCCTGGACCGCTACCCTGGCCCTGCTCGTCCATGCCTGGACGGACATGCGGAACGTCTACCTGGTCCTGGCCATCGTGGCCGTGCAGTCGACCGGGTTCGCGATCACCTCCCCGGTGCGCGGCGCGATCATCCCAAGGCTCGTGCCCGCCGAGCGCGTCGCCGCGGCCAACACCCTGAACTTCCTGGTGAGCAGCGTCGGCACCGTCCTCGGGCCGCTGCTGGCCGGCATCGTGCTCGCCAAGCACGGGTACACCATGGCGTACCTCATCGACGTGCTCCTGTTCGGCGCCGGCTTCTACGCGGCCGCGCGACTGCCGCGCCTGCGGCCCCTCGGGGAGATCTCCCGGCCCGGCCTGCGGTCGGTGGTCGACGGGCTCCGGTACATCGCGGGCCAGCCGATCGTGATGATGTCCTTCGTGGTGGACATCATCGCCATGGCGTTCGCGATGCCCCGGGCCCTCTACCCGCAGATCGCCGCCGAGCGCTTCGGCGGGTCGGCCATCGCGTTCGGCTGGCTGTCGGCCAGCCTGGCCATCGGCGCGGTCGTGGCCGGGCTGCTGTCGGGGTGGGTCGGGCGGGTGCGCCGCCAGGGGATGGCGCTCACCGTCGTCATCGCGCTCTGGGGCCTGACGGTCGCCGGGGCCGCGTTCGCGCAGCCGCTGTGGCTGATCGTCGCTCTGCTGGCGGTCGGCGGCGCCATCGACCTGGTGTCGGCCGTCTGGCGGCAGACGATCCTGCAGACCTACGCCCCCGACGAGATGCGCGGGCGCATGCAGGGGGTGTTCATGGTCGTGGTCGCGGGCGGGCCCAGGATCGGCGACCTGCGGGCGGGGGCGACGGCCAGCGCCTTCGGGCTCGTCCCCGCCTGGGCGGGCGGCGGGCTGCTCTGCGCGGTGATCGTGGTGGCCACCGGCCTCGCCGTGCCGGCCTTCAGGAGGTACGACGCGGTGGCGGAGCGCCTCAAGCGGTGAGATCACCCCGCTCTGGACGACGAGGGGCGAAAGATCACGTTATGGGCGTTCGCGCGACGCGGTCGGTAAAGAGTGAGATCCTGGTGGAGGAGTCACGTCCTCCCACTGCTCGCGGTCGTCCGCAATCCCGGGCCGTTCTGTCAGTAGGTCTGCGTAAGCTCTGCTCAGACGCCGGATCCGCGCCCTTGCGGGGAACGTTCCCGGCCTGTTCGGACGCGGCCCCGAAGCCCAGGAGCCGGACGTAGCATCGATAGTTGGAGGGGAGGGGCTTTGACCGCACACGGCCTTATCGACACCACCGAAATGTATCTCCGCACCATCTTCGAGCTGGAAGAGGAGGGGATCACTCCTCTGCGGGCCCGCATCGCCGAGCGCCTGCAGCAGAGCGGCCCGACGGTCAGCCAGACGGTGGCCCGCATGGAGCGCGACGGACTCGTCCGCGTCGAGGGTGACCGCCATCTGACCATGACCGACCTCGGCCGCACGCTGGCGACCCGGGTGATGCGCAAGCACCGCCTGGCGGAGTGCCTCCTCACCCAGGTCATCGGGCTCCCGTGGGAGGAGGTCCATGTCGAGGCCTGCCGCTGGGAGCACGTCATGTCCGAGTCGGTGGAGGCCCGGCTGGTCAGCCTGCTCGGCAACCCGCAGGAGTGCCCGCACGGCAATCCCATCCCCGGGCTCGACGAGCTGGGGGTGAAGGAGCCTGATCTGTCCGCCCATGAGGTGATCTCCGCCATGGCCGATCTGGCCGGACCCGGAGATATACCCGTGGTGGTCCGCCGAATTAGCGAACAAGTGCAAAGTGATCCCGCTGTGATGCTTAAACTCAAGCAAGTTGGGATACAACCCGGACGCGAGGTGACGCTCGCGGCGAGCGACGACGGTGTACGGGTGACGGGTGACGATGAAGCG
Source organism: Sphaerisporangium corydalis (assembly GCF_025506355.1). GTDB lineage: Bacteria > Actinomycetota > Actinomycetes > Streptosporangiales > Streptosporangiaceae > Sphaerisporangium > Sphaerisporangium corydalis. The sequence goes on from NZ_JANZYP010000047.1 coordinate 41,366, forward strand.
CACAACATTCCCGCGGACTTCTCGCGTGATGTCGCCGCGCACGTCTTCGTGGCCAGACGCTGACGATCCAGGGCGTGCTTGGTTGGTTCCCACCGAGGGGTCTCCCCTTCCCTACTTCGACACCCCGGCCTTCTCGGAGCCTCCGGGTGGACGCCGCCTAGCCGTCGAGGCTGCCGCAGGAGCGCACGTGGTCCTCTTTTCGAACGACCCTCGTCGAGGGGTGGCCCCCAGATGAAGCGATGGGGGGACCTTTCGCAAGACTCCGCCGACCACATGACGGCGGGCAATGTCCTCGATCATGCCGAGATGGCCGTCGTCGTCACCGACCGCTTCAGCAACGTGCTCTATTGGAACCCGTTCGCCGAGCGCCTGTTCGGGCGCCCCGACCGGCCCGTGGGCGCCGACCAGACCGTCCTGTCCTTAGGCATCATGGAGAAGGACCACCCCCTCGCCGTCGAGCTCGCCAAGCACGTGCTCAAGGGCGGGGTCTGGGAGGGCACCTTCGACGTCGCGCGCGCCGACGGCACGATCATCTACGTCCGCGCCCAGGCGGTCCCCCTGCGTCACCCGTCCGGCGCGGTCACCGGCATCGTGATCACCGCCCGCGAGGCGATGCGCAGCAACGAGCGGGAGAAGGACCGCTTCGGCCTGCTTGAGCGCATCGGCGAGCGGCTCGCCAGCTCGCTGTACGTCGAGGAGACGCTCAACCGGGTCGCCGAGATGCTGGTGCCCCAGTTCGCCGACCACTGCTTCATCGAGCTGACCGAGGGCGACCGGCTGGTCCGCAAGGTCTCCACCCACGTCCAGGGCTGGACGCCCCCGCCCGGCACCTGGCGCCCGGTCGGCTCGGAGATCCGCTACCCCGCGGGCCACTACGCCGAGATCGCCCTGCGCCGCCAGGAGACGATCATCGTCGAGGACTTCGCGCAGATGAGCTACCCCTCGCCCAGCGAGGAGAGCAGCCGGCTGTGCGGCGAGATCGGCATGACCTCCGCCATCGTGGCCCCGCTGTGCGCGCGCGGCGAGACGCTCGGCTTGATGTACCTCGGCATGTCCAACCTCACCGACCGGCGCTCGCCGCACTACGACGCCTTCGACCGCGACTTCGTCGGCGCCATCGCCACCCGTGTCGCGATAGCGGTGGACAACGCCCTGCTGTTCGAGGAGGAACGGCACACCGCCGAGTCCTTCCAGAAGTACCTGCTCCCGCGCGAGCTCCCCCAGCTCGACGGCCTGGAGATCGCGGTCCGCTACTACCCCGCCGCCCCGCTCGCCTCGCACGGCCAGGGCATCCAGACCCAGGTCGGTGGCGACTGGTACGACGTGATCCCGCTGTCCGCCGGCCGGGTCGGCATCGTGATCGGCGACGTCGAGGGCAGGGGCGCCAAGGCAGCTGCGGTCATGGGCCAGCTCAGGGCCGCGCTGCGCGCCTTCGCCCAGGACGACAAGTCCCCGGCCGACATCCTGGCCCGGCTCAACGAGTGGACGCGCATCATCGCCGCGCCCGAGCACGACGACTACGGCGCCGACGTCAGCACCCCGCCGATCGTCACCTGCCAGTACCTCGTGTACGACGCGTGGTCGCGGCAGCTCTCGTTCGCCAACGCCGGCCACGCGCCGCCGCTGCTCATCGTCGACGGCATGGTCACCGAGCTCGACATCCTGGAGGTCGGCCAGCCGCTCGGCGTCAACGCCAAGGGCATGCACGCCGACCTGGTCTACAAGGAGGAGAACCGCGTCCTGCCGCCCGGCGCCGCGCTCCTGCTCTACACCGACGGCCTGGTCGACCGGCGCCCGGTGCGCGAGTCGGGCGAGACGCCGCTGACCGACGACGAGACCCTCAGCATCCTGTGCGAGAAGGTCGCCAAGGCCTCCTCGGAGACCGTCGAGCGCATCGCCGACGCCGCCACGGTCGCGGTCCCCGGCGAGATCGACGACGACATGGCGATCCTGGTGATCCGGTCGGCGGGCAAGGAGCTCAAGTACGAGGAGCGCACCTTCCCCGCCCAGCCGATCATGGTGGGGGAGGCCCGGCGCATGGCGTCGGAGGCGTTCGCGAACTGGGGGGTGCCCGAGGAGCGGTCCGAGCTGGCCTGCCTGCTGGTCTCCGAGGTCGCGACCAACGTCGTGCTGCACGCCGCCAGCGCCAGCGTCCCGCGCAGGGAACTGGTGCTCGACGGCCCGCCGCTGCCGTTCGACGAGTCGTGGGACGTGCCCGGCTTCGACAACGAGATCGTCAACGAGAAGGAGTTCACGCTCCGGCTCCGGCGGGGCGAGGAGTCCATCTGGGTCGAGGTCTTCGACCAGGACCTCCGGCTGCCCCGCATCCGCAGCGCCGGCGAGAACGACGAGGGCGGCCGAGGCCTGTACCTCGTCGACCAGCTCGCCCGCCGCTGGGGCTCCCGCCCCACCAAGGAAGGCAAGGCCGTCTGGTTCGAAATCCCCACCCGAGGCCGCTGACCTCTGGGGACGCGTGACCGCCGACGAGAGCACACCGAGCCCAGAGCGAGAGCCGGATCCCGGGGCCAGGCGATCCTTTCTCAGCACGGGCCGGGGGACGCGTGAGCGAGAGTGATCCTGGGCTCCTTCGCGATGGGCCGGGGGTGGGAGTGGGCGATCTCACCGAGCCGGGGTGGGCGGTGGTGTCGGTGGACGGGGCGGGGCTGGAGGGGTACCGGCGGGAGCTGACCGGGTACTGCTACCGGATGCTCGGGTCGGCGTTCGAGGCGGAGGACGCGGTCCAGGAGACGTTCCTGCGCGCGTGGAACGCACTCGGCCGCTTCGACGAGCGCAAGGGATCCCTGCGCACCTGGCTGTACCACATCGCGACCAACATCTGCCTCGACATGCTCAAGGGCGCCCGGCGGCGCGCCCGCGCCATGGACCTCGGCCCCGCGACGTCCGCCGGGCCCGACCTCGGCGCGCCCCTGCCCGAGAGCGCCTGGGTGCTGCCGATCCCGGACGGCCGCGTCCTGGCCGAGGACGGCGACCCCGCCGAGCTGGCCGTCTCCCGCGAGACGATCAGCCTGGCCTTCGTCGCCGCGTTGCAGCACCTCCCGCCGCGCCAGCGCGCGGTGCTGATCCTGCGCGACGTGCTGTGCTGGCGGGCCACCGAGGTGGCCGGGCTCATCGGCGCCACCGTCCCCTCGGTCAACAGCGCCCTGCGACGCGCCCGCGTGACGCTCGGCGGGGCACGCCCGCCCGCCGCCGATCCCTACCGTCCCCTGGACGGCGGGCAGCGGGCACTACTGGCCCGCTACGTCGACGCGTTCGAGCGGTACGACGTGGCGGCGCTCGTGGCGCTGCTCCACGAGGACGCCACGATGACGATGCCCCCGTTCGAGTGGTGGTTGCACGGCCGCAAGGACATCTGGCGGGCGCTGTCGGAGTCGGCAGGCCCCTGCGCGGGGTCGCGGCTCGTCCCCACGGTGGCCAGCGGCACGCCCGCGTTCGCGCACTACCTGCCGGACGGCGCGGGCGGGCACCGCCTGTTCGCCCTCCAGATCATCGAGACCACCGGAGACCGGCTCACCGGCCTGACCTCCTACCTCAACGACCCCCGCCTATTCACCCTATTCGAGCTACCGCTTTCCCCGCGATGAGTTCCGGTTCCGAGCTGCGGCTTCCCCGCGTTGAGTTCGGATTCCGAGCTGCCGCCTTCCCCGCGATGAACTCCGGCTCCGAGCCGCCGACGACCCTGTGATGTTCTGAGCGGCGTCTTCCGCGTCGGGTTCGTGTCGCCGTCCCGCGATTAGTTTCGGGGGGTCGTGTCGTACCACCTCTCGACAGCTAGATGACATCGAGAGGAAACGATCACTGTGGCCGACCACATCGAGATCGACGGCGTGCGCACGTGGTACGACGAGACCGGGCAGGGCGAGCCGCTGGTGCTGCTGCACGGCGGCTTCAGCGACGCGCGGGACTTCGCCGGGAACCTCGGCACGCTCGCCGACCGCTTCCGGGTCCTCACCCCCGAGCGCCGGGGCCATGGGCACACCCCCGACGTCCCGGGGCCCATCACCCTCGGCCTCATGGCCGACGACATGATCGCCTTCATCGACAAGGTCGTCGGCGAGCCCGTCCACCTGGCCGGATACAGCGCCGGCGCGACCGTCGCGATGCTGGTCGCCCTGCGCCGCCCCGACCTCGTACGCGGGCTCGTGCTCATCAGCGGCGGCTTCGCCGGCGAGGGCTGGATCTTCACCCCCACGGCCGGCGGCGAGATGCCCGAGCAGGTCGTCGCCGCGTACGCCGAGGTGTCGCCGGACGGCCGCGACCACTTCCCCGTCGTGGTCGCCAAGATCGTCGAGGCGGTCACGGCCACGCCCGTGGCCCTGACCGAGGAGGATCTGGCCGCCATCGGCAGCAGGACGCTGGTGATGGCCGCCGACGACGACATCATCCACCTGGAGCACACGCTGGCGCTCTACCGGGCCCTACACGAATCCGAGCTGGCCGTCGTGCCCGGCACCTCCCACGTGCTCCTGCACGAGAAGCCGGAACTGTGCACCCGGATCGTCGCCGACTTCCTGACCAAGGATCCCGTGCCCACCTTCATCCCGGTCAGACGAGCGGGCGCCGCACCACACCAGTGACGTCCACCCGCGTCACCCGGCGGTGGGCGGTTCGACCTGGGGGCGATCAGTGGCGGTCGCGTCTGGTGACAGGTCCGGCGCCGGGTGCTTGACTCAAGCGCATGGAACTGGCCTACGAACGGCGCGGCGCCGGACCGCCTCTGGTGCTGCTGCACGGCATAGGACACCACTGGCAGGCCTGGGAACCCGTCCTCGACCTGCTCGCCGCGTCTCGTGACGTCATCGCGGTGGACTTCCCCGGGTTCGGCGCCTCGCCCCCGCTGCCGCCCGGCACGCCGTACAACCCGGAGACGCTCGCGGACGCGGTCGAGGCGTTCTGCGCCAAGCTCGGCGTGGACGAGCCCCACGTCGCGGGCAACTCGCTCGGCGGGTACGTCGCGCTGACGCTCGCCGCGCGGGGCACGGTCCGCACGGCCACCGCCCTGTCGCCCGCGGGCTTCTGGTTCGGCGCCGAGACCGTCTGGGCGCGGTCCCTTCTGCGCTTCATGAGATGGTCCAGCCGTTCGCTGCCCGCCGCGCGTACCGACCCTGCCGCCTACACGGTGGCGGGGCGCGTGCTGACGATGGGCCTGATCGTCGCGCGCCCCGCGCGGACGAAACCCGAGGCGGTGATCGCGGGCGTCAGGGCGCTGAGGGAGGCGACCGGCTTCGACGAGACGCTGGACTCCTTCTCCTCGATCACGCCGCCCGGCCGCCCGAAGGTGCCGATCACGATCGCCTGGGGGGAGCACGACCGGCTGCTGCTCCGCCGCCAGGCCGTACGGGCCGCGCGGTGGGCGGAGCACCGGGTCATCCTGCTCAGGGGATGCGGCCACGTTCCCATGAGCGACGATCCCGAACTGGTCGCCCGCGTCCTGCTGGAGGGCAGCTCACGCTGACCCGCCCTTGCGGGGCATCCTGTCCGAGCACGCCCTGTCCGAGCGCCCCGTCCGCACGCCCCTGTCGGGATCGTCAGGTCGGAGCGTCGGGTCGAGCCCGTCGGGTCGAGCCCGTCGGGTCGGGCGCGTCGGGACGGGCTTGGCCGGCGGTGGCCGCCGGGGACGGTCAGCGTTGGGTCTGGGTGTAGAGGGCGAGCATGACGATGGCGAAGGTGATCATCACCCCGGCGTAGGCGACCGGGCCGAACCGCAACGCCTTGCGCACGCGGTTCAGCACCCACGCGAACAAGAACGCCAGGAAGATCAGCAGGATCAGTCCACCGTTTTCCATCGCCACCGCCTCCGGGAGCCCGCTCTTCTCGAACCGCGCCCTCGGCGGCCCGCCCCCGAGGCCCGTGCTCGCCGGCCCTGCGGGGGCCCGCCTTCGGGACCCTCCGCTGACAAGTATGCGGCGGATCGCCGCCACGCGCGGGGAACGCGGGCCGTGGCGGGGTCAGAAGCCGAAGGAGCGGCCGATGATCTCCTTCATGATTTCGGTGGTCCCGCCGTAGATGGTCTGGACGCGGCTGTCCATCCAGGCCTTGGCCACCGGGTACTCCACCATGTACCCGTACCCGCCGTGAAGCTGGAGGCAGCGGTCGATCACCTTCTGCTGTAGTTCGGTCGTCCACCACTTCGCCTTGGCCGCGTCCACGACGGTGAGCTGCTTGGCGTTGAGCGCACGAATACATTTGTCGACGTAGTGACGGGCGATCTCTACTTCGGTCGACAGTTCGGCGATGACGAACCGGGTGTTCTGGAAGGCGCCGAGGTTCCGGCCGAACGCCGTGCGGTTCTTGCAGTACTCGATGGTCGACTCCAGCACCGACTCGGCCGCCGCCACCGCCGCCACCGCGATCGACAGGCGCTCCTGCGGCAGGTTGTTCATGAGCTGGAAGAAGCCCTGGCCCTCGTCGTCGCCGAGCCGGTTGGCCACCGGAACGCGCACGTTCTCGAAGAACAGCTCCGCCGTGTCCTGGGCGTGCATGCCGATCTTCTCCAGGTTGCGGCCACGACTGAAGCCGTCCATGCCCCGCTCGACGACCAGGAGCGTCGTGCCCCGCGCGCCCGCCGACGGGTCGGTCTTGGTGACGACCACCACCAGGTCGGAGTTGATGCCGTTCGTGATGAACGTCTTCTGCCCGTTGACGAGGTAGTGGTCGTCCTCCCGGACGGCCGACGTCCTGATGCCCTGGAGGTCGCTGCCCGCCCCTGGCTCGGTCATCCCGATCGCGGTGATCAGCTCGCCGGACACGAAGCCGGGCAGCCAGCGCTGCTTCTGCTCCTCGTTGGTGAGGTCGACCATGTAGGGGGCCATGATGTCGTTGTGCAGGCCGAACCCGAGGCCGCTCGCGCCGATCCTGATGATCTCTTCGACGATGACCGTGTTGAAGCGGAAGTCGGTGATCCCGGCGCCGCCGTACTCCTCGGGGACCGTGAAGCCGAACATCCCGATCTCGCCGGCCTTCTTCCACAGCTCGCGGGGGACGATGCCGTCCTTCTCCCACTGCGCGTGGTGCGGGACGACCTCACGGGTCATGAACTCGCGCACGGTCTCACGGAAGAGCAGGTGCTCTTCCTCGAAGAGGTCTCGCTGCATTCGGTCCCTCCTTGGGGGTCGCCCAACAGAATACGATTCTGGTCACCAGGGGGACACCTCGCCCGGGTAATCCAGTCGGACCGATATACGTAACAAATCAGCTACGTTCCGTACCGGAGGCATATCCATAAGGTCGGCATAAGAGGAGAAAGTCATACGATCAATCTTCGATCGTCATCAGATGCCGGTCGATCGGAGGCGATCTTGAACGGGTGGGGCCCCAAGGTCCGCAGACTGCTGACAGCAACACTCCTCGGCACCTGCACAAGCATCGTCCTACTGCCCGCCACGCCGAGCGCGGCGGAGACCGGCTACCACTACTACCAGTACACCTGCATGAACGGTGCCTTCATCCCACGGCAGCAGCCGCGACCCATCCAGGTGCAGATAGCGATCCCCAAGAGCGTTCGCGTCGGGGAGCGGATCGCAGTGGACTGGACGATGAGTGAGTCCCCGCTGGTGTCGTCCGCTCATTTCCCGGCAGGCGGCAGATTCTCAGCGACCGCCACCGTGGACGTGGCCGGGCTGTGGCAGGGGAAGTTGGACTCCACCGGCACCAAGGAACAGGCAGAGCTCAACGCGGGTACGACTCTTGAGCTGCCGACGGCGATCTCGGGCTCGGTGTCCACCACCAAAGAGGGCAGACTTTTTATCACGCCCCGGCTTCTGACCCTGACCTTCACGCCGCCCGCCAGCACGGTTCGCGTCAACGACACGAACGATCCCAACGCGCGACATGACGCCGATCCTCATCTGCACGGCCCGATCGCTTACGTTGGCGACTGGTTCTACGCGGCCGATCGAGCGAAGTACAACGACTACCAGGGGGATCTGCACGCGACAAAGACGAATGGCGCCTCGGCTGAGGTGAAGTTCCTCGGGGACGGTATCCAGTACATCGGAGAACGCGTCGAGACCGTGGGCGAGGTGGAGATCTATGTTGACGGATCGGCCGACCCCATAGACAAGATCGATGCGAAGGACGCGTCGGTTCCGGCGGAAAAGCCGAAGGCCCAAGAGGTCCTGTGGTCCAAGAAGCTGAACTACGGGGACCACACGGTGACTTTCAAGAACGTCGCGCCTCCTGGGACACACATGGCGGTCGATGCCTTCGACCTCACCACGAGCACCCTGCAAAGTCCTCCATCGATGTTCTCGGCGGTCTGTTCCTACACCGGTACTCCGGCAACGGTCGCGGTCGATGTCCTTCCAGCGGCCTCCAACGGCGGCAACGGGTCGGACGATGACGATGATGACGATGGGTACGGGCATATCTCGGATGGGGATGATTCGGTTCGGGGGGTTGTGGTGCTTTCGGGTGGGGGGCTGGGGCATGGGGCTCCTACGGCTACCGCCACGACGACCGTGAAGCCGACGCCGAAGAAGACCTCCAAGGCCAGGTCCACCCCCCAGGTGCGCGTCACACCCAAGGGCGGCGCGCACACCGGTGAGGCGCCGGACCGTGACACCTCCGCACCGCTGCTGATCGGGTACGGCACCGTGCTGGCCCTGGGCGGGGTGCTCGGCGGGCTCGCGCTCAGGCGCCGCCAGGCCGTCCACGGAGGCGCTGGTCGAGGACGCGCGGCTTGAGCGGCGGGAAGCCACGGGCCGCCATGCTGCCTGTGCTGCTGACGGTCGGGTCGCTGGCCGGGGTCGGGGCCGTGATGGCCGGTCTGCTGCTGTACCTCTCGCCGTCGCAGGAGACCGCGTCGTCCGCCGCGGGCCCGGAGCCGAAGCCGATGGTCGCCCGGATGGCCCCCGTGGACGCGACGGGCGGCCCGTCCACCGCCGGATCGCCCGGTACAGATCCCGCCGCGGACCCCGCCACGGACTCCGGCGCGGCCGGACCGGCGACGGTGGGTCCTGGCGGGGTGAACGTCCCGCTCGTGGAGGCCGTCGCCACGGCGGCGCCCCCCTCTCCGGTGGCCGTCCCGGTGGCACCGCTGGGCAAGTCGGCGCCCACGCGGGTCCGCATCGCCAAGATCGGCGTTGACGCGCCGCTGACGTCCGTCGGCGTGGAGAAGTCCGGCGAGATCGAGGTGCCGCCGCTCAGCAGGCCCAGGCTCGCGGGCTGGTACCGGCTCGGCCCGGCGCCCGGCGAGATGGGCCCGGCGGTGATCCTCGGCCATGTGAACACCCGGAGCGGTCCTGCGGTGTTCAGCCGGCTCCGCGAGCTGGGACGCGGTGACAAGATCACGGTCGTGCGGGCGAACGGCTCCAAGGCCGTGTTCACGGTCGACGGCGCCGAGCAGGCGAGCAAGAACCGTTTCCCGACAAAGCGGGTGTACGGGCACGTCGACCGCCCGAGCCTCCGGCTGATCACTTGTGGGGGAGTGTTCAACCCTCGGACGCGCAGCTACACCGACAACATCATCGTCTACGCGACCTTGACCGCCTCAGGACGCGGCTGACCCGCACGAACTCCCGCGTGGCCGTAACGCTCTCCCTTGACCCTGGCTGACAGGCGGCTAGGGCCAGGCCGTGAGTTGGAACCACACCGACTTTCCGTGACGGTGCAGGTTCCAGCCCCATTCGCCGGCCAGGGTCTCCACAATGGTCAGCCCCCTTCCCGATGTCTCCATCGAGGCGGCCGCGCGCAATTGCGGGACGGCGACGCAGGAGTCGTAGACGTCCACCGTCATGAACCGCCCCTCGCGGACCACCGTGATCCGGATCGCGCTTGAGACGGGAGGGTGGGGCATGCCGTGAATGAGCGCGTTGGTGACGACCTCGGACGTGAGAAGCTCCGCGATATCAGGTACGTCGTTCACCGCGTTCCAGTCGGCGGCGATGTCCCGGACGAAGCGACGAGCGGAGGCGACGCATTTCCGATCGCGCGGTATCCACTTCTGCCCCAGCATGGCGACCTGGCCGCCCAACTCGTATTCGTATTCGGACGGTGTGAGATGTGCTCCGATTGCCCCAGTCATGATCTTTCTCCTCGCAGCGGAATCGCATGCCAAGGGTGCCGGGCCATGACTACGCTTGGTAGGCGAACGGTCACTAATTCGAGGCTTTGAAGGTCGGCCTCGATCCGCTGAACCTCGGTGATTGGGGCACCATGGTGGATCAGTACACACCTCAGGCGATCTGGGGCAGGGAGCTGCGTCATTATCGACAGGCGGCAGGGCTCACCCAGGCTCAGATGGCGCAGAAGATCCATTTCAGTGAGTCGCTCATCAGCGGCATCGAGACAGGTCAACTGCCCGCGAGCCCCGACTTCGCCCAAGCCTGCGACACCACCCTCGGCACAGGCGGCGCCCTCCACCGCCTCCTCGACTGGCGGCGCGCTCAGCGATTCCCCCTGTGGTTCGGGAAGTGGAGGGATAAAGAGCAAAGCGCCACGGTCCTGCGTGCTTACGAGCCGCTCTTGGTTCCGGGCCTGCTTCAGACAGAGGCGTACGCCCGTGTGGTTCTGCGTGGTGACGAAATCGCGCTGGTCGCTCGCCTAGAGCGTCAAGCTCTTCTCACTCGCCATGATCCACAGCCCCCGATCCTCCGTTGCATCTTGGATGAAGCCGTGCTGTCCCGGCCAATAGGAAGTGCCGAGGACATGAGAGAGCAGCTCGACCATTTAGTTTCCATAGTGGGTCCGAGGCTGAGTATCCAGATCGTGCCGCACGGCATGCATCCGGGCTTGCTTAGTGGCTTCGCTATCGCGACGCTGGAGGGTGGAACCGATGTGGCCTACGTGGACACGGCTCTACGTGGGTTCACCGTCAGTGAACAGGACGAGGTTGACCAGGCTGTACACAGGTTCGAGTCCATAAGGACCGAAGCGTTGCCTCTGAGCATGTCGTTGGACCTCATCAAAAGGACGGCAGTCGAAAAATGGACCTGAGCGCGGCGAAGTGGCGTAAGTCAACGTGGACCGGCGACAACGGCGGCAACTGCGTGGAGGTGGCGGAACTGTCGGCGGTAGCCGACCAGTCCAGTCCCGGGACCACGTCGACTACTTGGATCGCCGTCCGTGACTCCAAGAACCCTGAGGGACCCAAGCTGTACTTCACCCCGGCCGAGTGGGATGCCTTCCTCGACGGCGTCAAGGCCAGCGACTTCAATCGCGAGTAGTCGTCAACAGGTGGACGGCCAGGAGGGTGATCCAGGTGAACCCAGCGATGATCGCGGTCCGCTGGAAGAGGCCACCGAGGTCGACCAGGGCCGCGACTTGGGAGAACCCCATGCTGGCCAGCACGAACGCGCCCATGAACACCAGGGCGGTGGCCGCCGAGTAGACCGCCCAGCCGGGCTTCCTCCATCGCAGGAAATGCACGGCCAGCACGATGCAGGCGATCGGCCATCCCACGAAGGTGGGAATGGAGACCAGGTCGTGCAGTGTGCCGTGGGTGGTGGCCTGGAGGATCTTGTCGGGGGTCCCCAGGGGGTAGCCACTGACGGGGTCCGTGATGAAGAGCCCGGCGCCGACGAGCCCGAGCGCGTGGGCGCCGACGAGCACGGGCCCCAGGGTCGAACCGCCGAAAGGCCGCAGCGCTCGCCACAGTCCGACGGCGAAGGCCAGCGTCAACAGGCCGACGACGATGAAGTTGGCGCTTTGCGTCCACCCGGAGTCGCCGAGTTCGAGCGAGCTGACGGGATGACGCAGCGGGTTGTAGTTGGCGCGAGTCGCACCCTCGACGAGGAACGCGACCACGAACAGCGGGCCGGCGACCGCGCCACAGAGGAGGAGCCTTCTCGTCGTCGCGCTCACCTGATCCGACCTCGGCGAGCTTTCGGGGGACGTGAACCCAGGAGCCGATGCGTTTCTCACGCTTGCCAACCTAGGTTGACACCCAAGGAGGTGTCAACCTAAATTGACGCCTGAAGGAGGGAGTCTCGACCGGTCGAGATGAGGCAAGGAACCAAGCGGATCTCGGGTGGTGGAAAGCGGCAGGCCGGCGACGTCAGGAAGTTACGGCAGCCGGGGAAGTAGCAGGTAGGCGACGTCGGGAGTTATGGCAGTCGGGGAGGCAGCAGGTGGCGATGTCGGGAAGTTATGGCAGTCGGGGAAGTAACAGGTGGGCGACGTCGAGGGCGCGGCTGACGGGGGACCTGTCGGTGGGCGACGACCAGCTCTCGGCCGACCACACATCCGACAGCACTGCCTTGACGAATCCCCACGCGACAACGCGGTCGACCGGCATCGCGAGCTCGTCCGCGAGCTGCTCGACCCGTGACGGCGCGAGCGCGGTCAACGTCTCGTCGCGGTCGTCCGGAGCCGGGTTGTACAGCAACGCACCGACCTCGTAACCGGGATCGCCGACCATGCCGTGCGGGTCGATGGCCAGCCACGGCTCGCGCGTCGCGCGCAGGATGTTGTCGTGGTGCAGATCGCCGTGCAGGACGACGCGTTCGGTGGCCGAGGCGCACAGTTCGCGCATCAACCCGCCGGCGCGCACGACGAGATCCACAGGCAGCGGCCCGGCTGGCCCGTGGACGGCCACGTAGTCGTCGAACGCCGCGACCAGCGACAGGACGTCAGGCATCGTGCAGCCGGGCGGCGGTGGCACGCGCAGGCGCCGCATCACGCCGACCGCCGCCGACGTCGCCTCGTCGTCCCGATGGGGAACCAGGTCTCGTGCGCGCCATCCGGGCGTGATGCGTTCCAGCAGCAGCGCGCCGCGATCGAGCTCCGCCCGCAGCACCCGAGCCGCCCCACGGCCCTGGAACGCCGCCAGGGCGGGAACCTCCGCGGCCAGCGACGTACCGGTCGGGACCCCCAGCTTGAGCACGGCCGGCGTCCCGTCCCCGCAGGTGACCGCCGTGACGTAGTGGTAGGACAGCTCGTACGGCGCACCCACCGTGAGATCCCAGTCGCGGGCCAGCTCTCGCACAATGGACGGCAGCTCCACGAGCCATCGGGCGCCGTCGTCGCCCCAGACGTCCACGACGTTACGCGCCAGCTCGTCGGTGATCACGCCATCGGATGATAATCGACTCGTCTCGTCGTCCCTGGGAGTCTTGCACCATTGGTCACACTGGTCACAACATCGCGTACGGAACGTAATCGGTTCCGGCGGGGCTGACGGGCTTGTCAAATTAATGTTGGCCGAACCGCGATCGGCTGACCTGCGAACATGTCTCGAAAGGGTGACGGGAGCGCCCAAAGCACAGCGAGGCGGGACGAAGGCTCCGTAGGATCTGTATCGAACTGTGACCACGGTCTGGGATTCTGATACGCCTGGCAAACCGGTCAACGCCGCTGAAATGGAGAGATACGTGCTGAAGTCGAAGGCACGCCGTCGCATCGCCACCAGGGCTGCCGTGGCCGGAGTCATCGGTACGGGCGTTGCGTTAGTCGGTATCCCAGCAATCGGAGCCTTCGCCACTCCCGTGACCGTCACGTACAACTGCAAGCCTTCGACGGGCAGCGGCGAAGGAACGAGCTACGCGTTCTCTGTCGACCTGACGGCATCGAATGTGACGCCTACTCCGAGCCAGACGGTCACCGCAACGCTGAAGGTCGCGCAGCCTTTGACCGGCTCCTCGTTGCCTGCGCCCTCGACTGTGCCCTCGACGGACTATGTCTGGGTAGAGGGTGAGGTCATCGTCACTCCTGGTCCAGGGAGTTCGGCGCTTCTTAGTAGCACCCCCACGGCGACCTCTTCGGTACTGGCAGGCGCCACAGCCTCAGCCAATAGCCCGCTCCCGCTCCCCCTGCAAGGCGGGATCGTAACGATCGTTCCTACTGCAACGGGTGTTGTGGGGCTTCAGGCGGGATCCTTCATCATCAAGGTGGGCCCCACCGGGACGGCCGGCACGCTTCCGACTGCGATCTACACCTGCGCGCTGCCGACCACAGGTGCGCCTGTCCCCGCCAAGCTGACGATCACCGTCAAGACCGCCGCACCAAACTCGTCGCCCACGGATACCGATTCGGGGTCGCCTTCGCCTACTCCCACGTCGCCGACGCCCACGCCGACGCGGTCGAGTCCCAAGCCGACGCACACCGTGTACGAGACGGTGACGAACAAGCCGTCGCAGCAGGTGACGAAGAAGCCTGGTGGTGGGGCGTCCACTGGTGGAGGCGGGGACGCGGGGCCTGATGGGCGGGCGTTCGTGCTGGTCGGTACGGTTCTGGTGGCCGGGGCCGGGGTCGGCGGGCTGATGATGCGCCGCCGGCGCCCGCAGCGGGGCTGATCGGGGGCCGCGCATGACGACGCCACCCGAACACGAGCCGCCGGAGGGGTACGAGGACCAGGTGCCGGAGGGGTACGAGCACCCGCCGGAGGGCTACGAGTACCAGCCTTCGGATGGCCATGAAGGTTATCCACAGCCTGTGCACGGCCAGCCGTACATGCCGCAGGTGATCTACCAGTACCCCGCGCACGCCGGTTCTTACGCCGGGCACCCGGGACCGGACGGTCAGTGGCACGGGGCGGAGCAGAAGGCCGATCGCGGGCAGATCATGCGCGCCGTCCTCATCCTCGCCGCCGTCGCGGGCGTGGTCACGGTCGTCGTCGGGCTGCTGTTCATGGCCGGCGCGCCGGAGGAGTACGGGCTGACCGACGCCCGCACCCCGCTCAAGCTCCAGGCCCAGCCGCCCGCCAACCAGGCGTTCGCCCCGTCGGTAGGACCGGGTGGGCCGGGACAGCCGTTGACCCAGGCGGATCCAACGGCGCCCGCTCCTGTGCCGACGCTCCCGCCCGCGCCGCCGATGCAGCCGTCCACCCCGAAGCGGCTCGTCATCAAGAAGCTCGGCATCAACGCGCCCATCATGTCGGTCGGCACCGACAAGTCGGGCGCCATCCAGACCCCGCCCGGCAACAACCCCAACCTGGTCGGCTGGTACCGGTACGGCCCGACGGCGGGCCAGGCCGGTCCCGCCGTGATGCTCGGCCACAAGGACACGACGACGCGCGCGGCGGTGTTCGAGCGGCTGCACGAGCTGCAGAACGGCGACACCGTCGAGGTCACCCGCATGGACGGCACCGTGGCCGTCTTCACGGTCGGCGGCATCGAGCAGGCGGACAAGAAGACCTTCCCCACCAACCGCGTGTACGGCAACGCCGACGCGGCGGAACTGCGCCTGATCACCTGCGGGGGCACCTACAACCGGCTGACCGGTCACTACGTGGACAACGTCATCGTCTACGCGAGGATGACCAGCACCCGGAAGGGCTCCTCCACGCGTCGATGACCCGTGTGGGGAAACTCGACGCGAGGATCATTTGTAGCGGGAATCCTCGACGCGACGATGACCTGTGCGAGGTGCCGCTGGAAGGACCGGTGGCGGTCGGGTGTTGTGACAGAAGAGATGGCCGGCGTCGGCGGACGTGACAGGACTCTCACATCTGCGCGGACGATTATTCTGTTATAACCTCGTATAGACCGAACAATGCTCGGTTTCATGTGGGACGGAACCCAGGAGGCACTGTGGCAGAGGCGTACATCGTCGGGGCGGTCCGTACCCCCGTCGGCAAGAAAAAAGGCGGTCTGTCCACCGTCCACCCCACGGACCTGGCCGCTCACACCCTCAAGGCCCTGGTCGACCGTACGGGCGTCGACCCCTCGGCGGTCGAAGACGTGATCATGGGCTGCGTCATGCAGTTCGGCCCGCAGAGCATGGACATCGCGCGCAACGCCTGGCTGTCGGCCGGCCTGCCGGAGTCCGTCGCGGGCGTCACGATCGACCGGCAGTGCGGTTCGTCGCAGCAGTCGATCCACTTCGCGGCCCAGGGCGTCCTGTCGGGCACCCAGGACCTCGTGGTGGCGGCCGGTGTCGAGTCGATGAGCATCGTCCCCATGGGGTCGAGCATCACCGCCGCGCTGGAGAAGGGCATGCCCTTCCCCTTCGGTGAGAAGTGGGTCGAGCGGTACGGGAAGCAGGAGATCTCGCAGTTCCGTGGCGCGGAGCTGATGTGCGAGAAGTGGGGTCTCAAGCGCGACGAGCTGGAGCGTTTCGCGTACGAGAGCCACCAGCGCGCCGCCAAGGCCATCGCCAACGGCTACTTCAAGGACCAGATCGCCCCGATCAACGGTGTCGAGGACGACGAGGGCCCACGGCCGGACAGCACGCTGGAGAAGCTGGCCCAGCTCAAGGTGCTCCGCGAAGGCGGCCAGATCACGGCGGCCACGTCCTCGCAGATCTCCGACGGCTCGGGCGCGCTGCTGATCGCCTCCGAGCAGGCGGTCAAGGACCACGGCCTGACCCCGAGGGCGCGCATCGTCACGCTCGCCCTGACCGGCGACGACCCCGTGTACATGCTGACCGCGCCCATCCCGGCGACGCGCAAGGCGCTCAAGAGGGCGGGACTGTCGATCGGCGACATCGACGTGACCGAGATCAACGAGGCGTTCGCCCCGGTGCCGCTGGCCTGGCTCAAGGAGATCGGCGCGGACCCGGACAAGACCAACCCGAACGGCGGGGCCATCGCGCTCGGCCACCCGCTCGGCGGCACCGGCGCCATCCTGATGACCAAGCTGCTGCACGAGCTGGAGCGCACCGGCGGCAGGTACGGCCTGCAGACGATGTGCGAGGGCGGCGGCCAGGCCAACGTCACGATCATCGAGCGCCTCTGACCGAGCCGCGAGCCGCGCACCGGCGGAGGGCGTCGGCGTGGTACCGGTTGGTGAGATGTGAAGACGGCGGTGGCCCGCCCCGGGAAGGTGGGGCGGGGCACCGCCGTTTTCGCGGGGTTCTGGAGAACCCCTGGTGCGGCCGGTCAGCGTCCCTTCGGCTGTCGCCGAGGCGGCGTGACACGCCGTACGGGCGTAGGCGGCACCGGGATCCGGCGCGGCGCCGGAGGCAGGTCGTGCCGCTCGGGCTGCGAAGAGCCCTGGATGACGCCCGGCTGGATCACCGGCTGCGGAAACCCGGGCTGGACCCCCGTGAGGGGAAGGCCGGGCTCTTGGGTCGAGGTCTTCGTGTTCTTGGCGGGATTACCGCTCTTCTTCTGGCCGGAACGATCACGCATGGTGGGTCTCCCTTACGGATGACGACGCGGCAGGGAAGTCATGCCGGTCGGAGCCTCAGCCGCCGCGTCAGATGGACGGGACCAGAGAGCCGAGTGCCAGGACGATCAGCCGGGACGGCCGATCGGCGCTGTCAGTAAGGAAAAATGCGCATGCCTCGAAGGTACGATTCCGCCCCCCGGCCGCACAACTGATTAAACGGAGCCCGAGGGTCAGCGGTTCTCGGGGGGCCAGGCGTTCGTGGGGGCGAAGGCGGGGAGTTCGACGCGGACGAGGGTGCCCTGGCCCGGTAGGGAACGCAGTGTCGCCTGGCCGCCGTGCGCGGTGGCGATGGCCTGGACGATCGCCAGGCCGAGCCCGCTGCCGTCCCCGGGCGAGGCGTGGTGGAACCGGTCGAAGGCCAGCGTCGCGTTCTCCGGCGTCATGCCCGGCCCGTCGTCCGCCACCTCAAGGACGGCCGGCGGCGTCACCCGCACCATGGCGGTGGTGCCCGGCGGGGTGTGCGCGCGGACGTTGGCCAGGAGGTTGACCAGCACCTGCCGGATCCTGGCCTCGTCGACCACGGCGACCATCGAGTCCGGCGCCTGGACGGTCACCGGGTGCCCGGGGTTGAGCGCGCTGAAGTCGTCGGCCACCTCCACGGCCACTGCGGCCAGGTCGGCGGGCGACATGGCGAGCGGCGCGCCCTTGTCGAGGCGGGCCAGCTCCAGCAGCTCGGAGACGAGCCGGGTCATGCGGGTCGCCTCGTCCTCGATGCGGCGCATGACCTGCGGGACCTCCTCCTCGGGGATCGCCCCCTGGCGGTACAGCTCGGCGTACCCGTGGATGGTGGTCAGCGGGTTGCGCAGCTCGTGGGAGGCGTCGGCGGCGAACCGGCGCACCCGTTCCTCCGACGCCCACCGCGCCGCGAAGGCGTCCTGGATGCGGGTCAGCATGACGTTGATCGTCGAGCCGAGCCGCCCGGCCTCGGACTTTCCCTCCGGCATCCGCGCCGACAGGTCACCGCCTTCGGTGACGAGCTGGGCGGTTCTCGTCATCCGCGACAGCGGGGCGAGCCCCTTGCCGATCAGGAACCGGCCGAGCAGGACGAGCAGGGCCATCAGCACGGCGCCGGTGAGCAGCTCGGTGAGGACCAGCCGCTGGACCGCCTCGGTGACCTCGTCGAGCGGTACGGCGACGACGACGATGCGGTTGCCCACGTTCATCCGCGCCGCCGCGCCGCGCAGGCGGTCGGTCAGCGCGAAGGGCCGGCCGCTGTCGGCGAGCGGCCCGAGCGTCACCGCCCCCATCCGCTCCAGCGTGGCGGGGACGTTCGGCGCCTCGGGGTCGTCACCGTCGACCAGGCGCCCCCGGCTGGTGGTGAGGTTGAGCATGGCGACCGCGTACGTCGGGCCGGCGTTGACGAGCGCGACGCCGGAGGACCGGACGAGCCGCGCGGCCGAGGCCCTGGCCGCGGCGGCGAGCGTCGCGTCCGTACGGTTGATCATGTGCCCGCGCAGGACGAGGACGCTGACGACCGACAGCACGGCGAGGCCCACGGCGGTCACCGAGAGCAGGCCGGCGAGCAGGCGTCCCCTGAGCGTCATAGGTCGGGCGCGGGCCGCAGCGCGTACCCCACGCCGCGCTGGGTGTGGATCAGCGGCGGCCCGTGCGGGTCGAGCTTGCGCCGCAGGTAGGATATGTAGGTCTCCACGACCTGCGACTGGGTGCCGAACCCCCAGACGTTCTCCAGCAACTGGGCCTTGGTGAGGACCTGGCCGGGGTGCCGCATGAGGAAGGCCAGCAGCCGGAACTCGGTGGGGGACAGCTCGACGGGGTTGCCGGCCCGCCGCACCTCCCAGCGGACCTCGTCCAGCTCCAGGTCGGCCACGGCAAGGACGGCCTGGTCGTCCGGCGCGGGGGACTCGCCCGCGCCGCCGCGCGTACCGCTGCGCCGCAGTACGGCCCGCGCGCGGGCGACCAGGGCCTCCACCAGGAACGGCTTGGTGACGTAGTCGTCCCCGCCGAGGGTGAGGCCGTGCACGGTGTCGGCGGGGGCGTCGCGCGCCGTCAGGAAGATGACGGGAACGTCGTCTCCCTGGGCGCGCAACCGCCGGCACAGCTCGAACCCGTCCAGATCGGGGAGCATCACGTCCAGCACGAGGAGGTCGGGCGATCCGGACCTCGCGATCTCCAGCGCCTCGTACCCGCGCGAGGCGCTCACCACCTCGAAGCCGTGGAACCGGAGCGCGACGCCCACCAGGTCGCGGATGTTGCGCTCGTCGTCGACGACGAGGACCCGTGGTCTCTCCGTCTGGTCGCTCATGGGTCCTTCGATCACTCCTTGGTGCGCTTGGGGACCACGACCCCCTGTGCCTTACGGGCGTCGCCGCTGGGCTGCCCCAGGACGAAGACGGTGTCGCCCGTGGCTACCGCCGACGACGTCGACTTCGCACCATTCTTGCGGACTTTGGTA
Source organism: Sphaerisporangium corydalis (assembly GCF_025506355.1). Taxonomy (GTDB): domain Bacteria; phylum Actinomycetota; class Actinomycetes; order Streptosporangiales; family Streptosporangiaceae; genus Sphaerisporangium; species Sphaerisporangium corydalis. The sequence continues at coordinate 60,845 of NZ_JANZYP010000047.1, forward strand.
TCGGAGGTCACGGTCCACGTCCAGCTCACGCCGTCGGCGCTCTTGACGGTGAGCGAGGTGGCGGACGCGGCGGTCACGGCGCCGCGCTGCCAGGTGTAGGTGGCGAAGTCGCCGCGGGCGCGGACGGTGGTGTCGCCGTGGATGCCGATGAGGCCCCGGCGGATCCCGATGCGCAGCTTCGGGTTGTCCTTCGGCGCCTGGGTGAGGCTGACGGCCTCGTCCGCCGCGGAGTCCGCGGACAGCAGTTCGTAGGGGACGCCGCCGGACTGTGACTGGCGGCCCACGGCGACGCCGCCGAGGACTCCCGCGGCCAGGGTCCCGGCCAGGGCGCTGCCGATCACCGCTTTGGATAGGTTTCTCATGTCTCCAGATCACCTTCCCCGGCTAGGAGATGGGCGAGGAAACCCTGGGATAACCCGGAGAAACCGTGGGTGACGGGTCGGCGGACGCGGCGCGCACCGGGTCGGCGGTCGTGGGATCGGCGGGTGGCGGGGGTCAGAGGGGGACGCGGGCCACGCAGAAGACGGTCTGGCCGAAGGGGGGCCGGACGAACCGCTCGATGAACCGGGTCGTCGGCACCACCGTGCGGTCGTAGATCTTGACCAGCCGGGGGTCGGGGTAGCCGACGCCGCCGCGACGCACGGCCGCCCACCAGGCGATGCCGCCCAGGAAGTTGATCGGCTTGAGCACGTCGGCCGTCAGGCCCGCCTCGGCGACGGTCTTGGCCAGGGTCTTCGGGGTGTAGCGGGTGACGTGACCCACCTTGCGGTCGAAGTCCCCATAAAGCTGCATGTAGCCGGGCACCCAGATGATGATCCGGCCGCCGGGCTGGGTGACCCTGGCCAAAGAACGCAGGGCCTCGACGTCCTCCTCGATGTGCTCGAGGACGTTCATCATGACGACGGTGTCCACCGGGTCGGCCAGCGGGATGTCGGTGGGCAGGCCGAACTGCAGCACGTCGATGTCGTCCCGGCCCTCGAAACGCTTTCCGAGCTGTTCGACGCAGTAGGGGTCGAAGTCGCTGACCACCAGCCGGTCGAGCCGGGGCAGGAACTGCTCGGCGAAGTGGCCGAGGCCCGACCCGATCTCCAGCATCGACCGGCCGACGTGCGGGGCGACCATGTCGAACTCGTACTGCCGGTAGTTCTTGGCCTCATCGCCACCAAGGTGGTTCTCCAAGGCCTCGTCACCGGCCGCCGGTTGAACCACGCGGTCATACCCAGACATGCGTCCCGCCCAGCTTCGCTCACTCAAAAACCGCGGTCCTCGGGGAACCACGGTCACGGATGGGGTCCGAGTCTAGCCGCCCGTCCTCTGCGAGGGCTCCAACTTCCCCAGGAGGGGTGCGGTAAACCGGCGGCCCGCTTGCCGCCCCTTTGCGCTGAAGAGCCGGGGAAACTACGTTGTGTCGCTGAAGGATGAGCCAAGGAGCCCCCGACGGACGACGACGAGGCGATAACCCGGTCCCTGGCCGGTGACGTCGCCGCCTACGAGGTGCTGGTCGCGCGCTACAGCGCGGTGGCTCACCGTACGGCCGCCCTGCTCGGGGCCGGTGACGAGGCCGAGGACGTCGTCCAGGAGGCGTTCGTCAAGGCCTTCCGCCACCTCGCGGGCTTCCGGCGCGACGCCGCGTTCAAGCCGTGGCTCCTGCGCATCGTGGCGAACCAGACCCATACGACGACCCGCGCGCGCGGGCGCCGCGGGGAGCTGACGCTGAGGATCGGCGCCCAACCTGAGCTGCGCGTACCCGACGATCCCGAAGGCGCCGTCATCGCCACCGACCGGCGGGCCCGGCTGCTGGACGCGGTGCGGGCCCTGCCCGAGCGGGAACGCGAGGCGGTGGTCTGCCGGTACTTCCTACAACTGTCGGAAGCGGAGACCGCGGAGGTGCTCGGGTGCCCTCTCGGTTCGGTGAAGTCCCGGACGTCCCGGGGACTGGCCAGGTTGCGGAAGGAGGTGGGCCGTGAACTCTCCTGACGACTTCGAGGCCGAGCTGCTCGCACTCGGCGAGGCCCTCGACCTTCCCGCGCCGCCGCCCTCCGACGTGGCCAGGGCCGTACGCGCCCGCCTGGAGGAAGCAGGGCCGGTCAGCGACGCGGCGCCGTCGCACGGGCCGGTCAGCGACGCGGCGCCGTCGCGCGGGCCGCTGGGGCGCGGATGGTGGCGGCCGGGGTCTGAGCGGCGGAGGGTGCCCAGGTGGCGGTGGATCACCACGGGCGTCGCGGCCGTCCTCGTCGCGCTGGTCGGGCTGACCCCGCAGGGGCAGGCCGCGGTGGCGCACGTCCTGCGGTTCGCGGGCATCGAGATCCACATCGACGAGCCCGGGCCGCTGCCCACCGGAATGCCGAGGCCGCTGCCCGGCGAGACCCGCGTTTCCCTCAGCAAGGCGCGGGAGACGGCGGGCTTCCCGATCATGGTGCCCGCGGAGCTCGGGGAGCCGCGCGACGTCCGGGTGGCCGACGGGGGACGCGTCGTCTCCCTGTTCTGGCCCGGCGTGCGGATGGACGCCTACAACGGGGTGCTGGAGGTGGTCTGGCGCAAGGACCTGGGCGAACCCTGGCCCGAGCAGGTCACGGTCGGCTCATCGCCGGGGTGGTGGATCACCGGGCCGCACGGCCTGACGTACATCCCGTCCAGCGGCGGCGAGACCGAGACGGTCGAGCGGGTGGCCGGTCCCACGCTGATCTGGCAGCGGAGCGTGGTCGGCTACCGGCTCGAAGGAGTGGCCGACCCCGCCAGGGCCAAGAAGATCGCCGAGTCCCTCCGCTAGGGCCGCACGCCGCCCGGGCCGGCCGCCGCGCCGGAACGTCCGGCGGGTCGGTCGTCGTGCCGGGTGGCACCGCCGGGTCAGCCGCCCGGCGGGGGCGGGGGAAGGGTGGGGCCGGTCTGGGTGTCGTCGCTCGCCGGGGGCTTGGTCGAGGGGGCGGACGTCGGCTTGGACGAGGACGGCGGTGGCGGGGGAGCGGTCGGGCCCGTCTGGGGGCGCGCGCTCTTGCTCGGCTTGACCGAGGCCTTCGGCGAAGGCGCCTTGGAGGACGACGGCGGAGGCGGCAGGGCCGTCCGGCGGGCGATCGGAGGCGTGGTCCTCTTGGTGCGCTTCGGCGCGGGCTCGGTGGCCGGCGGCGGCGGGGGCGACTCCACCCCGGCGGACAGGCCGGACGGGGACGCCTTGGACCGGGGGCCGGTGGGGGACTGGATCGCCGCCGGCACGTCGGACCCCTCGTCCGAGGGGCTGGGCCAGGCGAACCACAGGCCGGCGCCCGCCGCGACCAGCAGGGCCAGGCCGACCACTATCGGACCGCGACGGTCGTAGCCGAGCCGGCGCCGCGTCGGCTCGTCGTCGTCATCGTCCATGTCGATCGAGGTCTCCCACGTGCGCCACCGGTCGCCCCGAGGCTCACTTCCAGGGGATTCCTTCGCATATGGCGGACGGCGTCGTGGTGAGGGTGGATCATCCCAGTTGTCTGGCACGGATGCTCGTCTCCGGGGGCGTGATCGACTGCTACTCGGTGCGCGCGGGATCGACTGCTACTCGGTGCACATCGCCACGAACGTCACTGCATGTGCATTCATGTGTGGGTAAAGACCACTAGGCAGTCAACACAGTATAGAAGTTTGTTATGTAACAAAAGTGATATCAGACTCTTGCCCTTCCTCCCGTATATTTCTGACTGCTTTGCTAGTACCAGATTTATCATTTGCAACTATGTCAGGAGAGCTGAGCCCCGTGTCGAGGAGGGATGATCCTGCCGCGCTGGAACGCCTGTGCCGAGAGTATGGAGATCATCTCTACGATTACTGCCGGTCATTGCTGGACGACGACGACGCTATCTCCGCGACGGTGGGCGCGCTCTACGGGGCCGTCGCCCACACCGACCGGCTGTACGACGCGACGCGGCTGCGTGCCTGGCTGTACGCCCTGGCCAGGGCGGAGAGCCAATCCCGCCTCGCCGGCGTGGCACACAAGGGCTCCTACGCCCGGCAGGGACGCGGCGGATCGCCGGAGCTGGCGGTCGAGGTGCTCGCCTGCCTGGAACCGCGCGAACGCGAGATCCTCGACCTGACCCTGCGGCACGGCCTGAAGTCCGACGAGGTCGCCCGCGTGCTGGACATCTCGGTGGACGGGGTGGAGTCGGCCGCCCGGCTGGGCCGGCGGCACGCCGAGCAGTGGCTGGCCGCCGTCATGGACGCCCGGGGCGAGACCCCGAAGTGCTCGGTCCTGCCCGACCTGGTGAAGTCGTGGGCCGACTCGCCGACCCGGCTGCTGCGCGCCCACATCAGCCGGCACGTCCGTTCGTGCAAGGACTGCCAGGGCGCGCCGCCCAGCGTCACCATGACCGCCCTGATGACGCGCATGCCCATCCTCGCCAGCCCCGCGCCCTCGGAACACCTCTTCGCCGGCGCCGACTCCTCCTTCACCGCCGCCGAGACGCGCACCGAGAGCTGGCACCCCGACGGGTTCCCCGTGCAGCCCGACGTCCTTGAGGACCCGCCCCCGCCGGAGGCGCCGCTGACGGTCGAGGAGGGCTTCACCCCCGAGCGGCCCGCGGGCGCCAAGCCGCCGCCGGAGTTCTGGGAGCCCGACCCCGAGGCCGACGACCCCGAGAGCCGGATCCGATGGGGACGCGTCGGCCTGGTGACGCTGGTGTCGGTCGCCTCGACGGCGGTCATCTGGTCGCTGCTGTTCAACCCCAGCGGCGGCAAGCCCGTCGAGGTCGAGGCCGCGGGGGGCACGGTCGTCGTGACGCCGGGCGACTCGCTGCCGCCCCTGGTCGACTCCCCGCCCCCGCCGCCGCCCGGCGGCACGAGCGCCCCGGTCAGCACGGTGCCGAGGCTGCCTGGCGCCACCCGGCCGGGCGTGGCCCAGCCGACGAGCTCGGTGCCGGTGGTCCCGCCGCCCACCAGCTCCCGCCCCACCGCGTCGCCGACCAAGAGCAAGACCAAGTCGCCGACGACCAACAACGGGCCCAAGGACCCGCCGCCGCCGCCCAAGACCTCGCGCCCGACGGCGTCCTCCTCGCCCAAGTCCTCGCCCAAGCAGAGCTCCCAGCCCCAGACCAAGCAGTCGACCTCGGCGCCGCCGCCGCCTCCGCCACCCCCGCCGCCGCCGTCCTTCGCCGCGTCCAGCACGTCGGTGACCGTGCCGTCCGGCGGCTACCAGGGCTCGGTCTCGGTGCGCTCAGGCGCCGGATCGATCACCTGGAAGGCGGTGGGCAGGAACATCATCGTCTCGCCGGGCAGCGGGAGCACCGGGAGCGGCCAGAGCTCGACGATCTCGTTCACGGTGTCGGGCTGCGGCAAAACGGGCGAGGCCTACATGTCCATCTCCTGGTCGGGCGACAACCAAGGCACCAAAGGCTCCGGAACCATCGGGGTGGACATCTCCTATTCGAAACCCTGCTAGCCGACCCCCCTCACGAGGAGAGACCGCGAATGCCCCGACTCCGCAAACGCGAGTGGATCATCGCGCTCATAGCGGTGCTCTTCACCCTGACCATCGGCATCCCTACCGGCATGGCACTCGCCGACCCTGGCGCCACAGATGTGTCCAACAGCGAGTGTGACGACATCTTAGGCACCGGTACGCCCGAGTTCATGTACTGCTCCTGGATGGCCAAGACCCCCAAGGACGCGCTGGACGTCGTCCGTTTCTGGGCACGCAACGACGGCGAGAAGCTGAAGGAAGCGGTGCCCTACCCGGGGCCGGTCCTGTTCTGCACCGACGCGGGCAACAAGGGCCCGGGCATGCAGGACTGCGCCGACAAGGATCAGGTGCTGTGCAAGTACGACCAGAGCGCCGGCAAGTACGTCTGCAAGGACACCAGCGGCAACATCACCAAGCCGCCGGAGAAGGCCTGTCTCGGCGGTGAGTTCGACTGCTCGGGAGGCGGTTCGAGCGCCTCGGCCGCGCCGACGACCAATTCCGGGCGGGCCACCGCCAGCGCGGTCCCCTCGACCGTCGGTGATCCGCAGGCCGAGGACCAGCCGGTGAGCCAGAACCAGGACCAGAACACCACGCAGAACCAGACCAACCGCCGTAACCAGCCCAACTCAAGCGGACAGCCGAGCACCGCACCGCAGGGCAGCCAGGCCCCGATGGTCGAGACCTCCACGGCCCCCGAGGGCACCCAGGAGGTCGCCACCCCGAGCGCCAGCGCCGGCGACCCCGCGCCGACCGCGTCCGCCGAGCCCGAGCCCAGCGCCCCGGCCGACCCCGAGCCGAGCGCCACCCCGACCGCCTCCAAGAAGCCAATCGCCGCCCCGAACGACGCCACCGGCAAGGCCGCCGCCACGGCGGTCAAGCTCGGCATGCGGGTGTGGATCGAAAGCGAGCTGGCCCCCGCGTGGACGGCCGGCAAGGACCAGTTCGACGCCGCGGTCGCCTCCATGGCCGCGCAGGCGAGCAGGCCCGGCGTCGTGGGCGTGAAGTTCGCCCAGGACCTCGGCTACTGGGGCTTCAAGTCCGCCACCGACGTCCGCAAGTTCGTCAAGGACTCCTCCGCCGCCCTGCGCGCGGCGATGCCGGCCGGCAAGCAGCTCGCGGTCGACGTCGTGGTGCCCGAGATGGGCTGCGGGGTGTCGGAGCCCTGCCAGGCCGCGCTGCGCGGCAAGTACCCGCTGATCACCCGGTCCAACGTCGAGAAGTACGTGCTGACCGGCGACGTCGACCACGTCAACGTCTCCAGCGGCCTGTTCGCCAGCGAGTACGCCAAGTACAAGATCACCGCCGACAAGGCGCTGCGCAACCAGTGGATCGCGATCCGCGCCCGAGGCTGGGACACCCGGGTCCACATCGGGGCCAGAGAGGTGGGCCTGGCCCACAGCGGCGCCAACAAGCTGACCGCCGCCCAGGCCGAGGCCGCCGCCAAGCTGCGCGTCGACCTGCCCCTGCAGGCGGGCGTGCAGACGGTCATGCTGTGGACCCACCGGCAGGAGTGGGACGGGAGCACCTGGCGGCTCCTGGACCAGGGCCTGGCGACGAACACCATGTGGAAGGCACTGCAGGCGCGCAAGGGACTCGGCCGCCTGTCGGTCACCTTCGACGCCAGCGACCCCGAGAAGGGGATCACGCAGGACCTCTCCAAGCTCGCCGAGGTCTTCGACGAGGTCTACATCCACTCCCAGTGATCGGCCTCCGGTGGGCGGGCGCGCCGCCCACCGGACGGCCACGGCCAGGCGGACGCCCGGCGGAGAACCCCCACTCCGCCGGGCGTTCGTCCGTTCCGGGGTCTCGCGGGACGCTGTCGGTGCCGGGCCAGGGACCCGGCTCCGGGGATCGTGAGGTGCGGTTCGGCTCTCGCGGGACCACGTGGTCTCGCCGGAGCGGCCTCAGCTTTCGGTGGCGAGCCAGGAGTCGATGGCCGTCAGCATCTCCTTCTTGGCCGCCTCCGGCGCCGTCGAGGCCCGGATCGACTGGCGGGCCAGCTCGGCCACCTCCGCGTCGCGAAAGCCGTAGACGTCGCGCGCCAGCTCGTACTGGGGCAGGAGCCGCGCCCCGAACAGCAGCGGGTCGTCGGCGCCGAGCGCGATCGGCACCCCCGCGTCGAACAGCCGCTTCACCGGCACGTCGGCGATGCGCTCGGCGACGCCGAGCCCCACGTTGGACGTCGGGCACACCTCGCAGGCGATCTGACGGTCCGCGAGCCGTTCCATCAGCCGCTCGGACTCCGCGGCCCGGATGCCGTGGCCGATGCGGTCGGCGTCCAGGTCGTCCACGCACTCGGCGATGCTCGCCGCCCCCGACAGCTCGCCGCCGTGCGGCACGGCGAGCAGCCCCGCGCGCTTGGCGATGCGGAACGCCCCGTCGAAGTCCCGCGCCCGGCCGCGGCGCTCGTCGTTGGACAGCCCGAAGCCGACGACGCCCTTGTCGGCGTACTGCGTGGCCAGGCGGGCGAGGGTCTTGGCGTCCAGCGGGTGCCGGGTGCGGTTGGCCGCCACGACCACGCCGATGCCGACGCCCGCCGACCTGCCCGCCTTGCCCGCCGCGTCGAGCACCAGCTCCAGCGTCGCGGTGAGCCCGCCGAAGCGCGAGGCGTACCCGGAGGGGTCGACCTGGATCTCCAGCCACCGCGACCCCTCGGCCGCCTCGTCCTCGGCGGCCTCGCGCAGCAGCCGGTACACGTCCGCCTCGCGCCGCAGGACCGAGCGCGCGATGTCGTACAGCCGCTGGAAGCGGAACCAGCCCCGTTCGTCCGTCGCCCGCAGCCGGGGCGGCCAGTCCTGCACCAGCGCGTCCGGCAGGTGCAGTCCCTGGTCCCGCGCGAGCTCCAGAAGGGTCGAATGCCGCATGGATCCGGTGAAGTGCAGGTGGAGGTGGGCTTTTGGGAGTTCGTCGAGCGGGCGTGCCATCTCCATATCCTGCCGTATGCCATCCGCGCGCCGTCGGCGACTCCGCCACTCAACCTCCGCGCACCTTGGTGCGTTGGGAGGGGCGAAAGGGGACCTGCCATGACGGAAGAAGACGAAGCGGCCTTCGACGAGTTCCTGGCCGCCCGGAGCACGGCTCTGCTCCGCACGGCCATCCTCGTCTGCGGCGCGTCGGCGCACGACGCCGAGGACCTGGCGCAGGGCGCCCTGGAGAAGGTCTACCGGCACTGGCCGAGGATCCGGCACGCCGGAGGCGTACGCGCGGCGGGTGGTGGTCAACGCCGCGATCTCCCGGTCCCGGCGCCGCAAGGTGATCAACGAGATCACCTTCGCGCGCCCCCCTGAGACCGAGGCCCCGCAGTCCGATCTCGACCTGCGGGACGCCCTGCTGGAGGAGCTGCGGCGGCTTCCCGCGCGGATGCGCGCCGTCGTCGTCCTGCGCTACTGGGAGGACCTTTCCGAGATCGAGACGGCCGCCCTGCTCGGGTGCTCGCTCGGAACGGTGAAGAGCCAGGCCGCACGGGGTCTGGCCAGGATGCGGGCGCGCGTCGGCGCCCTGAAGGGAATGTCGGTATGAGCATCGAGGAAGAGCTCAAGGAAGCCATGGCGGCCCGCGTCGCCGATGTGCGCGCGCCCGCGATGATGGGCGCGGCCGTACGCCGCAGGCACCGCTCGCACGTGGTCCGGTTCCGCACGGCGGGCGCGGCGGCGCTCACCGTGGTCGTCGCGGGCGCCTTCCCCGCCTACACGGCGCTGACCTCAGGGCCGTCCTCGCTCGGGGGAGGCCCGGCCGCCGGGCCGACGGAGCCGGCCGTCCCGCCCTCGGACGCATCGCTCGTCCCGCCCTCGGACGCTCCGCCCGTCACACCGTCGGGGGACCCGACGACCGGCTTCACCCCGGGGGTGCCGTCGGGGGATCCGACGACCGGCTTCTCTCCGGGGGTGCCGTCGGAGAGCCCTCCGGACGGGGTGGACATGGCCTCGCCCGAGCCGATGCCCAGCGACGCGTTCACCGCCGCCCCGAACGACCGGCCGACGGGCATGCCGCAGGATCTCGGCGACCTGGGGGACGGGCGGGAGTTCGGCGGCATCCGGCTGGGCTATCTGCCCGACTTCCTCAAATGGGGTGGATGGTCGGGCAAAAATGGATTCGGCGTGACCAGTTACACGACCACGTTCGACGAGCCGGGCGCCAAGGACGGCGTGTACGGCGTGCAGGTCGTCGTCTTCGAGGGCCAGGCCGCGCAGCGCGTCAAGCCCCTGCTGCGGACCTACCGCGCCGCCTCTGAGCGCCGCGTCTCCGTCCACGGGGCCGAAGGCGCGCTCGCCGCGCTCGGGGAGGGGTCGGAGGTCACCGAGGACAACAGCGGAACGCCGACGATCGTGTGGTTCCCCAAGCGGGACCTGGCGATCGAGGTCATGATCAGCCCGGTCCTGGCGGAAAGACTCGGCGCCAAGGACACCCGGCGTGAGCTCAAGAAGATCGCCAACGGGGTCGGCGTGACGGACTGACCGCGAACGGGACGCTCCACGCGTCGGTCCGCGCGCACGGAGGTCGGACGCGCACGGAGGTTCCAGGCGATACGGCGATACGGCGGTACGGCGGTACGGCGGTACAAGAAGGCCCGGGGCGGCGTGCCCCGGGCCTGCTGTGTCCGAACGTTTCACGCGATGTCCGGACAGGGCCGGAATCGCGGGGAGAGCCCGGATCAGTGCGCCTCGGCGAGGAGCTTTGCGATGCGGCTGACGCCCTCGACGAGGTCGTCGTCGCCGAGCGCGTACGACAGGCGGAAGTAGCCAGGGGTGCCGAACGCCTCGCCCGGGACCAGCGCGACCTCGGCCTCCTCCAGGATCAGCTCGGCCAGCTCGGCCGACGTCGCCGGGCGCCTGCCGCGGATCTCCTTGCCCAGGACTCCCTTGATCGAGGGGTAGACGTAGAAGGCGCCGAACGGCTCGGGGCAGACCACGCCGGGGATGTCGTTCAGCATGCGGACCATGGTCTGGCGGCGCCGGTCGAACGCCTCGCGCATGGCCGCCACGGCCGACAGGTCGCCCGTGACGGCCGCCAGGGCGGCGGCCTGGGCGACGTTGGAGACGTTGGAGGTGGCGTGCGACTGCAGGTTGGTCGCGGCCTTGATCACGTCCTTGGGCCCGATCATCCAGCCCACCCGCCAGCCGGTCATGGCGTAGGTCTTGGCGACGCCGTTGAGGATGACCACGCGGTCCCGCAGCTCGGGCACGGCGGTCGCGATGCTGGTGAAGGTCGCCTCGCCGTAGACGAGGTGCTCGTAGATCTCGTCGGTGACCACCCACAGGCCGTGCCCGGCGGCCCAGCGGCCGATCTCCCCGACCTGCTCGGGGGAGTACACCGCGCCGGTGGGGTTGGACGGGGAGACGAACAGCAGGACCTTGGTGCGGTCGGTGCGCGCCGCCTCCAGCTGCTCGACAGAGGCGAGGTAGCCGGTGGTCTCGTCGGTCACGACGTCGACCTGGACGCCGCCGGCGAGCTTGACGGCCTCGGGATAGGTCGTCCAGTAGGGGGCGACGACCAGGACCTCGTCACCGGGGTCGAGCAGGGTGGCGAACGCCTCGTAGACGGCCTGCTTGCCCCCGTTGGTGACCAGGACCTGCGACGCCTCGACCTCCAGGCCGGAGTCGCGCCGGGTCTTGTCGGCGATGGCCTGCTTGAGCTCTGGAAGGCCGCCCGCCGGGGTGTACTTGTGGAACCTGGGGTTCCCGCAGGCCTCGACGGCGGCGGCGACGATGTAGTCGGGCGTCGGGAAGTCGGGCTCGCCGGCGCCGAAGCCGATGACCGGGCGACCGTCCGCCTTCATCGCCTTGGCCTTGGCGTCCACGGCCAGAGTGGCGGACTCGGAGATCGCGGATATGCGCGCTGAGATGCGAGGACGGGTCATGCCTTCCATGTTTCCAGACGTCTCGGACCGCTGCCGCCGCATATCCATGATGTGGACAAGGGCGAGAATGCCGTGACGTGGCAGACGAGTTGGTTCGACGTGAGGCGCATTCCCCCGTACACTTCTGCAACTAGTGAGCGACGCGCCCCCGGCTGCTCGGGGTAAGGTGGTTCACGGCATAGGGCACTAGCGCAATTGGTAGCGCACCGGTCTCCAAAACCGGCGGTTGGGGGTTCGAGTCCCTCGTGCCCTGCGGAGTGCGGTCCGCGCACCGATGGCGTGTATGCCGCCGAAAGTTGCGTAGGAACGACGGATCAGGTGAGGACTGTGGCGATCGACACGCGCGGCGAGGCCGCTGACAGGCCGAGCAAGCCGTCCGGCCAGGCCGTTAAGAAGCGCACCTCTCCCGCACTTTTCTACCGGCAGGTGGTCGCCGAGCTTCGCAAGGTGATCTGGCCGACGCGCAAGGATCTGATCTCTTACACCACGGTGGTCCTCGTCTTCGTCCTGATCATGGTCGGGCTCGTGTCCGGGATAGACTTCTTGCTCACGAAGGGTGTGCTGGCGGTCTTCGGCGGAGCCTGAGCCGGCCGCCACGCGACAGCCGCCCACGACCGGGCGGCAGAAGATCGCCCCATCGACGAGAGAAGAAAGAGTCACCGTGTCCGAGTCCCCACTGTCGGCTGGCGCATCCCACGATGAGTGGGAGGGCGAGCCGGAAGAGGCGGTCGAGACCACCGAAGAGCCCGGCACCGCCGAGGTCTCCGGTGAGACCGACGAGTCCGGCGACGCCGGCGCCTCCGGTGATGCCGAGGAGTCCGGCGAGGTAGCCGAGGCTCCCGCCGTTGACGAAGACGGTGACCTCATCCCCGACGTCGATCCCGTCGACGAGTTCAAGCGGACGATGCGCGGCCTTCCCGGCGAGTGGTACGTCATCCACTCCTACGCCGGTTACGAGAACCGCGTGAAGTCCAACATCGAGACCCGCACCCAGTCCCTGAACATGGAGGACTACCTCTTCCAGGTCGAGGTGCCGGTCCACACCGTCACCGAGATCAAGGGCGGCAAGCGCACCCCGGTCAAGGAGCGCGTGCTCCCCGGGTACGTGCTGGTGCGCATGGAACTGACCGACGAGTCCTGGTCCGCGGTGCGCAACACGCCGGGTGTGACCGGGTTCGTGGGCCTGTCCAACCGGCCCAGCCCGCTGAGCATCGACGAGGTCGCCAAGCTCCTCGCGCCGGAGCCGACCGAGCAGGCCAAGACGACCGCCGCCAAGGCCGCCGCCGCGACCGTCGACTTCGAGGTCGGCGAGTCCGTCACGGTCATGGACGGCCCGTTCGCCACCCTGCCCGCCACGGTCAGCGAGATCAGCGCCGAGTCGCAGAAGCTCAAGGTGCTCGTCTCGATCTTCGGCCGTGAGACCCCGGTCGAGCTCTCGTTCAACCAGGTCTCCAAGATCTGACGACAACCCGGTCCCGGTGCTCCCGTGGCCCGCATACACTGATAAGTCGTCCCCACGGGTCAGCCCAGCGCGGCCTGTGGGGGTATCCCCGGGAAAGCATGGCCGCCCTGGCCGTCGCATGCCCCGGGGGCTCCCACCTCAGTGGGAGTTCCGTAGGAGTTAAGGACCCGGAGTAGGACAATGCCTCCTAAGAAGAAGATCGCGTCCCTGGTGAAGGTCCAGCTTCCCGCTGGTCAGGCCACGCCCGCGCCGCCGGTCGGTACCGCCCTCGGTCCCCACGGCGTCAACATCATGGACTTCGTCAAGCAGTACAACGCCGCGACCGAGGCGCAGCGGGGCAACATCATCCCCGTCGAGATCACCATCTTCGAGGACCGCAGCTTCACCTTCATCACGAAGACGCCGCCGGCGCCTGAGCTGATCAAGAAGGCCGCGGGTCTCGACAAGGCCAGCGCGAACCCGCTCCGCGACAAGGTGGGCAAGCTCACCAAGGAGCAGCTCCGCCAGATCGCCGAGACCAAGATGCCCGACCTCAACGCCAACGACATCGAGGCCGCCGAGAAGATCATCGCCGGCACCGCCCGGTCGATGGGCATCACGATCGCCGACTGACCCAAAGCAGACCGTGGGAGGGCCAGGCGCTGGCCCATGACCACATACTCCACAAGGAGAGAAACGTGAAGCGCAGCAAGGGCTACCGCAAGGCCGCCGAGTCGATCGACAGCGAGCAGCTGTACGCGCCGGTCGACGCGGCGAAGCTGGCCAAGGGCACCTCGGTCACCAAGTTCGACGCGACCGTCGAGGTGGCACTGCGGCTGGGCGTCGACCCCCGCAAGGCCGACCAGATGGTCCGTGGCACCGTCAACCTCCCGCACGGCACCGGCAAGACCGCCCGGGTCCTGGTCTTCGCGACCGGTGACCGTGCCGAGGAGGCCCGCGCCGCGGGCGCCGACATCGTCGGCGCCGACGAGCTGATCGAAGAGATCGCCAAGGGCAACCGCCTCAACGAGTTCGACGCCGTCGTGGCCACGCCGGACCTCATGGGCAAGGTCGGCCGCCTCGGCCGCGTGCTCGGTCCCCGTGGTCTCATGCCGAACCCCAAGACCGGCACCGTCACGCCGGCCGTGGCCAAGGCCGTGACCGAGATCAAGGGTGGAAAGATCGAGTTCCGGGTCGACCGGCACGCGAACCTCCACTTCATCATCGGCAAGGTGTCGTTCCCCGAGCGTCAGCTCCTGGAGAACTACGCGGCCGCGCTCGACGAGGTCATCCGTCTCAAGCCGTCCGCGGCCAAGGGGCGCTACCTCAAGAAGGTGACGTTCTCCACGTCCATGGGCCCCGGCATTCCGGTCGACCCGAACGTGACGCGGGGCATCACCGCCGAGCTCGACGCCTGATTTCGGACATCGGGGTTCCGGCCCCCTGCGGGGCGACGGGAATCCCGGCGGCCGGCAGATCGTGAAAAGGGCCTTCGCCTTCCTGGCGAGGGCCCTTTTTCACATTCCTTTGCGACGCGTTCTCCGCTGGTGGAGGCCGTTTTGCCCCATGTCGCCGCACCCGGGGCGGCCGAACCGATGAGCATAAGCCCCCGCACGGGGTAGTGCCGGAACGTAGGCTCGGAAGCAATTCCGGGGGATACGAAGGGATACCAAGTGAAGCGTCGAATGACACCCGCGATGGCGGCCGTGGGCTCGGCCATGCTGATCGCGGTATCAGCATGCGGCCAGACCACTCAGCAGGGCACCACATCGCTCGGCGCGGTGCAGCTCTCGGCGGCCGAGACGCTGCAGCAGAGCGCCAAGAACACCGAGACCGTCGACTCGTACACCGCTCAGCTCGCCTTGGACTTCTCCGCCCCCAAGGAGGGCGCCGGGTCGGTCAAGGGCACCATGGTCTACCACCAGAAGCCCCAGGTCGCCTCCGACGTGACGCTCGACCAGATCGACGTCAGCGGGCAGAACGTCCCCGGCGGCGTGCGGGTGATCCTTCTCGGCCAGACGGCGTACGTGAAGGTCGACCTGCTCACCAAGCTCATGGGCAGCGCCAAGCCGTGGATCAAGATCGACCTCGCCAAGGCGGGCCAGAGCGCCGGCGTCGACGTCGGCCAGTTCCTCAGCCAGGCCCAGCAGATGGACCTGCAGAGCAGCGTGAAGATGCTGACCACCTCCAAGGACGTCGTCCAGGTGGGCCAGGAGACCGTGGGCGGCGTCGGCACGACGCACTACAAGGGCACGTTCACCGTGGCCGAGGCCGTCAAGCAGCTCACCCCCGAGCTGCAGCAGAAGCTGCAGGGCCAGCTCACCAACGTCAAGGACATGAAGTTCGACGCCTGGATCGACGCGCAGAGCCTGCCGCGCAAGGTCGAGATGAACGGGGGCGCCGGCGAGGGCACCTTCAAGCTGACCTCGCTGTTCACCGCCTTCAACGAGTCCGCCGAGGTCACGGCGCCGCCCGCCGACCAGGTGGGCGACCTGCCCGACAACCTCGGTGACATGAAGGGCCTGGACGGCCTGGGCGCCACCGGCACCGCGAGCTGACCCTCCGGCGCGTCCCCCCCCCCCCCCCCCCGGGGGGGGGGCCCCCCGGGGGGGGGGGCCCCGGTTGGGGCCGGGGGGGCGCGTCCCCCGCGGCCCGATCGCGGGGGACGCGCCGGCCTGTCCGGTGCCCCGATTTGGCGCCGGGCGGAAAGTACCCGTACAGTGTTAACGCCGAAGACCGCCGGTCGTCGCTGAGCTGCTAATGGCTCAGTGGCCCAAGGATCCACCAGAGTGGACGGCCCGCGTAGGTGTGATGTGAGTTCCATCTGGATGGTTGATTTCGTCCGTATGAGAGCCCCGTGCGCCCGCGCCGGGGCTTGTTCTCTTTCTCGGGAGTCCCTGGGCCCTTCGCCGGTGGCACATCTGGAAGGAGGCCCATGGCGAGGGCGGAAAAGGCGACCGCGGTAGCCGAGCTCAAGGACAACTTCGAGAGCTCGAACGCCGCTGTCCTGACCGAGTACCGCGGTCTCACCGTGGCGCAGCTCAAGCAGCTGCGCACCACTCTCGGTGGGAATGCGAAGTTCGCCGTGGCGAAGAACACGCTGTCCAAGATCGCGGCCAACGAGGCCGGGGTCACCTCCCTGGACGACCTGTTCCAGGGTCCGACAGCGATCGCGTTCGTCAACGGCGACGTGGTCGAGGCGGCCAAGGGTCTGCGTGACTTCGCCAAGGCCAATCCCCTCCTGATCATCAAGGGTGGTGTCGTCGACGGCAAGTCGATGACCCCGGCTGAGATCTCGACGCTCGCCGACCTGGAGTCGCGCGAGGTCCTGCTGGCGAAGCTGGCCGGCGCGATGAAGGCGAAGCAGTCTCAGGCCGCCGCCACGTTCGCCGCGCTGCCCACCACCATGGCCCGGCTCGTCGAGGCTCTGCGCGTCAAGCGCGATGAGACCGGCGGAGCCGAGCCCGCGGACGCGGCGCCCAGCGACGAGGCCGGCGAGTAGGTCGGGCGCGAAAGCGACCACATCAGGGGATTCAGGCGCATACCGCGGTCAGTTTCCAAGTTTTGCACTTAATACGGAGGAACCACCACCATGGCGAAGCTCAGCACCGACGAGCTGCTCGACGCGTTCAAGGAGATGACCCTTCTTGAGCTCTCCGACTTCGTGAAGCTCTTCGAGGACACCTTCGACGTCAAGGCCGCCGCCCCGGTCGCCGTCGCCGCTGCCGGCCCGGCCGGCGGAGGCGCCGCCGCCGAGGAGGTCGAGGAGCAGGACGAGTTCGACGTCATCCTCGAGGCCGCAGGCGACAAGAAGATCCAGGTCATCAAGGAGGTCCGCGCGCTCACGAGCCTGGGCCTCAAGGAGGCCAAGGACCTCGTCGACGGTGCCCCCAAGGCGCTGCTGGAGAAGGTCAACAAGGAAGCCGCGGAGAAGGCCAAGGCCGCCCTGGAGGGCGCCGGCGCCACCGTCACCGTCAAGTGACCTCTCGCGTCTGAAGCTCCACACCAAAAGGGGCGGTCCACCCAGGTGCCGGGTGGCCGTCCCTTTTGGTTTGCCCGGAAAGCGGATGATCGCCGATGTGGATCTTTATACCGGGTTATGATCCGGCGACCGGCTGACCGGTTGGCCTCCGCCCCCGAGCGCGCCCGTGTCCCCGTGGCGCCGCGCGGCGGCCACCGGACGATTGGGGGGAACTGGTGGCGCTCCACGCGGCTCGATCCCCTCGGAGATCGCGTTTTCCCCTGGTCGTCGTGCTGCTCCTCGTGCTGATCGCCGTCCTCGGCACCGCCTGGATCCGCGTCGGCGGCGACCTCGACGACGCGCGGTCGGCCGCCCGCGACCGCATGGCCGCCGTCCAGGCCGCCGAGCGCTACGCCCTGACCCTGATGGCCGTGGACTACCGCACGGTCGACCGTGACGTGGACCGGGTCCTGGCCACCTCCACGGGCGAGGCCAAGGTCGACTACGCCAGGGACGCCGAACGGCTGAAGGCGGCGACCCGGCTGAACCACGCGGTGCAGACCGGGGTGGTGCGCGCGGCCGGCCTGGTCTCGATCGACGCGCTGCGGCGCTCGGCGCGCGTGCTGGTGGTGGCCGACTCGGTGATCCGCTGGGACGGCGCCAAAACCCCTCCCCAGGACCGCTACTACCGCTGGAGCATCCAGGTCACCAAGCTCGGGGCGGCGTGGTGGGTCTCGAAGCTGGAGCAGGTCACATGACGGGCGAGCGGGCTCTGGAGCCCCTGGAAGGCGGTCCGCGGCGTCCTCGGCGCTCCCGAGGCCACATTGCCGCCGTCGTGCTGCTCGGGCTTCTGGCGGCCGTTCTGGCGGTTCTGGCGGCGGTCGGCCATCTCCGCCTGCGCGAGCTGCGCGACAGCGAGTCCTCGGCGGCGGCGGCCCTGGCGGCCGCCCGCACGTTCGCGCCCGACATGCTCTCCTACGACTACCGCACCATCGACGCCGACCTCGCGCGGGCGCGAGGATACGCCACCGGCGACCTCGCCGACCACTACCGCGAGCTGGCGACGGTGCTGGCGCCGGAGGTGAGGCGGCAGCAGACCGTCCAGCAGGCGGTCGTGGCCGCCGCGGCGGTGGAATCGGCGACTCCCGACCGCGTTCAGGTGTTGCTGTTCATGAACATGGGAACGACCAAGGTGTTCCCGGGCGAGAAGCAACCCCAAAAGCAGGTCGTTCAGAACCGCGCCCGGTTCGTGCTGGTCAGAGGCCAAGGCCACTGGCTGGTGTCCGAGTTGTCCACGCTGATCGGCAACGCTCCCAACGGATGAGGATCTCCTGACCAGGGCTCTGGACAGGAACCGGCGTGGCGCGTTATTAAATTGTTAGTAAAGCTTGGGTTTGCGGAACGCAGTGCAGGGGATGACAAACGGCACGACAGCGTCGTGGGGCGGTAAGCCTTCGACCCTCCGTGTCACTGAGCGTTAGCCGATCACCTTCGCGGGTATCGTCTGGATCCGGCTGGCCGCTCAGTCTCCCGAGGGGAAGAAAACCCAGCGTGACGGCCATGGGTTCACTCGAATCCGGCTTCACGGGCTTGACGTTTCGCCGCTGACGGGCGATGCTGCGTCCAACGTGGAGCGCAGAGCGAGACTGAAGTGGACAGGTGTATGCCCATCGGCTACACTGCCCCTTTGCGCTGCCCTTTGACGACCCGCTTCTCTAGGTAACTTTGATGCATGGTCGTCTGGCGTGCGTGTAGTCAGTCCGCGAGCCCTCGGAAGGACATCTGTTGGCAGCCTCGCGCAACGCCTTCGCCGTACCCGCTGGTCCCCGCCGCGTATCTTTCGCGCGCATTCAGGAGCCGCTCGAAGTTCCCGATCTTCTCGCCCTGCAGACCGAGTCCTTCGACTGGCTGCTCGGCAACGAGAAATGGCGGTCGCGGGTCGAAGCGGCTCGCCAGGCCGGGCGCAAGGACGTTCCGGCCCAGTCCGGTCTCGAAGAGATCTTTGAGGAGATCAGTCCCATCGAGGACTTCTCCGGAACGATGTCCTTGTCGTTCCGCGACCACCGGTTCGAGCCTCCCAAGTACTCAGTCGATGAGTGCAAAGACAAGGACATGACCTACTCCGCCCCGATGTTCGTCACGGCGGAGTTCATCAATAACACCACAGGCGAGATCAAGAGCCAGACCGTGTTCATGGGCGACTTCCCGCTCATGACCTCGAAGGGCACCTTCATCATCAACGGCACCGAGCGTGTCGTCGTCTCGCAGCTGGTGCGCTCCCCGGGCGTCTACTTCGACCGGTCGGTCGACAAGACCTCCGACAAGGACCTGTACGGCTGCAAGGTGATCCCCTCGCGCGGTGCCTGGCTCGAGTTCGAGATCGACAAGCGGGACAGCGTCGGTGTGCGCATCGACCGCAAGCGCAAGCAGGCCGTCACGGTCCTGCTCAAGGCGCTGGGCTGGACCAGCGAGCAGATCCTCGAGCGTTTCGGCCAGTACGAGTCGATGCGCGCCACCCTGGAGAAGGATCACACCTCCGGCCAGGACGACGCGTTGCTGGACATCTACCGCAAGCTGCGCCCGGGTGAGCCTCCGACCAAGGAGTCGGCCCAGACGCTGCTGGAGAACCTGTACTTCAACCACAAGCGCTACGACCTGGCCAAGGTCGGCCGTTACAAGATCAATAAGAAGCTCGGTGTCGACGCCGAGATCAACCAGGGGACGCTGACCGAAGAGGACATCGTCGCCACCATCGAGTACATCGTGCGGCTGCACGCCGCCGAGACCTCGATGCCCGGGTCGAACGGCGAGATCGTCGTCGAGACCGACGACATCGACCACTTCGGCAACCGGCGCCTGCGCACGGTCGGCGAGCTCATCCAGAACCAGGTCCGCCTGGGCCTGGCCCGTATGGAGCGCGTGGTCCGCGAGCGGATGACCACCCAGGACGTCGAGGCGATCACGCCGCAGACCCTGATCAACATCCGCCCGGTCGTGGCGTCGATCAAGGAGTTCTTCGGCACCTCCCAGCTGTCGCAGTTCATGGACCAGACCAACCCGCTGGCCGGCCTGACGCACAAGCGGCGTCTGTCCGCGCTGGGCCCGGGCGGTCTGTCCCGTGAGCGGGCCGGCTTCGAGGTCCGCGACGTGCACCCGTCCCACTACGGCCGGATGTGCCCGATCGAGACGCCGGAAGGCCCGAACATCGGCCTGATCGGCTCGCTGTCGTCCTTCGGCCGCGTCAACTCGTTCGGCTTCGTCGAGACCCCCTACCGCAAGGTCGTGGCGGGCCGCGTCACCGAGGACATCGACTACCTGACCGCCGACGAGGAGGACAGGCACGTCATCGCCCAGGCGAACACCCCGCTCGAGGCCGACGGCCAGTTCGCCGAGGACCGCGTCCTGGTCCGCCGTAAGGGCGGCGAGGTCGAGTTCATCCGGCCGAACGAGGTCGACTACATGGACGTCTCGGCACGCCAGATGGTGTCCGTGGCGACCGCGATGATCCCGTTCCTGGAGCACGACGACGCCAACCGCGCGCTCATGGGCTCCAACATGCAGCGCCAGTCGGTGCCGCTGCTCAAGAGCGAGGCCCCGCTGGTCGGCACCGGCATGGAGTACCGCGCCGCGACCGACGCCGGCGACGTCATCACCGCCGAGAAGGCGGGGGTCGTCGAGGAGGTCTCGGCCGACTACGTCACCGTCATGAACGACGACGGCACGCGGACGACCTACCGCGTGGCGAAGTTCAAGCGCTCCAACCAGGGCACCTGCTTCAACCAGAAGCCGATCGTCCGCGAGGGCGACCGCGTCGAGGTGAACCAGGTCGTCGCCGACGGCCCGTGCACCGACACCGGTGAGATGGCCCTCGGTAAGAACCTGCTCGTGGCGTTCATGCCGTGGGAGGGGCACAACTACGAGGACGCGATCATCCTGTCGCAGCGTCTGGTGCAGGACGACGTGCTCTCCTCGATCCACATCGAGGAGCACGAGGTCGACGCCCGCGACACCAAGCTGGGCCCTGAGGAGATCACCCGGGACATCCCGAACGTCTCCGAGGAGGTCCTGGCCGACCTGGACGAGCGCGGCATCATCCGCATCGGCGCCGAGGTCGTGCCCGGCGACATCCTGGTCGGCAAGGTCACGCCCAAGGGCGAGACCGAGCTGACCCCCGAGGAGCGCCTGCTGCGCGCGATCTTCGGTGAGAAGGCCCGCGAAGTGCGTGACACCTCGCTGAAGGTGCCGCACGGCGAGATGGGCAAGGTCATCGGCGTCCGCGTGTTCAGCCGCGAGGAGGGCGACGAGCTCCCCCCCGGCGTGAACGAGCTGGTCCGGGTGTACGTGGCCCAGAAGCGCAAGATCACCGACGGGGACAAGCTGGCGGGGCGTCACGGCAACAAGGGCGTCATCTCCAAGATCCTCCCGGTGGAGGACATGCCGTTCCTCGAGGACGGCACTCCGGTGGACATCATCCTCAACCCCCTGGGCGTGCCCGGCCGTATGAACGTCGGCCAGGTGCTGGAGACCCACCTCGGGTGGATCGCCGCCAGGGGGTGGGACATCACCGGCGTGCAGGAGGCCTGGGCCGAGCGGCTCCGCGACAAGGGCTTCGGCCAGGTCGCGCCGCGCACCAACGTCGCCACCCCGGTGTTCGACGGTGCCCACGAGGAGGAGCTCACCGGCCTGCTCGACAACACGCTGCTCAACCGCGACGGCGAGCGCATGGTCGGCGTCAGCGGCAAGGCACGGCTGTTCGACGGCCGGTCGGGGGAGCCTTTCCCGCACCCCATCTCGGTCGGCTACATCTACATCCTGAAGTTGCTCCACCTGGTCGACGACAAGATCCACGCCCGGTCGACCGGCCCGTACTCCATGATCACCCAGCAGCCGCTCGGCGGTAA
>NZ_JANZYP010000048.1 GCF_025506355.1 Sphaerisporangium corydalis
CCGCCCAGCGCCGAGAACGCGCCCGCATCCGCAGCGAGAAACGCATCCGCTGGGGCGGCCGGCCACTCACAGCCGCCGTCGCCTAACGATCGCCCAACCCGGTGATCGTTTCCGGTCACAGCACTAGTCCGCCCGCGCTCTCTTAAAGCGGGTGCCGCAGGTTCGAATCCTGCCGGGGCACTCTTCTGACCAGCCGTTCGGTCCTCGACCTGGGGCTTGGCGTACTTCCTCTTAGTGATCACATGCAGCCGGACGCCGCCATAGGCAGGCGCATGTCAGCAGTCGCGGGATACGTGCGGGATGACCCTGAGAGCGTTTCCGCAGGTACACAGAGCGCGACAGACTCCAGGATGGAACAGGACTCCCTGCAGAGCAAGATCCACTCATCCATGAAGTTCTTGGTCGAGGCGGGCGAGGAGCCCTCTCAACTGAACCTCAAGCGGCTCGAAGTCGTCCTCAAGATCAGCAAATGCTGTAAACAGTTCGAGTACATCATCATGCCGTCTCATGTCCTCGATGGCCTGTCGCCATCTTTCTAGATCTGACGCGCCGTACCTCAACTCGGCGTGAGCACGCTGCGGAAGAGCCTCAAGAGGTACGCTTTCATAAACTTGAGCCAAGCGGATCACCGGCTCCGAGCAGATGCCAGGCGGTACCTCCGGAAAGCGGGAGAGCAACTCCGAGAGACTGGGAAACAACTCCACCACCGAAACTATGTCACCTTCCAGTTCGTCTAATCGGCTACCAAGATGCATCAAGAGCACCTCTTTTAGGCCTGCCGAATCCAAGTTAAGATCAGCTCGAACGCGGCTGACAATCATGCCAGCCGTCGGCATCCCAACCTGCTTGCTCGACGAACTGAAACGATCAAGCTCTGGCGATGTCCTATTGATTGCCTCCCCAAGTGGCCAATGATCACCTCGCTCAAAGAGCGCACAGGCCAGCTCGAAGTACAGCAAGCTGACCGACCGGACCGTAACAGCACGGATGCGGTCTCGGTGGTACAGCTCATTGCGGTAGCGATGAAGCTTCTTGAGTACTCGTCCCTCAACTACGTCAATATGATCTTTCTCAACGAGAAAGTCAACTTTGGAATCAAAGAGACGATGCAACTCCTTGACCTTGGCCTTGGGAATTATTGCCACCTTGACTTCGTCACGTCTCGTCCGCGCCTCGGCGTCATCAGTATGTTGAAGAATCTCGTCCCAGCGCCTGAGGGTTCGCTCGTAGACCGAATTTAACATCAAGGAATGCTCAATCTTACGAGCCATCAAAAGTTCAGCAGCATTATCGAGCAAAATAAATGCGAGGCGAGCGTGAGAAGCAGTACCGCGCAGAAGTAGACGGCCAGCCTCCTCAAGTTGTACTGCCATGAGCTCGTTGCGCGACACGTCCGGCTGTTCGGGGAGTTCCATATCGCCCTCCGACGCTTCCATAATCAGCTTTGAAACAGGAACAGGCCCCGGGGGAACCAGGGCCTGTTCAGCGTAGCTAGATCATTCGGCGAGAGCATCATTAATTTTTCCGTTGGCACGGCACTGCTGTCCTCCATGCACTTGGCGTGGGCACGCAGCAGAATGTCAACGCTGTGCCCGGCGCGCTTGGCCACCTCCGTGGCCGGAGCGCCCACGTTCAACCAGAGGACGGGCCGGCAGCGGTGAGGCCGCCTGCTCTGCGGTGAAGGTTGCCCTACGAGCCTGCTGCCAGACGTCCGAGTACGCCGAAGATGAGAATGGGCGCCCCTTGGCGGTGCGGAACAGGCGACCGTCGGGAGCGACGCCGCCGTAGCGGTCGAGATGGTCTCGCAGAATGGCGGGCAGGAGGGGAGGGACGGGAACCTGGCCGGAGTAGCCGACGGGTTCAACATCATGCCCCCCGTCTTCCCGGCCGGACTGGATGATTTCGTCGATGACGTCGTCCCGTTGCTGCGCCGGAGAAAGCTCCGCGCCGAGTACGAAGGGCGTACCCTGCGGTCCCACTACGGAGCGGAGGACCCGGAGAGGACGGTCGTGGCCGGTTGACGCCCGCGTCGACACGGGCGTTCGTCAGCGTGACCGCGTGGCGAGCAGGGTGAGCAGGCTCTCGCCCCGGTCGGTCAGGTGGTAGATCACGTGGCGGCCTGCCCGGCTTCCGGCGACGACGCCCGCGTCTCGCAGGACGGCCAGGTGGGCGCTTACCGTGCCGAGTGAGAGGTCGAGGACCTGCGCGAGCTGGGTGCTGGTGGCCGGGCGGGTGAGTTCACGCAGGATGTGCGCCCTGCCGGACCCGAGCAGCCGGGAGATCACGTCCGGGTGCCCGTCGTCCTGCCCGGCCGCGGCTCCCCTCGCGGGGTAGACGAGGGCGTAGTGCGGTGGCCGCTCGCACGTCCAGGAGCCGCCGCCGGGCGTGTGCGGGACGAAGATCAGGCCGTCCTCGTCGATCCACCTGTCCGGGAACTCCTGGTGGCTGAACAGGATCGCGTCGTCATCGACCCAGGCCGACGTCGGCGTCATGTCCTTGATCGCGTGCTGCCAGCCGTAGGCGGCCAGCAGACCGGCGCGATGCATGATGTCCCGTTCGAGCACCATGCGCCGCCGGGGCCAGTCCGGTGCCACGAACCGCGCCCACCCTTCGTCGAGCATCGCGGCGACACGCGGCCCCAGGCCGCCCAGGTGCAACCAGTCTGTGTCGCATGGCTCCCAGCTCGCCGCGACCGCGTGGCCCGTCATCGCGGCGATCTCCGCGTCGGTGTGCGCGGCCACGACGATCAGTTCGTCCGCCAGACGCGTGCGCACTCCGTCGAGAGGCGGCACGGCGACAAAGTCGGGAAGCCATTTGGTGGCCGCGAGAAGGGGCAGCAGACCGGCCGCGACCTCGTTGTCCGCGAGCCAGTCCCGGTAACCGGTCTGATGGCGGGCGAGCCAGCGCGCGATCCACGGCTCCGAGCGCCCGCGGTGCAGCGCGATCAGGCAGCTGAGGGTCTCTGCCAGCGGAGACACCGCGAAGCGGCTCCGCGACAGCGCGATGGGACTCAGTCTCAGCCGCGTCATCTTACGCCTTTCATCGCAAAATTGGCCGGTGGTCGTTCGCCCGGTCAGACTTGGGCCATGCGCTCCACAGGGTTGCGTTCACTGCTCGCCCCCCCGTTCGGCGGCTTCTTCCTCGGCCGGCTGATATCACTGCTCGGCAGCTCGATGATCCCGGTCGCGCTGGCCCTGGCCGTCCTCAACGCCTCCGGGCGCCCGACCGATCTCGGCATCGTGTTGGCCGGCCAGATCATCCCGCAACTCGCGCTGCTGCTGATCGGCGGAGCCGTCGGTGACCGGTTCTCGCGCCGGACCGTCCTGGTGGTGGTGAACCTGGGCTCCGGCCTGACGCAGGGCGGCGTGGCGGCTCTGCTCCTCACCGGCCACTACAGCCTGCCCCTCGTCGCCGCCCTCTCGGCCGCCAACGGCGCGGTGGGCGCCTTCACGTCCCCGGCGCTGCGCGGCGTGGTCCCCGAACTCGTGGCCACCGGCGACCTGCAGCGCGCCAACTCACTGCTCGCCGCGACCCAGAACGCGGCCGGCATCCTCGGTCCCACCGTCGCCGGCCTTCTCGTGGTGGGCGTGGGGGGCGGCTGGGCCATCGCCCTGGACGCGCTGAGCTTCGTCATCGCCGCCCTGCTCTTCGCGCGGCTCCCCATGGCGGCCCCGGTTCCGCCGGGCGTACAAGGCCTGCTCGCTGATATCGGGCAGGGCTGGCGCGCGTTCCGGGCGATTCCGTGGGTCTTCACCATGGCCCTCTCATTCTGCGCCCTCAATCTGGTGAACGTCGGCCCGTGGCAGATCCTCGGACCGGTACTGACCACAGAGCACAATGGCGAGGCCGCGTGGGGCATCGTGCTGAGCTTCCGCGCCGCCGGCCTGCTGATCATGAGCGTGCTGATGTACCGGCTCATCCTGAGGTACCCCCTGCGCGGCGGCAACCTCATCGGGGTGCTAGGGGCACTTCCCCTCCTCGCCCTCGGATTCGGAGCCTCCGCGCCATGGCTGGTGGCGTGCGCGTTTGTGGGGGCCCTGGGATTGACCGTCGCGGGCATCGCCTGGGACACCTCACTGCAGCAGCACGTTCCGCGCGACATGCTCTCCCGCATCACCTCCTTCGACGACCTGCTGTCCTACGCGGCCATCCCGGCCGGTCAACTGCTCGCCGGCCCCGCGGCATCCCAGTTCGGCGGGAGAAATGTCGCGTTGTACTGCGGCATCGGCTACGCCCTCGCCACCCTCGCCCCGCTCGCCGCACGCCCCGTACGCGACCTCCGGTCCGTCACGGAACCGGCCGTATGAACCACCTCAACGCCCACGCCCGACGCCATCACGTCTAAAAGCGGGTGCCGTATGTCAGCAGCCGTGGGATATGTGTGAGATTGATCTGGGAGCGTTTCCGCAGGTCCCCTAAGCGAGCCAACTGGTGCATCCGGGTTCACTCGCGGGCGGTGGATGTGGTGGTCATGTCTGGGTAGCGGGGGCCGGAGACCTTTGCCGCTAGGGGTTCCAGGGCGGTGAGGTCGTTGTCGGACAGGGTCAGGGTCGCGGCTGCGAGGTTTTGCCGGAGGCGGGTGGGGGAGCGGGTGCCGGGGATGGGGATGACGGTCAGGTTGTGGACGCGGGAACGATGGTGAAGCCAGGCGAGTGCGACCTGTGCGGGGGTGAGGTCGCGGCGTGCGGCGATGTCGTGGACGGGGTCGAGGAGGGCGGCGTTCGCGTCCGCGTGGGCGCCGGTGAACCGTGGCATTGTCAGCCGGATGTCGTCCGTGCTAAGGCGCTGGGCACCGGTGGGCTGTGGCATCGGCGGCCCGGCGTCGCTCGTGCTCAACCGTGGCAGCGCCGTCCCGGGGTCGTCCGTGTTCGGGCGCTGGGCGCCGGCGAGCGTTCCGGTGAGGAGGCCTCGGCCGAGGGGGGCGTAGGCGATGAGGGCCACGCCGAGTTGTGCTGCCGCTGGGATCACGGAGGTTTCGACGTCGCGGGTGAACAGCGACCATTCGGATTGCAGGGCCGCGATCGGGTGCACGCTGTGGGCCGCGTGCAGTTCGGGGGCGGTGACCTCGGAGAGGCCGAGGTGGCGTACCTTGCCTTCCTGTACCAACTCGGCCATGGCGCCGACCGTCTCCTCGATGGGGACGGATGTGTCGCGGCGGTGCGCGTAGTAGAGGTCGATCTCGTCGACGCCGAGGCGCTTCAAGCTCGCTTCGGCGCTCTGGCGTATGTAGGCGCGGTCGCCGCGGACCTGGCTCCAGGACTTCTCGCCCGCTCGCCGGACGATGCCGAACTTGGTGGCGATGAGGACCCGGTCGCGGTGGGCGCGGACGAAGGGGCCGAGGAACCTCTCGTTGTCGCCGTCTCCGTACAGATCTGCGGTGTCGAACATGGTGACCCCCAGGGCGAGGGCGGTCCGCAGGGTTTCCCGGGCCTGGGCCGGTGCCGTCGGTCCGTAGAACTCGCTGAAGCCCATGCAGCCGAGGCCCTGGGCGCCGACCCAAGGGCCGCCGGTGCCGAGGGGAACTGCCGGGAGGATCGAAGCAGACATGCGAAGGTCTCCTTTGATGGCCTGCTCCCGGCGGCTGGGCCACTGCGGGGAGGCGACGATGGAAGAGGAGAGCAGGCGGCTCATCTCCTCTTTGGCCGACTCCCAGCGAATGGGCTACTGGGGGGAGGCGACGATGGAGGAGAAGAGGAGGCGGCTCATTTCCTTCCAGCGGCGGGGGAGGTCGGCGCGCTGGTCGAGGACGTCGCAGACGTGTTGCAGGCCGAAGAAGGCCGATACGAGGATGTACGCGGCGGCCTCGGGGTCCATGCCCTCGCGGAGCTGGCCGGCGCCGCTCGCCTTGGCCAGCAGCGTCGAGAGTGTGGAGATCCACTCGACGTAGGGCTCGGGCAGGGTCGTGTCGGACAGCGAACGCTCGGCCTGGATCCTGGCGCCGGCCTTGACGATGTCGTCCTCGAAGAACTTATCGGCGGCGTTGGTCAGCAGGGCCTGGACGGTCTCCAGCGGCGGCAGGCCCATGGCCTGCGCCTCGTCGATGCGGACGCGCCACCGGTTGTACAGCTCGCGCACGATCTCGGCGGCGATGTCCTTTTTGTCGCGAAAGTGGAAATACACCGCGCCCTTGGTCATGCCGACCTGCTGGGCGATGTGGTCGATGGAGGTGTGCGGATATCCCCGGTCGGCGAACAGCTCGGCCGCCGAGGCGAGTACCTGGGCCCGGGTCTGCGCGGCCCGTGCCTGCTGCGGCGCGTTGCGTGGCTGCCCGCGCTGCGTGAGGGGGGTTCTGGGAGTGCCGTTCTTACTCACGACCGTGTCCGTTCTGTGTGATCCCCAGTCAGCATACCGCCATCCAGGTATGTTTCGCCTCTGTTCAGAGGTCCCCGTGCCAGCTCAACAGTAAACCGTCCGAGACACTCCAAAATATACCGTCTCGGAGGTATATTCCTTCAGTCCGCCTTCGACCACCCTCCGTACCCAACAGTTCAAGGTTCGATCAAGGGGGTAAGAAATGAGCGCTCAACTTTCGGTGGGAAACGTCAGCCCGCCGAGCACCTGGCAGTCGGCATCCCCGGTCACCCCGGGCTGGGATGACAGGCCAGAACCCGCCCGCGACGCGCACTTACCCGGCCCGCGCTTCGTGCCCCGCGAGCTGGTCCACAAGGCCGCGGCCGAACGCGTGCTGCTCACCGACGGAGTCCGGGACGCACCGGACGATTTCATCATCGCGGCCATGCTGCCGCGTGATCACTGTCTCTACCAGCAGGACGACTCCGGCTGGATCGATCCGGTTCTGCCGACGGAGGCGCTCCGGCAGGCCGGCTACTACATCCAGCACCGATTCTACGGGGTGCCCGAGACGCACAAGTTCATCCTCGGCGCCGTCACCCTCGGGATCGGCGGCATCGCGCTGCCCACCCGGACGCCGTGGCTCCCGGTCAACCTGCGGGTCACCTGCACTCCCACCGCCAAGTGGACCGGCCGCCGGCTGTGCATGCGGCTGGACGCCGAGTTCAGCGTGGCCGGGGTGGTACAAGGTCACGGCAGCCTGCTCTCGCAGGCGGTGGACCCCCGCTTGTACCAGGCCGTCCGCGGCCGGAAGGTGGCGCCCGCGCCGCGCGGATCCGTGCCCTTCATCGGGCGCCCGCTCTCGCCCGGCGAGGTCGGCCGCAGCCGCCCGGAGGACGTGCTGCTGGCCGACGACGGGAACCCCGACGGCTGGATGCTGCGGCTCGACAACGGCAACACCGAGATGGTCGACCACGCCGTCGACCACGTGCCCGGCATGGTGCTGCTGGAGGCGTTCCGGCAGGCCGCGCTCGCCGCGACCCGGCCGCTCACCGGCCGCCGGGTCTCGCCCGACGGCCTGCGGACCGACTTCACCAGGTTCTGCGAACTCGACGCCCCGGTGCGGATCGTCGCCTGGCCGGGCCCTGGCTGTCCCGAGGCGGACCGGATTTCGGTGCACGTCCTCGCCGAGCAGGACGGCAAGGAGGTCGCCTCGGGCACGGTGGAGCTCAGGCTGGGCCCTGACACGAGCAGCGGACAGGACCTCTGGTGACGCTGACCTCGGTCCCGCCAGACCACCGTCTGGACGTGACCGAACTCGTGGACCGCGCGGCCCGGTACGCCGCCGAGGTGGACGGTGCACGCCGGCTTCGACGGGAGTCGGTGGCCGCGCTGGTGACAGCGGGATTCCCCCGGCACTTCGTCCCCCGCCGGTGGGGTGGGGCGGCCGGAGGGTTCGCGCCGCTGGTGGAGGCGGCGATCACGGTGGGCGAGAGCTGCCCGGCGACCGCGTGGTGCGCGACCCTGTTCGCCACGCACGGACGGATCGCCGCCTACCTGCCCGAGCAGGCACAGGAGGAGATATGGGGCCCGCACCCGGACACCCTGATCGCCGCGTCCGTCATGCCGCCGTCGGGCCGGGCCACGCCCGTGCCGGGTGGCTGGTCGCTCCGGGGCGAGTGGGGCTGGGCCAGCGGGGTGGACTTCGCCGACTGGGTGCTGCTCGCCAGCATGGTGACGGACGGCGACCAGGACACGGTGCGGATCTTCGCCGTCCCGGCCGGGAGCTATCTGGTCAAGGACACCTGGCGGGCCGCCGGTATGCGGGGAACGGGGACCAACACGGTGTCCCTGTGCGACACGTTCGTCCCCGAGCACCGCACGGTCACGTTGCCGGAACTGCTCGGCACCCGGCGCCCCGGGGAGGCACGGTGCCACAACGTCCCGTACACGTTGGTCGCGGCGGTGATGTTCGCCGGCCCGCTGGCCGGGGCCGCCCTGGGCGCGGTGGCGGACTGTGTCTCCACCGGAGCCGCTCGTCCGCCGTCGGATCCGGGCGCCCGGCAGGCGCTCGCCCGCTCCTCGCCGGAGGCGTCCGCCGCCCGCCTGCTGCTCAGGGAGGCCGCCGGCCGCGCCGACCGGGGCATGGTCGACGCGCGGACCATCGCGCAGAATCGGTGCGACGCCGCGGTCGCCGCGGAACTCTGCGTCAGCGCCGTCGACCGGTTGTTCGCCGCGCGCGGCGAACACGGGCCGGCCGAGGATGATCCCGTCCACCGGCGGTGGCGGGACGTCCATACGGCCGCCGGTCACGGCGCGCTGCGGTTCGCCCCGGCGGCGGACGCGTACGCGAAGGCCGTTCTCGGCTGACTACGCCGTGTCCGGGCCGCCGTCCCGCGATCCGGACACGGCCTTCCACAGGTCGTCGAACCGTCGTGCGGCGTCCGCGTCGTTCCGGGGTACTGGATGGGGGATCTCGAAGAACACCGCCATCAGGAGCTGGGCGACGGCTTCGGGGGGAAGCCTGCCCATCACCCGGTTCTCCGCGTGCGCCCTGGCCACGGCGCGGGTCAGCGGCAAGGAGATCCGTTCGATCAGCCCGAGGGCGCACCGGTCCAGTTGGGGGGCCTCCACGGCGAGCCGCAACGCGGACCTGGCGAGCGTGTCCCTGCGCAGGTGCCGGGTGAGGGCGAGCGTCGTCTCCCGCAGTGCCACCAGCGCCGACGTGCTCTCGACCCGCCGTTCCGCACGCGCGATCAGATCGTTCCCGGCCTCCTCGATCAGGGCGGCCGCCAACTCTTCTTTGGAGGAGAAATGCCCGTACAGCGCTCCCTTGGTCATTTGGGTGCGTTCGACTACCTTGAGCAGCGTCGTGCCGTTATAGCCGTGCGCGGCGAACTCCTCTGCCGCCGCGGCGAGCACCAGTGCCCTGGTGCGGACTGCACGCTCCTGAGTCACTCTGCCCTCTCTTGGACGAGTCCGGAGAACAAACCTTTGAGAAGGTATGTTACTCGGAGCCTGCGGTGATCGGGTCACGGCTTCCTCCTCGGGTGGCCTTCTTCGACGTGGACGAGACGCTGCTGGCCGCGAAGAGCATGGTCGAGTTCCTGCGGTCCTGGCTGGGCCACGATGACGCGGCGTTCCGCGCCACCGTGGCCCAGCTGGGAGCGGTGGCGGAGCGCGAGGGCAGGGCCGCCGCGAACCGCGCCTACTACCGGCTGTTCGCCGGCGTCTCGAGTACGGCGCTGGCGGAGGCGGGCGGTCGCTGGTACGCGCGGCATCGCCGGAGGCCGGACGCCTTCGTGGGCGCCACCGCGACGGCGCTCGCCGGACACCGCGCGGCCGGAGACCTGGTGGTGCTGGTCTCCGGCTCGTGCCACGCGGTGCTCGATCCGCTGGCCGCGGACGTGGGTGGCGACGAGGTGCTCTGCACAGAGCTCGTCGTCGCCGCCGGACGGCTGACCGGCGAGGTGGCGAGGTCGATGATCGGCCCGGCCAAGTCCGAGGCCGCCGCCGGGCTGCTCCGGGGTCTTGGAGCCTGCCCCGCCGACTGCTTCGCATACGGCGACCATGCCAGCGACCTGGACCTGCTGACGGCCGTCGGCAACCCGAGGGTCGTCGGCGACGATCCGGTGCTGGCCGCGTGGGCGGGACGGCACGGATGGCCCGTGCTGCCCGCCCAAGCCCGCCCAAGGCCCGTGCTCCGTGCCTGACCGTGCTCCTGCCCAACCGTGCTTCGTGCCTAACCGTGCCTAACCGTGCCTATAAAAGGCCCAGGTGCCGTAGATCCGACACGTACTTCTCGATCAGCGTCCGGGACAGGTGGGGAATGTCCCGGACGGCTTCCTGGAACCGTCCGGCGGAAAACGCCGACCCGGCCCGGGGCGTAAGAGGCTCCCGCCAGGCGCGCATCAGAGGCAGGAGCGAGTGCCGCCGCCGCTTCTCCGGCAGCTCCCGCAGCGCGGCCTCGAACCGCTCGCACCACTCCTGGTGGTCCTCGACGCGGCGGAGGGTGATCCCGGAGCCGGTCAGCCAGTCGACGACGGTGTCCAGCGAGATGCCGTCGTCATGCGGGTTGACCACGTTGAACGTGCGGTACCCGGCCGCGCCGGCTCCCAGGGCGGCCACCGAGGCGGCGACGAAGTCCCCGGGCAGGCCGTCGTAGTGTGCCCGGCTCGCGTCGCCGCGGTAGAACGACCCGGGCGCGATGCCGGTGGCGATCAGGCTCAGCACCAGGCGGGTGAACGTGTCCGGCACGTTGAGCTGCCCGGTGTAGCGGCCGTGCGCGAGGATCATGCCGGAGCGGAACACGGTCACCGGCAGCCCGCACAGGTCGTGCGCCTCCCGGAGCAGCACCTCCCCCGCCCACTTGCTGGTGGCGTAGCCGCCGGCGTGGCTCTCGTCGATCGGCCGCACGGGATCGGCCACCCGGATGTCGGCGTCCTCGTCGAGGTCGCCGGTTCCGTGCGACGCGACGGCCACGGACGACAGGAAACCGACCGGCTTCAGCCGGTCGGTGACCGCCAGCCGGATGACCTCGGCGGTGCCGGCGACGTTCGGGCCGAACAGCTGCCGGTACGGCAGTACGTGGTTCACCAGCGCGGCGGCGTGCACGATGACGTCCACCGTCGAGGCCAGCCGCCGCCAGGCCGGTTCGGACAGGCCCAGGTTCGGCGCGCCGACGTCGCCGGCCAGCACCCGCAGGGCGCCGTTCCCGGCCAGTTCGGCGAACCGCCGCTTGAGCTCGACGTCCCCGCTGTCCAGCGATTCCTCGAGCCGCCCGCGAGCGTCCTCGTCGTCGGCACCACGCACGAGGCAGATCAGTGTGCCGCCTCCAGGAGCCAGCCGCCGCAGCCACTCCAGGCACAGGAATCGGCCTAGATAGCCGTTGGCCCCGGTGAGCAGCACCGTGGTGGGAGCGCCGGCCGGCGGGGGAAGCGCCGCGGCCCCGGTCAGCGTCGCCTGGTCGATGAACGCGCCGAGCACGAGGTCCTCGGCGCGCGCCGCGACGGCCCGGTCACCGTGCACGCCGGCGAACGTGGCCTGTGGCGCGGGCAGGTCACGCGACCGCTCGATCTGGCCGGCGATCTGGCCGAGGCTGTTGGCCGGGCCGAGCAGGGTCCCGACCGGGACCTCGATGTCGAAGATCTCCTTGAGCAGGGTGGAGAGCGACAGCGCGGTCAGGGAGTCTCCCCCCATGTCGGTGAAGCGCGTCCGCGGGCCGGGCTCGCCGGCGGACGCTCCGAGCAGTGCCCGCGCGGCGCGGCCGACCGTTTCCACGACCGGGCGGTCCTCGTCGTGCCGCAGGCCGCGCAGGCCGTCGATCTGCTCCTCGGCCAGTTCGGCGTAGCGCCGCTCGAGCCGCTCGCCGTAGTGCTCCTTCAGCCGCGGGCGCAGTTGCTTGGTCGAGTCGGACAGCAGTCCGTTCTCCTGGCTGAACGGCACCGTCTCGATGAGCAGATCGCGCGGGATCTCGTACGGCTTGAGGTCGGCGCGTTTCGCGACGCGCCGCAGCGACTCGTGAATGGCCGCCTTCAGCGCCGCCTCGCCGGACGCCTGGTCGAGCGCCTCGGGGGCCGGCACCACCACGGCGAGCAGGTACGGGCGGGAGCTGTCGCCGTACAGGAAGATCTGCCGCACCAGCGGACCGGCGACATAGATCGCCTCCAGCTTCGCCAGTGCCACGAACTCGCCCTGGGACAACTTGAGCACGTTGCTGCGCCGGTCGACGTAGTACAGCCGGTCGGGCTCGGCCTCGGCCATGATGTCGCCGGTGCGGTAGTAGCCGTCGTCGTCGAAGGCCTCGGCGGTGACGTCCGGGCGCCGGTAGTAGCCGGGGGTGATCAGCTTGGTCCTGACCAGCAGCTCGCCCCGCGGATGTGGCGTGTCGGTGGTGAAGTACCCGAGTTCGGGCACGTCGACGAGCTTGTAGTCGAGCACGAACGCCCGCTGCACCTGGTGGTCCAGCATGACGAGCCCGGTCTCGGTGGTGCCGTAGCTGTCGAAGAACGGGACGTCCAGGCAGGACTCCACGAAGGCGGCCAGCTCCGGCGCGAGCGGGGCGGAGCCGCAGGGCGTGTGGATGACGCGGCCGCCGAGCACCACGTCCCGGAAATATCGCCGGAGCTCCTCCGCGTACTCGGCGCCCGGCGCGTCGAGCCGGCTCAGATAGCTCTGGTAGAGCAGCTCGCACACGCGCGGCACCATGGCGAACTCCGTCGGCCGGATCAGCGCGAGATCCTCCAGCAGCGTGGAGAGGTCGCTGTCGGCCACGAAGTACGCGGTGCCGCCCAGGGCGAGCGTTTTGATCACGAGCCGCCTGGCGACGAGATGGCTCTGCGGCAGGAAGTTGGCCGTGATCATCGGGTATCGCTGCTCGGGCGGCCGCCACATCAGCGACACGGTCGGCTCAGGGAAGATGACGCCCTTCGGCGTGCCCGTGCTGCCGGAGGTGTAGATCAGTGCGGACAGCACGTCTCCCGCGTCGTCGACCGGCGGCAGGTCGGGCGCGGGCGGCAACGCCTTCCCGCGCTCGATGACGAGGGACAGCGGCTCCAGCGAGACGGCCTCGGCCAGCCGCCGGCGCGCGTCCGCCATGCCCTCCCGGTGCTCGGTGAGCTCGGGACGATGGTCGAACACGATCAGCCGGACGACGGACGTGTTCCCGGCCAGCGCTTCGAGCACCGTGCCGAGCCGCTCCGCGCTCGTGGCGAAGACGCGCGGAGCGGTCTCGTCGACCAGGTGGCGGATGTGGGCGACCGTCGCGGTGTTGTGCAGCGGCACGGCGACCGCGCCGACCTGACCGCAGGCCAGGTCCACGGTGGTGTAGTCGGTGCCGGCGAAGCCCAGGATCGCGACGAAGTCCCCGGCGCGCAGCGGGTGTTCCGCGTGGTGGTACCAGTCGGCGGCGACGGCGCTCAGCCGGGACCACAACTCGCCGTAGGAGACGGTGTCGAACCTGGGCGGCCGCCGCTGCTCGGTGCGTCCGGCCACGGAGACGAACTCCCTGGCGCGTTCGGCGAGCGCGGGCCGGTCGGCATATCGCGTCAAGGTCCGCTTGACGATCTCGGACAGCCGCGGACCGGGCTTGCCGGTCGTGTCGAAGACCTCGCGCGTCGGCATCCGGTCCGCGAGTTCCGGGTCGGCGCACACCATCTCGATGCGCCGGTCCCGGTTCGCCTCGAGCCGGGCGCGGGTGGTGTCAGCTCGCGAGTCGTTCCCCATGGTTACCCCTTCAGGCGACCGAGATCTCTTCATGAGCGCGCCGGTCGGCGTAGCTCCTGGCGGCGTTGTGCAACCGAGGACGATCCTCGCTTGCACAGCCAAAACATACCGTATCAAAGGTATGATCAAGAGCATTCATCGCACATCATCGCAGGTGAGAGGCTTATCTAGAAAAATACCTTGTGCAAGGTATTAAATTGAGCAAGAGTAATCTCAAGGACACGACAGGCTCCGTTGACGACGAGGAGTGGGTCAACGTGGTGAGCGCGAATGCGATCGATCGCGAACGGGAGACGGCCGTCGGCTCCGACGTCGGCTGGATCTCCATCGCCGAGCTCGTCCTGCGGGACTCACCCCGATCCTCGGGTGAGGACACCGAGCACGCGCGGGCTCTCGCCGAGGTGGAGGCCGAGGCCGGGTTGCCGCCGATCGTCGTACAGCGGGGCACGAACCGGGTGGTCGACGGGATGCACCGGGTGCGCGCCGCGCAGTTGCGCGGAGAGCGGGCGATCCGAGCCCGCTACTTCGACGGCGACGACGCCAGCGCCTTCGTGCTGGCGGTGCGGCTGAACGCGCGGCACGGACTGCCGCTTTCGCTGCCCGACCGGAAATCGGCCGCCCGGCGCATCCTGCGCGAGCACCCGGGCTGGTCGAACCGGGCGGTGGCCTCGGTCGTGGGGCTCTCGCCCAAGACCGTCGGCGCACTGCGCGATCAGTGCGGAGTGCCGGTGGCCGAGGTCAGGACCGGCAGGGACGGCCGGGCGCGCCCGCTGAGCACGGCCTCAGGACGCGAGCGCGCCAGGGAGATCCTGCTGCGCGATCCCACCTCCTCGCTGCGCACGGTGAGCGCCGCGGCCGGAGTATCCCCGGGCACGGTGCGGGCCGTCCGGATCCAGCTCAACGAGCAGGCCACGGCGGTGGTCCCGGAGCAGCGGGCCGCGTCATCCGGACAGACCCCTGATCCACGACGCGCCCGGGGCGCGGTTCCGCGGCACTCCGGCCTGGACCGGGCCGGCACGATGCTGCGCGCGCTCCGCTCCGACCCGTCGCTGCGGTTCAACGAGTCCGGCCGGCTGCTGCTGAGCGTTCTGGCGGTGGCCGCGATGGACACGCGGACGCGGGAAGGCCTCGTCGGCGACCTGCCGGACCACTGCGTCGAATTCGTCGCCGAACTCGCGGAGGCGAGCCGGCAGGCCTGGCAGGAACTCGCGAGACGCCTGGCGGAGCGACGATCCTCGGCCACCGATTCCTAACGATTTCCCGATCTGGAAATGGGGTGTTGAGAGATGGCAGAAGCGTACGGCTGGTCCGGGAAGAACCTGCGGACCCAGCGGATTCTGCACTCGGCTTCCGGGACGACGTTCCTGGTCCCGCTCGATCATTCGCTGGCGGACGGCCCGGTGTCGGCCGCCGCCGACTTCGCCGGGCTGGTCGCGGCGATGGCCGCGAACGGCGTGGACGGGATCGTGGTCCACAAGGGGCGGGTCCGTTTCCTTCCCACCCGGTCGCTCGGGCGGCTGGCGCTGATCGTGCATCTGAGCGGCAGCACCAGGCACGCGCCGGACGCCGACGCCAAGACGCTGGTCGGCGCGGTGACCGAGGCCGTGGCGCTGGGCGCGGACGGGGTCAGCGTGCACATCAACCTCGGTTCGAGCAACGAGGCCCGGCAACTGGCGGACTTCGGCCTGGTCGCCGACCGGTGCGCGCGCTGGGGCGTCCCGCTGCTCGCCATGGTGTACCCGCGCGGCCCGCGCATCGCCGACCCGGCCGACCCCGGGCTGCTGGCGCACGCGGCGAACGTCGCGGCGGACCTCGGCGCCGACATCGTGAAGCTCCCGTTCACCGGCTCGCCCGTCACGATGCGCGAGGTCGTGGAGGCGAGTCCTATCCCGGTGGTGACCGCCGGCGGCGGTGTGGTCGGCGACACCGCCACGTTCCTCGACCAGATCGACTCCGCGATGGAGTCCGGGGTGCTCGGCGTCGCGGTCGGGCGCAACGTCTTCCGCGCCGCCGACCCCGGGCGGCTGGCCCGCGCGGTCGCCCAGCGGGTCCACGCCGGACTCGGCCCCCGCAAGCCCCTGACCCCCCTGAACCTGGCCCTGGCCAGCACGACAGTGGCCTGACGTGGCCTGAAGTGACCTGACGGACAACCACTCACGATCAAAGGTGCGCACATGAAATCCGCATGGATCGACCTCCGCGGCCTCACCGCCGATCTCGCCACCGCCGTCATCGAGGAGAGCACCCATCTGGGCGTCGGCGCCGTCGTACTGGACGACCCCGAGCTGGCGGCGAAGGTCCCGCCGACCCTGGAGAAGGCCGCCGTGATCAACGGCGAGACCCCCACGGTCCTGATCGACAAGCTCGTCGACGTGGTCGACATCCTGATCGCCGACCACGACATCGCCGAGAAGTTCGAGGGCATCCGGCCCGGCCTGCGCAACGGCGTCCTGGTCCGGGTGCTGGGCGAGGAGACGCTTCAGCTCGCCTGCAAGATAGCGAACGAGGCGGAGCTGACCCTGGTCGAGTTCCGCCAGGACCCGAGCAAGATCCCGCTGGAGATCCTGCTCGCGGCCGCCGACCGGGCCAAGGGCTCGATCGTCACCGTCGTCGAGGACGTCGAGGACGCGATGGTCACCATCGGTGTCCTGGAGCGCGGCTCCGACGCGGTGCTGCTCGCCCCCCGGCGGGTCGGCGACGCCTCCGAGCTGGTGCGCGTGTGCCAGGGCGAGGCCGAGACGCTGCGGCTGGAGCCACTGGAGATCGTCAAGCTCACCCACCTGGGTCTCGGCGACCGGGTATGTGTGGACACCTGCTCGCACCTGCAGAAGAACGAGGGCATCCTGGTCGGCTCGTACGCGTCCGGCCTGATGCTGGTCAGCAGCGAGACCCACCCGCTGCCGTACATGCCGACCCGCCCGTTCCGGGTCAACGCGGCCGCTCTCAGCTCCTACACCCTGACGCCGGGCAACCGTACCCGCTACCTGTCGGAGCTGCGCTGCGGCTCGGAGATCCTGGCCGTCAACACCAACGGCGGTGTGCGCCGGGTCATCGTGGGCCGGATCAAGATGGAGACCCGCCCGATGCTGCAGATCGAGGCCCGCACCGCCGGCGGTGACCTGGTGGACATGGTCGGCCAGGACGACTGGCACGTGCGCGCCCTCGGCCCCGGCGGCAGCGT
Organism: Sphaerisporangium corydalis; assembly: GCF_025506355.1. GTDB lineage: Bacteria > Actinomycetota > Actinomycetes > Streptosporangiales > Streptosporangiaceae > Sphaerisporangium > Sphaerisporangium corydalis. The sequence goes on from NZ_JANZYP010000048.1 coordinate 16,697, forward strand.
GCACAACTTCACGGAGCTGCGGCCCGGAGACCACATCCTCGGGCACACCATGACCGACCAGCGGCACGTCGGATACGCGATCCGTGAGTTCCTGCACGAGCAGTAGACCAGGCCCGCTCCGCTCCGAAGGAAGAGAGTGCGCGAGATGGCGCTCATTGTGCAAAAGTACGGCGGAACCTCGGTCGCCACGCCCGAGAAGCTCATCGAGGCGGCGCGGCAGATCCTCGCGACGCGGGCGGACGGGCACGAGGTCGTCGCGGTCGTGTCCGCCATGGGCGGGACCACCGACAGGCTGCTCCAACTGGCTTCCTCGGTGTCCGGCCGGCCGGATCCCGCTCGGCTCGACGCCCTGCTCAGCACGGGCGAGACCGTGTCCGCCGCGCTGCTGTCGATGGCGCTGAACCACCACGGCGCCGCCAGCAGGTCGTTCACCGGGGCCCAGGCGGGAATCCTCACCGACGACCGCCACGGCCGGGCGACGATCCAGCAGGTGGATCCCCGCCGGCTCAAGGAGGACCTCCGCAGGGGTGCGATCCCGGTCGTCGCGGGCTTCCAGGGTGAGGCGGGTGCCGGAGGTCCCTGCACCACCCTGGGCCGGGGCGGCTCGGACACCACCGGCGTCGCGCTGGCCGCGGCGCTCGGCGCGGACCACTGCGAGATCGTCACCGACGTCGCGGGGGTCTACACCGCCGACCCGAGGAAGGTCGCCGGGGCCCGGCGCCACACCACCCTGCTCTACGAGGAGATGGCCGAGCTCGCGGTGAGCGGGGCCAAGGTGCTGGCGGCGGACTCTGTGGACTACGCGCGGACGCACGGCGTCGACCTGAAGGTGCGGTCCAACCACACCGCCTGCGGCCCGGAGACCTGGGTCGGATATCGCCGCCGCGCCGCCGCGATGGCGATGTCCGGCAGCTCCTGGACACCGGCCGGGCTCGACGAGTTCCCCGCGATCGCCGGGGTGGCCACCAGGACGGGTCTCGTGCGCTGCGTACTGCGCAGGATCGCCGCGGACCACGCGGTACGGATCCTGCGCGGGCTCGCCGAACGGGAGATGGAGGTCGAACTGCGCCGTTACGGCAACCTCGGGACGGAGGACGCGGGCGACCTCGCGATCACCCTGCCCGCGGAGAGCGTGGAGGAGGCGCGCGCGCTGCTGGCCGAGGTCGACCGGGGAACCCGCCTGGACGAGGTGCACTGGACCTCCAACCTGGCGCGGCTCTCGGTCGTCGGCCTCGGGATAGGCCAGCTTCCCGGCTCGCCGCTGCGACTGCTCGAAGGACTGCGGTCGGTCGGCGCCGCGCGCACCGATCTGCTCGTCACATCCAACAAACTCAGCGTGCTGACAGGCGAGAGCGGCCTGGCCGAGGCGACCCAGAGTGTGCACGACACCTTCGTCTGCGAACCCGTGGTGCCCCGGATGCACACCCCCGCCCTGTGGGCCACCGAGCACAGACGGCTGAGTGCCGGCGTGCCCGTGCTGGCGGCGGCCGACTGAACCCCGGCCCCGCCACCGCGCCGGCCGGCCCCGGTCAGGCCGGCGCGGTGCCCGCAGGACGAGAAGCCACGAGCGGAGCGACCCGATGACCATGCCGACGTTCGACCCGACATCTGACGGCCAGGTAGCCGATCCGTATCCGACGTACGCGCAAATGCGCGATCAATGCCCTGTATTTCATGACAAGAAGATGAATGTCGCTGTGGTCACGCGGCACGAGGACGTCGTCCACGTGGCCCACGATCCGGAGACGTACTCCTCGGAGAGCGCGGTGAAGGCGACCGCGGGGCCGGAGGCCGACGAGGTCAAGCAGATCCTGGCCGAAGGCTGGTCGCTGACGCCCAACCTCACCGAGAGCGACGGCGAGGAGCACACCCGGCTGCGCCTGGCGGTGAACCGGGTCTTCACGCCCCGGCGGGTGGCCGAGCTCGAACCCTTCATCAGGGCGACCGGCGAAGAGCTGATCGGACGGTTCGCCGCCGCCGGTTCGACCGACATCATCGAGAACTACGCGTGGCCGCTGCCGCTGTCCGTCATGGCGCGGATCCTCGGCGTACCGGCCGGCGACGTGCCGCTGCTGCGGCAGTGGAGCCACGGCTGGCTGAAGCTGTCCGTCGGCGGCGGCGACGTGGCGGAGCGGGTCGAATGCGCCCGGGACGTCCTCGCCATGCAGAACTACGTGATGGCGATGCTGCGGGAACCGGGGCCGGGCGGCGACGGGCTCATCGCGTCGCTCGCGGCCGACCACGCCGAGAACGGCCTCGACGACGTCGAGCTCATGCGCATCGTCATGAACCTGATCATCGCGGGCCACGTCACGGTCACCCGTTCCATCGGCAACGGCCTGGTGAGCCTGCTGGACCATCCGGCCCAGCTCGCGGCGCTGCGCGAGGGCGAGATACCGCCCGAGGCGATGGTCGAGGAGATCCTGCGGTTCGAGTCTCCGGTCCAAGGACTTTTCCGCACCGTCACGACGGAGACCGAGCTCGCCGGCAGCCGGCTGCGGCCCGGCGACCGCGTGATGGTGCACTTCGGCGCCGCGAACCGGGACGAGCGCGCGCTCACCGACCCGGGCACGTTCGACATCAGGCCGAGGGGCCGCCGCACCATGCTGGCGTTCGGCCGGGGCATCCACACCTGCCTCGGAGCCGGGCTGGCCCGGCTCCAGTTGCGGATCGCCATTCCGCTGCTGTTCGACCGCCTGCCCGGACTACGCCTGGGGCCCGCGGACTCGCGCCGCAGGGAGCGGCTGGTGATCGCGCGTGGATTCGATGAGCTCAACCTGCAATGGGACGTTCCACAAGCACAGGAGGCGACACAATGACCACGCAGGAACAAATGGCCGCACCGGTGGCGGCCGAGAGGAACGCCGCTCTGGTCGGGACGCCGCTTCTGATGCTGGGCGTCGCCCTGGCGGCGGCGAACCTGCGTCCCGCGATCACCAGCATCGGCCCGCTGCTCAACGAGGTGCGCACGGCGCTCGGCGCGTCCGAGCTCTGGGCGAGCGTGCTCACCGCGGTGCCCACCCTCTGCTTCGCCGTCGCGGCCGCGGCGGCACCGCTGGCGGCCCGCAAGCTCGGGCTGGCCCGGGCGGTCGGCGCCGGTCTGATCGTGCTCACCGCCGGGCTGCTGCTGCGGGTGGTGGGCGGGCCGTGGGTGGTGCTGGCCGGGACGTTCGTCGCGGCGTCCGGCATCGCCATCGGCAACGTGCTCATCCCGGTCGTGGTCAAGCAGGCGTTCCCTGACCGGATCCCGTTGCTGACCACGGTCTACACCGTGGCCCTGATGGTCGGCGGCGGGGCGGGCGCCGCGGCGACCCCGTGGCTGCAGGACCAGCTCGGCGGCTGGCGGATCACCCTGGCCGCATGGTCGCTGCTGGCCGTGGCCGCGCTGCTGGTCTGGGTCGCCGGGACGCGCCGCACCGGGCGGCCCGCCGCGAACCCGGTCGCGCCGCAGGAGCGCAAGCTGCTGCTGCGCAGCCCGCTCGCCTGGCTGATCACCGCGTTCTTCGGGCTGCAGGCCGCGGGCTCCTACGTGCTGATGGGCTGGGCCGCGGCCGTGTTCACCGGCGCGGGCATCGGCAAGAACGAATCGGGCCTGCTGCTCGGTCTGCTGGTCGCGGCCGCGCTGCCCGTCACGATGGTGGTCGTCCCGTCCGCGATGCGCAGCCGCAGCCAGTCCTGGTGGATCGCCGGGCTCGTGGGCCTGGAGATCATCGGCACGCTCGGCATGATCATCTCGCCGATGACGCTGCCGTGGCTGTGGTCGCTCCTGTGGGGCGCCGGCATGGGCGTGTTCCCGATCGCGCTCGGCCTGTTCGCGGTGCGCACCCGCACCTCCGCCGACACCGCCGGGATCTCGGCCATGGCGCAGGGCTTCGGCTACCTGATCGCCATGGGAGGCCCGTTGCTGTTCGGCGTCCTGCACGGCTCCACGGGCGGCTGGACCATCCCGATGATCATGCTCGCCGTGATCTTCGTCGTGGACCTGGTCCTCGGGTTCATCGTCGGCAGGCCCCGGTACGTGTAGGACCTCGGCAAGGCAGGAGTGATCATGACCTACGACGTCATCGTAATCGGCGGCGGGTCCGCCGGCTGCGTCCTCGCCAACCGGCTGAGCGCGAGTCCACGGCTGTCGGTCCTGCTCCTCGAGGCCGGGCCCGACTTCGCGACCACCGAGGAACTGCCGGCCGAGATCACCGACGCGACCTACGCACCGTACGCGTACGACTGGGGTTATCGATCGGTCCCGGATCGGTTCGGCAACGAGGTGCCGGTTCCCCGCGGCCGGATCATCGGCGGATCCTCCTCCGTCAACGTCTGTGTGGCGATGCGCGCCCGGCCGTCCGACCATGACGCGTGGGCGGACCTGGCCGGGCCCGAATGGGGCTACCAGGAGATGCTCCCCTTCTACAAGAAGATGGAGCACTACCCGTACGGCGAGGAGAAGTTCCACGGCCTCGGCGGGCCGTATCGCATCACCCTGAGCACGGCGGCGGACCTCGGCCCGCACGTCGCGGCGATGGGAGAGGCGAGCGCGCGGCTCGGATATCCGATGGTCGGCGACTTCAACGCGCCGGGCGCGCCGGGCTTCGCGCACACCCCGCTCAGCGCGGCCGACGGCGTGCGGCTGAGCACGGCCATCGGCTACCTCAACCCGGTCCGCCACCGGCCGAACCTGGAGGTGCGCGGCGACGCGCTGGTCGACCGGGTGCTGTTCCGGGGTGACCGGGCCCGCGGGGTCCGGCTCGCCTCGGGCGAGGAGATCGGCGCCGGGCACGTCGTGCTCAGCGCCGGTGCCTGTAACACGCCGGTCATCGCCATGCGCTCCGGCATCGGAGACCGCGCCGAGCTCGCGTCGCACGGGATCGACGTGGTGGCCGAGCTCCCGGGCGTGGGGCGCAACCTCACCGAGCATCCCGCCTTCTGGAACATCCACGCCGCGAAACCGCCGCAGGGCGGGGCGCGGCAGATGTTCGGCAGCGTGCTCAGCGTCGCCACCGGGCCGGGCGAGCCGGACTACGACGTGCAGATCCTGCCTTCGGCGGCGGTGCGCACCGATAGCCTGCCCGCCATGATCGTCCCGCCGGTCGACGACCATCCGACCGGCTGGGACATGGTGTTCTTCGTCTCCTGCGTCCAGCCCCGTTCGCGGGGCGGCGTGCGGCTCGCCTCACGCGACCCCGAGGACGCGCCGATCATCGATCTCGGGCTCTACACGGCCGCCGGCGACGCCGAACGGGTCGCCGACGCGGTGCGCGTCGCCCGCGGGATCGCGCGCACCCGGCCGCTCGCCGATCTGCTGGTGGACGAGCGGGTCCCGGGTCCTGACGTGAGCGACGAGGAGCTGGCGGACGCGGTCCGGCGCGCGCCGGCGCACTACAACCACAGCAGTTCCACGATGCGGATGGGACCGCACCGTGATCCGGAGTCCGTCGTCGGCACCGACGGCGCCGTGTACGGCGTCCAGGGACTCACCGTCGCGGACGCCTCGGTGTTCCCGGCGATGCCACGCGTGGCCACCAACGTTCCGACCATCGTGATCGCCGAGCGGATCGCCTCGATACTGAAGGACAGGATGTCATGACAACGACGTTTCATACCGCCCAGCTGCTGCGGACGCGCTGGTCCTCGCAGGACGAGGCGGACCGCTTCACCGTGCACAATCCGGCGACCGGCAGGCCGCTCGCGGTCATTCAGGGCGCGGGCGCGGAGCAGGTGGACCAGGCGGTCCGCGCCGCGCACGAGGCCCACTTCGCGTGGAAGGCCCGCACGCCGCGAGAGCGCGGCAAGTGGCTGTGGAAGGTCGCCCAGGCGATCCGCGAGAACGCCGACGAGATCGCGGCGCTGGAGTCCAGCGACAACGGCAAGCCCTTCACCCAGGCGCGGAACTTCGACCTCGAAGGCGCGCCCACCATCTTCGAGCTCTTCGCCGGCCTCTGCGAGGCGATCCCCAGCCAGGCCCGCGACTCGGGCAGCATGCTGGACATCACGCTGCGCGAGCCCTTCGGGGTCATCGGCGCGATCATTCCGTTCAACTGGCCCCCGCTGCACACCGCCGGCAAGCTCGCCCCCGCGCTCGCGGCCGGCAACGCCGTGGTCATCAAGCCGCCGGAGCAGGCGCCGCTGTCGGTGATGCGGGTCGCCGAGATCGCCCAGTCCATCCTCCCCGACGACGTCGTGCACATCGTGCCCGGTGCCGGGGCGGTCGGCGCGTGGCTCGCCGGGCACAAGCTCGTGGGCAAGGTCTCCTTCACCGGCGCGCCCGCCACGGGCCGGGCCGTGATCCGGACGGCCGCCGACAACCTGACGCCGACCCTGCTGGAGCTCGGCGGCAAGAACGCCCTGGTGATCTTCGAGGACGCGGACCTCGACTCGGCCGTGCCGTGGGCGGTGGAAGGCGGCTACTTCAACCAGGGTGAGGCCTGCACCGCCGCCTCGCGCGTGCTGGTCCACGTCGACCGCCACGACGAGGTCGTCCGGCGGCTCGCGGCCGCCGTCGACCGGCTGAAGGTCGGCGACGGCGCGGACGCGGGCACGCACGTCGGGCCGCTGGTCACCCCGGCGCAGCAGCAGCGCGTCCTGGACTACATCGACCTCGGCGCCCGCGAGGGTGCCACGATCGCGGCCCAGGCGGCGACGCCCGCCGACCCGGAACTGGCGGACGGGTACTACGTCCCGCCCACACTGTTCACCGGCGTCACCCCGGACATGCGCATCGCCACGGAGGAGATCTTCGGCCCCGTGGTCTGCGTGATCCCGTTCCGCGACGAGGCCGAGGCGGCCCGCATCGCCAACGGCACCGAGTTCGGCCTGGTCGCCGGGGTGTTCACCCGCGACGCCGAGCGCGCCATGCGGTTCAGCCGTGAGCTGCGCGTGGGCATCGTGTTCGTCAACCACTACAACCGCTCGTTCACCGGCACCCCGTTCGGCGGGGTGGGCGCCAGCGGCTACGGCCGCGAGCACGCCATCGAGACGCTGCAGGAGTACAGCTACGCCCGCAGCCTGCGACTGCCCTCCGGCCGAGGCGAGATCCCGCGCTGGGCACCGTCGGTCGAGGTCGTCACCGAAAACGCGCAATGAGCGCCACCGGGAAGGTCATCGTGCCGCCCCGGACGAAGTCCTGAATTTCGCCGCGGAGAAGGGATGAACGGATGGGAGCGGAGTACGTCGAGACGGTGGTCGTGGGTGGCGGTCAGCAGGGATGCTCGGTCGCGGGCGCGCTCCACCGGCTGGGCTACCAGGCGTTGGTGATCGAGCGCGGCGAGATCGGCCAGGCGTGGGCCAACGAGCGCTGGGACAGCCTGCGCGTCAACACGCCGAACAGGACGGTCGCCTTCCCGGACTGGGCCTACGACGGGGACGATCCGGAAGGTTACATGCCGGCCCGTGAAGTCGCCGAACGTCTGCGGCGCTACGTGGCCGCGATGGGCTTTCAGGTCCGTGAGCACACCAGTGTCCGGATGGTCGAGTTCCCGATCGGCGAGGCGTTCCACGAGGGCGCGCGTTTCCGCGTCCGCCTGGACGACGGCGAGGTCGTCGAGGCCCGCAACGTCGTCGCGGCGCTCGGCGGGTACTCCTCGCCACGCATACCGGAGGTGGCCGCGGGCGTGGACCCGTCGGTCACGCAACTGCACACGCGTTATTACCGCAACCCTGAGTCCCTGCCGAGCGGCGCGGTCCTCATCGTGGGCGCGGGGAACAGCGGCCAGCAGATCGCGGACGACCTCCGGGAAGCCGGCCGGGAGGTGTACCTCGCGGTCGGCGGGCACAAGACCGCGCCCCGGCGTTACCGTGGCGCGCAGATCCTCGACTGGCTGCAGTTGCTGCTGCCGGAGGGCAACCTGGAGACCGCGTCGGGCGGACGGGGTGACTCCCCCGTGCTGCCGGGCGTGTCGGTGCTCAGCGGGAAGGACGGCGGCCAGGACCTGAGCCTGCCGATCCTGGCCGCGAAGGGTGTCACGCTCGTCGGCTCCGTCCGCGGCGCCTCGGGCGGTGTGCTGTGGCTGGAGGACAACGTCCGTGCCGTGGCGCGGGCGGCCGCCCACAAGGAGAGCGAGCTGCTGAAGGCCATCGACACGGCGATCGAGCAGCGCGGGCTGGTCGTCCCCGAGGCGGATCCCGCCCCCGAGTACGACCCCTCGCTCATCGCCGACCACGGCGGCATGCTGGATCTGGTCGCCGGCGGCATCACGACGATCATCTGGGCCACGGGTTTCGTGCCCGACTACGGGATCCTGCCCGCCGGGGCGCTCGGCGAGAACGGCATGCCGGCGCATCGCAGAGGGCTGGGCACGCTGCCGGGCCTGTACTACGCCGGCCTGCCCGAGAGCGGGTCGGTGATGCCGCTTCTCATCGCGGCCACGCGCAACCAGGCCGAGCGCGTCGCCCGGCACATCCAGATGGACAACACCCTCCGGCACCGCTCGCCCATGGCGATCGGCCGGCTGTGGACCTGAGCGTATCGGCGGAGTCAGGAAAGTGAACGAGGCGGCGATCGCAGGATCGCCGCCTCGTTCGTGTTCCCGCCCGGACCGCGTGCGGTCATGCCGGGTGGGGGATGACCTCCAGGCCCGCGGGGCCGTTGATGAGGAAGGAGGTCAGGCGGGCGGGCCGGTGCCCGGGGCGGGCCAGGGTGAGATCGGGCAGTTCCGCGAACAGCGCCCGGAGAGCGATCTCCGCTTCCAGGCGGGCGAGGTGCGCGCCGAGGCAGAAGTGGGGTCCGTGGCCGAACGCGAGGTGTTCCTTGCTGGCCCGTGTGGGGTCGAAGCGTTCCGGACAGCGCGGGTGGACCTGCGGGTCGCGGCCGGCGGCGGCGAAGCCGATGGTGATCGCGTCGCCCTTGCGGATGACGACGCCCTCCCCGAGGTCGATGTCCTCCAGGGCGCAGCGCATGGGCATGTGCATGACCGGGCCCTCGATGCGCAACGTCTCCTCGATGACGTCCTGCCAGCCGATGGTCCCCTCGTGGATCCCGGTGAGGTACTCGGGATGGGTGAGCAGGGCCTGGACGGCGCTGGTGATGAGGTTGACGGTGGTCTCGTAACCCGCCCCGATCATGAGGAAGAGGGTGCCGAGCAGCACGGCCTCGGACATCGGCTCCTCACCGGCCTCGGCCGGCAGGAGCAGGTCGCTGGTCAGATCGGCGGCCGGATGCTCCCTCTTGTACCGCAGCAGCTCGCCGAGCCGCTCGTACAGCGCGGTGTTGGCGGCCATCGCGTGCTCTGTGTCGAGCGAGGAGTCCAGGACCGCGTCGATCCCGGTGCCGACCTTCCTGCGCAGGTGCTCGGGGACGCCGAACAGGTCGCAGATGACGGTCATGGTCAACGGCAGCGCGAAGTCCCCGCGCACATCGGCGGCGGCCCCGGGCGGCAGCGCGGCCAGCTCCTTGACCAGCCGGTCCGCGGTCGCCTGGACCTGCGGACGCATCCGTTCGACCTGCCGTGGCGAGAACGAGGGGGCGACGCGGCGCCGGGACCTGCGGTGCTCATCGCCGTAGAAGTTAAAGAAGCTCTGCTGCAGGGCGAGCGGAGCGAGCGACCAGCCCTCGGGCATATCGGCCAGGCCGGGCCAGTGCCGGCGGGAGTCGCGCGAGACGCGCGGGTCGTTGGTCAGCGCCTGGATGACGCTGTGCCGGGTGACCGCCCAGGCGCGGACGGGCCCGGGAAGCTCCACCAGCACCGCCGGCCCCTCGGCGCGTAACGCGGCGGCCTCGGCGTGAACGGAACGGCCGGTGGGATCGAGGACAGGACATCTGGAAACGGACAAGGACATGCGGTCACTCCCTCACTGGAGATGGCGCGGAGACATCCACTGGTTCCGCTTGAGGTTCGAGTTAGCTTCTGGCGGTGGTGATCCCGATGGACGTGGCGGCCGCCGGTGGTGCGGTGGCGGCGCGCTGCGCAGCCGTGCCGTCGGAGCGTTCCCGCAGGAATCCCGAAGCGGCCAGGGCGATCACGCCGGCGACCGCCATGTAGACGGCGATCGGCGTCCAGCTGTGGAACCTGTCGAGCAGCGACGTGGCGATGATCGGGCTGACCGCACCGCCGAGCAGTCCGCCCACGTTGTAACTGATGGACATTCCGGAATACCGCACGACCGTGGGGAACAGCCGTGGGCAGAACGCCCCCTGCACGCCGTAGTTCGCGGCGAACCCGGCGAACAGCAGCAGGAAACCGAGAGCCATCAGCGGGAAGGACCTGGTGCCCAGCAACGGGAACCAGGCGAACGGCGCCACCGTCATGACGACGATGCCGCCGACGAAGATCGTCTTTCGGTCGTACCGGTCACCCAGCCAGCCGAAGAACGGCATGGCGACGATCAGGAAGACGCACGACCCGACGAGCAGCATCAGCATGACGGGCCGGCCCACGTCGATGGCCGCACCGTATTTCAGCGAGAACACCGACCCGAGGTAGAACACCAGGAACGTCGGAATCGCCGACAGCGACGCGCACAGGGTGGTCAGGCCGTGCCGCGACAGGACGTCGAACGCCGGCTTGTTCCTGACCGCGCCCTCGGCTCTGGACCGCTCGAACTCGGGGGTCTCCGCGAGCCGCGACAGGACGTGGAGCGCGACGCCCACGAGCACGGCGCTGAAGACGAACGGCAGCCGCCATCCCCACGCCAGCACCTGCCGCTCCGGCAGCGCGGTGACGAGGAGGAGGACGCCGTTGGCCAGCAGCAACCCCCAGGCGTTACCGGTGCCGACGACCGCGGTGAGGAAGCCGCGCCTGTTCGGCCGGGCGCTCTCCAGCGCCATCAGGAATCCGCCGCTCGACTCTCCGCCGAGCGAGCATCCCTGGATGAACCGGAGGACCGTCAGCGCTATCGGGGCGGCGACGCCGATCGTCTCGTAGGTGGGGAGCAGGCCGATCAGGACCGTCGCGCCTCCCATCACGGCAAGGGTCGTGATCAGTGTCGTCCTGCGGCCGGCCCGATCTCCGAAGTGCCCGAACAGGAAGGCGCCGAGCGGTCGTCCCGCGAAGGCGACCGCGAACGTCGACAGTGACAGCAGGGTGCCGGTGGCGGGGTCGAACGAAGGGAAGAACAGTTTGTTGAAATAGAGTGACGAGAACGAACCGTAGATGAGGAACTCATAGAATTCGATGCTGTTCCCGATGAGGCTGCTGAATACGGCTCGCCTGCGCTGACCCCTGCTCATGGTGACGGTGTTCATTTCTTCTCCGAGGAGTAGTCGGCCCCGGGCGAGCGGCCCGCGCAAGGGGAACGTCCGGCCCGCGCAAGGGGAACGTCCGGGTCGCGCAGCCCGCTCGCGTCGCCGGGAGGCTATTTCTGGAAGTCCTCCTCCCACCATTCCTGCGCCGACCGCGAAAGCCGCTGTTCCTCCCGCCGCCGCAGCTCGGTGCGCTGGGTCTTGCCGGAGATGGTCTTGGGCAGCTCGGCGAACTCGATGCGGCGGACCCGCTTGTAGGACGCGAGGTGATCGCGGGAGTGCGCGAGGATGAGCTGCGCGGTCTCGGCCTCCGGCCGGTAACCGGAGGCCAGCGCCACGTACGCCTTGGGCACGGCCAGTCGCAGCGGCTCGGGTGAGGGCACCACGGCGGCCTCGGCGACGGCCGGATGCTGCAACAGCACGCTCTCCAGCTCGAAGGGGGAGATCCGGTAGTCGGACGCCTTGAAGACGTCGTCGCCGCGCGCCAGGTAGGAGAACAGGCCGTCGGCGTCACGGGTGGCGATGTCGCCGGTGCGGTAGTGGCCGCCGCGCGTGCAGCGCGCGGTCGCCTCGCGATCGCCCACGTACCCGCCCATCAGGCCGAGCGGCCGGGTGGCCAGCGGCAGGCAGATCTCGCCCTCCGCCGAACCGCCCTGGACGGGGGCGCCGGTGTGCGGATCCAGCAGTGTCACCTCGTAGCCCGGCAGCGCCCAGCCCATCGCCCCGTCGACGCTCGGCATCCCCGGCGGGGTCCCGATCTGGGCGGTGGTCTCGGTCTGCCCGTAGCCGTCCCGTACCGTGATCCCCCACGCCTCGCGGACCCGGCGCACCACCTCCGGGTTCAGCGGCTCCCCGGCGGCCACCGCCTCGCGGAGCGACATCGGCCACAGCGTGAGGTCCTCCTGGATCAGGCTCCGCCAGGCGGTGGGCGGCGCGCAGAAGGTGGTCACCGCGCAGCGCGACATCACCTGGAGCAACGGACGCGCGGCGAACCTCGGCTGGTTGACGACCATTACCGTGGCCTGCGCGTTCCACGGGGCGAACAGGCTGCTCCAGGCGTGTTTCCCCCAGCCGGGCGAGGAAATGTTGAGGTGCACGTCGCCGGGGCGCAGGCCGATCCAGTACATGGTCGACAGGTGGCCGACCGGATAGCTCACGCACGTGTGCCCGACCAGCTTGGGGCGGGAGGTCGTGCCCGAGGTGAAATAGATGAGCGACAGCTCCTCGGGCCTGGTCCGCACCGCTTCTCGCAGCGGCTCGGCGGCATAGGCCCCCTGGTAGTCCAGCCAGCCGGGAACCGGGCCCCCGACGGCGATACGCGTCCATCGGCCGCCCAGGCCCGCCAGCTTGGGGGTGAGGCCGGCCTCGGCGACGACATGCGCCACCTCGCCGCGTTCCAGCCGGTCGGCCAGGTCGGCGGGCGCGAGCTGGACGGCCGCGGGGATCACCGCGCAGCCCAGCCGGAACGCGGCCAGCAGGCACTCCCACAGTTCCACCCGGTTGCCGAGCATGAGCATGATGCGGTCCCCGCGCCGTACACCGGCCGACCGCAGCCAGCGGGCGACCCGCTGGGAGCGCTCGGCCAGCTCGGCGAAACTCACCGCGGTGTCGGCGAGGACCGCGCCCTGCCGATCCAGGTCGAGCACGCGCAGCGCGGTGGCGGGGTTCCCGTCGGCGATGACGTCGAACCAGTCCGCGACCCAGCTGAACGTCGGCCCGACCACCGGCCTGGGGAAGGCCCGGGCACGCGGCAGGTCACCGTAGGAGGACAACAGGTGGTCGCGGGCCCGCTGGAACTCGCCGGTCGCTGTACGCATGGTGACTACCTCCCGCTGAAGCTCGCGCGGCCGGGGCCGTCGGTGATGAACCCCCGCATGCCGGCGATCCGGTCCTGGGTGCCGAACAGTCCGGCGAACGCCGCCCGCTCGATCGCCAGCCCGGCGGTCAGATCGGTCGCGAGGCCGCCGTCGATGGCGGTCTTCGCGGCGTGCAGGGCCAGCGCCGGGCCCTTCTCGAAGCGCCGTGCCCATTGCAGTGCGCTGTCCAGCACCAGGTCGGTCGGCATGACGTAGTCCACCAGGCCCATCTCCAGTGCCTCGGCCGCGCCGACCTGGCGCCCGCTGAAGATCAGCTCCTTGGCCTTGGCCGGGCCGATCAGCCTGGGCAGCCGCTGGGTGCCGCCCGCTCCGGGGATGACACCGAGCAGGATCTCGGGGAGCCCGAGCCACGCCTCGGTGCCGCAGATGCGCACGTCGGCGGTCAGGGCCAGCTCACAGCCGCCGCCGAGGGCGGGACCGTTGATCGCGGCCACCACCGGCTTGGGGATGGCGGCGACCGCGTCGAAGGCGGCCTGGAGCACGGCCGCGTGCCCGACCATCTCGGCGTGCGTCATCGCGGCCATCTCCTTGATGTCGCCGCCCGCCGAGAAGGCCGTGGGCCCGCCGTGCACGACCACCGCGCGGATCCGCTCGTCGCTCGCGGCCTGCTCGGCGGCCAGGCGTAACGCGCGCTGTGCCGTACGGTCGAGCACGTTGAGCGGCGGCCGGTCGAGGCGGAGGACGCCCACCGCTCCATCGACGTCCAGCCATGCGGCGGGGTGCTCCACCTCAGGGGCGATCGTCAGTTCCACAGCAGACCTCCGTTCACTTCCAGCACGTGGCCGTTGACGTAGCAGGACTCGGGACCGGCCAGGAAGACCGCCGCGTCGGCGGCCTCGTCGGCGTGGCCGGGCCGGCCGAGTGCCAGCCTGGTCTTGTAGCGCGACCAGATCCGGTCGTTGGCGGTGAGGTCCCGGCCCATCCCCTCGTCGAGGATTCCCGGGGCCAGCGAGTTGACGAGGATGCCGCGTGAGGCGAGTTCGATCGCGCTGACCTTGGTGAACATCTCCACCGCGGCCTTGGTGGCGCAGTATCCCGAGGCTCCGATCGCGACCCGGGTAGCCATGCTGGACGAGACGTTGACGATGCGGCCCGCGCGGCTGCGTTCCAGGTAGGGAACGGCGGCCCTGGTGCACAGGAAGACCCCGGTCAGGTTGGTGGCCACCATGTCCTGCCAGTCGGTGACCGCCAGCCGGTCCACCCGCCCGTCCCGGCTCACGCCGGCGTTGGCCACCAGGATGTCGATGCCCCCGAAGCGTTCGGCGGCTTCGGCCATCAGTGCGGCGACCGACTCCTCACTGGTGACGTCGACCGGAACGTAGTCGCAGCGGCCGGGTTCGAGGTCGATGACCTCCTTGATGTCATAGGGGTTGCGGGCGGCGCAGACCACCCGCGCCCCCTCCCGCAGGTAGCGTTCCGCGATCGCCCGGCCGAGGCCACGGGAGCCCCCGGTTATCACGGCGGTCTTTCCGCTGAGTCTCATCGTGATCCTCCTCGCACGGAGTGGAGCGTGACGGTGCAGCCGGCCGTGCCGATCACATCGAAGGGCGAGCCGCAGCCTCGGCAGTCGTACGGGACCTTGCACACCGCCCCGCCGAAGCGGCCGGCTCGCGCGACGTCGTCGCACCCGCAGTACGGGCACCTGGGCGGGGCACCCGCCACGCGGTATCCGGCGTCGCGCAGCGCGTCCCGGCCGGCGGCGGTCACCGACGCCGGCTGCCACGCGCCGCGCTCCCACACGATCTCGATGCCGCGCCCCGGTGCCGCGTCGGCGACCGCGGACCGCACCCGCCGGGTGATCTCACCGAGGGCGGGGCAGCCGAGCCTGGTGGGGGCCAGGTGGACCTGGATCCGGTCGCCGGTCAGCGACACCGAGCGCAGCACTCCAAGGTCGCCCAGGCCGATGTCGATCTCCGGATCGCGTACGCCGGCGACCACGTGGGTGAGCTGGTCGGTGAGCTGGTCGGTGAGCTGGTCGGCGTTCACTGGAACACCCCCGGGGCGTAGTCGTCACGGACCATGCGGCCTCGGGAAAGGCAGTAGGCCAGGGCGCTCCCGCCCACCCCCGCGGTCCGGGCCAGCGGGCGATCGGGCATCCGCGATCCGGGTCCGCCGTTCTCGCCGACCAGCGCGGCGAAACGCTCGTGCAGCGTCACGGCCAGAGCCGAGCCGCCCTGTGGCCGGGCACCGAACATGTCGCCGGCACGCTCGGTCACTTCGGCGTAGGCACGCGCGAACTCCGCACGGGTCTCGGGGAAGGCGGCGAGCGCTCGTGCCCACCGCCGCCAGTGGTCCAGGTGGACCAGTTGCTCATCGCGGACGGCGGTGATCGCGGGCAGCCACCCCTCGCCGGGCTCGACCGCAACGGTCCGCTCGGCGAGCACGGTGACGGCCGCGGCGATCACGAGACCGCATGCCACGGTGGACGGCCAGTCGGTGAGCCGTTCGATGGCGCGCGACACCCGCCACCGCCCCTGCGGCCGGTCGAAGAACCAGGCGTCGGCGGCAGGCTGGTCGAAGCCGGACAGCACCAGGATCGTCCCGGCGTGCGCGAGCGCCTCCTGTCCGATCGAGCCGACCGCCAGCGACTCCTCCAGGTCGATGTAGTCGACGATGCGTTCGCCCAGCCGGTTGCCGAGGACGAACAAGTCGTCGGCGAGCAGCAGCCACAGGTCGGAGAGCTCGGACCCTCCGGCCCCGCGCGCGTCGTCGCGGCGCTCGGGCGGTGCGCTGTCGCGAAACCTCGGCGGGGCGACGGTCGCGGGCGAGGCGGCGGTCGCAGGCAGGGCGGCGGTCGCGGGCGGGGCGGTGGCGGGAGGGGCCACGGCCGCCGGCGGGACGGCGGCGGTAGGCAGGATCACGGCCGCAGGCGAAGAGGCGGCGGCGGAGCGGTCGCGGCGGCGTGCGGTGGGGAAGCCGGGCTGGCGGTGCGGCATCCGGGTCTTGGCGGCGAGCAGGTCGCCGTCGTCCCCGCCGGAGACGGTCATGTCGGCGCGGCGGACCACCCAGAGTGTGGCGAGGTCGTCACGGCGCCCGTAGGTCTCCTTGGCCAGGTGCCAGGCGGCGTCCGGGCAGGGCGAGACGATGGAGCCGACATGGCCGAGCGTCTTGCCGAGGCCGTTCTGCGCGAACACCTCGTAGACGTCGGGGTCGGTCGGGACGTGCGGCATCACGACACCCCCCGCAGCGCGCGCCGGTACCGCGTGTTGCGGTCCAGGGCGTTGCGCACCCAGTCCAGCCGCCGCTGCGACGCCGGTCCCCCGCCCGCGATCACCTTCTTCACCTCGGCCCAGTCGGGCATCGCGAACTCCCATTCGCCTGAGGGCGCCTGACGGACCAACGCGGGATCCACATGCACGCCGAGCTTCAGGAAAACCGGGATGATCTTGTTCAGCCATGCCTGGCGCAGCGCGTCGTTGCCGTCCGGCTTCAGGCCGATCAGCCACATGCGGTTGGCGTGCAGGGTGTCGGTGTCGGGCGGCCCGAGGTAGGCCAGCACCCGCGGCAGCCACAGCTCGAACCCCTCCCGCACCCGGCGACGCTGCTCGGCGTCTCCGTGCGTCAGCACCTCGTGGGTGAGGTCCAGGGCGTGCTGGTAGTGGAAGGACTCCTCGCGTTCGATCTTGCGCAGCGCCCGGGCGTACGGCAGGTACACGCCCTTCATCAGGGACTGGAACTGGATGATCGCGGCCGAGTTCATCAGGAGCAGCCCGGGGCCGAGCTCCTCCCAGGTCGCGAAGGAGTAGTGGAAGATGTTGTGCACCTTCGCGCGGCCGTCCAGGTAGTCCTGGAGGATCCGTTCCCTCGGCATGCCCAGGTCCTCCGCGACGCGCGCGGCCACGTGCCCGTGACCGACCTCGTCCTGGATCTTGGCCATGAGCATCTGCCGCCTGGTGTGGCTGGGCGCGCGGTCCAGCCACTCGGCGAACGGCAGCACGCCCACCAGCTCGTTGAGCGCCTGCACGGTGGCGAACCGCCTGGCGCCCTCCCGCACCTCGTCAGGCATGGGGTCCCACAGCTCGTAGCGGCGGTGTCCCGCCGCGATCGCCATCGCCATGTCTTCTTTCCTTTCGCAGCGCTTGCCCGGTTCTCCAGCGGTCGTCCGGGGCTTCAGAACCAGCGGACGACGACGGCCCCCGCGGTCATGCCGCCGCCCACGCCGGCCAGCACCAGGTGCTCGCCCCGCTGTATGGGCCGGCGTTCGTGCTCCATGTGCAGGGTGAGCGGGATGGAGGCCGCGGCGGTGTTGCCGAATCGCGGTGCGGTGAGCGGCACCTGGGCGAGGTCGACGCGGAGTTCACGACAGCAGTCCTCCACCAGGCGGGTGTTGGCCTGGTGGAGGATGAAGCGGTCCACCTCCTCCATCCGCAGCCCGGCAGAGTCGAGCGCCTCACCGATCACCTTGGGGATGGTGCGGAGCGCGTACTCGCGTACGGGACGGCCCTTCATGTGGAACAGGTGCTCGCCCGCCTCCCGGGCCTGGGCGTCCAGCGGCTTGCGGGTTCCGCCCGCGGGCACCTCGACCAGGTCGCGGTACTCGCCGTGGGTGACCAGCCGCCGGCTCAGTACGCCGTACCCCTCGGGCACCGGACCGAGGAGCACCGCCCCGGCACCGTCGCCGAACAGGCCGACGGTGCGCCGGTCGGCGCGGTTCATCAACGAGGAGTAGATGTCCGCGCCGACCACCAGGGCGTACTCGCCGCCCTGTCCGGACGGCCGCGACGGCAGCATCGAGTCGGCGACCGCCAGCGCGTAGAGGAAGCCGGAGCACACCGCGTTGACGTCGAACGCCGGGATGCCGGACAGCCCGAGCTTGTCCTGCAGTATCGCTCCGGTGGAGGGCTGCGGCTGGTCGGGCGTGGAGGTGGCCACGATGATCAGCCCGAGCCGGTCCTCCGCGCCGGGCAGCCCGGTCAGGGCCTCACGGGCGGCGCGCAGCGCGAGGTCGGAGGTGGCGGTCCCCGGCTCCCGGTACCTGCGTTCCAGGATGCCGGTCCGCTCGACGATCCAGCCCTCGTCCACGCCGGTCCACTCGGCGATCCGCGCGTTGTCGATGACCAACGACGGCACGTGGCCGCCCAGTCCGAGGATTCCCACGCCCATCAGACGCCTCCTTCCTGCGGCACCTGGACGACGGCGCAAGTCCAGGTCCAGGCCGCCCCTCCGCCGATCACCAATGCGATGTCGCCCGCTTCGAGCGGCACGCGATCCCGCAGGTCGGCCAGGTTCGCGAGGAAGTCCCCGCAACCCAGGTGGCCGGTGTCCCCACCGAACCGCAGCGCCTCGGCCTTCAGCACCTCGTCCAGTACCGGCACGTAGTTGGCGTCCAGCAGGTACGCGCCGAGCCGCGGCAGCACGATGTACTTGATCCGGGGATCGTCGAGCCGCAGTCCCGCCTCGCGCACGCCGTCCACGATCACTTTGCGGATGGCCCGGCCGGCGATGGAGGTGAACTTCTCCTTGCCGTACGCCTCCACGTAGGACTTCTTCGGGCGGCGCAGGTCGATGTAATCGTTGTGCGTCATGGGCGCCGGGCTGAAGTCGTCACCGTGCCGCATCATCAGCTCGAGCTCGGCCTCGGTCTCGGTGGCCAGGGACAGGAGCGCGTAGTCGTCGGGCCCCGAGTCGCCGCGGTGCAGGAGCGCCGCGGTTCCCGCGTCACCGAAGCCCAGGCCGTAGTCGGAGGTCCAGCGGTCCATGCCGGGCGGGGCGAAGCGGTCGCCCGTGGTGACGAGCGCGGCGCCGAGCCCGGGTTCGGCGTCCAGATGCAGCGCCGCGAGCTGGAGGGCGAGCGCGGCCGCGTTGCAGCCCTGCTGAACGCCGTACGACAGGGCGTGGGGGGCGCCGACCTCGTTCGCCACGAAGTGCGGTGGCGACCACATGTCGTGGCCCTGGTGGTAGATCCAGGTGTGCAGCACCACGCCCACCTTGGAAGGGCTCCAGCCCGCACGGCTGATCGCGTCGCGGCCGGCCGCGACCGCCATCTCAGGAGCGGACCACCGAGCCGAGACCGGCAGTCCGGTGAGCCCGAGCCGGTCCACGTCCTGGGGCTCCAGCTTGCCCGCCGCGACGGCGTCCTCGACGTTCTCGCGGTCCGGCGGAAACCACGAGGTCACGGTCTTGATCCGCAGGTCGTTTCCGAATTTCATCAGGCTCCTCTCAGATTCCTCTGAAAGCTCGGGATCCGTGGGGGTGGTCGGGGAGTGCGACTTCCGGCAGGCGGTCCGGGCGGCCGACGACTTCCGGCAGGCGGTCCGGGCGACCGACACGGGTGTCCTGCGCCATCGGCGGCTTCCGTCACTATCGCATACCTTCACGGAGGTATGTAACTTTGCCGAGGCCCGCCCCCGCCATCGCCGGGCGGCCTGCGCCGACCCTCCCGGCGCCGGTCTCCCCGCGCCACGGCATGGCCGCCGTTCACCTCATTGGCGGCATGAACTGGCCGAACACCGGGCTACGGCTCCGGATCGACCCAGGGCGGCACTGCGGCGGGCATCCGGCGACCCGGTCACCGTGCGACTGCGGACATCCCCACTTGCACAGCGGGAGCCACGTCTCGCCTTGGCGAAAAAAACCTGTCAGGTGGTATGTTTTGACCATGGCGGCGGACGACCCGAGGCACGATCACCGGTTCGGCACGCCGCTCTCCTGGGCGATCGCGGGCGAAGTGGTGTTTCCATCGGGCGTACAAGAACGCCCGGGCCTGCTCGTGGGGGAAGGGACCGCGCACGACCAGGCGGGCCGCGCCGACGCGACGGCGCGGCCCGCCATCCCGCGGCCCGCTCTACGCCCGCCGTCCGTCCCGTCGCCGTCCTTCACCGGCGCGCGCCGCTCCTGGGCGGGACGTTCTTCGGCGGGCGTTCGTGTGACTCAGGTGAGTTTCTCCTTGAGTTTGCCCAGGGGACCGACTTCGGTGCCGAAGGCGGGGGAAGCGGGTTCGCCCATGCTGCCGTCGTAGGTGGCGTAGAGCTTGGGGTCGGGGGGCGGGGCGGTGCCGGGGCCGCCGAGAGGCTGGGGGTCCATCAGGTAGGAGAACTCGTGGCGGCCGTCCGGCTGGGGGCCTGAGGCCCAGCCGCCGAGGGTTCCGTCGGTGCCTTCCGAGAGGTCCCAGATGGCCGAGGCGTGTTCGGCGTACTCCTCGTCGAACAGGGCGTCCGGGACGATGACGTCCTCCAGGCCGTCGGTCTTGAGTTCCTCGATGGCCTTCAGCCACAGGTTCTGGTGCATGGTGTCGCGGGCCAGGTTGAACTTGAGCATGTCGCGGACGCCGGGGTCGTCGGTCATGTGGTAGAGCCGCGCGGTCTGCAGGCGGCCGTGGGCCTCGGCGGCGACGTTGGCCCGGAAGTCGGCCAGCAGGTTGCCGCTGGCCACGATGTAGCGGCCGTTCCACGGGTAGCCGTTGCTGTCGGCCAGGAGCGGGCCGCCACCGGCGACGATGACCTGCTGGGGGTCCATGCCGCCCAGCACGGCGCCGACCACGGGGTCGGCGGCGGCCATCTTGGTGGTCGCGGTGGCCGGCGCGCCTTCCAGGAGGCGGGCGATCATGGTGGCGATCATCTCGACGTGGCCGATCTCCTCGGTCGCGATGTCCATGATCAGGTCTTTGTACTTGCCGGATATCCGGCAGTTCCAGCCCTGGAACAGGTACTGCATGGTGACGGTCATCTCGCCGTACGCGCCGCCGATCAGCTCCTGGAGCTTGTGGGCGTAGACCGGGTCGGGCTTCTCCGGCTTGGCCTCGAACTGCAGGTGCTTGGTGTGCAGGAACATCGACCGCTCCTCGGCTCTGGCTCCGGATGGAGCCGTCCGGGCTCGCACACCGCCTGCCGGCCAAGCGGCGCGACCCACTGACTGATCTGGTGGGGGGTCACTCCATTGATCCCACCAGAACCCCGAGCGGGGGCGTAGTAGCGACACACTCGCCCCTATCACCCGCATTCCAAAATTCCGGTCAGAACGGTATGGCTCCCCAACGTGCCTCGGTGCCGACGGCCTCTGACGTTCGAGCAGTGATCACGACGTGCGACGGTGCTCGTCCCGCCGTCACCGTGATGGGGCCGGGCCGGTCAGGCAGTGTTGGGCGAGAGGGCCGAACCAGGTGACGAGGTCGTCGACGGAGGCGGAGGCGATCGGCTCGATCCGCACGATGTAGCGTGCCATCGCCAGGCCCAGCACCTGCACGTTCAGCAGGGCGACCCGCACCGCGGCGTCCGGGGTGCCGAGCAGTGTGACCAGCCGCGCGGTGATCTCCCGGTCGATGTACTGGCGGAGCAGGTTCTCGGACTCGTCGTGCGTGAGCGCCGAGCGGGTGAGCGTCACAAACGGGGCGCGGTCGGAGGTGTCCAGGTTCTCCACGAGCGTGCGGACCATGCGCGCGCCGATGTCGTCCAGGCCACCTACGAAGATCGATTCGATGGCGGTCGGCACGCCCTCGGGCATTTCCAGGGCGGCCCCGAACAGGCCCTGTTTGGTGCCGAAGAAGTAGAACACCATCGCCGGGTCGGCCCCGGCCTCGGCGGCGACCGCGCGCACCGTGGTGCCGCCGTAGCCGTGCTCGCGGAACAGCGCGCGGGCCGCTTCCAGGATCCGCTGCCTGCTCTCCGCGCCTGACCGCCAGCGCCCGGGCCGGCCTGAGGGGTTCGGTTCCGTCATGACGGGAGCACTCTATCGAAGGCTTTCTTCATCAGTCGATTGAGTTTCATGCGCGCACCTGGCTAGATTGAAACATCATCGACCGGTGAAGAAAGGTGGGGAACGATGCGGGTGATCGTGGCCGGAGCGGGGCTCGGCGGGTTGACGCTGGCCCAGGGGTTACACCGGGCGGGGATCGACGTCGTGGTGTACGAGAAGGACGAGGAGCGGGGCCGTCCCCAGGGCGTCAGCCTGCACGTCGACGACCGGGGGACGGAGGCGCTGCGCGCGTGCCTGCCCCCGGGGCACATGGCGATGGTGGAGGCCACCATGGGCGGGCCGCGTGACGGGACGTCGCTGCTGTCGGAGGTGGACGGCGAGCTCGTGGTCGCGGGCACCCGGCCCGCCGACGGCACGGCGGGGCGGCGGCCGGGCCGTCAGGCCCAGCGGCGCCTGCTGCGGGCGGTGCTGCTGACCGGGTTGCGAGACAGGGTGCGGTTCGGGGCGGCGTTCAGGCGGTTCGAGGAGCTCGCCGACGGCAGGGTCCGGGTGTCGCTGGCCGATGGCCGCACCGACACGGCGGACGTGCTGGTCGGCGCGGACGGGGTCGGCTCGGCGGTCCGCCGCCAGTACCTGCCGCACGCGGAAGTGGTCGACACGGGCAGGCGCATGGTGATGGGCGCCACGCCGCTCCGGGCCGTGGCCGGGACGGGGCTGGCCGCCCTGCTCGGGGACAACAGCGCCGCCGCGCAGGTGCGCGGCATGATGATGGCGCTGGGCGTCCACCGGTTCACTGGGTCGCCGGTCGCCGCCCGGGACCGGTGGCTGCCCGGCCTCCCCTCCCCCGTCGTCGCCGAGGCCGAGGACTATGTGATGTGGTGCCTGCCGCTCACGCGGGACCGGCTCGGGGATGCCAGTTCGCCCGCCACGGTCTGGCGGCTCGCCCAGGGGCTGGCGGCGGGCCTGCATCCGACGTTGCGGCTGGTCGTCGACAAGGCGTGGCCGGGGGTCACGGTCGCGCTGCGGATCGGGATGATCCCGCCGGTCCCAGCGTGGCCCGCCGGTCCGGTGACGGTCATCGGCGACGCGATCCACGTGGCCCCGGGGTTCGGCGGCAACCTGGCGATGCAGGACGCGCGCCGCCTCCGTGACGCCCTGGTCGCGCACGCCCGAGGTGAGCGGGATCTGCTCTCCGCGATCGGCGCCGCCGAGGAGGCGATGCTCCGCGAGAGCGTCCTGGCCCTGGACGAGTCGCGTTCCGCCGCGGCGGCCATGCCGGTGCCGGTGCCCGCCGCAGGTGCGGGCGCATGACCCTGGGTGTGCTCACGCAGAGGTCGGTGACCCTGTTCGCCGCCGTGGGCGGTTGGCGGACCCTCGCCGAGGCGCTGGCGTCGAAGGCGGTGTTCCTGGTCGCCCACCTGCTGACCGGACGGGTTCCGCTCTCCGCGCTGGTCGCGGTCGGCGCCGTCGGGGTGTTCGCGATCGTCCGGACGCGCACCGATCGGAAGTACTGGCAGGCGGGGGGCGGGCTGGTGATCGTGGGGGTGTCCGCGCTCCTGGCCGGCGGCACCGGGCAGGCGGTGGACTTCTACTTCGTCAGCGTGGCGATGCCCGCGGTCGCGGGGGTGGTGTTCCTGGTGTCCATGCTGGTGCGGTGGCCCGTCGTCGGGGCGCTGGTCGGCGGGCTGCGCGGTGAACGGTCCGGCTGGCGGCGCGATCGGGCGCGGCTGCGGCGCTACCAGGCGTGCACGGCGATGTTCGTGGCGAAGTTCGGCCTGTCCGTGGCGGTGATGGCACCGCTGTACCTCACGGGGCGGGTGACCGCCCTGGGCATCGCCGCGACGGTGCTCGGCACCCCCGCGACGGGCCTGTGCGCGTACGCGTGCTGGCGCATCCTCCGTACGGAGGCAAGCCCGCAGAAAAGGGCTCTGCAGGCCGGGCCGAGGAGGCGATCGGCCACAATGTGAGGATGTCTGACCCCCCCGCGCGCATCTGGTGGCCAGTGGTCCTGGTGGCCGGTCTGATGATCGTCCTGCTGCTGGCGTTCTCGGGCGCCTACGGCTTTCATGGCGACGAGATGTACTTCGTCGTGGCCGGTCGGCATCCGGCCTTCGGGTACGTCGACCAGCCACCGCTCACCCCGCTGCTGTCCGCCGCCTCGGTGGCCGTGCTGGGCGTCTCGCCGACCGCGGTCCGGGTGCTGCCGGCCGTGGAGATGGCGCTCGTCGTCGTCCTGATCGCGGTCATCTCCCGCGACCTCGGCGGGTCGCGGCGGGCGCAGCTCCTGGCGGCCGTCACGGCCGCCGTCTCGGGGTATCTCGCCGCCGGCCACCTCGACTCCACCACCGGACCCGACCTGCTCGCCTGGACGCTCGTCCTGTGGCTGGTCGTACGGCTGCTGGCCGGTGCCGACCGGCGCCTGTGGCTGCTGGTGGGCCTGGTCGCCGGGATCGGGCTGGAGAACAAGGACACGCTGTTGTTCCTGGCCGCGGGGCTGGCCGCCGGGCTGGTCCTCGCGCGGCGCTGGGACGTCGTCGGCTCGGTGTGGGCCTGGGCGGCGGCCGGGATCGCCCTGCTGCTCTGGGCGCCGAACCTCGTCTGGCAGGCGGCCAACGGCTGGCCCCAGCTCACCATGGCCTCGCGCATCGCCGGGTACGCGGCCGACAACCGCGCCCAGGTCGTGCCGCTGCTCTGGCTCTTCGCCGGGCCGTTCCTGTTCCCCCTGGCCGCCGCCGGCCTGGTCTGGATCTTCCGGGCCAAAGACGCGGCGCCGTGGCGGGCGATCGGCGTCGCGGGCCCGGTCGCGCTCGGGCTCGTCGTGGTGACCGGCGGCAAGGCCTACTACGCGATCGGCAGCGTGGCGGTGTTCATGGCCGCCGGGTCGATCGTCGTCGACCGCTGGCTCGCCAGGGGTCACGCCCGTCTCAAGGGGGCGGCCTTCACCGTCGCGGCGGCGGCCTCGGGCGCGTTCATCGCGCTCCTGACCCTGCCGGTCCTGCCGGGGGCCGTCTACGCCACCAGTTCGCTCCCTGCCGCGATCCCCGACACCGCGAACCAGGTCGGCTGGCCGGCGTTCGTCTCCACGGTCGAAGGCGTGGTGGCCGCCCTGCCCGCCGGCGAGCGCTCCCGGGCGGTCGTCCTGACCAACTCCTACAGCGAGGCGAGCGCGCTCGTCCTGCTCGGATCGGGACTTCCCCCCATCTATTCCGGCCACAACTCGTACTGGACGTGGGGCCCGCCGCCGGCCGACCGCACGGTCGTCGTGCACGTCGGTGACTGGCGGCCGGCCGACTGGAGCGGCTTCTTCGCCGGCTGCCACGACGTGGCCCGGATCCACAACGAGCTCGGCGTGCCGAACGGGGAGCAGGGCAAGGCCGTCTCGGTGTGCACCGGCCTGCGGGCGTCGTGGACCGCGATGTGGCCCGGGCTCCGGACCATCAGCTAACGGGTGGGGATGCGGGGGCGGTTCCACCAGAGGGAGAGGGACAGGGCCGTGATGACCAGGACGGCGCCCCCGGCCGCGAAGGCGGGGGCCGTGTCGACCCGCTGGCGGACGACGGTGAAGCTGCCGGGAAGGGAGGCGAGGGCGCTCTGGAGCTGGTCGGCGTTCTCGGCGCGGTGGTAGGAGCCGCCGGTGGTCTGGGCGATCTTCTTGAGCGAGGGCTCGTCGATGGTGCGGACGTTGCGGCCTCTGTCGAATCCGCCACGGCCGCCTCCGTACCCGCCGAAGCCACCGAAGCCGTCGACCTGTGAGCTGTCGCAGACCATCGGGGTCGGGTTGGTGGTGCCGAAGCCGATGGTGAAGACACGGACGCGTCGCAGGGCCGCCTCCTGCGCGGCCGTCTGCGGTTCGACGCCCTGGGTGTTGGCGCCGTCGGTCAGCACGACGATCGCGGCGCCGGCGTAGCCTCCCCCGGCGTCGACGGGTTTCGCCCCGGTGGAGGCGACGGACGGGTCGACCTCGGCGATCGCGTCGATCGCGGTGAGCATGGCCTGCCCGATCGCGGTGCCTCGGGACACGGTGAGGACGTCCAGCGCCTTGATCAGCGAATCGGTGTCGTCGGTGGGCGGGACGAGCAGGCCGGCGTTGCCCGCGAAGGTGACCAGGCCGATGCGCGGCCCGCCCCGCTGCGACTCGATGAAGTCCACGGCGGCCTTCTTCGCCGCGGTGATGCGATTGGGGTCGACGTCGGTGGAGCACATGGAGCCGGAGGTGTCGAGCGCGAGCAGGATCGTCGCCGAGGTCTGCGGCACGGGCACCGACGCCTGCGGGCGCGCGGCGCCGAGCGCGAGCAGCGCGAGCCCGGCGATGAACAGGACCGCGGGGATCTTCCGCGTCCAGCGCGAATGCCCGGGCAGGGCGCTCCGTACGAGCGCGATCGAGGTGACGCGCACGGCCGCCCGCCTGCGGCGGCGCCGCGCCCACTCGCGGACGGCGAAGATCAGCGGGATGACCAGGACCGACAGCAGTGCCCACGGCCATGACAACGACATTCAGATCACCCGACCAGACCGGGGCACGGCGAGTGCCGCTCCTGCGGTGAGCGGCCGAGAGAACGACATTCAGATCACCCGACCAGACCTGGGCACGGCGAGTGCCGCTCCTGCGGTGAATGGCAAAGAGAACGACATTCAGATCACCCGTCCAGACCGGAGCACCGTGAGCGCCGCTCCTGCGGTGAGCAGTGCGAGGGCGAGCCCGATCAGGCCGCCGGCGAGGGGCAGCGGCTCGTCGGAGACGGTGAGCCGCAGGTCGATCGTGTCGGCGATCCCATCGAGCTCCGCGGCGTCCGAGGCGGGGTGGTAGGCGCCGCCGGTGGTCTGCGAGATGAGGGTGAGGTCCTCCTTCTCCAGCGAGGTCTGCAAGCGGTATCCGTTGGTCTCCACCGTCGCCCCCGCCTCGGTGCCGACCCCGACGGTGTGGACGTGGACGCCCGCCCGCTGGGCCACGGCGGCGGCCTCTTCGACGTCCGGGCCCCGGTTCTGACCGTCGGAGAACATCACGATCGTCGCGGACGGCCAGTAGCCGATGTCGGGCTCAGTGTCGTCCTTGCCGAAGAGGACCGGCTTACCGGTGATCGCCGACAGCGAGACCATGACGGCCGCCCCCAGCGAGGTGCTGCCGCTGAGCTTCAGCCGGTCGACGGCCGCGAGCGCGACGGAGTGGTCGGCGTCCGGCCGTGCGGTGATGAGCGCGCCCCGTTCGAACGCGACGACTCCGATGTCGACGCTGCTCGGCTGCGCCGCCACGAAGGCGTGGGCCGCCCGCTGCGCGGCCGCGAGCCGGGTGGGTGCGACGTCGTCGGCGCTCATGCTGTTGGAGACGTCCATGGCCAGGATGACGGTGCCCGCCGTACGCGGGACCGGCACCATGGCCGTCGGCCCGGCGGTGGCGATCGCGAGGACCCCGACGCCGGCGACCGTGAGGCCGATGCCGAGGTAGGCGCGGCGGCCACCCGGCACGGCGAAGCCCGCGGCGGCGAGCGCGGCCGTCCGGCGGCGCGCGAAGACGACGGCCGCCCAGGCGAGCGCCGCCGTGACGAGCAGTCCGACGGCCAGCAGCAGCGGGGAGGACAGGGTCACCGGGCCTCCCTCGGCGGCCGCACGACCAAAGCGCCGTCCGGCGGCCGCACGACCAAGATGCCGTCCGGCGGACGCACGACCAAAGCGCCGTCCGGTGGCCGCAGGACCAAAGTGGCGTCGATGGTCCCGGTCATGCCGACCGGTCCCGGGTTCTGGCGACGACCTCGACGAGCGCCTCGGCCAGGTCGCGGTCGGTGTCGACGCGGTGGACGGGCACCCCGGCCCGGCGCATGCCCGCCGTGACCCGGGCGTCGCGGGCGTCGACGGCGGCGCGGAAGCCGACCCGCAGCAGCGGGTCGGCGGAGTCGACCACGAGCTGCTCGCCGGTCTCGGCGTCCTCGACCACGATCAGCCCGGCTTCCGGCAGCACGTCGTCGGCGATGTCCACGATCCGCAGGGCGACGACCTCGTGCCGCCGGGCCAGGCGCTGGAGCGAGCGCTCCCAGTCGCCGTCGCCGATGAAGTCCGACAGCACGACGACGAGCGCGCGGCGGCGGGCGAGCCGCCCGGCCGCGTCGAGCATCTCCGCCAGGTCGGTGGTGGCGCCGCCGCGCACCGAGGAGGTGCGTTCCAGCTCGGCGCCGATCCGCAGCGCGTGCCGCCGTGAGGTGCCGGGCGGCACGACGCGCAGCATCCCGGTGTCGAACAGCAGGGCGCCGACGCGGTTGCCGCCCCGGCCGAACAGCCGGGCGAGGACGAGCGCGAGCTCGGCGAGCACGTCGTGCTTGCGGCGTCCCGGCCGGCCCGCCGCCATCGACGCCGACCGGTCGAGCACGAGCCACACCGTCAGCTCGCGGTCCTCGGTGAACAGCCGCAGGTGGGGTTCGTCCAGCCGCGCGGTCACGTTCCAGTCGATGTGCCGGGCGTCGTCGCCGTCACCGTAGGCGCGCAGCCCGGTGAAGTCGATCCCGGCGCCTCGGTGCGCGGTGCGGTGGGCGCCCTGGAGCCGGCCGTCGAGCCTGCGGACGACCTTCCACTCCAGGCGGAGCAGGAGTTTTTCTGAGGCGGTGGCCATGGGATCAGCGGTTCTGCAGGACGACGTCGGGTGCCCGTACGGCCCTGAGCACCCTGGTGATGATCGTGTCGGCGTCGACGTCGTCCGCGAGGGCCTCGTAGGACAGCACGAGGCGGTGGCGCAGCACGTCGAGCGCGAGCTCGTACAGGTCGTGCGGCAGGACGTAGTCGCGGCCGCGCAGGAACGCCAGCGCCCGGGCGCCCGTCACGAGCGCGATGGACGCCCGGGGGCTCGCCCCGTAGGTGACGTACCGTTCCAGCTCGCCGAGCCCGGCCATCGCCGGGGAGCGTGTCACGGCGACCACCCGTACCGCGTAGTCGACGATCGCCGGGTCGACGTACACCTCGTTGGCGCGGGCCCGCATCGCGAGCAGGTCCTCGGCCGTCACCATCGGCTGCGGCGCCTCGGGCGGGCGCAGCGCCCGGTCGACGATCGCCTGCTCTTCGGCCTGCGTCGGATAGTCGACGACCACCTTCATCATGAAACGGTCGACCTGCGCCTCGGGCAAGGGGTAGGTGCCCTCGGACTCGATGGGGTTCTCGGTCGCCATGACCAGGAACGGCTCGGGCACCCGGAACGTCTCCCGGCCGATCGTCACCTGGTGCTCCTGCATCACTTCCAGCAGAGCGCTCTGCACCTTGGCGGGGGCGCGGTTGATCTCGTCGGCCAGCAGCAGGTTCGCGAACACCGGGCCGAGCTCGGTCCGGAACTCCCCGGAGTGCTGGTGGTAGACCCGCGTGCCCACGAGGTCGGCGGGCACCAGGTCGGGGGTGAACTGGACGCGCTGGAAGCTCCCGGCGATCGCGGCGGCCAGGGACTTCACCGCGAGCGTCTTGGCCAGGCCCGGCACGCCCTCGACCAGCAGGTGGCCGTCGGCGATCAGCGCGACGGCCATGCGCTCCAGCAGGGTGTCCTGGCCGACGATCGTGCGTTTGACCTCGAACAGCACATGTTCGAGCGGATGGGCCGACTCGGGGAACTTGCTCGAAGTCATCGTGTTCCGTTCTCGTGGCGCTTCGGTCAGATCTGAGGTCCGTCGCCCGGCGGGCCGTCGTCTTCGTCTCCCAGGGCCACGCCGATCGGCACCGCGAACGCGATGCCGGCGAACGCCTCGTCGCGGCCCGGGTCGGCGATCGCGAGCACGATCCCGATGACCAGGCCGCGGGCGTCCAGGAGAGGTCCGCCGGAGCTGCCCGGGTTGACGGAGGCGTCGAACTGGATGAGCCCGCTCAGGTCGCCGTCCTTGGCGGTCCGGTTCAGGCCCGACACGACGCCGGAGGACACGCTGTAGGTCAGGCCCAGCGGATTGCCGATCGCCACGACGGGCGCGCCCACGTCCGGGCCGCCGCCGAGCGTCGCCGGGACGACGATCTCGGGCAGCTTCGCGGGCTTGAGCGTCGCGACGTCGCGCTTGGGGTTCGCCGACGCGACGGCGGCCTCGGCCTTGGTGCCGTCGGCGAACGTCACGGTGATGTCCTTGGTGCCTTCGATGACGTGGTTCGCCGTCAGGATCGTCCCGTCCTCGGCCGCGATCACCCCGGTTCCGAGCGACCGCCCGGCCCGGATGACCACCACCGACGGCCCGACCCTGTTGTAGACCTCGGTCACCGTGAGCGCCACGCGGGGCGTCGGCGTCGGGCTCGGCTTGGGCGCGGCGCCCTCGCCGCTCCCGCCGCCTCCCAGCCAGTACGCCAGCACGACCACGGCGACGAGCACGATGCCCCCGGCGACGAACCACCGAGCCCTCCCGGCCATGACTCCCCGAGCCCCGGCCGCACCAGCCTCCTGCGGCGAGCGCTCCATCGCCCCATACTCATAAAAATTAGCTAAAAGTGCCATAAAGCTCACCTAAGAACTCCATGAGAACCGCCCCCGCAGCGCCCGGCACGTGTCACTCGCCACGCCCCGGGGGGTGGTGTCGTCAATCGTGAGGGTTGTCTTCATCGGGGTGTCTACCGTCGAGGTTTACCCGAGATCTCCATCTGACATGGGACGACCCGATATCCCCTGCCCCTGTAGCGTCCTCCGGTGATGCGAGCCGGGTGATCCATCGTGATCACTCGTGCGGCGGGTTCAAAGAGGAGACCTGTGATGGTCAATCGCTGGCTGAGCCCGGTGCTGGGGCTTGTGATCGTCGCCTCCACACTTCTGGTGGCCCAAGGTCAAGCGGCCGCGGGTCCGCCGCAGGCCACTCGACCGGTGTCCGCGGGTCCGCCTGGGACCACTCGACCGGTCTCCGCACTCCCGCCGGCCGCTCCGCGGCCGGATCCCATCGGACTCGCCGCCCAGGCCCGGGCGACGGTACCGCCCACCGGTGCGCTGGGCGACCGGGCCGGAACGACCCGGTCCGCGAACACCGCCCCGGCCACGTCGGCAGCGGGTCTACAAGCCGGCCCCGGACAGTATTTCGGCGCGCATGTGCGGGTGCTCGCCGGGGTGTCGATCGCGGCGGGGGCCACCTCGACGTTGAAGGTCACCGGAGTGGGCACGGTGCCCGCCACCGGGGTGTCCGCCGTGTCGGTGAACCTGGCGGCCGCGGGGGCGAGCGCGGCGGGCGCATTGATCGTTTACCCGTCCGATCTGGCCGCGGCACCTGCGGTGACCGGGTCCCGGTACCGGTCAGGGGTGTGGGAGAACCAGTCGATGGTCGTGAAGACAGGTTCTGACGGGCAGATCAAGGTGAAGAACACCGGGTCGGCCGCGGTCAGTGTCTACGCCGACATCGATGGCTATTTCACCGGCCAAGCGGGGGCATCGGCCGGGGCGACGTTCGTGCCGTTGGATCCGGCAAGGATCATCAGTAACCAGAGCGTCGCCGCCGACTCCACCGCGACGTTCACCGTCGTCGGGGCGGGCGGGATCCCGGTTACCGATGTGGCGTTCGTCTCCTTCACACTGATCGTGAAAAGCGCAGGTTCCGGCAAGATCACCCTCTACCCCTCGGGTACCGCCAAACCCGCCATGGCGGACATGAACTACCGGCCTTCCGCTTACATGTCCAACCTGGCGATCGTCGCGCCAGGGACGGACGGGAAGATCGCCGTCAACAACAGCGGCACGTCTCCTGTCGCCGTCTACGTCGACATCGACGGATACTTCGTGGCCCCGCGATCGGCCACGGCGGGATCGGCCGCGATACCAGTGGCCCCCTCGCGGATCGTGTCCGGTACGAGCGTCGCGGCCGGTGCCACCTACACCGTGGCGCCGCTGGGTCAGGCCGGAGTCCCCACCGGCCTGGTCAGCGCCGTCGCGGTCAATCTCACCGCGAAGGGCACCGCCGCCGGCGCTCTGGTGATCTACCCCTCCGGTCAGGCCAATCCGCCCACCGCCGGGTCGGTCCAGTACCAAGCGAGCGATTTCTGGGCCAATGTCGTACTGGCCAAACTCGGAGCCGACGGCAGGTTCGTCGTCAAGAACACCGGCAGCGCGGCGATCACCTTGTCGGTCGACACCTTCGCCTACTTCAGAACTCCCGGCCCACCCCTCGCCCCCACCGCGGTGACCGCCACCCCGGGTGACGCCGGCGCGACGGTGACGTGGACCGCCCCATCGGACGGTGGAGCCCCCATTACCGCCTACACCGTGACGGCCGGCCCCGGTGGCGCGCGAGCGAGTTCCACCGGCGCCACCACCGCCACAGTGACCGGGCTCACCAACGGCACCGCCTACACCTTCACCGTCACCGCCACCAACGCCATCGGAACCTCAGCCGCCTCCGCACCCTCAGCGGCCGTCACTCCGCACGCCGCCGTCTCCCGGCCAGGTGCCCCGCTCGGCGTGACCGCCACGGCAGGTGACGGCGTGGCGACGGTGACCTGGCAGGCCCCGTCCAGCGGCGGCTCGCCGATCACGAAGTACACGATGACCGCGATTCCCGGTGGGACGACGACGACCACGACAGGCACCACCACCACCGTGAGCGGCCTGACCAACGGCACCGCCTACACCTTCACCGTCACCGCCACCAACGCCATCGGGACCTCGGACGCCTCCGCCCCCTCCCCTCCGGTGACACCGGGCAGGGCCGTCCCACCGGGCAGGCCCTTCGTGACCGAGGTGGAGCCGCGTGACTCCGCCGTCCAGGTCGGCTGGGCGCCGCAGGGCAACGGGGCGACGGTGACCGAATACGTCGTCACGGCCTCGCCCGGCGGCGCCAACGTCCGGATCACCGCACCCGAGACCACCGCGATCGTCGGCGGGCTGGTCAACGGCACCTCGTATCGGTTCACCGTCGCGGCGGTCAACTCGGCAGGCACCGGCGAAGCCTCCTGGCCCTCCGATCCCGTGGTGCCCGTCCCGGCCGCCGTGCCGCTGAAGCCGGTCGCCATGCAGGTCTTCTCGGGCGACCGGACCCTGGACGTGCAATGGGTCGCCCCACTTGATGGCGGCTCGCCCATCACCGGGTACACCGTGACCCTCAGTCCCGGCGGCACCATCGTGCGCCTGCCGGCGGGCACGACCGTGACACGGGTGGCCGGCCTGACCAACGGCACCGCGTACACCGTTTCCGTGGTCGCGGACAACGCCGCGGGATCGAGCGACGCGGCGATCTCCGACCCGGTCACCCCAGCGGCCGTCAGGGCACCCGCCGCACCGACCCACGTCGTCGCCGCGGCGAGCGCCAACGGGGCGTTCACCGTCTCGTGGCAGCCTCCCATCGACGCGGGGACCAGCGCGATCACCTCGTACACGGTCACCGCCGGCCCAGGCGGCAAAACGGTGACCAGCACGACCACCAGCGCGACCATCACCGGCCTCGCCCCGGCGACCGGTTACACACTCACGGTCACCGCCACCAGTGCCGCGGGGGTGAGCGCCCCAAGCGTCGCGACCGACCCGCTCTACCCGGCCAGGGGGATCAAGCAGGCGCCGCTGGTGCTCTCCAACGCCGACCTCGCGACGTTGCGCGCGGTCCACTCGGACGGCACGCTGATCTTCGATCAGCCTCCCGCCGAGATCGCCGCCCTGACCACCGGCATGATCATTTACGGTCCGGTGACCGCGATGCTCCCGCAAGGCTTCCTCGGCCGGGTCTTCCAGGTCACCAAGCAGAACGGCCTGTTCATCGTCACCACCACGACGGCGGCACTCGCGGACGTCTTCTCCGACGGTGACATGTGGATGGACGTGCCGCTCGACAGCGGCGACATGACCTTCGTGCCCACCGGGCCGGGAGTCCGGGTGGTGGCTCCAACGGTGAATGGCGAAGCCGTCCGGGCCCTGGGGCGGGGCACGGTGGCCGGAGGACCGACCGTGGGCTGGCGCAATGGAGGGATCGTCCTCGAGATCAGCCAGAAGTTCGAGTCGGGCGGCAAGCCACCGATGAACGCCGCCATCGAAGCCCAAGGCGAACTGAAGCCACACCCCAAGTTCCACGCGCGGCTCAACGGATCGAATCCGTATGTCGACTTCGGCCTGACGGGTGACGTCTCGTTCGAGCTCCGCGGCAAGGTCGGATTCACGGCTGAGGTGTCCCCGCCGGCCAGGGAACTGGGCTTCATCGAAGGGCCGTGCTTCCCCGTCGCCGAATACACCGTGCTCTGCCTGCGGGCCAACGCCAAACTGAAGTTCGAGGCCGACGGCAGCGTGGGCGTGACGGTCGCCGCCTCGTGGAAGCGTACGGTCGGGATGACCTGCCACGTCTCATCGGCCACCAGTTCATGCGATGGTGTGAACACCGGCGAAGGCCTCAGTTTGCCCAAGGCCGTGGAAGCGTACGGCGACGCCAACGTCACCGTCTCGGTCCCCATGGACATGCAGTTCCTCATCGACCACGTGGTCGGCCCCGCGCCGACCATCGCCCCGTATCTGCAGTTCAAGGCCGATACCACGCAGGACCCGTGGTGGGAGATCCGCCTCGGCGCGAAGATCGGTATCGCGGTCGACCTCGTCGTGATCGAAAAAGACTTCTCACCGTACCGAAACGATGATCTGAAGGACTACTTCGTCACACTGGCCAGCGGCGGCCCATTCTGGGGGCTGCAGATCGTGCCCCAGAACGGGACGACCACGGTCCGGCTTCCCTACACGTTCGGCTACAAGGTCTCGCACTACCCCGACGACGTCCCGGTGACATGGTCGGTGAAGGACGACACCTCGGCCACCATTGACGCTCACGGCCAGTTCCTCTCCGATCACCCCGGCGCGTTCACCGTGAAGGCGGACGCGGCCCAGTCGGGCGCGCACCCTGCCTTACATGCCCAGGCCGGGATGACGGTGGGCGGCATCTTCGGCGCACCGACGCCGCCCACCATCGACGACACAAGGTGGTCCCATCCGACCGTCGGCGGCATCGCGGTCAGCTGGCGGCCCCCTGCCGATGCCGGGGCGAGCGCGCTGACCGGGTACGTGATCGTCGCACAGGCGACCGGGTCGACTCATGTCCCCAGTCCGATCACGACGGCTTACGCGGACGGGGATGCGACCCACCAGCTGATCCAAGGACTCGCCCCCGGGACGACGTACGTCGTCTCAGTGATCGCGCGCAACTCCAGCGGCTCCAGCGCCCCGTCGGAGCCCAGCGCTCTCGCGCCACTGGACGTCACGTTCCCCGGACCGCCCTCGACTCTCGGCGCCGATCTGGCCTCCAGCACCGAGACGACGGGCAGGCCCGACTCGACCGGAGCGGCCGGCGGCTTCGGCGGCGGCTCCATGTCCGGAGACGGGCAGTACATCGTCTTCGAGACCCAAGGGCGCAGCAACCTCATGCCGCACGACTCGCCGTACTACAACCCGGCGAGCAAGTACACGTACGTGATCAGAAAGAAGGCCACCGGTGCCGGAGGTGGTTCCGTGGTGGCCTCCATCGAGCCGAACGGCCAGCCCAGTTACAACATGTACACCGATCCGCTGATCAGCCGGGACGGGAACGTCGTCGCCTACACCGGCTTCAGCTACGCCAGCCCGACCATATCCAGAGGTGTCGTCCGCGACATCGCGGCCGGAACCTCCTGGACGACCGAGGACAACGGTCTCATCGGGGGCGTCAGTGACAACGGCCAGGTGGTCGTCTACTGGAAGTCGGCCCCGGGCCAGGCTTCCGACCTCTACCGCCAGGCCAGGGGCGCTTCCCCGCAGAAGCTGAGCGATTGCACCGGGACGAGCGGCCCGCGCTGTCCCCTGACCGTCGCGAGCCGGGCAATCCTGTCCGGTGACGGCAACCGGGTGGTGTGGTCAACGCTTGATGACGCCAACGTCGGCCACAGCTGGCTCTACGACGCCACGACCGGCGCGACCACGGAGATCTTCCCCGGCTCGGGCGTGGTCGCCCCGCTCATCTCGGGAGACGGGCAGGTGGCCACCTTCTCCTACAGGTCTCTCACCAGTTCGATGCCGTGTGTCGTGGTCATGCGGCTCAGCGGCGCGGCGCCGACGGATGCCGACTGCCGAATCACCGACACCGGCAGCACGCGTGCCCAAGCGATCTTCTTGAGCAAGGACGGACGGGTGTTCGCCTACCGGTACACCGAGTTCGCCGGCGGCCGCGGACGGACGAGCCTTCGCGTGTACTTCGGGACCGGCACCTCTCACATAGCGGGTGGCTCACCGGACACCTGGCCGACCATCGCGTTCATCACCGATGACAATGCGCAACTCGTGTACTCACTCTGGCACGAAACCTTCCAGGGCAGTGTGTACACGGCGACCACGGTGCCAGGGCTCTGGCTGGACTACACGAACTGACCCAGCGATCCAGGGTGACCCGGTCGACGCCCAGTTCACGTGCCAGGCCCCGCATGTCCATCCGTTCCTGGTCGCCGAGCTGCGCTGGGCGGCGGAGGCGTCGAACGAACACGCGTTGTCGTCGCTTAACGTTGTGGCGGGAGCCGTGTCGATGGTCGCCCTGCCGACGATGTCATCCGCCCGGTCCCGCCGAAAGAAGGGTGAGGTCATGGTCGAGGTGTCCGGGAGCTGTGACGCGCGGTTCGAGCCGGTGAGGGACGCGCTGGCCGAGCGGCTCGCGTCCGGTGACGAGCTGGGGGCGAGCATCGTCGTGGACGTGGACGGTGACACCGTCGTGGACATCTGGGGCGGGTGGCGGGACGCCGAGCGCCGGTCGCCATGGGTCGAGGACACCATCGTCAACGTCTGGTCGACCACGAAGACCGTCACCAGCCTCGCGGCCCTGATGCTCGTCGACCGCGGGCTGCTCGATCCCTACGCGCCCGTCGCGCGGTACTGGCCGGAGTTCGCCGAGAACGGCAAGGAGCACGTCGAGGTCAGGCACGTCATGAGCCACACCTCGGGCGTGTCCGGCTGGGAGGCGCCGTTCGCCATCACCGACATGTACGACTGGGACCTCGCGACCAGGAGGCTCGCCGCGCAGAAGCCGTGGTGGGAGCCCGGCACCGCGTCCGGGTACCACGCCAGCAACCAGGGCCACCTCGTCGGTGAGCTGGTCCGCCGGGTCACCGGCCGGCATCTCAAGGCGTTCGTCGCGGACGAGATCGCGGGCCCGCTCGGCGCCGACTTCCAGATCGGCGCCGTGGAGGCGGACTGGGAGCGGATCGCCCCGGTCGTCCCGCCGCCGCCGCTGCCGTTCGACCTGGACGCCCTCGACCACGACAGTCCCGTCTACAAGACCTTCACCGGGCCGACGGCCGACGCGGCGGCGGCGAACACGCCCGGCTGGCGTCACGCCGACATGGGCGCGATCAACGGCCACGGCAACGCCAGGTCGGTCGCCCGCGTCCTCAAATCGCTCGCCCTGGGCGGCACGGTCGACGGGGTGCGCCTGCTCTCGCCGGACACGATCGACGTCATCTTCGACGAGCAGAGTCACGGGCCCGACCTCGTCCTCGGCGCGCCTTTGCGCTTCGGGATCGGCTACGCGCTGCCGGAGACCGAGACGGTGCCGTACGCGCCGCAGGGGCGGGCGTGCTACTGGGGAGGCTGGGGCGGTTCGGTGATCATGATGGACCTCGACACCCGGACCACCATCAGCTACATGATGAACAAGATGGGGCCGGGCGTCATCGGGTCCGACCGCTCGGAAGGCTACGTCCGGGCGATCCACGCCTGCCTCACCTGACAGGAGACGTGGACCAGCGCTCTTCACGAATGCCGGCGGCGCGCCGTAGAGCTCTCCATGAATGCCGGCGGCGTGCCGTAGGGGTGGGGACCGGAGGTCAGGAGCGGTCCAGGCGGGGGAAGGCGACCTCGCGCAGGACCAGCCGCAGGGCGGCGGCGACCGGGATGGCGATGAGGGCGCCGATGATGCCGAGCAGCGTCGCTCCGATGGTCACGGCGATGAGGGTGACGACGCCGGGGACCTCCACGGCCTTGCCCATGATCCGGGGCACCAGCAGGTAGTCCTCGATCGCCCGGTAGACCAGGACGAACCCGACGGTGGCCAGGGCGATCGGCAGCGACACCGTCCAGGCCATCAGGATGACCACGAGCCCGGCGACGGTGGACCCCACCACCGGGACCAGGTCCATCAGGGCGACGAACAGCGCCAGCAGCAACGCGTAGGGCACGTGGAAGACCTGCAGCCACACGAAGGCGGCGACACCGGCGATCAGGGAGGTCAGCAGGTTGCCGAGGACGAACATCCCCACCTTGCCGAGGATGTCGTCGCCGATGAGGACCACGCGGCCCCGGCGGGACTGCGGCACGCACCGGTACACCGTGGCCTTGATCCGTGGCATGTCGGCCAGGAAGTAGATCGTGAGCGCCAGCACGATCAGCGTCGAGGCGGCGGCCCCGAGCACGACCTTCCCGGCGCCGAGCAGTCCCCCGACCAGGGAGATGCCGCGCTCGCCGGTGCTGAGCTGCTTGAGGTTCTGCTCCAGTCCGAACCGCTCGTTGAGCTGGCCGATGACGGAGTTGTGGCTGGTCGCCTCGCGCAGGTAGCCCGGGAGGTCGGTGGCGAACTGGGTGCCCTGGTTCACCAGCACCGGGATGGCCAGCGCGAGGAACCCGCCGACCATGCCCAGGGTGAGCAGGACGATGATGAACACCGCCGCCCAGCGCGGCAGCCCGCGCCGCACCAGCCAGCTCGCCGCCGGGTCCAGGCCGATCGCCAGGAACAGCGCCAGCCCGATGAGGATCAGCACGTCTCGCGACGCTTCCAGCAGCAGGATCAGCCCGTAGGTCAGGGCGACTCCCGCCGACGCGGTCATGCCGACGAAGAAGGGTGACCGCCGGTCGAAGGGGCGGCCGAGCTTACCGAACGGCCGGTCGCCGGTGGCGGGGCTCGGGTCGTGCGAGCTCGGGTCGTGAGGGCTCGGGTCGTGTGGGCTCGAGGAAGGCGGGTCGGGGGTCTGGGTGGGGGTCGTGGTGCCTTCCGGCGATGTCATGGCGGTTCCGCTTTTCTGCCCGGCCGGTCCTGCGGGCCGGTTCACCACCGATGCACCTGCCCGTGGAAACGCCGAATAGCGCTCGGCGGACCGGGAGATCCAAAGAGCCTCACCCACCTGACAGGCGGACGGCCTCGCCATCAGGGGCGGTCCGGTGGGGGCTCATCCGTCGGTGAGCCGCCCCACACGGCCCGCGATGGCGAGGCCGGAGAGCCGGGTGAGGCCGTGGGCGATCAGACCAGGGGGTAGCGGTCGTAGTACTCGCCGACCTTCCGGCGGTAGGCGGCGTCCTTGTAGGTGCTCTCGTCGTACTCCGGAGCGTCCTTGATCTCGTCCTTGGTGCGGGCGAGGAAGATCTTCTTCTCCTGCGGGTCGATCTCGATGATCGTGGCGGCGGGCACCACGACCTTCTTGCCGAAGATCCAGAAACCGGTGTCGACGACGATGTAGCTGTCGCCCACCACGTTGCTCTCCTCGTCCACCGAGCCGATCTTGCCGTCGGCGGCCTCGACGTCGTACCCGAGCAGGCTCAGCTCGGGATCGGCGGCGACACCCTCGCGGTAACTCCAGGTCTGGGTCATATGTCTAACTCCCCACTCTCAAGCGTTGTGATGGTGCTGCACTTCCCGCGCACACCGCGCTAAACGCCGATGGCCGCGACCGGCCACGCCGTTCACCGGCTGTTGGCCGGGCGTCCAAGGAATGGATAACGGGGCGTTTTGAACAGGTATGTAGCTGTTTGTCGGGTTTGGTGGGGGGTAGGGCGGCAGCGAAGTGCGACTTGATCGTGCCTCCTGGTCCTGGTGTCGGCGGAGGCAGCGCCCATGGGACACGTGACCGGCTACGGAGGCAGCGGGATTCGTGGTGGGGCGAGGGGGATGGCGACATGGCGAAGGCAGTGGGGATCGACCTCGGTACGACGAACTCGGTGATCGGGACGACCGAGGACGGTCATCCGACGGTCATCCCGAACGCCGAGGGCGCGCGTACGACACCCTCGGTGGTGGCGTTCACCGACCAGGGCGAGGTCCTGGTGGGCCAGATGGCCAGGCGGCAGGCGATCCTGAACCCGAAGGGCACCGTCTACTCCGCCAAGCGCTTCGTCGGCCGGCACTTCGACGAGGTCCAGGACGAGATCAAGGCGGTGTCGTTCGACGTCGTGCCGGGGCCGGACGACTCGGTCCGGTTCAAGGTCAGGGACAAGATGTACGCGCCGGAGGAGATCTCCGCGTTCGTGCTGCGGAAGCTGGTGGCCGACGCCGCGAAGTTCCTCGGCGAGAAGGTGACCGAGGCCGTCATCACCGTGCCCGCCTACTTCAACGACGCCCAGCGGCAGGCCACCAAGGACGCGGGCAGGATCGCCGGCCTGGAGGTGCTGCGGATCATCAACGAGCCCACGGCGGCGGCCCTGG
This sequence comes from Sphaerisporangium corydalis, assembly GCF_025506355.1. Classification (GTDB taxonomy): domain Bacteria; phylum Actinomycetota; class Actinomycetes; order Streptosporangiales; family Streptosporangiaceae; genus Sphaerisporangium; species Sphaerisporangium corydalis. The sequence continues at coordinate 56,686 of NZ_JANZYP010000048.1, forward strand.
CGTACGGGCTGGACAAGCGGACCAGCGAGACCGTCCTCGTCTTCGACCTGGGCGGCGGCACGTTCGACGTCAGCGTCCTCGACATCGGGGACGGCGTGGTCGAGGTGCGCGCCACGGCCGGCGACACCCACCTCGGCGGCGACGACTTCGACCGCCGGGTGGTCGACCATCTGGCCGACGAGTTCCAGAGCCAGCAGGGCATCGACCTCCGGCGCGACCCCCAGGCGCTCCAGCGGCTGTTCGAGGCGGCGGAGAAGGCGAAGGTGGAGCTGTCGGGGGTGACGCAGACGCAGGTCAGCCTGCCGTTCGTCACGGCCGACGCCAACGGCCCCAAGCACCTGAACACCACCCTCATGCGGTCGACGTTCGACCAGCTCACCGCCGACCTGGTCGAACGTCTCAACGGGCCGGTCGGGCAGGCCATGGCGGACGCGAAGGTGACCACCGACGACCTCGACGAGGTCATCCTGGTCGGCGGCTCCACCCGGATGCCGGCGGTGCAGCATCTCGTCCGCCGTATGACGGGCAAAGAGCCGAACATGACGGTCAACCCGGACGAGGTCGTGGCGCTGGGGGCGGCGACCCAGGCCGCGATCATCAAGGGCGAGCTGCAGGACGTCGTGCTGCTGGACGTCACCCCGCTCTCGCTGGGCGTCGAGACGCTCGGCGGGGTAACGACCAAGGTCATCGAGCGGAACACCACGATCCCCGCCCGCCGCACCGAGGTGTTCAGCACCGCCGAGGACGACCAGCCGGCGGTGGACGTGGTCGTCCTGCAGGGTGAGCGCGAGCGGGCCGCCGACAACCGGGTGCTCGGCCGGTTCCGGCTGGAGAACATCCGCCCCGCGCCGCGCGGCACGCCGCAGATCGAGGTCACCTACGACATCGACGCGAACGGCATACTCAACGTGTCGGCGAAGGACAAGGACACCGGGGCCGAGCAGCGGATCACGATCAGCGAGAGCTCCAACCTCGACAAGGGCGAGATCGAGCGGATGATGGCCGACGCGGAGCGGCACCGCACCGAGGACGCCCGGCTGCGCGAGACGATCGACGCGCGCAACGAGCTCGACGCGGCCGCCTACCAGGTCGAGCACCGCCTGGCCGAGCAGGGCGAGACGGTTCCCGTGCACGAGAAGGCGCGGGCGGAGCAGCTCGTCGCCGACGCCCGCCAGGCCATCAAGGAGGAGTCGCCGGTCGAACGGCTGCGCGACCTCACCGCCGAGCTGCAGCAGGTCTACCACGGTCTCGGCGTGGCCTCTTCCGGGGCGGGGACGCCCGACCGGACCGCCGGAGGCGCCTCGGACGAGGACGTCATCGACGCCGAGTTCACCAGCCCGGAGTGACATGAGCGGGCGCAGCGAGGTCCCGCACCCCGGGCCCGAGCCGGTCGTACGGCCCGCCGGCGTCGTGGACGGTACCGGCACTAAACCGGTCACGGGCGACGACAGCGAGAGACCGGATGGCGGCGGAGGGCATCCGGGCGTGGACGGCGGCGAGCAGCCGGTCGTGGACGGCGGCGGGGAGCCGGGCGGCGGCGGCGAGGACGGTGGCCGGGAGCTGTCGGAGATGCGGGATCGGTGGTTGCGGGCCGTCGCCGAGCTGGACAACGTTCGCAAGCGCATGGCGCGTGACGCCGACCGGCAGCGGCTCGACGAGCGGGCACGTGTCGCGGCGGAGTGGCTCCCGGTGATCGACAACCTGGAGCTGGCGCTCAAGCACGCGGGCGCCGACGCGGGCGCGGTGATCGAGGGGGTCCGGGCCGTCCGCGACCAGGCCGTCGCCGTGCTCGCGCACCTCGGCTTCCCGCGCCGTGACGACGTCGGCACGCGGTTCGACCCCTCCCGGCACGAGGCCGTGAGCACGGCGCCCGATCCGGACGCCGACCCCGGCACGGTCCTCGAGGTCGTACGGCCGGGGTACGGCGACGACGGGCCGAGGCAGCTCCGCCCGGCGTCGGTGGTCGTGTCGACGAGAGCGGGCGAGTGATGGCGTCCCGCGACTTCTACGAGGCTCTCGGGGTGCCGAGGTCGGCGAGCCAGGAGGAGATCCAGCGGGCCTACCGGAAACTCGCGCGGACCCACCATCCGGACGTCAACAAGGACCCGGGCGCGGAGGACCGCTTCAAGGAGGTGTCGGAGGCGTACGAGGTCCTGTCCGACCCGGGCACGCGGCGACGGTACGACGCTTTCGGGCGCGACTTCCGCCAGGTGCCCGAGGGGGTGGACCCGGCCGCGTACGCCCGCGCCGGGGCGGGGGCCGGGGCCGGGAGGGGGCGGGGTTCGGGCGGTGCGGAGGTCCGGTTCGCGACCGGCGACGGCGTCGAGTTCGACTTCGAGGACCTGTTCGGCGGCATGTTCGGCAGCCAAAGCGCCCGAGGCGCAGGCGGCGGACAGGGTGGACAAGGCGCACGAGGAGCACGTAGCGGACGGGCCGGAGGGGGCGGGCGCGCGGGGCGCGGGTGGGGTCCGGCCCCCGGCGCCGACCAGGAGGCCGAACTGGTGCTCACGGTCGAGGAGGCGTACCGAGGCGGCCGCCGCACGATCACACTCCCCGGCCACAGGGGGACGGCGCGGACGCTGGAGGTCACGATCCCCGCCGGCGTCGTCGACGGACAGCGGATCCGGCTGGCGGGCCAGGGCGGCGAGGGCGGAGACGGCGCGCCGCCCGGCGATCTGTATCTGGTCGCGCGCATCGCCGACCATCCCCGCTACCGCGTCGAGGGGCGGGACATCCACGTCCGGCTCCCCCTCACCCCGTCGGAGGCGGCGCTGGGGGCGGCCGTAGCCGTCACCACCCCGGCAGGCGAGGCCAAGGTGAAGGTGCCGCCGGGCACGTCCAGCGGTCGCCGGCTGCGCCTGCGCGGACAGGGGATGCCGAGCCCGCGCGGAACCCCCGGCGACCTGCTGGCGGAGGCGATGATCATGGTGCCCGGCACCCTGACGGACGAGGAGCGCCGCCTGTACGAGCGACTGGCCGGCGTGTCGGCCTTCGACCCCAGATCCGCCCCGGAAGCGAGGCACCGGCCATGACCCGGCCGCCGGTGCGGTTCGCACCTGAACCCGGAAGCGAGGCGCCGATCATGATCCGACCGCTGGTGCGGCTCGCGCACCTGGACATGGAGGGCTTCGCGCGGGCCACCGGGCTGCATCCCGAGTTGGTGCGCCGGCTGGTGGCGCTCGGGCTGATCGAGGCCTGGCGGGGCCCGGGGGGCGACCTGTGCTTCCCGCCCGACCAGGTCGCCGCCGCCGGCCGCCTGCAACGCCTGCACGCGGGGCTCGCCGTCAACTACGCCTCCCTCGGCCTGGTGGCGGACCTCCTTGACCGCATCGCGGAGCTCGAGGCGGCTTTGCGTACCCGCTCCAGAACCACGAGAGGCGCGACATGGACCTGAACCGGTTGACGATGAAGTCACAGGAAGCCCTGCATGACGCGCAGACCGCGGCGATCCGCCACGGGCACACCGAGGTCGACGGCGAGCATCTCCTGCTGGCGCTGCTCGAACAGCCCGACGGGCTCGCCCCCCGCCTGCTGTCCGCGGCGGGCGGCGACCCGGACAAGCTCCGGCTGGAACTGGAGGCCGATCTCGGACGGCGGCCCAAGGTCAGCGGCCCCGGCGCGGCCCCGGGCGAGGTCCACGTCACCCAGCGCCTGTCACGCTTGTTCGACACCGCCGACCAGGAGGCCAGGCGGCTCAAGGACGAGTACGTGTCGGTCGAGCACCTGCTACTGGCGATCATGGACGAGGGCACGGGCACCGAGGCGGGCCGGCTGATCCAGGGGCACGGGATGAGCCGCGAGCGGCTGCTGGAGGTGCTCACCCAGATCCGCGGCAACCAGCGCGTCACCTCCGCCACCCCCGAGGGCGCCTACGAGGCGCTGGAGAAGTACGGCGTCGACCTGGTCGCGTCGGCGCGGGCCGGCAAGCTGGACCCGGTCATCGGGCGGGACGCCGAGATCCGCAGGATCGTCCAGATCCTGTCCCGCAAGTCCAAGAACAACCCCGTCCTGATCGGCGACCCCGGGGTCGGCAAGACCGCGATCGTGGAGGGGCTCGCCCAGCGCATCACCAGGGGCGACGTGCCCGAAGGGCTCAAGGACAAGACGATCTTCAGCCTGGACATGGGCGCGCTGGTCGCGGGCGCGAAGTACCGAGGGGAGTTCGAGGAGCGGCTGAAGGCCGTGCTCACCGAGGTGCAGGCCTCCGAGGGGCGGATCCTGCTGTTCGTGGACGAGGTGCACAACGTCGTCGGCGCGGGCGCCGCCGAGGGGGCCATGGACGCCGGCAACATGCTGAAGCCGATGCTCGCCCGCGGCGAGCTGCACCTCATCGGCGCGACCACGATCACCGAGTACCGCAAGCACATCGAGAAGGACGCCGCGCTGGAGCGCCGCTTCCAGCCGGTGTTCGTGGCGGAGCCCTCCGTCGAGGACGCGATCTCCATCCTGCGCGGCCTGCGGGAACGCCTGGAGGTGTTCCACGGCGTCACGATCCAGGACGGCGCGGTCGTCGCCGCCGTCGTGCTGAGCCACCGGTACATCTCCGACCGGTTCCTGCCCGACAAGGCGATCGACCTGGTCGACGAGGCGTGCGCGATGCTACGCACCGAGATCGACTCGATGCCGGCCGAGCTGGACGAGCTCACGCGGCGCGTGACGCGGCTGGAGATCGAGGAGGCCGCGCTGGCCAAGGAGGACGACACGGCGAGCGCGCAGCGCCTTGAGACGCTGCGCAAGGAGCTGGCCGACCTGCGGGCCCAGGCCGACGCCATGCGGGCGCAGTGGGAGGCCGAGCGGCAGGCCCTGAAGAAGGTGCAGCAGCTCCGCCAGGAGATCGAGACGACGCGGCGCGACGCCGAGCTGGCCGAGCGCGGGTACGACCTGAACCGGGCCGCCGAGCTGACGCACGGCCTGCTCCCTGACCTCACGCGCAGGCTCGCCTCGGCCGAGGAGCAGCTCGAGGCCAAGCAGGGCGCGCACCGGCTGCTGCGCGAGGTGGTGACCGAGCACGAGATCGCGAACATCGTGTCCCGCTGGACCGGCATCCCGGTCAGCCGCCTCCAGGAGGGCGAGCGGCAGAAACTGCTGCGGCTGGACGAGATCCTGCACGAGCGGGTCATCGGCCAGGACCAGGCGGTCCAGGCGGTGGCCGACGCGATCATCCGCGCCCGTTCCGGCATCAAGGACCCGCGCCGCCCGATCGGCTCGTTCATCTTCCTCGGCCCGACGGGGGTGGGGAAGACCGAGCTGGCCAAGGCGCTGGCGCAGGCGCTGTTCGACACCGAGGAGAACATGGTCCGCGTCGACATGAGCGAGTACCAGGAGCGGCACACCGTCAGCCGGCTGGTCGGCGCGCCGCCCGGGTACGTCGGCTACGAGGAGGGCGGGCAGCTCACCGAGGCGGTGCGGCGCAAGCCGTACGCGGTCGTGCTGTTCGACGAGATGGAGAAGGCCCACGCCGACGTGTTCAACATCCTGCTCCAGGTGCTCGACGACGGGCGGCTGACCGACGCCCAGGGCCGTACGGTCGACTTCCGCAACACCGTGATCATCATGACGTCGAACATCGGGTCGCAGTACCTGATGGACGGCGTGACCGCCGGCGGGGAGATCGAGCCGCAGGCGCGCGAGCGGGTCATGGGCGAGTTGCGCGCGCGCTTCCGGCCGGAGTTCCTCAACCGGGTGGACGACACGGTGTTGTTCAAGCCGCTGACCGAGCCGGAGATCGAGCGGATCGTCTCCCTGATGTTCGACGACATCAGGGTCCGGCTGGCCGACCGTCTCATGTCCCTGGAGATCACCCCGGCGGCGTTGCGTCTCATCGCGGAGGCCGGGTTCGACCCGGCGTACGGAGCCCGGCCGCTGCGCCGGTACATCGCCCGCGAGGTCGAGACGCGGGTCGCCCGCGCGCTGATCGCCGGGGACGTGCGCGAGGGGAGCGTCATCCTCGTGGACGCGTCCGGCGGCGAGCTGACCGTCACCTACCGGCGCCCGGAGGAGTGAGCGATGCCCGCCGAGGTCACGGCGGCGGTCACGGCGGGCGCGGTGGTGACGCGGGAAGGGGGCGGTGGTGCGCTGGCCCGCTGACCTCACCGAGACGCCGGACCTGCGGGGCGCCTACCCCCGGCTGAGCGAGCCGCAGATCCGTGCGCTGTCGCTGCACGGCTCCCGGCGCCCGGCCCATCCAGGCGACGTCCTGTTCGGCGAGGGCGACCCGTGCACCTGCTTCTTCGTGGTCCTGGCCGGCAAGGTCGCGACGATCAAGGGGTACGGGCTGGAGGACCAGGTGATCAGCGTCCACGGCGCGGGCCGGTTCCTGGGTGACCTCAACGTGCTCACCGGCCAGGCGGGCTTCCTCACCGCCGTGGTGGCCGAGGAGGGGGAGGTGCTCGCCGTGCCCGCCGACGAGCTGCGCCGGATGGTCACCGGGGACCCGTCGCTGGGCGATCTGGTGCTGCACGCCTACCTCGTCCGCCGCTCGCGCCTCATCGGGCTGGGCGCGGGCTTCCACATCGTCGGCTCCCGCTACTCGCCGGACGCCCGCCGGCTGCGCGAGTTCGCGTCGCGGAACCGGCTGCCCCACCAGTGGGTCGACCTGGAGCGGGACAAGGACGTCGAGCACTTCCTGCGGCGGATGGGCGTCACCCCGCAGGAGACGCCGGTCGTGATCTGGCACGGCTCGACCGTCCTGCGCAATCCGACCAACGCCGAGCTGGCCTGGGCCATCGGCCTCTCCGCGCCCCAGAGACGGCGCACCGAATGCGACCTGCTCGTCATCGGGGCCGGGCCCGCCGGGCTGGCGGCCGGGGTGTACGGCGCGTCGGAGGGCATGTCGACGATCGTCCTCGACGGGGTGGCGGCCGGCGGCCAGGCGGGCACCTCCTCGCTGATCGAGAACTACCTCGGCTTCCCCAGCGGGATCTCCGGCGGGGAGCTGGCCGAACGGGCCGTGCTCCAGGCGGGCAAGTTCGGGGCGCGGTTCCGCGTCCCGGCGGAGGCGTGCGCGCTCCAGGCGCAGGTGAACGATCTCGCCGTCACCGTGAAGGAGGGTTCGGTGATCCACGCGCGCTCGCTCGTCATCGCCACCGGCGTCCGCTACCGGCGGCTCGACGTGCCGAACCTGGCCCGGCTCGAACCGGCGAGCGTCTTCTACGCGGCGACCCCGTTCGAGGCCGACCTGTGCCGGCAGGACCCGATCGTCATCGTCGGCGGGGGCAACTCGGCCGGCCAGGCCGCCCTGTTCCTCTCCGGGCACGCCGCCTGGGTCGGCCTGGTCGTGCACGAGGACGACCTGTCGGTGAACATGTCCCGCTACCTGACGGCCCAGATCGAGCGGCACCCGCGCATCCAGGTCATGGTGAGCACCGAGGTCAGGGAACTCGCCGGGCAGGAGACGCTCGAAGCGGTCGTGGTCGAGGACCGCACCACCGGCAGGCGGTCGGCGATGGAGGCCCGCGCGTTGTTCGTCTTCATCGGCGCGGAGCCGTGCACCGGCTGGCTGGCCGGCGCGCTCGCGCTCGACCCCCGGGGTTACATCCTGACCGGCGCGGACGCCGCACGCTCCGGCATGCCCGGCGTCCCCGGCGCCCCGGGCCGGCCGTTCCCGCTGGAGACCAGCAGGGCGGGCGTGTTCGCGGCCGGAGACGTGCGCAACGGGTCGATCAAACGGGTCGCGTCGGCGGTCGGCGAGGGCACGATGGCGGTGCGGCTGGCCCACGACCATCTCGAAACGGGTGGCTGAGCCCGCGCCGCGGGCTTCCCGGGCACGCCGCCGGGAAGCACGACGACCACGCCGCCGGCACCTTCCCGGGGTCAAGGGGCAGGACGCCGGACCTTCCCGGGTCAGGGGCCCCAGGCGGCGCCGATGCCGGCGCCGGCGCGGACCGAGGCGGGGATCGAGGCGGGGGCGTCGACGGTGTAGGGGTAGTAGGTGCGCGGTTCGGTCACGGTGCCGGAGGTCTCCGGGGTGCCCGAGCCCACGAAGATGTTGTTCCGCTGCACAGCGCGGCCGGGGCCGCTGTCGGCGTAGCCGCTCGCCGAGTACAGCGGGAAGGGCACGTTCTCGAAGTAGTTGCCCTCGACGAGCACGCCGGCGTTCTCGGTCGAGGCGACGGCGTACAGCTCGTTGGCCAGGAAGTAGTTGTTGTACACGTGCACCGGCTCGCCGAACCGGACGCGCGGGTGCCGCTGGCGGCTGTGGTCGAAGAAGTTGTGGTGGATGGTCACCTTCAGGTGGCCGACGTCGCTGGACGCGCCGTCCGAGTGGCTGATCAGCATGCTCTTGTCGGAGTGGTCGAAGTGGTTCCACGACACCGTCACATAGTCGGAGGCGCGGACGATGTCGACCGACCCGTCCACGGCGCCGGAGAAGGTGTTGTGGTCGATCCAGATGTGGTGGGACTCCTGCCCGATGTTGACCGCGTCGTCCTCGGCGTCGGTGAAGCGGATGTTGCGCACGATCACGTTGGAGGACCGGTAGAAGTCCAGGCCGCCGCCGGTGATGTGGCCCGAGGTGCCGACGCCGATGACGGTCTTGTTCGGGCGCACGCCCTGCTTGCTGGTGATGGCGAACGTGCCCGCCACCTGGATGATCAGGGTCTCCTTGCTGTCGATGTAGTCGAGGAACTGGTCGGCGCTGGTGGGGGTGACCGTACGGCCGCCCGCGCCGCCGGTGGTGCCGTTCAGGCCGAGGGCGTTCACCGACGCGAAGCCGATGGGTGAGCCGATCGCGGCGGCCCGCGCCGGGGTGGCGCGGCCGAGCAGGGCGCCGCCCAGCGCGGTGGAGGCGGTGCCGGCCAGGAAGGCGCGCCGCCGCAGGAGGGGGCGGTCGCCGGAGGCGGAGGACATGATGGCTGCCTTTCGCTCGAAGGTGCGGGTGGGGTTACGGCGGTCAGAGGCCGACCTTTCCGACGCCGCTCCCGGACTGGACGATCGAGGGCACGCTGTCGACGGCGTCCAGCGTGTACGGGTAGTACGTGCGCGGTTCGACGACCGTGCCGGCCGTCTGCGGGACGCCGGAGCCGACGTAGCGGTTGCCGCGCTCGACGACCCGGCCGGGGCCGCTCTTGTCGTAGCCGACGTAGATCGGGTATGCGACGTTCTGGAAGTAGTTGCCCTCGACGAGCACGCCGGCGTTCTCCGTGGACGCGACGCCGTACAGGGCGTTGTCCCGGTAGTAGTTGTTGAAGACGTGGACCGGGTCGGCGAAACGCACCCGGGGGTGGCGCTGGGCGGTGCCGTCGAAGAAGTTGTGGTGGTAGGTGACGCGCAGCTTGCCGATGTCGGCCGTGTAGGTGTCGGAGTGGCCGAGCAGTGTGGTCTTGCTGTGGTCGTGGAAGTGGTTCCAGGACACGGTGACGAAGTCGGACTCCCGCTTGATGTCGAGGAGCCCGTCGAACCCGTTGGACAGGTCGTTGTGGTCGATCCACACGTGGTGCGCCTTGTTGGTGACGCTGATCGAGTCGTCGGAGGCGTCGGTGAACGTGATGTTGCGGATGATCACGTTGTTGCCCGGCCGGGTGGTGGAGCCCAGTTGCAGGCCGCCTCCGGTGATCTCGGCCGTGGAGCCCACGCCGAGGATGCTCTTGTCGGCGACCACGGTCAGCATGTCGTCCACCTGGACGCGGCCGGAGAGCCGGATGACGTAGGGACCCTTGCGTCCCACGTAGTCGGCCAGCGCGGCCCCGGTGGTGACGGTGACGGTGGGACCGCCCGCGCCGCCGGTGGTGCCGTTGGTGCCCAGGGCGTTCACCGAGGCGAAGCCGATCGGGGTGCTCTCGAAGGCGGCGGCCGCCTCCGTCCTTCCTGGGGCGTCCTTCCCCGCGAGCACGACGTCCTGCGGGACGGCGAACGCGGTGGCGGAGAGCGCGGCGACGGCGATGATCGAGCGCCTCGCGCGGTGACAGGTGGTCATCGTCTTCCTCGATCCAGACGGCGGAACGGCCGGGCCGGGAACATGGAGAAGAACGGCCCGCCGCCGACGTGAATCGCCGCCGCCCGGTGGACCTTTCCCGCCGCACGGCCTTTTCGGCGCGCGGTGCGGGCGAAATTCCGTCCCGGATGGCCGAAGGTAGGTTAACAACCTGTGAGTGTCAATGGTCAGGACGGCCGGGAAAATTCTGGAGAATCCGGCCGTTCCACCGGACGCCGGACATAAAGCCTGTCTGTACTGCGGATATGTGGCCGATCTCCCGCCTCGAAGCCGTCGTTCCGGCCGCGTGATATCGCTCTCCGGCATTCGCCTATCTGAACGGTTTCATATCCGTGAACCGCACGTCCTGCCGGGCCGGTAAATCCGTTCACGTGGCTGAACGCGGTCACACTCGTGAACGCGCGGACGGCCGGGCGGTGCATTTCCCGGAAAGCCGCGCAGCCCGGCGGAATTACGCTTCCGACCGGAAATCCAGCCGCCCGGCCCCCGGGCGTCCGGACGCGCACGCCGGCCTCGCCCGATGCCCAACGGCTCTCGAAACGGCTCGGGACGCCGTCGCTCCGGTACGTTGGGGACGGTGAACGATCATGCGGGAGTCGGGGGGCCGATGCGGTCACGCTGGAGGCCGGTGGTCGCGTCGCTCGCCGGCCTGGCGGTCGCGCTCTCGGGTTGCGCCGGTACCAGGGATGCCGCCGCGCCGGCCCCGGACCGTACGGCGACCCGGCCGGCCTCGGACCAGACGGCGACGCCCGCGAGGAAGCCCGCCAGGAAGACACCCGCGCCGCCCAGCCCGGACTCGGCGATCCCCACCGACCCGTCGCGGCTGGCCGACGCACTCACCGGCGCCACCGACGGCCTCCGGCGCGCCACCGACGACTGGTTACGCGACGGGGACCCCGCGAAGGGGACCCCTCCTGAGCCGATGGTGCTGCTGGCCCTGCGGCAGCAGCGCATCTACCGCTATCTGGTCCGCAACCCGAAGGTCGCCTCCCGCACCTTCGCCCTGCTGCCGAAGGCCCTGGCCGGACCGGCGAAGGACAACGTGAAAGCCGGGCGCGGGCTGCTGTCCCTCGTCCGGCCCATCAGTGGGGCGGCCAAGTTCCGCGTCCGGCCGCCCGAACCCGCCGACGCCCTGCTCGCCCACTTCCGGCGCGCCGAACGCCGGTTCGGCGTCGAGTGGGAGGTGCTGGCGGCGGTGATGTTCGTCGAGACCAAGTTCGGCCGCGTCAGGTCGCCCAGCTACACCGGCGCCAAGGGGCCCATGCAGTTCATGCCGGGTACGTGGGCCGCCTACGGGATGGGCGGCGACATCCTCGACACCGGGGACGCGATGCTCGCCGCGGCCAACTACCTGCACGCGTCGGGGGCGCCGCGCGACTACCGGCGCGCGCTGTTCGCCTACAACCACTCCACGGCCTACGTCGACGCGGTACTGCTGCACGCGCGCCAGATGAGGCGGGACATCCGCAACTACTACGGCTACTACAACTGGCAGGTGTTCGTGGTCACCACCCACGGCGACCGCCGCCTCACCGGCCCCTGACCCGACGCCGCCTCACCGCACCCTGAACCGTCCACGTCCTCCCGGCGGGAAGCGCTGACACAGGTGGAACGGTGATGGAACGCCTTCTTCGTGAGACCCGGTATCTGGGAAGCGAAGGGACGTCAGGCGAACATGAGTACGCACCCATGTTTGAGGCTTGTAGGCACGTTCGGAGTGAACCGGGACGGCAGTGTCCTGCCCCACGTCGAGGTGGGCAGCCGGAAGGCGCGGCTGCTGCTCACGCTCCTGGCCGTCGAGCGGGGACGCCTGGTCCCCGCCGGCCGCGTCGCCGAGGTGCTGTGGGGGGACGATCCACCACGCCGGCCGGACGAGAACATGGCCACGCTGGTCAGCCGCCTGCGTTCGAGGCTCGGCCGGCACATCGTGGAGGGCGGCCGGAGCGGATACCGGCTCGGTGACACGGTGTCGGTGGACCTGCACCTCGCCGCCGGGCTGGCCGGGGTGGCGGAGAGGTCGCTGGTGCGACGGGACTCCGAGGCGGCCCGTGGCGCCGCGCAGCAGGTCCTCGCCATGCTCGAACGCGCCGGGGTCCTGGACGACGAACCGGGGGCGCTGTGGGCCGAACCGGCGCGCACCCTGCAGACCGAGTCGCTGCGCAGGGCGCGCCACGTCGCCGCCGAGGCGGCGCTGCGCGACGGCGAGCCGGTCATGGCCCGGCCCCCCGCGGAGGCGGCCCTGCGCGCCGACCCGATGGACGAGATCGCGTGCCGCCTGCTCATGCGGACCTACACCGCGCTCGGGGAGCCGGGACGCGCCCTGGCCACGTACGAGGGGCTGCGGGCCATGCTGACGGAGGAGTTCGGCGTCGACCCCTCCCACGCCACGCGCGACCTGCACCTGGCGATCCTCCAGGAACGCGTCCTCACGCCGTCCAGCGGGTGGTGACCCCGGTCCGCGAGCGCGACCGGGTGCCGGCCGGTGGAACTGCAACGCCACTGCAATTCACCGGCCATCCAGCGGGAACGGACCCGTTCACCGGAACGCGGCGGTGGTGTTGCAATGCGGCTGCAATCGGGTGGTGCATTCTGGGGTTGACAGGAAATCACGTGGAAAGGCGGACCGGCACGTCATGTCAATACCGATGCTTTGTTTACCTTTCGCCGGCGCCGGTCCGAGTTTCTTTCACACCTGGAAAGACCACTGCGACGAACTCGGCCTTGAAGTGGTCCCGGTGAAACTCCCGGGCCGGGAACGCTGGATAGACGAAACCCCTTACACGGACGTGCACGTGGCGGTCGACGGCATTTTCCCCGACGTCGTGGAAAGCCTCGACCCGGCCGTTCCCGTGGTGGTGTTCGGGCACAGTCTCGGCGCGGTGCTCGCCTACGAGCTGACCCGCCGCCTGACCGAGCACGGGACCCGGGTGGACGGGCTCTTCGTCAGCGGGAGCCCGGGGCCGTGGTCGGGCAGGAAGCCCGCCTCCGAGGGCCTCGGCGACGAGGAGTTCCTGGCCCGGGTGGAGGAGCTGGCCGGGTACCGGCACCAGGCGTTCGACGTACCCGACCTGCGCGATCTCCTCCTGCCCACCCTGCGGGCCGACGTGCGCATGCACGAGGACTACGTGCCCGGCCACAGCGAGCGGTTGCCCGTACCCGTCACCGCCTTCCGGGGCATGGCGGACGAACTGGTCTCCCTGGAGCAGACGGAGGGGTGGCGGGCCGCCACCGGCGCGGAGTTCGAGCTGGTGGAGCTGCCCGGTTCGCACATGTACCTCGCGGACACGCCACGTGTCCTGCTGGAGATGATCTCTACGAGGGCCCGGCGCGGCGCGCCGGGCGCCGGCTGAGGCGGGCAGGATGCGACTTCGGGGAAAGACCGCGATCATCACAGGGGCGGCCAGGGGCATCGGCAGGGCGTGCGCGCTCCGGTTCGCCGAGGAGGGCGCGGACCTGCTGCTCCTCGACCTCGGCCGGGACATCGACGAGGTCCCGTACGAGCTGGGGACCGCCGAGCAGCTCGCGCACACCGCGGAGCTGTGCCGCGCCTCGGGCGTGACGGTCGTCACCCGCACGGGCGACGTGCGCTCCCCCGCCGACACCGCCAGCGCGGCGGAGGAGGCCGTGGCGCGCTTCGGGCGGATCGACGTCCTGGTCAACAACGCCGGGATCGCGGCCCCGTCCGGCACCGACCTGCACGAGATCGAGGAGCGGGACTGGTCGGTGATGCTCGACGTCAACCTGTCCGGCGCCTGGCGGATGACCAAGGCCGTGGTGCCGAGCATGCTGAGGTACCGGTCCGGCAGCATCATCAACGTGTCGTCCACGGCCGGCCTGGTGGGGTACCGCCGCTTCGCCGGCTACGTCGCGGCGAAGCACGGGCTGATCGGCCTGACCCGGGCCGCCGCGCTCGACTACGCGCCCCTGCGCGTGCGGGTGAACGCCGTCTGCCCCGGGTCGGTGCGTGACGACCTGCTGCTCGACGGGCGGATGCTCAGCGAGATCGCCAGGTCGCTCGACGTGCCGGTGGACGAGCACGAGAAGACGTTCTCCGAGGCCCAGCCGATGAACTCCCTGGTCGAGGCCGAGGACGTCGGCGCCGCGATCCTGTGGCTGGCCAGCGACGACTCCGGCCGGCTGACCGGCTCTGTGACCACGGTGGACGGGGGTTTCACCGTTCGATGACCAGGTCGCGGCCGGTGGACCTGATCGGTCCGCGCACCGCCCGCCGACCCTTTGGACCGGGATCGGTCCCGGCACGCCCCAAGACCCCTGAGACCGGGACCGATCCCGCACCTTCCACATGATCCGCTGAGGACCGTTCCAGAGATCATCGGCCCCGCCGGGCCGAGGCGCCCGCGCGCCTGTTCCTTCCCGTTCGTGCCGTCCACGCGCAGCCTGCCCAGGAGAGAGACGATGCCCAGCACTATCGCCGTCCATCGCGATGGACGCGCCTCGGATCACGGGGACGCGACGCCGTCCTTCTTCTCCCGTGAGGCGTTCGCCGGAGACCCCGGCCGGGCGTGCCACGGGATCGCGTTACGCGTCCCCCTGGGGGTGGACGCGCAGGACATCCGCGCCAACCTGGACAAGCTGGCCGCCGAACAGGACGCGCTGCGCGGGTTGCGGCTGTGGGTGCCGCCCGTCGAACCGGCCAACGGCGAGACTCCTACGGGCGGGACGCGAGCCGACGAGATACGTACCGGCGAGACGCGGGCCGCCGAGGCGCGCGATCGGGAACTGCGGCGCGCCCTGTCCCCCGGCGGCCCCGGCCTGCGTGCCGTGCTACTGCGGCACGCGGACGGCCCGCCGGTCCTGGTGCTCACCGGCCACCGGGCCGTGCTCGGGTACGCGGGGCTGGAGCGGCTGGCCACGGCGCTGGTCGACCCGGCCACCCCCGCCCCGGTCGTCGGGTCGCTCGCCGTGCCGCACGCGGGGCGCGCGACCGGGGCCGGTGTCCGGGGGCCGGGCTGGGGGCTGGGCGAGGAGGACCGCGCGGGCCGCCACGGCGGCGTGCCCGTCCACCAGCCCCAGCACGTCTCCGACGCCACACTGCTCGCCGCCGTCGACCTCATGCTCGCCCGCTACGGCACCGGCGAGGGCTCCCCCGTGGCGCTGGTGCGCTCGGGCACCTGCGCCGGCCCGCTGGACGAGGTGACCACCTGGGCCGTCGACGCCGGCGACTCGGACACGGCCGGCACCCTGCTGGCCCGCGCCGGCCGCGTGACCGGCCACGATCCGGAGGCGGGACCCGGCAGGGACGAGGTCAGCGCGACCGGCCAGGACGGCGGGACGCCGGTGTTCGGGGTCGTGCTGACCGGGTCGGGGGACGCCGCATCCTACGAGCCGTGCGCGCGGCCCATGTTCCCGGTGACCCTGTGGTGGGACCGGGCCGGTGATGGCACGGTCCACGGCGAGCTCCGCTACGACGAGACGGCACTGTCCCCGTCCATCGCCGCCCAGTTCGCCCGGCACCTGGGCGACGCGGTCACCGCGCTCCACGCGCTCCCCGGCGACGCGCCGGCGGCGGACGCGGCACCGCTGACCTCCGGCGAGATCGGCAGGATCCTCGCCGCGGGCACCTCGCCCCCGCCCTCCACCGCCGTCCCGGCGACCGTTCACGGCGCCTTCGAGGCCGTCGCCGCGCGCGCCCCCGAGGCGGTCGCCTACCGCGACGCGGACGGCGAGCTGACGTACGCCCGGCTCGACCGGCGGGCCGAGCACTGCGCGCGGGGGCTCCGCGCGCTCGGCGTGGCGGCCGGCGACCGGGTGGGGGTCTGCCTGGAGCGCGGCGCCGACCTGGTGGTCACGCTGCTCGCGGTGCTCAAGACGGGCGCCGCCTACGTCCCGATGGACGTCAGGCACCCGGTCGAACGGCTCAGGTACACCACCGAGGACGCGGGCCTGGACGTGGTCGTGACCGGACTTCCCGGCTTCCCGGCCCCGGAGGGCACCCGCCTGGTGACCCCCGCGGAACTCGACCGCCCGGGGGGCGAGGCGAGCCTGTGGGCGGCGGCCGGCGCCGAGCCCCAGGCGGGCCGGGAACCGGTGGCCGGGCCGGAGGACGCCGCGTACGTGATCTACACCTCGGGGTCGACCGGCCGCCCCAAGGGCGTCATCGTGCCGCACCGGAACGTCATCGCGCTGCTCGCGGCCACCCAGGGCGACATGGGACTCGGCGAGCGTGACGTCTGGACCTGGTACCACTCCAGCGCCTTCGACTTCTCGGTCTGGGAGATCTGGGGGTGCCTGCTCACCGGTGGCCGCCTGGTCGGGGTGCCGTACGCGGCCTCGCGTTCGCCCGAGGACTTCATCGACATCCTCGTCGCCGAGGGGGTCACCGTGCTGAGCCAGACGCCGTCGGCGTTCACGCAGGTCATCGAGGCCGGCGGCGCGGGACGCGCGGGCATGGCGGTGCGTCTGGTGATCCTCGGCGGCGAGCCGCTGGACGTGCGGACGCTGCGCCGCTGGTTCCGCGACCGGTCGCACGTGAGCTGCCGGGTCGTGAACATGTACGGCATCACCGAGACCACCGTCCACGTGACGTCCCAGACGGTGACGCCGCGGGAGGTCGTCGCCGGGTCGCGGTCGGTAGGCCGGGCGCTGCCGGGGTGGTCGGTGTCGGTACGGGACGCCGCAGGACGGCCGCTGCCGTTCGGCGTGGCGGGCGAGATCTACGTGGGCGGCGCGGGGGTGGCCCTGCGTTACCTCGGCAAGCCCGAGCTGACCGCGGAACGGTTCGCCGAGGACCGGTTCGGCGGCGGCCGGATCTACCGCAGCGGCGACCTCGGCCGGATGCGGCCCGACGGCGCCCTCGACCACCTGGGCCGGCTGGACGACCAGATCCAGCTCAGGGGACACCGCATCGAGCTCGACGAGATCCGTTCGGTGCTGCTGGAGGTGCCGGCCGTGCGCGCGGCCGCGGTCGTGGCGGCGACCGGCCCGCGCGGCGGCTCGGCGGCCGTCCGCCTGGACGCGTACGTCGTGCTGGACGGGGCGTGCTCGACGGCGGAGATCCGGGGCGTGCTGGCCCGTCACCTGCCCGACTACATGCTCCCGAGCACGATCACCGTGATCGGGGAGCTGCCGCTGACCATCAACGGCAAGGTCGACACCGCGCGGCTGCCCGCCCCCCGCCTCGGCTCGGCGCCCGCCGAACCGGAGGACACGCGGGCCGGGGACGGCCTGCTCGCCACGCTGAGACGGGCCTGGGAGCACGTCTTCGGGGTGGCGGTGTCGCTGGACGACGACTTCTTCGAGCTCGGCGGCAATTCCCTGCTGGCCGTGCAGCTCTCGGCCGCCGCGCGGGCCTCGGGAACGCCCGGCTGGAAACCGCAGGACCTCTACCGCAATCCGACGATCAGATCCCTGGCCGCGGCACTCCCCGTCGAAAGGGCACAGCAGTGAAAGGGCACCCGCGCGACCATTCCGCGGAAATCCGTGACCCCGGACCGGAAACGCGTGGTTCCGGCCTCGACGGGACGGAGATCGCCGTCGTCGGAATGGCCGGCCGCTTTCCCGGAGCCGCGAACCTCGCGGAATTCTGGAGCAATCTCAGAAACGGCCGGGAATCGCTGTCCACGTTCACCGCCGAGGAACTCGCCGAGGCCGGCGTGCCCCGGGAGATCCGGGAGACCGAGGGGTACGTCGCCCGGCGCGGGGTGCTCGACGGCGCCGAGATGTTCGACGCCGGGTTCTTCGGCTACTACCCGCGCGAGGCCCAGATCCTGGACCCCCAGCAGCGCGTGTTCCTGGAATGCGCGTGGGAGGCCATGGAGGACGCCGCCCAGGACGGCTCGTCCACACGGGCGCGGGTCGGGGTGTTCGCCGGGTCGAGCCCGAGCGACTACGCGAGCCTGCTGCGCCGCCACCCCGGCGTCATGTCCACCATCGACGACTTCCAGTTCAACCTGGCCACCAGCCGCGACTTCCTCGCGACGCGGGTGTCCTACGCGCTCGACCTCGACGGGCCCGCCATGACCGTGCAGACGGGCTGTTCGACCTCCCTGGTCGCCGTCCACCTGGCGTGCCAGAGCCTGCTGACCGGCGACTGCGACACCGCGCTGGCCGGGGGCGTCTCGATCGGCGTGCCGCAGCGCGTCGGGTACCTGCCGGTGGCGGGCGGGATCCTGTCGCCGGACGGCCACTGCCGCGCGTTCGACGCGCGGGCCAGGGGGACGGTGGCCGGCGACGGCGCCGGCGTCGTGGTGCTGAAGCGGCTGGAGGACGCGCTGGCGGCGCGGGACCCGATCCGCGCGGTGATCAGGGGCAGCGCGGTCAACAACGACGGCCGCGAGAAGATCGGCTTCACCGCGCCGAGCGTACGCGGCCAGGCCGCCGCGATCCGTGCGGCGCACCTCGTCGCGGGGACGCCGCCGGAGACGATCGGCTACGTCGAGGCGCACGGGACGGCCACGCCGCTCGGCGACCCGATCGAGGTGGCGGCGCTGACCGAGGCGTTCGGCGGCGGCTCGGGCGGGCGGGCGTGGTGCGGCCTCGGCTCGGTGAAGACCAACATCGGCCACCTCGACGCCGCCGCCGGGATCACCGGGCTGATCAAGACCGTGCTCGCGCTCGAACACGAGGAGCTGCCGCCCAGCCTGCACTTCGAGCGGGTCAACCCGGAGATCAAGATGGACGGCGGCCCGTTCTACGTCAACGCCCGGCTGCGCGAGTGGCGCGGCGTGGGCGGCGCGCCCAGGCGGGCCGGGGTCAGCTCGTTCGGCATCGGCGGGACAAACGCCCACGTGGTGCTCGAACAGGCGCCCCCGCCGTCCCCTTCGGGGAGCGCGCGCGACCACCAGCTTCTCGTGCTCTCGGCGAAGAGCGAACCGGCGCTGCGGGAGGCCCGCGCGCGGCTGGCGCGCCGGCTGGCGTCCGGCCCGCCCGTGCTGGCCGACGCCGCGTACACGCTGCAGACCGGGCGCCGCGCGTTCGAGCACCGGACGGCGCTGGTCTGCCGCACACCGGAGGAGGCCGCGGCCCGCCTCACCGAGGAGCCGGCCGACGGCCCGGGGTTCGTCGCGGACCGGCCGGTCGTGTTCATGTTCCCCGGCGGCGGCGCGCAGCGGGCCGGGATGGGCGCGGGCCTGTACGCCGGCGAGCCCGTCTTCCGCGACGTGGTCGACCGGTGCGCCCGGATCCTGCGCCCGCACCTCGGGTTCGACCTGCGCACGGTGCTGTACCCCGAGGCGTTCCCCGGCGCCGGCCGGGCGGCGGGCGCCGAACTGGACGACTCGGTGGCCTTCCCGGCTGCGCTGTTCGTGGTGGAGTACGCGCTGGCGCGGCTGTGGTCGCACTGGGGGGTGCGTCCCCGTGCGCTGATCGGGCACAGCCTGGGCGAGTACACGGCCGCGTGCCTGGCGGGCGTCTTCTCGCTGGAGGACGCGCTGGCGCTGATCGCGTTGCGCGGCCGGCTGTTCGCCCGGCTTCCGGTGGGGGCGATGCTCAGCGTCCGGATGGGCGCGGACGACCTGGCGCCGCTGCTCGGGCCCGGCCTGGACCTGGCGGCGGTGAACGGCCCACGGTCGTGCGTGGTGTCCGGGCCGGTCGGGGAGATCGAGCGTATCGAGGCGCGGCTCGCGGAGCTGGACGTCGAGGGCCGCCGGCTGCGGATCTCGATCGCCGCCCACTCGCGCGCGGTGGAGCCGTTGCTGGCCGAGTTCGGGGAGTTCGTCGGGACGCTCCGGCTCCGGCCGCCGTCCGTGCCGGTCATCTCCAACCGCACCGGGACGTGGCTCACCCCCGGGCAGGCGACCGACCCCGCGTACTGGACCGCCCACCTGCGCGGGACGGTGCGCTTCGGCGACGGGGTGGCCACCCTGCTCGACGACCGGGACCAGGCGTTCGTCCAGGTGGGGCCGGGCTGGACCCTGGCCTCCTTCGTCCGCGCGGGCCAGGGGTCCGGCGGGCCGCCGCTGTGCGTGTCGTCGCTGCCGCCCGAGCCCGAGGGGGCGGGGGAGGTCGCCACGATGCTCGAATCCCTCGGCACGCTGTGGGCCGGCGGGGTCGAGACCGACTGGGCGGCGCTGCACGAGGGCCACGTCCGGGCACGGACGTCCCTGCCCGCCTACCCGTTCCAGCACCGGAGGTACTGGCCCGACGGCCCGAGGACGGCCGGGGAGCCGACGGCGCCCCTGCCCGGCACCACCGACCTGTCAGGACCTCCGCTCGGCCCGGCCCCGGCCGAGTCCGATACGGCCCGGCCCGGGTCAGGTGCGCACGCGTCCGGATCGGGTGCCGCCCCTGCCGGGCCGGGCGGCGAGGTGGCCGGGCGCCTGCTGGACATCTGGCGGGACCTGTTCGGCACCGACCTGTCGGTGGAGGACGACTTCTTCGCGCTCGGCGGGGACTCGCTGCTCGCCACCCGGCTGCTGCTCAGGGTCAACCGGGAGTTCGGGGTGGCCCTGATGCTCAAGGACCTGATGGCGGCCCCGAGCGTCAGGCGCCAGGCCGCGGCGGTCGCCCGCGCCACGGCCCCTGGCGCGAAGGACACGCCTGCCCAGGACGGCGCCTCGCCTCAGGCGGGAACGCCCAGGGAGGACGCGCGGGAAGAGGGCGCGCGGGAAGAGGGCGCGCTGCCCGGCATCGCGGCGGACGTCCGCCTCGATCCCTCGATCACGGTCGCCGCCGACGCGCCGGAGGGCCCGGAAGGGGACGCGGTGTTCCTCACCGGCGCGACCGGCTACCTCGGCGCCCACCTGCTGCGCGAACTGCTGGACCGCACCCCGTGGCAGGTCCGCTGCCTGGTACGGGCCTCGACGGCCGCCGAGGGGCACCGCCGCGTCCTCGGCGTCCTGCGCGAGCACGGCCTGGACGGGAACGTCCCCGGCGAGCGGATCGTCGCGGTGCCCGGCGACCTTTCGGCGCCGCTGCTCGGCCTGACCGAGGCCGCCTTCGACGAGCTGGCCCGCACCACCGCCGCCATCTACCACTGCGGGGCCCGCGTCCACTTCACCTACCCGTACGCCTCGATGCGCGCGGCCAACGTGCTCGGCACCCAGGAGGTGCTGCGGCTCGCCGCCCGGGGCCCCGTCACGCCGGTGCACCACGTGTCCACGACCGCCGTCTTCCCCGCCTCGGGCGGCGGGACCGAGATCACCGAGGACACCGCCCCGTACCCGGCCGAGTCGCTCGCCACCGGATACGCCCAGAGCAAGTGGGCGGCCGAACGCCTGGTCGAGGCGGCGCGGGAGCGCGGGATCCCGGTCGCCGTGTACCGGCCGGGCGCGGTCACCGGCGACACCAGGACCGGCCTGTCCCGGCCCGACGACGCCGTGTGGCGGATGCTCAAGGGCTGCCTCCAGCTCGGGTACGCCCCCGACACCCCGGAGGGCATCGTCGGCGCCCCCGCCGACTTCGTCAGCGCGGGGATCGTGCACCTGTCGCGGCGCCCCGCGTCCCTGGGCCGGAACTTCCACCTGATCGCCCCCGAACCCACCCCCTGGCCGGAGGTCTTCGAGGCCGCCAGGTCCATGGGGTACCAGGTGCGGACGGTGAGCTACCAACGGTGGCGCCGCCTGCTCGACGGCCTCACCGAACCGGGCCCCGGCGGGGACGAGGGCAACGCGCTGTTCCCGCTGGTCCACCTTTTCGACCCGGCGACGGCCGTCGTCCCCGACCCGGTGACCTGCCGGGCGACGACGGCCTCGCTCTCCGGCGGCGGGGTCGAGTGCCCGCCGCTGGACGCTGATCTGTTCCGCCGGTACGTACGGCACTTCATCGGAACGGGATTCCTCGCCCCGCCGGACCGGGAGCGGGATCCCGCGGTGCCCGCGTCCATCTCATCCATCTCGTCAGGAGAAACCGCATGATTGAGACCACCCGCGTACTGGTGATCGGCGGCGGTCCCGCCGGGTCCACCGCGGCCACGCTGCTCGCCCGCGAGGGCTTCGAGGTCACGCTCCTGGAACGGGAGCGGTTCCCTCGCGAGCACATCGGCGAGTCGCTGCTGCCCTCGATCCTCACCGTGCTCGACCTCATCGGAGCCAGGGAGAAGGTGGAGGAGTTCGGCTTCGTCAAGAAGTACGGCGGCTACCTGGCCTGGGGCGACGACCGGTGGGAGATCCGCTTCGGCGACCCGTCAGAGGCGGGCTCGGGGTACGGCTTCCAGGTCACCCGCGCCGACTTCGACAAGCTCATGCTCGACCACGCCGAGAGCCAGGGGGTGCGCGTCCGCCAGGGCGTCAAGGCCACCGAAGTGCTCTTCGAGGACGGGCGGCCCCGCTCGGTGCGCTGGGCGGAGACCGGCGACGCGACGCGTACCGGGGAGATCCGGTTCGACCAGCTCATCGACGCCACCGGCCGGGCCGGCCTGATGACCACGCGGTACACCGGCGGGCGCCGCTACAACGAGGGCTTCAGGAACGTCGCCGCCTACAGCTACTGGGCCGGCGCCAAGCTCCCCCACCAGGGCCCGCCCGGCAGCATCATGGTCGGCTCCATCGAGGACGGCTGGCTGTGGGCCATCCCGCTGCACGACGGCACGCTCAGCGTCGGGGTGGTGGCGCACAAGACGAGCTTCCA
This sequence comes from Sphaerisporangium corydalis, assembly GCF_025506355.1. Lineage (GTDB taxonomy): Bacteria > Actinomycetota > Actinomycetes > Streptosporangiales > Streptosporangiaceae > Sphaerisporangium > Sphaerisporangium corydalis. The sequence goes on from NZ_JANZYP010000048.1 coordinate 79,142, forward strand.
GCGCCGGCGCGAGGAGTGCGGCTCGATCGAGGACGCGTACCTGGCCGCGATCGCCGAGTCGCCGCTGATCTCCGAGCTGGTGGAGCCGGGTGAGCGGGTCCGCCCGGTCAAGGTGGAGCAGGACTTCTCCTACATGTGCGAGCAGCCCGCGGGGGACGGGTACTTCGTCACCGGCGACGCCGCCTGCTTCCTCGACCCGCTGCTGTCCACCGGCATCCACCTGGCCACCTACAGCGCGACGCTGGCGGCGGCGGGCACGGCGAGCATCCTGCGCGGCGAGCTCGACGAGCGCGAGGTGACCACGTTCTACGGCGAGGCCTACCGGACGGCGTACGTCCGGTTCCTGGTGCTCGTGTCGTCGCTGTACCTCAACTACCGGGGCAAGGACTCGCTGTTCTGGCAGGCGCAGAAGATGTCGCACCAGGAGATCGGCGAGTCGGAGGTGATCACCGCCTTCAAGCACATCGTGTCCGGCCTGGAGGACGTCGAGGACGCCGGCAGCGGCGGCAGCGCGCTGGTGTACTCCGAGATGAAGCGCCTCATCGACACCTACTTCCCCGAGGGTTCCGGGCGCGACGACGCGTGGCTGGCGACCCTGAGCCCCGAGGAGCAGAAGCGGGTCCTTGCCGAGGTGCGCCCGCTGTCCTCCGGCGACTACCCGGTCTCCGAGGAGACCGCCGTGAACGGCTTCTACGTGCGGACCAGCCCGCGTCTGGCGCTGGTGCCCGCGACCCAGGGCCAGGACACCCGGCCGGTGGAGGTGGCGGGCCGATGAAGGCGGCGACCTACCCGGTCCCGGCGCCGGCCGGCGTGCGCTCGGCGCTGGCGCTGATGCTGGACGAGGCGGCGACGGCGTACAACGACGGCGACTACGAGGCGTTCGTGGCGGCGTACCTGCCGTCGCCCGAGACCACGCTGATCGCCTACGAGCCGGGCGAGGGGCCGGTGGCGGACCGGGGCAGGCTCGTGCTGCGCGGCAGTGACGCCATCCGGGCCCACTACGCGGAGGCCCCGATGTTCGACGCGGACTTCAAACGGCCGACGCTGTCCTACGACCTGCTGCACGCGGACCTGGTCAGCCCCGAGATGGCGCACGTCGTGGCGTTCGCCCAGCTCTCCGGGGGTGACGACCGGGTGCCCAAGCAGGCCATCAGCTCGCTGATCCTGCGCAGGGAGAAGACCCGCTGGCGGATCACCCACGACCACACCCACTGAGAAGGTCACGTCCATGTCCGCACGGTTCACCGAACGGCCCGGTCCGGCCACGCGCCCGGGACGGGCCATCTGGGGGCTGGTGGCCGCGGAGACGCTGTCCGGCGTCGGAACGCAGCTGAGCTGGGTCGCCCTCCCGTGGTTCACGCTGGCGGAGAGCGGCTCGGCGACCCGCATGGCCGCGGTGTTCGCCGCCGAGCTGCTCCCGGTGGCCCTGCTGGGCCCGCCGAGCGCGATCCTCGTCGCCCGGCTGGGCGCCAAGCGCGTGATGCGCGCCGCCGACCTGTGCCGCGCACTCCTGGTGGCACTGGTCCCGTCGCTGCACGCGCTCGGGCTGCTGTCCTTCCCCGTCCTGCTCCTCATCGTCTGCGCGATCGGCGCCGTCACCACCCCCTACCTGGCCTGCCAGCGGTCGGTGCTGCCGGAGCTGTTCGACGACGAGGCGTCGGTGACCCGGGCGAACAGCCTGGTCGAGGCGGGCACCCGGTTCGCGACCTTCGCCGGGCCCGCCGCCGCGGGCACGCTCATCGCGCTCATCGGCGGGCCGAACGTCCTGTGGCTGGACGCGGGCTCCTACCTGGTCTCGTTCCTGCTGCTGGGCCTGCTGCCCGCCGGTCTCGGACCGGCGGACGGGGCCGGGCCGCCGGTCGGCGCGTTCGCCGGGCTCCGCCACCTGTGGCGTGACCCGCTGCTGGCCCGGCTGTGCGCGGCGAGCCTGCTGTACGGGTTCCTGTTCCCGGTGCTGCTCGCCGCGCTGCCCGTGCTGACGTACACCAAGTACGGGGGCAGCCCGGCGGTGGCGGGCTGGCTGTTCGCGGCCTGGGGCGCGGGGTCGGTGGCGGGAAGCGTGCTGGCCTACCGCCTGGCCGACCGGGTGCCGCTGCTGTGGCTCGGCGGGTACGCGGCGATCGCCGCCGCGGTGCCGTTGTGGCCGATGGCGCTGCCGATGCCGGCGGTCGTCCTCGGGGCGCTGATGGCGGCCAGCGGGCTGTGCGTGCCGGTGCTCAACACCGCCTACCTGAGCGTCCTGACGCTGCGGCCCGAGGCGGAACTGCGGGTACCGGTGCTGACGGCGCTCGTCACGACCAACACCCTGGCCAGCGCCGCCGGGTTCCTGAGCGCCGGGATCCTGCTCGAAAGGCTCGGCACCACACCGGTCTTCCTGGTCACCGCCGTCGCGGCGACCCTGTGCGCCGCACTGCTGATGCGCACGGCGGCCGCGTTCCCGCAGCCGATCCCCGTTTCCCCGACCTCACGGATGTCACCATGAACGACGCACCCCGAACCGCCGACCACCCCGCGCCCACCCGCACGGGCACCCCGCACGAACCGGTGGCGGAGCGGGCCACTTTGCACGGGCTGGTGGCCGAGCAGGCTGGAAAGTCGCCCTCGGCCGTGGCCGTCTCCGGTGACGACGGGCACCTCACCTACACCCAGCTCGACACCCAGGCCAACCAGATCGCCCACCTACTCCAAGACCGAGGCGTCCGCCAAGAACACCTCGTCGGCGTCTGCCTCCCCCGCACCACCCACCTCCCCACCACCCTGCTCGCCATCCTCAAAACCGGCGCCGCCTACCTCCCCCTCGACCCCGACTACCCCCCCGCCCGCCTCCAATACATGA